>JAKEET010000195.1 GCA_022616435.1 Gemmataceae bacterium
CTGACCGGGTGCAGCGGGGACAAGACGCGGCCCGCCGGGGAGCGAGAGGTCCGTGTTGCCGCCGCCGCTGACCTCAAGTTCGCCTTCGATGATGTGGCCTCGGAGTTCCAGAAGAAGAACCCCGCCATCAAGGTCACAGTTACCTACGGCTCCTCCGGCAACTTCTTCGCCCAACTCTCCAACAAGGCCCCCTTCGACCTCTATCTCTCGGCGGACATCGACTACCCCCGCAAGCTCGTTGACGCGGGCCAGGCAGTCAAGGAGTCCGAGTTGGTCTACGCGGTGGGGCACGTCGTCGTGTGGGTGCCCAACGGCTCCCCGCTCGACTTGGACAAGCTCGGCCTCCGGGCCGTGGCCGATCCCTCGGTGAAGAAGCTCGCCATCGCCAACCCCAAGCACGCCCCCTACGGTCGAGCAGCCGAAGCCGCTCTCAAGAAGTTTGGCCTCTACGACGACGTGAAGGCTCGGCTGGTCCTGGGAGAGAACATCGCCCAAACCGCTCAGTTCGTAGAGTCGGGATCGGCGGACGTGGGCATCATCGCCCTGTCACTGGCGCTGGCCCCGGCCATGAAGGACAAGGGACGGTACTGGACCGTCCCGTTGGACGCCTACCCCCGACTGGAGCAAGGCGGCGTGATTCTGACCTGGGCGAAGGACATGGAGGCCACCCAAGCATTGCGCTCCTTTGTGGCGGGCGAGGAGGGCCGGGGCATCCTCAAACGGTACGGGTTCATGCTGCCTGGGGAGTGAATGTGGATTGGACGGCGCTATGGGTCACGGTGAAACTGGCTGCGTGGACCACCGGCATCCTGCTGGCCCTCGGCGTGCCCTTGGCCTACTGGCTGGCGTCCGCCCGCTGGCGGGGCAAGTTCTTGGTCGAGGCGGTTGTGGCCTTGCCCCTGGTGCTGCCCCCCACGGTCCTCGGCTTCTACGTCCTGACGGCCACCGGCCCGAACGGTCTCCTCGGTCAAGGCTTCGAGGCCCTGACGGGCGGACGCTTACCCTTCACGTTCCCCGGCGTCCTCCTGGGGTCCGTGCTGTTCAACCTGCCCTTCGCCGTGCGACCGTTCGCCTCGGCCTTCGCAGCCGTGGATCGCAGGCTGGTCGAGGCGTCGTGGTGCCTGGGAGAGACCCGCCTGCGGACCTTTCTCCGGGTGGTCGTCCCGCTTTCCTGGCCGGGCGTCCTCACGGGAATGGTCTTGACGTTTGCCCACACGGTCGGGGAGTTCGGCGTGGTCCTGATGGTCGGCGGCAACATCCCCGGCGTGACCCGCACGCTTTCGGTTGCCATATACGACGACGTACAGGCGCTGAATTACGAGTCCGCCGGGCGGACCGCCCTCGTGCTGATGGCCTTCGCCTTCGCGGCCCTTTGTGTGACCTACGCCCTCCAACGGCGGGTGCCGGCGCTATGAGCGACGAGTTGGTGGCCCGTTTCGTGAAGCGGTTCGGGAAGGGGGTCGTGGTCGAGGCCGACTTCCGGCGCCCGACCGATTGCTTTTCCGCCACTGTCCTGTTCGGGCCATCCGGCTGCGGCAAGACGACGACCCTGCGCTGCCTCGCCGGACTGGAGCGTCCGGAGGAGGGCCGGATCGCCTTTGAAGGGACGCCGTGGTTCGACGCCGACAGGCGGGTGTACCTGACCCCCCAGCAACGGGGCATCGGATACCTGTTTCAGGAGTACGCGCTCTTCCCGCACTTGACCGTCGGCGGGAACATCGCCTACGGTCTTCGCGGCGTGCCCCGGAGGGAGCGGCGGCGGCTGGTCGGCGAGATGCTCGGCCTTTTCCGACTTGGAGGCCTTGAAGACCGCTACCCGAACCAAGTCTCCGGTGGGGAGCAGCAGCGCATCGCCCTGGCGAGGGTGCTGGTGCGCCGGCCCCGCCTGCTCCTGCTGGACGAGCCGCTGTCGGCCCTGGACCAGCCGACCCGTGAGCAGCTTCGCCCCGAACTCCGTCGCCTGCTGGTCGAGTTCGGCATCCCGGTGGTCCTCGTCACGCACGACCGCACCGAGGCGGTGGCCTTGTCGGATCATTTGATCGTGTTGGATCACGGCAGGGGCCGCCAGCAGGGGGCGGCCGAGGAAGTCTTCAACCGCCCCGCCGATGTCGGGGTCGCCCGGATCGTGGGCATGGAGAACGTGCAGCCCGGTCGGGTCTTGCACACGGACGGAGGGTTGGCGACCGTGGAGATCGAGGGTATGCAGTTAATCGCGCTCGCCCCGACCTCACTTGTTGAACAGGTCTACGTCTGCATCCGTGCCGAGGAGGTTGCCTTGGTGAAGGGGGTCTCCAACAAGGCCAGCCCCCTCAACCGGCTCGCGGGCGTCATCCGCAGCTTGACCCCCGAAGGGCCGCTGGTACGGGTCGGCGTGGACTGCGGCTTCACCCTCCACGCCCTCGTCACCCGGACGGCCTCTGACGAACTGGGACTGCGGGCCGGGGAACCGATCACGGCCCTTGTGAAAGCGCCTTCCGTTCACCTGATCGCCCGAAGCTGAGGAGTCCGCCATGTTGAGTGCGAGAAACCAGTTCAAGGGGACCGTCAAATCCGTGAAGCTCGGAAACGTGATGGCCGAGGTCGTTGTGGCTGTGGGCGAAATCGAAATCGTGTCCCTCATCAGTCGTACCTCGGCTGAACAACTCGGCCTCCAGGCCGGGGATGCGGTCAAGGCGATCATCAAGTCCACCGAGGTCATGGTGGATAAGCCGTAGGAGGTGTCCCGTGCTCGCGCGAGTTCTTTTGGTTGTCGGATTCCTCTCGCTTCCGGCCCTCGCCACGGACGAGCCAAGACCACTCGGCCCCATCGAGGCCCGCAAGCAGGTGGGGAAGGAGATCACGGTCAAGATGGAGGTGAAGGCGGCGAAGGACCGTCTGGAAAAGCGGGGCGAGATCTACCTCGACGCCGAGGAGGACTTTAAGAGCGAGAAGAACTTCGCGGTCGTGATCACGAAGAAGGGAGCAGCGAGTCTCAAGGACGCGGGCATCGCCGATCCGGCCGACCACTTCAAGGGCAAGACGATCCGGGCGACCGGGACGGTCAAAGCGGTGGACGGCGTGCCGCGGATCGAGATCGACGACGCCAAGCGAATCGCCGTCGCCGAGAAGTAATCGAAAGGGATCAGGTTACAGCGCAGCAGGGTCATTCGCGCCGAATGGGACCCTGGACTAACCACGGCCTCGGAGTGCCACTTTCCGCATTTTGCGGGAGCTATTAGTCAATGACCTCGCCGAGGCCCCGCCGCTCCTTGGGGGCCGAATTCTGCCGCGGGGGATCGGCCACGTTAACGGGTACGAGTTGGGACCATGCTGGCGGCAAAGCGGATCAGGTCGCCGAGGCAGTCCGGGGTGGCGTAGTCCGCGAGGTGGTGTCCGCCGGAGCGCAGCTCGATTTGTTCGGCCTGCCCGCGGCTTTCCAGGTCGTCGGCAAGCCGCCGGTTGGCAGGGTGGTTGCAGACGCGGTCGTGTGGCGCGGCGTATATCGCTCCATGAGCGTCCGCGTCAGCTCCAGCATCGCGGGCGTCAGGTAGACCAGGCGAGGCTGGCCGGTTTTCTTCTTCGTCTTGTGCTCGGGCAGGACCCACAGGCCGGCCGCGAGGTCCACGTTCGACGCTTCGACCTTGCCCACCTCTGAGGGCCGGCAGCCGGTCTCCTGGAGGGCCTGCACGAATTCGCGGAACGCGCGACCCCGTGCGGCCTTGAGGATTTGCTGCCGCTCGTCGGCGGTGAGGATCCGCTCCCGCCGCTTGGGTGGTCCCTTCTTCACATGCTTGAGCGGGTTGGGCGACAGGATGCCCTCGGCGTCGGCCCAGTTGAACGCCCGCTTCACCGCGATGGTGCCGCAGCGCCGGCTGGCCTCGCCCCAGCCCCGGTGCGAATCCAGCCAGCGGGTGACGTGAAACGGCTTCAGCTTTTCAGCCTCCAGGGAGCCGTACTTGTCGGAGAAGTCCTGGAGAAAACTCTGATACCACTCGTAGGTCTTCGCCTCGTTGTGGCGGCTCGACCAGTGGAGGAACAGGTCGAACACCTGGGCGGCGGTCAGCCGCCGGAAGGCGGGCTCGGGGTTCTCCCCCCGTTCTTGCAGCAGAAGAACCCGGTAGCGCTCGAACGCCTCGTCGCGGTCCTTGCCGAGGGAGATCTGACGCTTGCCGAGTTGAACGTACCAGGCGTCCTTCGACGCCCGGAAAAACAGCTTCGGAAATCGCATGACGAACCTCCAGTCAGCCTGTCAGCCAGACCGAAAGGTTCGCCGAGGCCCGCCCGATACGTTCGGGCGGCCGGCCTCGTTCTTTTCCGAAACTCTGCCCTCAACTCTGCCCTTCCCCTGGAAAGGCCCTCAAGATGGGAAAAAAGGCCAGCCGGAACTTGTTGTCCCGACTGGCCTTCTGATGTCGGGGCGACTGGATTCGAACCAGCGACCTCCTGAACCCCATTCAGGCGCGCTAGCCAAACTGCGCCACGCCCCGAGGATGTTTGCACATCCATCCGTATCGTACCGAATCCCCCGATTCTTGCAACTGGTTCTTGCAACCGCCAAGCGCCGAAGCCCGCGGGATCACCTCAGAACAAGCTCGCCAGCGGCCGGCCGTCGCAAAGGTGATACGGCCGGTTGAGCCGGTCGCGGATGACGTCGTCGGGCGACAGGCCCAGCGCGTGCAGCATGGTGGCGATGAAGTCCTGCGGCGCCACCGGGCGTTCGCGCGGGTAGGCCGCCCGGCTGTCGCTGGCGCCGTAGACCTGGCCGCCGCGGATGCCGCCGCCGGCCAACAGCGCCGACTGGCAGGCGCCCCAGTGATCGCGGCCGGCATCATTATTGATGTTGGGCGTGCGGCCGAACTCGCCGGCGACCGCGATCAAGGTCTCGTCGAGCAGACCGCGTGCCGACAGGTCTTCCAGGAGCGCCGACAAGCCCTGGTCGAGCGGCGGAATGCACACCGGGCTCTTCAAGAGATCGTAACCGGTGCGGGCGCCGTGGATGCCGTAGCCGGCGTGATTGTCCCACACGTTCGACACCCGGCCATTGGGGAAGATGTACATCCAGGTGATCGATACCAGGCGCACGCCGGCTTCGACCAGCCGCCGCGCCAGCAGCATGCTTTCGCCGTACTCGTTGCGGCCATAGCGATCGCGGACCCGGGCCGGTTCGAGGTTCAGATCGAATGCATTCTTCGCGGCCGGCGACGACAGCATCCGGAAGGCTTGCTCGTAAAAACTGCCGAGGCCGTCGTGCAGTCCGCTCGGTCCGCGCGAGGATTGCAGCATCCTTTCCTGGTCTTCGAGCGCGTTGACCAGCCCGCGCCGCGCCAGGAGCCGGGTCGTGTTCATGTCGTCGGCCAGGGCGGTCGGATGGGTCGCCTGAGCGCCCCGGTTGGGCGCTTCCTTGAATTCCATCGGATCGTGCCGCGGGCCGAGGAAGCCGGCGTGCGTGCCCGCGTAAGTGACGCCGTCGTGGCCGATCGGCCGCGGAATCGTCACGCAGGCCGGCATCACCCCAGGTTCGCTGAAGTGCGACACCACCGAACCGACGAACGGGAACTGCGACCGTTGCCGCTGGTTGCGCGGCACCGAGAACGGCATGTCGTACTTGCCGGTCAGCATGCGATAGACCGACGGCTCATGCTCGTTGCTGGGATGCGTGAGCGAGCGGACGACGGCGACCTTGTCCATGTGCCGGGCCAGGCGCGGCATCTGCTCGCAGATATGAATGCCGGGGACGCTGGTGTGAATGGGATTGAACAGGCTGCGAACGCGGTCGGGGGCGTCGGGCTTCAAGTCCCACAAGTCTTGCTGCGGCGGCCCGCCCCAGAGGAACAGGTAGATGACCGATTTGGCGCGGCCGCGCGGCGCGGCGGGCGCGGTTTGCTCGGCGCGGAGGAGTCCCGGCAGGGTGAGGGCGCCCAGGCCCATTTGTCCCAGACGCAGCATGGCGTCGCGGCGGTGGAGCATGGCGGGGACTCCGGCGGGGGGGGTGAGATGATATTACCAGCGGCCTGCAGACCTTGCAAGCTGCCGACGAATCGTTCGTCTCGGCACCATGACCATCGGATGGGCGAAAAGAAAGGTCTTGTCGTCGTTGGCGACAGCGCCGCTGCCCGACCGGAGCAGGCCGGGCAAGGCACGAGCGTCGTAAGGCGGACGCCCCAAATCCCCGTCCATATCATGTTCCTCACTTCCCAGCCGTCCCGAACAACCTCACTGGGTGACCCTCCCATGCCGTTCTTTCCCGACGTCCCCGCGATCAAGTTCGAAGGCCCCGATTCCAAGAACCCGCTCGCCTTTCGGCACTACAACCCCGGCGAGAAGGTCGAAGGCAAGTCGATGCGCGAGCACCTGCGCTTCGCCGTCTGCTACTGGCACACCTTTCGCGGCACGGGGGCCGATCCGTTCGGGCCGGGGTGCGCCAGGCGGCCGTGGGAG
Source organism: Gemmataceae bacterium (assembly GCA_022616435.1). Classification (GTDB taxonomy): domain Bacteria; phylum Planctomycetota; class Planctomycetia; order Gemmatales; family Gemmataceae; genus JAKEET01. The sequence goes on from JAKEET010000195.1 coordinate 6,418, forward strand.
GACGGGACCGACTCGGTGGACATGGCCCAGAAGCGCGTGAAGGTCGCTTTCGAGTTCATGGAGAAGCTGGGCGTTCCGTACTATTGCTTCCATGACCGCGACGTGGCCCCCGAAGGCAAGAACCTGCGCGAGACCAACGCCAACCTCGACAAGGTTGTGAAGGCCTTGAAGGACGAGATGCAGCGCACCGGCATCAAGCTGCTGTGGGGCACCGCCAACCTGTTTTCGAATCCGCGCTTCGTGCACGGCGCCGCCACGAGCTGCAACGCCGACGTCTTCGCCTATGCCGGCGCCCAGGTCAAGAAATGCCTGGAAGTCACCAAGGAGCTGGGCGGCGAGAACTACGTCTTCTGGGGCGGCCGCGAAGGCTATTCGAACCTCTACAACACCGACCTGAAGCGCGAGCTCGATCATCTGGCGAGGTTCTTCCACCTGGCGGTCGAGTACAAGAAGAAGATCGGTTTCGGCGGGCAGTTCCTCATCGAGCCCAAGCCGAAGGAGCCGACCGTCCATCAATACGATTTCGACGCGGCCAACTGCATCGCCTTCCTGCGCGGCTACGGGCTGGACAAGGATTTCAAGCTGAACATCGAGACGAACCACGCCACGCTGGCCGGGCACACGATGATGCACGAGCTGGCGTACGCGTCGATGTGCGGCTTGCTCGGCTCGATCGACGCCAACCGCGGCGACCTGCTGCTGGGTTGGGACACCGATCAGTTCCCGACCGATTACTATCTGACGACGCAGTGCATGCTGGTCATCCTTGGCCAGGGCGGGCTGGCGCCGGGCGGGGTGAACTTCGACGCCAAGGTGCGGCGCGAGAGCTTCGAGCCGGTCGATCTGTTCCACGCCCACATCGGCGGCATGGACGCGTTCGCGGTCGGCCTGAAGCTGGCCGCGAAGATTCGCCAGGACGGCGTGCTCAAGGACTTCGTGAAGCAGCGCTACGGCTCGTGGGATGCGGGCATCGGCAACAAGATCGAACAGGGGCAGGCGAAGTTCGAGGACCTGGAAGCGTACATGCTGGAGAAGGGCGACGCCGCGGTGAACGTCTCCGGCCGGCAGGAGATGCTGGAGAATATCGTCAATCGGTATGTGCGGTGATTAGTACTCATCAAGTGAAGGTACTCCTGCGGGAAGCGCACTCGCCAAAACGCAACTGCCGGATGAGCTTGTTGCTGGGGACGGCCCCAGCTATGATCAAGCGAAGGAGGCTGAAAAATGCACCAGACTGTTGAGGCAATTTACGAGGACGGTGTGCTGCGCCCCTTGGAGGAACTATCGCTCCGTCCCAGACAGCGGGTATTCCTGCAAATCAAGGAAGCCCCGGATGCCGCCGAGGACCTCGAGGACGAAGCGTTCGTCAACTACTGCCGTGCACAAGGCGACCCGAACATTGCCTTAGACCAGGTTCGGCAAGCCTTGGCCGCCATTCCGGGTTCCCTGACCGAGGCCTGTTCCGCCGAGCGCGACGAGGACTAGATGGCTGGCAGCTTTCTCGACACGAGCGCGCTGGCGAAGCATTATCACGTCGAACCTGGTTCAGCCGAGCTCGATCGCCATTGGGCCGATTCCGCCAGGGCTCTGTTCATTTCGCGCGTCGGTGTTATCGAAGCGGTGTCGGTCTTCGCAGGCAAAGTGCGGACCGGAGATCTCTCGGCCTCTGCTTTCATGGTGTTGCGCAAGCGTTTCCTGCACGACGTCGGCAATGGACGACCGAAGTTGATTCGGTTGCTGGTGAAGCATTTCAAGGAGGCGGATCGCTTGATCGGCCTTCACGGCCTCGCTCGTCGCATCCGCACACTCGATGCCCTGCAGCTGGCGGTGGCTATCGATTTGCAGCGCCGGGGGATGATTGATAAGCTTGTCTCGTCCGACAAGCATCTGTTGTCGGTGGCCGTTGCGGAAGGCATTCCCGTTTTCGATCCAGAAAATCCGTGATCGATCCGGGAAGTTGGTGACGGGCCGAGCAAGTAACGCCGTGGCCGTGGGAATAAAGGCAAGAATGGCCCGATGAAATCCACAATTCACATTGAGCTGATCGGGAGCGAACGCTAATCCGACTGTCCGGACAGGCAGCCGAGTCCGTCGGCGGGCGAGGGAATAGTGAATGTCCCGGTTCGGTTTCTGTTGGATTCGGACCTCGGGCGCTGTCCCGGCCGCGGCGAGCAAGCTCGCCGGCTAAATGAGTTGGGGGCGCGGGGTCGCGTCACTTTGGTAGAACTTTGATCTGCTTCGGGTCCGACACGATGATCTGCGGCGTGCCGCGGAACGTGGACAGCACGCCGGTAACGCGGATGGCCTTGCCTTCGAAATGCGAGCGCGGGTTGGCGATGCCGTCCTGACTCAGCTTTTCCTGGGCTTTCTTGTCGAGGACGATGGTGAAGTTGTCCGGGTTCTTGCGATCTTCGGCGGAATTCAAGAAGATCAAGCCTGCCGCCGCGCCGGTGGCGTTCACATTCATTTCCAGCGTCACTTCCTTCTTCAACAGCTCTTGCACGAGATCGGGCGTTACGATCCGACCATTGATTTTGGCCGCCGCGGCCGCCGACTTGGCTTTCAGCGTCCCAGGCTTGAGCACGCTCAGCGGCACACGTTCCTGGATGGCGATGTCGCCGGCCTCGTCGCGGATTTGCAGGCTCAGCCGCGGGTCGGGCCGGCTCCAGTCAATCGTGATGACGCCGAAGTTGTTGCCCGTGTTCATGGTCATGACGCGGTGACGATTGGTTTCGAGCTTGCGCCACTTGCCGAAGCCCTGGTTGAGGCCGCTGCTGGTCAGGTCGTAAAGGGGATAGCCGATGCCCGCGTCCATCATCGACAGCTCGGCGAGATGGCGGTCGCCGCTGATGCAGAACAGCCCGGCGGCGCCGGTGGCGCGGATCAGCTTGAAGAGGCGGTCGCGCTCGTGCGGCAGGTTGTGCCACTTCTCCCAATGATGGTCCTGGGGAACGACCTGGATGCTGGAGACCAGGATGCGCACGGCCGCCGGCTTTTTGAGCTGGTCCGCCAGCCACTTCCATTGCGTGTCGCCGAGCATCGAGGCGGCGGTATCGCTGCTGGGCTCGTACGGTCCTTCGCCGGGGAAGAACTTCGCTCGCTTTTTGAGTGGGCCGCGGAAGTAGCGGGTGTCGAGCAGGAGGACTTGCACGCTCTTGTCGGCCGGCCCGAAGATCTCGGCGTGGTAGACGCCTTCCTGCCGGCGGCGCGGCGAATCGGCCGGGACGCCCGCGAAATCGACAAAGGCCTGCTGCGATTCTCTCCGGAGCGGGTAGCTGGCGCCGGCGTCGTTGAGGCCGTAGTCGTGATCGTCCCACGTGGCCAGGAGCGGACACGATTGCCGGAGCTTCCGAAAGCCGGGCTGGGCATCCAGGCGCGCGTATTTCTGGGCCAGCGTGTCGTTCTTGCGTGACTTGTCATGGGTCACGTCGTGGTAGATGTTGTCGCCGATCATGAGAAACAGTTGCGGCCGGGTCGCCACGATCGCGTCCCAAACCGGCTGCGGCTTGTCCTGGTGAACGCACGACCCGAAGGCGATCCGCTCGACGGGCGCGGCGCCGGCATGGACAGGAGACAGGTGAACGGCGAGAGCCATGACAGAAAGGATGCAGCGGCGCATGCGGACTCCGAACTTGGGTGGAACGAGACTTGGCAGAAGCTGTGATATAGCCGAAACGGCCGCGAACCGCCAGCAGTCGCGGCGAAATTCGTGGAATCTTCTCGACGCGCTCGGCGTAAAGTCGCCTAGGCCATGTCGCGGTGAATCCGGTAGACTGGCGGCCCACGGCGGGATGGTGGCCGGGGCTGACGGCACGGAAGCCCGGCAAACCCGGTGAGTGATGAATGGCGGAGATGACGCATGGATGCCCTGGCTTCGCGACAGGTGGTCTTGATCCACGACTGGCTCACCGGCATGCGCGGCGGCGAGAAGGTGCTCGACGTCTTCTGCCGCCGCTGGCCGGAGGCTCCCCTCTACACGGTGCTGCACCGCCGCGGCTCGGTCAGCGCCGCCATGGAAGATCGTCCCGTTCGGACAAGCTGGCTCAACTGGCTGCCGGGAGTCCATCGCTACTATCGTTATCTGTTGCCCCTGATGCCGCGGGCCGTTCGCTGGCGGCTGCCGGACTGCGAGCTGGTGCTCAGCACGAGCCATTGCGTCGCCAAGGGGGTGACGCCGCCGCCCGGCGTTCCGCACGTCTGCTACTGCCTGACGCCGATGCGGTACGCCTGGCACCTGCGCCGCTCGTACGGCTGGCGCGGGCTGAAGGGCTGGGCCGCCGACCGCGTTCTCAACCGGCTGCGCGACTGGGACCGCAGGACCGCCGCCAACGTGACGCACTTCGTCGCCATCAGCCGGGCCGTGCAGGAGCGCATCCGTGACTGTTACGGCCGCGACAGCGTGGTGATCCATCCGCCGGTGGACACCGATTACTATTGTCCAGCCGACACGCCGCGTGCGGACTACTACCTGGCGATGTCGGCGTTCGCGCCGTACAAGCGCTTCGACCTCGCCATCGAAACCTGCAATCGCTTGGGCCGCGAGCTGGTGGTCATCGGCTCGGGGCAAGATGAACAGAGGCTGCGGTCGCTGGCCGGGCCGACGATTCGCTTCCTCGGCTGGCAACCCGACGAGGCGGTCCGCGACCACCTGCGCCGGTGCCGGGCGCTGCTGTTTCCCGGCGAGGAGGATTTCGGCATCGTGCCGGTGGAGGCCCAGGCGTGCGGCACGCCGGTGCTCGCCTACGGCCGGGGCGGCGCCCTGGATACGGTGCTGCCGCTGGGCGAAGGTGACCGGCCGACCGGCATCCTGTTCGAAGAGCAAACGGTCGAATGCCTGGCCGAGGCCATGGAGCGCTTCGAGCGGCAGGTTGACGCGTTCGAGCCGCAAGCGCTGCGGCGGCATGCGCTCCACTTCGCACAGCCGCGTTTCGAGCGTGAGGTGTTCGGTTTTGTCAGCCAGGTCCTGGACAAGAAAGAAGCTGCTCGCCGCGCGGCTTGAAGCACGCGGTAGAATGGAATGGTATCTGAAGGCGGCGAACGCTGATTCCACCTACGGATGCCGGACGCCGATACCGCCACTAGATTATGGCCGATGACCGGTCCCGGACGTCTGCATCGCTCCTGACCGGAGAAATCCCATGGCAAGCGCATCAACAAAACCGGCTCCCGCTCGGATCCCCGAGACGTTGGAAGAAAAGTTCGAGCGCTTGGCGGCCGAATGGCAAGCGGCGGTTGCTCACCTCTCATCTTCCAGCAAGCGCGAGCACCATCCCGCGTATAAGGAAATCATCGCGCTTGGCCCGCCGGTAGTTCCCTTGCTGTTGCGCGATCTGGAAATCAATCGGCGACATTGGTTCGCCGCCCTGAGCGCCATCACGGGCGCGAATCCCGTCGCGGAGCCAGACGCCGGCAACATCCTCAAGACAACCGAAAGCTGGCTGCAGTGGGGCAAAGAGCAGGGATATCAATGGTAGATCTGGAGACCATTTTTCCCGGACTCGCGGGTTCCTCGCATCAAGTCACCAGCCTCGCGACCGATCTCTACAATTGCATCGCGTGGGCTGCCGGCGATGTCAGCCGATGGTGGTGGCCCGACCTCTTCAGACAGCGCTATTGGCCCGCAAACGCCCGGCGTGAAGAAACGCTGATCGCATTTCAAGAGGCATTTGGTTCCGTGGGATTTGGCGTGTGTGTGAATGAGAACCTGGAAACGGGCTTCGAAAAAATCGCGTTGTTTGCCGACGACCATGGACCGCAACATGCCGCCAGGCAACTCCCCAATGGCCGATGGACCAGCAAGCTTGGCGAACGGGAAGACATCGAACACGACCTGCACGCCTTGGAAGGCGTGGAGTATGGGAAAGTCGTCATGCTCATGAGTCGGCCAGTGTCCGCGCCTTGATCCCCTTCTCACTCGCAGGGCAACGCCGGCCCAAGTCGCAATCGTCAGATTTCCCTGCGAGCGGCATGATCGAAACGCTGAGCGCCGCAAACCGACACTATGCGACGCACTGTACCCATTAGCGAAGATCAGCGTGAATCAGTGTTCCATATAATCACTTCGACAGCATGAAACCAACTGCTTCGAGACAGCGCGCCATGGATTACCTTGCTCCGGTATTATGCACCCTCGCCGCGGTCGTCGTTCTCTGGCTCTTGTACGCGTTCGTCACCGCGGGCGGCCTCGGACGGTACTTCGCAGCGCGGCAAATCGCCGGCCGCTGGCTGCGCGATCAAAAGTTCGCCGGCAAGGTGAACGCACTGATCGAGCCCGAAAAACCGGCGGCGCCGCCCAGGCCGTCCGGCGAGCCGCTGCGGCTCTTGGCGCTGTTGCAGCGCGAAGGACGGTTGCTCGACTTCTTGCTCGAGGACATCCAGGCGTACTCCAACGACCAGATCGGGGCGGCGGTGCGCGACATCCACAAGAACTGCCAGAAGGCGATCAACGATCATGTGACAATCGAACCGGTGCTGGCCCAGGCCGAGGGCGCCAGCGTCGAGGTTGCCGCCGGCTTCGACCCCGGCGCCATCCGCCTGACGGGCAACGTCACCGGCGAACCCCCCTTCCGCGGCACGCTGCAGCACCACGGCTGGCGCGTGAAGGAGTTGAAGCTCGCCAAGCCGCCGCAAGGGCAGGACGAATTCGTCGTCCACCCGGCGGAAGTTGAAATGCCGTGAGAAGAGTTTGAACCACAGAGACACAGAGACACAGAGAAGAAAAGGCGGAAGGGACGATAGAGACATGGAAGAGCGCGATCCCTTGACGCATCTGGTCATTGGTGCGGCGATTGAGGTGCATCGGATCATGGGACCTGGGCTGCTCGAATCGATCTATCATCGGTGCATGGAGCAAGAGCTGCGGCTGCGCGCGGCCGATTTTCGATCAGAAGTGGAGATACCCCTCGAGTACAAGGGTGTGCAACTGGATGGCCAGCTCAAGATGGACTTGTTCTTCCCGAGCCGTTTGGTCGTCGAGCTCAAGGCCGTGGAGAAACTGCATCCCGTTCACGAGGCTCAGCTCCTGACCTATTTGCGCCTGAGCAAGACCCGCGTTGGATTGTTGATCAACTGTGTCTCTGTGGTTCAACCGAAACATGACTCACTCCCGTTACGTCGTCGGCATCGATCTCGGCACGACCAACTGCGCGGTCTCATACATCGATACCGGCGCCGGCGATCGTCCGGCGATCCAAACGATGCCGATTCCGCAAGTGGTCCAGCCGGGCATCGTCGAATCGCGGCCGCTGTTGCCGTCGTTTCTGTATCTGCCGGGGCCCAACGAGCAGCCGGCGGGCGCGCTCGACCTTCCCTGGGCCGGCAAGCGCGATTTCTGCGTCGGCGAATTCGCGCGGTCCTTCGGCAGCCAGGTGCCCACGCGGCTGGTCGCGTCCGCCAAGTCGTGGCTGTCGCACACGGGGGTCGATCGCAAGCAGCCGATCTTGCCGTGGAAAGCGCCCGATGACGCGCGACGGCTGTCGCCCGTCGAGGCCAGCACCTACTACCTCAAGCACCTCGTGGACGCGTGGAATCACTTGGTCGCCAAGGACGTCGTCGAGCATCGGCTGGAGAGCCAGGACATCATCCTGACGGTGCCGGCGTCGTTCGATGCCGTGGCGCGTGAGCTGACGGTGGAGGCGGCGCGGGCCGCGGGATTGGAGAAGATCACACTCCTCGAAGAGCCGCAGGCGGCGTTCTATGCCTGGATCGACGCCAGCCACGACGCCTGGCGCGAGCAGGTCGAGGTCGGCGACGTGGTGCTGGTGTGCGATCTCGGCGGCGGCACGACCGACCTGTCGCTGATCGCCGTCAGCGAGGAAGCCGGGCAGCTCGTGCTGACGCGGGTCGCGGTCGGCGATCACATTCTCCTCGGCGGCGACAACATGGACCTGGCCCTGGCCCACCACGCCGCGGCCGGCCTGGCGGCCAAGGGGACCAAGCTCGATCAGGGCCAGATGCACATGCTCTGGCATAGCTGCCGGCTCGCCAAGGAGACGCTGTTCGCCCAGCCCGAACTCAAGGCCGCGCCGGTGACGGTGCTCGGCCGCGGCAGCCGGGTGATCGGCGGCACGATCAAGGGCGAGCTGAGCCGCGCCGAGGTGGAGAAGGCGCTGGTCGATGGCTTCTTTCCGTCAACGCCGCGCGACGCCGTGCCGCAGCGGCAACGCACGGTCGGCCTGCAGGAGATCGGGCTGCCGTACGCCGCCGATCCGGCGGTGACCAAGCATCTGGCCCATTTCCTGACGCGGCACGAGGAGGTGCTGGCCCAGAAATCGAGCAAGCGCAAAAAGAAGGCGACGCAGCCGGCCGCGGTGCTGTATAACGGCGGCGTCTTCAAGGCGGCGCCCTTGCGGCAACGGCTCACCGAGGTGCTCGGCGAATGGATTCATGTCAAGAGCGGCATGCGCGAGCTGTCCGGCACCGATCTGGACCGCGCGGTCGCGTCGGGCGCCGCCTACTACGGCCTGGTGCGGCGCGGCCAGGGCATCCGCATCCGCGGCGGGGCGGCGCGGTCGTACTACGTCGGCATCGAGACCGCCCTGCCCGCCGTCCCCGGCGCCGCGCCGCCCCTCAAGGCTTTGTGCGTCGTCCCCTTCGGCATGGAGGAAGGCACCGAAGCCGACGTCCCCGGCCAGGAGTTCGGCCTCATCGTCGGCGAGCCTGCCGAGTTTCGCTTCCTGGGCTCAAGTCAACGCCGCAACGACACCGTCGGGCTGCTCGTGGACGAATGGCACGGCGACATCGAAGAGCTGGCGCCGATGGCCACGACGCTCGAAGCCCCCGGCAAGGAGGGGCGGACCGTGCCGGTGCGTCTGCACTCGAAGGTCACGGAAGTGGGGACGCTGGAGCTGTGGTGCTACAGCCGCGACGGCAAGGACAAGTGGAAGCTGGAGTTCAACGTGCGCGAACGGCGGGAGGAAGAATAGGGCGAGCGTCGGGGCGTCAGCCCGACTGGAAAGGAACAGCCGCCGATGGTGGGATCCTGACACGGCGGGCTGACGCCGCGCCGCTCGCCGCTGGCAGCGCCGCTCGCCGTCGCCCTTGTCGATGCGCGGTCCGCCGTTTATCATGTACCGTTCCTGTGCTTGGATTCTTGAAAGGGCCACGCCGATGTCGATCGATAAAAGTCTGCGTCGCAAGGGTTCGCTGGTGCGGGCCCGCAACGTGCTGACGCGCGGCGAACGCATCTTGAGGTTGAAGACCGAAGAACGCTGGCCGGCGGACCGCAGCCCGTTCGGCCTGCCGAAGGTCAAGGTGATCAAGCTCGTCGTCAAGAAGGTGAAGAAGGCCAAGGAAGAGGAGAAACCGGCGGAAGGGGCCGAAGGCGCGGCGGCGGCGGGCGCGCCGGCGGCAGGAGCGAAACCGGCGGCCGGGGCGAAACCGGCGGCGGGCGCCAAGCCCGCGGCGGCCGCGAAACCGGCGGGCGGCGACAAGGGAAAGAAGGACGCCAAGAAGTAATCGCGATCTGGGTAAGCCCACGGACCGGCGTCCGTGGGCTTTGTCATGCGCGGTGCACGTCGTCGGTGCTCGCGCCCGCCCGGTGCAACAGCTCTCGATACCAACGTTCCGCGTCCCGCGTCCGGTCGCCGAGCTGAGTCGCGCCCCAGATCACCGTCAACGTCCGCCGCGTCGCCGCGTCGGTCTTCGTCCGCTGGGCGTCCTTGACCGCGTTGCTGCACGGCCCGGCCGCATCGTCCAGGCACAAGAGGCCTTCCAGATCGATGCTCTGGCCCGACGCGTTGAACACGTACGCGGCCCCGGCCGGCGCCACGGCCGTGCGAAACGGCGGCGCCGCCTTGTCCAGATCGACGACGCTGATCGGCAAGCCGCTGTGCAGCGACACGATGTTGCAGATGTCCACGGCCGCGTTGATCGTCCCCAGCGTGCCGTCGGTCACCGCCTTGACGAGATATTCCGACGCCGGCTTGCTGCGGCCGGCGGGCTTGAAGCCGCCGTGGCGGAGCAGCCGGCGCACGGCTTCGCGCACGCCATCGTCGCTGCGCAAGGGCGCCGGCGCGGTCACGGACAGGAGCGCGAGCATCTCCGGCGGCGTCGGCAGCTCGCCCAGCGGCGCAGGGAAGGTCGTCGCGAACGCGCGGAGATCGAGCAGGGGATGTGGTTCAACGGTTAACGTGATCATGTTCCTGCGCCGCAACAAGACGCGAATGGCTTGCCGTTTAGCGCTCGCGCGATCCGGCGAATGCGAAACGGCAAGCCCGAGGCCGTTCACACCGGTCACCCTCAATTCACGAAGATGAACTCCTTGACGTTGAACAGCACGTGGGCGAACTCCGTCCATGACCGCACATCATCCGCCCGGCCATGGATACGCGTCTGTTCGTCGAAGAACGCCAGCGCGTCGGCCAGCTCACTGGCCGTCGGCGGGCGGCCCAGGCCCGTCTCAAACATCCGCCGCACGCGCTCGGCGGCCGTCATCCCCGCTTCCTTGAGCACGCGCCGCGCCCACAGCTCCGCCTGCTGAAGGACCAGCGGATTGTTCAGCATCGTCAGCGCCTGCGCCGGCACGTTCGACACCGAACGGCGGCCGATCGTCGAGAACGGCGTCGGATAATCGAAGGCGACGAACATCGGCGTCAGGAAGTTGCGGCGCACGGCGATGTAGATCGAGCGGCGGCCGTGGCCGTCGAGGGGCCCGCCCACCCCCGGCCGGCCGCGGCCCACCATGAACGGCGTCAGGTGCACCGGCACGCTCGGCCCGAACGGCGTCGGATCGAGCCGGCCGGACACGGCCAGCATCGCGTCGCGGATCGCCTCGGCCTCCAGACGCCGCACCGGCATGCGCTGCAGGAGCTTGTTGTCCGGATCGACGGTGTCGGGGTTGGCGCGACGGGATGGACGGCCCCCAAGGCTCGCGTTGCTCGCCTTGGGGCTTGACGCCTGCTGATAGGTCGCCGACAGCACCATGAGTTTGTGGAGCTTCTTCAGCGACCAGCCGTTCCGGACGAATTCGAGCGCCAGGTAATCAAGCAGCTCCGGGTGCGTCGGCGCCTGGCCGAGCACGCCGAAATCGTCGGGCGAGCGGACGATGCCTTCGCCGAAGTGGTGCTTCCAGACGCGGTTGACCAGCACGCGCGGCAGGATCGGCGTCTTGCCGGGATCGAGCATGTGCTCGGCCAGCTCCAGCCGGCCGCTGCCATTGCCGGGCGGCGGCGTGACGCCGCCGAAGACCTCCAGGAAACGCCGCGGCACGACCGCGCCGAGCTTCTTGGGGTTGCCGCGGATGAAGACGTGCTCGTTGACGCCGTTGCCGTCGGCCGTGGCCAGCGCCCGCCGCGGCGCATCCAGGGCCGCCTCATACTTGCGGAACTCCTCCAGCAGCGGTACGAGCGCCGCCGGCGCCGGCGCCATGCGCCCGCCGGCGCCGGCCGCGTCCGGAGGCCGATCGTCGTCGCTGAGAATGACTTGTTCCAACACGGCGTAGCCGGGACCGTCGTCGAGCACCTCGATGTAGGCGCGCTGGCCCAGCCACATCGACACGTCCTGCGTGCGCCAGTGCATGGCTTCGTTGTCCACCGCGAACGTGAGGCTGCCGTAGATCGGCTCGCGAATCAGTTGCAGGCCGTTGACCACGACGTTGACGCGAGCCTGCTTGCCGGCCAACCGATAATGGATCTTGCCGTGGCGGAGGACGAACGTCGGCGACCGCAGCGCGCCGTGCAACTTCGTCGAAAGCAACGCACTGTGCGCCAGGCCCGGCGGCAGCGCCGTGATCGCGCCATGGTCCTGTTCCGGACGGATCAACGCCGCGCCCGGACCGCTCGGGCCGGTCCCGAACGCCTCGCCGGTGACGGTCCAATCTCCCCACGTCCCCTTCGCAAACGAGGCCAGCGCTTCGCCGGCCGACGGCCCGAGCCGCGGCCGGATGAACTTCTGCGGCGGCAGCAGGTTGCCGATGGCCGTCCGGACCTTGACGAGCGGCGCCAGCTTGGCGCGGCGCTCCGCCGCCGAGTCGATGAAGGCACGGTCCTGCCGCGAGCTCTGCAGGTAGCCGGCGAGCGCGTAGTAATCCTTCGTGGAGATGGCGTCGAACTTGTGATCGTGGCAGCGGGCGCAGGCAATCGTCAGGCCCAGGAACGCCTTGCCGAACACGTCGATCTGGTTGTCGATGCGGTCGGCCTGGTCGGCGCGCGAATCGACCGGCGAGTGCTTGGCTTCGCCCAGCCACCAGAAGCCGGCGCCCAAGATCGACTCATTCGTCCTGGTTTGCGGATGCCGCCGCGGATTGCCGAGCAGATCGCCGGCGATGTGCTCGCGCACGAACTGATCGTAGGGAACGTCGTCATTGAGGGCGCGGATCACGTAGTCGCGGTACTTCCAGGCGTCCGCGATCTCGAAGTCGAACTCGTGCCCCTGCGTCTCGGCGTAGCGCACCAGGTCGAGCCAGTGCCGGGCCCAGCGTTCGCCGTAGCGCGGCGATGACAGCAACCGGTCCGCGACCTGCGCGATCAGTGCTTGCCGTTTCGCGTTCGAGCCGTCCCACGCCTGGACAAACTCCTCCATCTCGTGCACCGTCGGCGGCAGACCGATCACGTCGAAGTACATGCGCCGCAGCAGGGTGCGTGGATCGGCCGGCGGCGCCGGCGTCAAACCCTTCTCCTCCAGCCTGGCGAGGATGAACGCATCGATCGGCGTCTGCACCCAGGCGGCGTTCTTCACCCGCGGCGTCGTCGGCAGTTGCAGCGGCCGCAGCGACCAGTGCCGGCTGCGCGCCTTCAGGTCGAACTCCTTGGCCACTGGTAGCTTCTGGTTGCCGGCATCGTCGGGCCATGGGGCGCCGAGCTGAATCCACTTCGTGAAGTCGGCGATGACCGCGTCGGGCAGCTTGCCGCGCGGCGGCATGCGCAGCTCCGGGTCGCCGTAGCCGATCGCCTTCAGCATCAGGCTTTGGGCCGGCGCGCCGGGGACCACGGCCCGGCCCGAGTCGCCGCCCTTGAGGGCATTGGCCCGGCTATCCAGACGCAGGTGGGCCTTTGGTTTTTCGGCCCCGTGACACTTGTGGCAATGCTCGGCGAGGGCCGGACGGATGCGCTGCTCGAAGAACTCAAGATCAGCCGGCGTCTGGGCGCCGACGACAGGGCGCCACGCGGCAACCGTAAGAACAACCAGCGCAAGTCGGCACGAGGTCGCCATGAGGACCGGCATCCGGTAGAAGGCGGGCATGCGGGCGGATCAGGCTTCTATTGTAAAGAGGCGGATGGCGCGTGGGAAGCGATTCGTAGCTACTCACTCACGGAACTCCGCTTCGCGGACCAGGGTTTCGATGATGTGGTCCAACCCCTCGGCCGATCCCGAGCGGTGGCGGATGATGCCGTGGGCGTCGATGACGATGAGCGTCGGCCAGCCGGTGATGTCCCATTGCTGCGGGATGATGCCGTCGGGGCCTTCCGCCCACCACGAGCGCCAGTTGATGCGGTGCTTGGCGACGGCGGCGCGGACCACGTCGAGGTCCGGGTCGCTGTTGACGCCCAGCAGTGCGAAAGGCCGGTTGCGATACTTGTCGACGAGCGACCGCTCGTGGGCGTAGAGCGCCCGGCACGGCGGTCACCAGTGCCCCCAGAAATCGAGAAGGATGACCTTGCCGCGATAGTCGCTGAGCCGGAAGGGGACGCCGTCGAGGTCCTCGCCGCTGATGTCGGGGGCCAATTGCCCGACCTGCGGGCCGGCGCCTTGCGGGCCGGCGCCTTGCGGGCCGGCGCCTTGCGGGCCGGCGCCTTGCGGGCTGCCGACTTGCTGACCGTCCATGTGCGGACCGCCGCTGTGCGGATCGATCTGCGGCCGGGCGAGCGCCACGGCGGGCGGCGGGTCGGCCGGCGGCAAGCGCGGCGCGGCGCTCTTGAAGCACCCCGGAAGACCGATCACCAACGCCAGCACCGAGCCACCCAGGGGACGCATGGCGATCCTCGCTCCGCGAACATCCGCCGGAAAAGAGGCGGGAGCATATCGAGCGGCGGCGGTCCTGTCACGCCGAGTTACTGAGGATTTCGGAGCGACGTGGGAAGTGAGGCAGGATAGAGAGGCCGCCGGCGGCTTGCGCCCGCATCATCTGGAGTAATGACGCGAACGCCAAGCCGCAAGCGGCGTCGTTCACGCCTTCGATTTGCTGAGCACTTCGATGGTGGGGAAGTCGTTCTTCTTGAACGCGTCCTTGAGCTGCTGTTCGTCGAACTTGGACATGTCGGGCACGCCGAAGCGCACCTTCTGGGTTCCGGTATCCGCATGGATGTTTTTCGAGTTCTGGTCTACCCACGGCAGACTGGCCAAGGCTTTCTTGGCCCGGGACACTCAACCCACGGGTCAGGTCATGCCGTCCACTTTGAGAGTGACCGTGGTCATCGAGCCGGTGACCGCGTCATCGGTCTTGGCCGAGGTCGAACCGGGGCTCGGCGCTTTCTTGGTCGAAGCGCCTTCGTGGCCGCAACCCATGCACGCCAAGAGCATGGCGGGGGCGGCCCAGGACAAGGTCGCACGCATGAAAGGCTCCTTAAAAAAGGAATGAGGTTCTAGGTGGTTATAGCAGAGCCGGACCGCCCAAGACAGCCGAATCGGACGCGATGTGTTGCGGTGGCCGGGGCTTCGTCACGTGGCCGGCACTGTAGTTCGTGGCCGGGGCTGAGTCTTCGAAGCCGGCCACGCGTCCTTTCATCAATGACAATGAACCGCCAACGCCTGGGCCAGACGACGTTGCGGCGCGCTCAGCGGATACGCGGCCAGCTCCGGCGGCGCGACCCAGTGCCCCGCCGGATACAACCCCGGCCGGAATGAGCCGCGCCGGTGCGTCGCTTCGAGGCAGATGAGCTGGATGCGAAAGCGCGTCACGCCGTGGCGAACCGTCGTCAGCTGCGGACCAAGATCGGCGTCGATGCCCAGTTCCGACAACAGCTGATGGGCGATGCGATCGGGCGTCGAGCGCGCCGTCACCGCGCGCCGCGGCAGCTCCCACATCCCGGCCCAGCGGCCGGCCTCAGGACATTGGACGAGCAGCACCCGGCGTTGGCGCCACACGGCGACGGCGACTTCGTTGACCTCTTCCACCGGCGGGCGTTTCGCCGGGCGCGGGATGTCGGCCTGGGCGCCTTGGCGGCACGCCCGACAATGGCGCGCCAGCGGACAGCGAGCGCACGCGGGCTGGTCCGGCGTGCAGATCAAGGCGCCCAGCTCCATGAGGGCCTGGTTGAAGTCGCCGATGCGGCGGCGCGGCAGCAGGGCGGTCGCCGCGGCCCACAGCCGTTGTTGAACCGGCGCCGCGGCCGGGTCGCCGCGCTCGCCCAGCAAGCGGCACAGGACGCGGCGGCTGTTCGTTTCCAGGATCGGCAAGCGGCGCTCGTAGGCTTGCGAGAGAATCGCGTTGACCGTGTAGCGGCCGAGCCCCGGAAGACGGCCGAGCGATTGGGCATCATCGGGGATGTGGCCGGCGTGGTCGCGGCACAGTTGCCGCGCCGCCCGGTGGAGCGAGCGGGCCCGGCGGTAGTAGCCGAGACCTTCCCAGGCGCGCAGCACCTGCTGCTCGTCGGCGGCGGCGAGGGCCGCGACATCCGGGAATTGCTGGACGAAGCGTTCGAAGTAGCCGATGACGGTGGCGGCCTGGGTTTGCTGGAGCATGACCTCGCTGACCCAGACGGCATACGGATCGCGGCGGCGACGCCACGGCAGGTCGCGGGCGTGCTCGGCAAACCACGCCAGCAAACGCCGGCGGATCGAGGCGCGGATCGTGGCGTCGCGGAGAAGTTGCATCGTGCGCAATCGGCTTCGTCACGGGCTGAACGCGAGACTTGGTTGGCCGGCCGTACCGCGTCAGCGTTGCCGGCGCGTGTACTTGGCCAAGAGCGACTCGGCGGCTTTCGAGGCGGACGCCGCCGCGGCCTTGGCATCCGGCTTTTTCGCCGCGGCGTTCTTGTCGTCCGACCCGGCGGCCGGAGCTTCGCCGGTCCCGGTCACGGGATTGGGCAAGTCGAAGACCGTACTTCCCGACGGGACGGCGGAATCGCTGCCGGCGTTTCCCTCGCCGCCGGCGCCGGTGTCGTCTTGCAAGCCGAGCAGCATGGCGGCCGCGGCTTCGTCGTCGGCGCTGGCCGCAGACTGCGGCGGCGGCGTCGGCTTGCTGATCGACGCCGCACCTTCAATCTGCACCTTGAACGCCAGCGGCCCCACCTTGAGCACGTCGTCGTGCTGCAAGGGGAGTTCGCCCTTCACCGGCTGATCGTTGATGAAGGTGCCGTTGGTGCTGTCGAAGTCGCGCACGAACACCTGACCGCTCTTGGTGAGGATGGCGCAGTGGCGTTTGCTGATGAGGGCGCTGGCCGGCCGCAAGTTGCACTGCGGATCGCGGCCGATGACGAACTGGGCCAGCGTGATCGGAATGACCTGTCCAAGCGACTTGCCGGCGGTGGCGACCACCAAGCTCACTTTCATAGACGACCTCGATCCAGTGTGCGGTCCGCAAGACCCACACGCTTGGCAAGAGTTCCGGCTCTCACCAAGCATAGGTCAAGAAGCTCGTTTCGGCGTAGGCGACTCGGGAAAACCGAAGTATGGCGGACGATTGGACCTCGTGCAACGAAAATCTTCGTCAAAACCGGCGACCCACGATGAGGGTAAAAAAATGCATATGGATCGATGGCCTTATTGTAGGGTAAGACGGGGCTGATGCAATCGAAAAGCGATCAACGATGTGGATATTTCCTGACCGTCGACGACAGAAAGGTCGCCGCAGGTTATCCGGTCATCTGTCCGGCCATCGCAAGGGCTGTCGGATACGTGCGGTTCAAGGCGCGAACGCACCGGCATTCTGCCTGGCGGCCGCCTCTTCGAGACTCTGCAGCTCCTTGGTGAGCGGGAACGCCGGCGAGCGCGGGATGTATTGCGGCGGATGGTCGAGGTAGTGTCCGGACGGCAAGGTCATGCCGGCTTCGGGGACCCAGGTCTGGCAACCCGACACCAACACGGTTCCCAGGCCCATTGCCCCACTCAACAGCCACGTCCAGCGGCTTCGCGTGTTCATGACCGTCGCCTTTCCTCTGAAAAATGGGGACAGGCGCCGGCCTCGTCCCCAACGCTTTTCGAGGGACGGCCGGAGCCAGTCCCCATTTTTCACAAACCCTGAGAACAATCGACACAGGTGGATTCTCTTGCGTTATCGGCAAGCTCGCTTCAGGAATTGAGTGGATTTCCGAGGCTGCGCTCCGGATCATTAAAGTCTCGCGGTCGTGGCCCGGACGCTCGTCGCGGCGACAGCGACAGCTTGCCGAAGTTCCCCAGTTTGCGGTCCCGTCAGGCACGGAGGACTTTTCATGCGTTCCAGCGAACCGATCACGGGCTTTGGCAACCACCAGTTGGTGTTGCGCTGGCGGAGCGGGCGCCGGCCGCTGCCCGTCCGCGTCATTGAAACGGCGCGAGCAGGAGCCGCTTCCTGGGCCACAGGGCAACCCTGGCACGACACCGGCCCGGCCAATCAACCGTTCGATTTCTGCCGGCACATGCGCGAGTTGCTCGAAGACATCGTGGCCCGCACCCCCGAGTTCAAGGGGCTGGACGTGGCGCGGATCCTGGTGTCGGCGACGCAAGCCCGCAACGGCCGCCGCCACGGCCTGCAGGCCCGCGTCACGCCGCTCCGGTTTCAGTACGGGCAGATCACCCGCCAGCGCCAGTGCGCCACCTACCAGGTGCAGCGTTACTTCCTCGACGATCACGAATTCCTGTACGTGCTCACTTTCTGTCTGCCGCGCTTTCTCGACCAGGAATTCGATGACAAGCTGATCACGCTGTTCCACGAGCTGCACCACATCGACCCGGATTTCAACGGCGATCTGCGCCGCCACGCCGGCCGTTGCCAGCTCCATTCCACCAGCCGGCGCCAGTACGACCGCCACATGGCGGAATTGGCCCGCGCTTACCTGATGTGCAAGCCCGACGCGCGGTTGCACGCGTTCCTGCGCCTGAACTTTTCGCAACTGCGGCAACGTCACGGCGCGGTGACCGCGATCGCCGTCCCACGCCCGAAAATCATCCCGGTCCCGACCGTCCAGGCCGCGGCGGCGCAGTCATCCGAGCGGCGCGGCGTGAGCCCGACGTGAAGATCGGCGAGCGGCGCGGCGTGAGCGCGAGGTGCAGAGTCGCTGCACAACCGCCATCCACGTCGGGCTTACGCCGCGACGCTCGCCGGGGTTTGACGCCGCGACGCTCGCCGGGGTTTGACGCCGCGACGCTCGCCGGCGTCAGCTGGTTTTTCATGGTGAATTCACCAATTTTTTGCCCGAGCGACGCGCTCCGCGCAGTAATTTCCGCCGCCAAGCCCTGTGACACCGCCATGTCAATAAAATGTGCCGTAACCGGAAGATGTTGCCCAGCTTTACGGCGACCAAAAACCGGGGCGGGCTATTCTCTCCCGTCGGCGCACTCGGTATGATCTTCCCGTCCCCATCAAAGGATCACTGTTGCAACCCACGGCAGATGGAATTTGCTTTGGCAAAGGACGACCCATCTGTTAGGATGAACAGTGAACAAAACTTCCGATAGGATGTTGTCATGCACATCCCCCGTCGCTACACCGTCGCCGGTCAGGATCCCTTCGCCTCCATCAAGTTTGTGCCGCGGACGTCGCGCATCGTGAATCCGGACGGCGCCGTCGTCTTCGAAATGAAGGATCTGCTGGCCCCGGAAGGCTGGTCGCAGGTCGCCGTGGACATTCTCTCGCAGAAGTACTTCCGCCGCGCCAGCGTGCCCAGCGCCCTCGACCGCGTCGCCGAACCAGGCGTTCCCGGCTGGCTGCAGCGCAGCCGGCCCGCCGCCCACTCGACCATGGGCCGCGAGACCGACGCCCGCCAGGTCTTTCGCCGGCTCGCCGGCTGCTGGACGTACTGGGGCTGGAAAGGCGGCTACTTCTCCAGCGAGGCCGACGCCCAGGCGTTCTTTGACGAAACCTGCTGCATGCTGGCCCTCCAAGTCGCGGCGCCCAACAGCCCGCAGTGGTTCAACACCGGCCTCCACTGGGCCTACGGCATCGAAGGCCCGCCACAGGGCCACTGGTATGTCGAGCCGCAGACCGGCCAGATGACCCGCTCGACCAGCGCCTACGAACGGCCCGCGCCGCACGCTTGCTTCATCCAGTCGATCAACGACGACCTGGTCAACGAAGGCGGCATCATGGACCTGTGGGTCCGCGAAGCCCGCATCTTCAAGTACGGCTCCGGCACCGGCAGCAACTTCTCCAACCTCCGCGGCGAAGGCGAGCCCCTCTCCGGCGGCGGCAAGTCGTCGGGCCTGATGAGCTTCCTCAAGATCGGCGATCGCGCCGCCGGCGCCATCAAGTCCGGCGGCACCACCCGCCGCGCCGCCAAGATGGTCGTGCTCGATCTCGATCATCCCGACGTCGAGGAGTTCGTGAACTGGAAGGTCGTCGAGGAGCAAAAGGTGGCCGCGCTGGTGACCGGCTCGAAGCTGCTCAATCGCCATCTGAACGCGATCCTCAAGGCCATTCACGGCTGGGCGAACGCCGCCGAGAAGTTCGACAAGGCCAAGAACCGCGACTTCCGCAAGGCGATCGTCGAGGCCCAGTCCGATTTGATTCCCGCCAACTACATCCATCGGATGGTGCAGCTCGCCCAGCAGGGCGTGACCAGCGTCCACGTCGAGGAGTACGACACCGACTGGAACAGCAAGGCCTACGCCACCGTGTCGGGCCAGAACAGCAACAACTCGGTGCGGATCACCAGCGCGTTCATGGAAGCGGTCCACAACGACGCCCCGTGGCACCTGATCTGGCGCACCGAGAAGGAAAAGGCGAAGAAGGAAAACCGCCAACCCAAGCCGGCGAAGACGCTGCCGGCCCGCGACCTGTGGGACCAGATCGCCAACGCCGCCTGGTCGTGCGCCGATCCGGGCGTGCAGTACGACACGACGGTGAACGAGTGGCACACGTGCCCGATGGATGGAAGGATCAATGCGAGCAATCCGTGCGTGACGGGGGACACGCTGGTGGCGACGGCCGAAGGCAACGTCCGCATTGACGAGTTGCTGGATCGTCCCGCCGCCATTGTCGGTTCGGATGGTCGTCTGCACGATGTCGCCCCGGCTTTCCAAACCGGCAACAAAGCTGTCTATCGTCTGCGCACGGCGGCCGGGTATGAACTGAAGTTGACTGCCGACCATCGCGTGCTCACGGCAAATCGCGGAGATGTGCCAGCGTGTGAATTGACCAAGGATGATTTGATCCTTCTCGCCCGTCCTCCGTTCGGAACGGAAAACTTGGACTCGCGTCTGGGCGAATTCCTTGGATTGATGGTCGGCGACGGTTGCCTGATGGGCGAACAAGAAAACGCGATGCTGACCTTGTCACCCGAGGAAGATGCGCTGGCGGCTCACGTTCAAGAAAGCCTTCACTCGTACAAAGTGGAACACGCGTACGACGGTCGCGGCGCCCGCGAATGCCTGGTTCATCACCCGCAAGCGACGCTGCGCGTCGGCACCTCGTCACGGTGCGTTGTTGACCAACTAAAGAAGCTCGCGGTGCTGAACAAGGGGAGCAAGAATAAGGCGTTTACGTCGGATGTTTTCACACTGAATCAATCCGCGCTGGCCGCGGTGCTGCGGGGCCTGTTCACCGCGGATGGCTGTGTCGCCAACTACGGCGACAAGACCCAATATGTGGCTGTCGACAGCACGTCGTTGCCGTTGCTTCATCAGGTTCAGCTCTTGCTGCTGTCATTCGGCATCAAGTCGAAGTTGTACCGCAATCGGCGTGTCGCCGGTCAATTGGTCTCCAAGCTTCCCGACGGCAAAGGCGGAATGCGCGAGTATCCTGTCGAGCAGATGCACAGCCTGCGAATAAGCCGCAGCTCGCGCTTGCTCTTTGAACGGGAGATCGGCTTCATCGCCGCCAGTCCGAAAGCAGCGCAACTGGCCAAACTGAATCGCGAGGTGACGACCTACGCGGATCATCTGCACGATCGCGTCGTGAGTCTCGACTGCGTCGGCGAGGAACCTGTCTACGATCTCACCGAACCGGTCACGCATCACTTCGTCGCCAACGGCATCGTCGTTCACAATTGCTCAGAATACATGTTCTTGGATGATACCGCTTGCAATCTCAGTTCCTTGAACCTTATCAAGTTCTACGACTTCCCAAGCCATCGTTTCGACGTCGAAGCCTTCCGCCACGCCACGCGCCTCTGGACGTTGATCCTCGAAATCTCCGTGTACATGGCCCAGTTCCCGTGCCAGTCGGTCGCGCAAAAGTCGTTCGACTACCGCACGCTCGGCCTGGGCTACGCCAACCTGGGCACCCTGCTGATGGTCCAGGGCATCCCCTACGATTCGCCCGAAGGCCGGGCCCAGTGCGGCGCCGTGTCCGCGCTCATGCACGCGGCCAGCTACGCGATGTCGGCCGAGATCGCCGCGGAGACCGGGCCGTTCATCCGCTATGAAGCCAACCGCGATCACATGCTGCGCGTGATCCGCAACCATCGCCGCGCCGCCTACAACGTGCCGAAGGATCAATACGAAGGGTTGACCGTCGCGCCGGTCGGCCTCGATGAAAACCACTGTCCCGACGATCTGCTCCAGGCGGCCCGCAAGGAGAGCGACCTGATGCTGGAGCTGGGCACGAAGCACGGCTTCCGCAACGCCCAGGTCACCTGCATCGCGCCGACCGGCACCATCGCGCTGGTGATGGACTGCGACACCACCGGCGTCGAGCCCGATTTCGCCCTGGTCAAATTCAAGAAGCTCGCCGGCGGCGGCTACTTCAAGATCATCAACGCCTCGATCCCGCCGGCGCTCGAACGGCTTGGCTACGCCAAGCAGCAGGTGGACGAGATCGTGCGTTACTGCGTCGGCGCCGGCAGCCTGGAAGGCTGTCCGCACGTCAACCGCGCCAGCCTCAAGGCGAAAGGCTTCACCGACGACGTGCTGCACAAGATCGACAAGCAGCTGTCGAGCGCCTTCGACCTCGGCTTCGTCTTCAACCGCTGGACCGTCGGCGACGACTTCCTCAAAGCGCTCGGGCTCAACGAGTCGCAATACGCCGCGCCGGGGTTCAACCTGCTCGAGCACCTCGGCTTCACCAAGGGCCAGATCGCCGCGGCCAACAACCACGTGTGCGGCACCATGACGATCGAGGGCGCCCCGCACCTGCGCGAGCAGGACTATCCGGTGTTCGACTGCGCCAACCGCTGCGGCAAGCTCGGCAAGCGCTTCCTGTCGGCCGAGTCGCACATCCGCATGATGGCCGCCGCCCAGCCGTTCGTGTCCGGCGCGATCTCCAAGACCATCAACATGCCGCACAACGCGACGGTGGACGACGTCAAGAAGGCGTATCAATTGAGCTGGCAACTGTGCCTGAAGGCGAACGCGCTCTATCGCGACGGCTCGAAGCTCAGCCAGCCGCTCAACACCGTGGCCGACGCCGGCGACGACGCCGTGGTGGCCGAGGAGCCGAAGCCGGAAGCGGTCCGCGTGGCCGAGAAGATCATCTATCGCTACATCGCCAAGCGCCGCCGCCTTCCCGACCGGCGGGCCGGCTACACGCAGAAGGCCCGCATCGGCAACCACAAGCTCTACCTGCGCACCGGCGAGTACGAGGACGGCACCCTCGGCGAGATCTTCATCGACATGCACAAGGAGGGCGCCGCCTTCCGCTCGATGACCAACTGCTTCGCCATCGCCGTCAGCCTTGGCCTGCAGCACGGCGTGCCGCTCGACGAGTTCGTCGACGCTTTCCTGTTCACGCGCTTCGAGCCCAACGGCATGGTCGCCGGCAACCCGCACATCAAGATGACGACGTCGCTGATCGACTACATCTTCCGCGAGCTGGCGATCTCGTACCTGGGCCGGCACGACCTGGCCCACGTATCGCCCGAAGACCTGCGCGGCGACACGTTGCACCGCGAGGTCGATGACGACATGGAAGTGATCGACGAGTCGCCGTACCCGCTGTTCGAGCAATCGTCCAAGCAGAAGGAACAGCCGGCCTTCACCATCCCGCGCACCGATCACCTGCGGCCGTTGACCGAGAACGGCCACCGGCATGGCAACGGCCATGGCGGCGGCCACACGGCGCCGGCGGCGGGCGGCGGTTACTCGGCGCACTCGTCCGGTCCGGGCGGCGGCGTCGCGACGCAAACCGCGACGGCGGAGCGCATCCGCATCGCCCGCCTGAAGGGTTACGAAGGCGACCCGTGCGGCGAGTGCGGCCAGTTGACGATGGTCCGCAACGGCGCGTGCTTGAAGTGCGATACGTGCGGCGCGTCGAGCGGCTGCAGCTAAACCGGCGAGCCGGGCGGCGTTAGCCCCCGGTTTCAGTAGCCCGTCGATGCGAGTGATTCCCAAACCGGGGGCTGACGCCGCCCGGCTCGCCGAGATCATTTCCGCGTCAGCTTGTCCGCCGCCCCCGCCAGCCGGTAGATCTCCGCCGTGCGGTCGAAGGCCGGGTCGTTGCCGCCGATGATCGTCAGCGGCGTCGGCGCCAACAGGCCCAGCGCGTCGGGGATGTCGATGACGCGCAGGATGCCCAGGAAATGCGGCCCCTCGACGTGCGACTTGGGCGGATTGGCGAGAATCAATTCGTTGACTCCCGGCTCGAACAGCACGGCGTAGGCGGCCAGCACGCCGGCGTCGCCATAGGCATAGATGGTCTGATCGTCGAGCTTGTGTCCCGCCTTCTTGTAATGCCGCCGGATCGCCAGCACATCGCGCAACCGGCCCTCGTCGGTCGTGCGGCCGAGCAACACGTGGGAGCGTTCGATGGTGTTCGGCGGCGATTGCTTGGTCCACGATTGCAACAGGCCGCGCGGCCCCACGGTGATGCCCGGGAGCAGCCGCTGCGACGGCGGCGGCTTGTCGTGGGTCTGCACCGCCCATTGGTTGGCGTCCGCGCCCAGCGGCGTGCCGTCCAGGACGTCCGCGGTGATGCCCGGCTCCGTTCGAAACGACGTCGCCCCCCGCACACTGGCCTTGACGGGCATGGCCGGCGCCGCGTACGCCGCATGTTTCAGACGCTCGCGCAGCGTCTTGAGCATGCTCTTCTTCCACGGCTCGAATTCACCGTCCTTCGGCAAGGCCACCTTCGCCCGCGGCGCGAACGTCTCATCGATCCGCGCGTTGAGCGCGTCCTTGGGCACATCCGCGTCGGTCGGGAACACGCGCAGGTCCTTGCCCGGCAACGGCGTGTACTTCGCGCTGTCCTCGACCGGCGTCGTCGTATCGCCTTTCAAGTGTTTGTTGATGAACTTGAAGATGGCGATGCGCAGATCCGGCCGGTAATCATGGCCGCCGACGCTGACATACTCGTCCACCAGGTCCGGCTTGCCGTGCATCTTGTAGCAATCGCGCAGCTTGGCGATGATCCGGCGGTTGCCGTCCATCGGGAAGATGCGGTCGTTGTCGCTGTTGGCGAACAGCATCGGCCGCGGGGCGACGAGGGCGGCGATCGTGGTCCAGTCCCACTGGTGCGTGTTGTACAGGAACATGCAATCGCAGTGGCCGTTGACCCCCTTGCCCTTCACATAAAACTCGAGGTCGCTCATGCCGGAGACGGGGACCGCCACCTTGACGCGCTCATCGGCGGCGGCGATCCAGAACGTCGCCGCCCCGCCGCCGGAGATGCCGGTGACGCCGATCCTGTCCGGATCGACGTCGGGCCGCGTCACCAGGTAATCGATGGCGCGGATGCCGTTCCAGCACTCGACGCCGGCGGGCGTGTAGCCGGCCGACCACCACCAGGGGCGGAACGGGTTTGGATCGGCGCCGACCGGAAGAAGAGGCGACGGGGCGACCGGGCGCGGGGGTGACGGAACGTCGAGGCCCCATGATTTCAGATGTCCCCAGGAGCGACCGTAGGTGCCGTGATGGACGCCGGGGATTTCGCCGAGCTGCAGCGTGTCCAGGACGATGCACACGTAGCCGTGGTTGGCGAACCAGAAGCCGTGATCTTGAAACGCGGTCTTGTTGCCGTCGCGGCCCTTGCCGGAATGACCACAAACATACACGATGGCCGGCGCCCGCTTGCCGTTGAGCGCTCGCGGCCGATACAGATTCGCCGTCACGTACAGTCCCGGGTTCGATTGAAAATGAACTTGTTCAACTGCTCGGCCACGAGAGTGGCCTAGTCGCGAGTCGCTCCGCACACGCGTTGGCGCGAATCGGACCTTCGGCTGTGCGTCCGACAACCAATGCCTTGAACAGCATGTTGGCGCGGACAAGAGAATTCGCCGCCGACGCTCTTGCTCAGATGGGTGAAGCGGCAAAGGAAGCAGTCCCGGCGCTGCGCAAAGTACTCGAGGACTGGAACCAAGACGTGGTGTGGTGGGCGAGCATTGCGATAGCCAGCATTGCGCGTGCGGACGATGTCGTGCCGATCCTGGAGCAGGCGATTAATACATCAACAAACGACTACCTACGCGAACGAGCAATCGAAGCGAGGAAGATGATTGACTCCACTCGGTACAACGGCTGAACCTAAACAGTCCCAAACGCTCACCAAGGAGTACCAATCGCACTCGGGCGCGGTCAACACCGGGGGAAAACAAACAGGACATTCATTGCGCCAAGCAAGCTTGGGAAAGGGGGAAGCGATGTAGGAACATCACGAAACCTTTCGTTAGGAACTCTGCGGGTGCAAATCCCGTCCGGC
>JAKEET010000196.1 GCA_022616435.1 Gemmataceae bacterium
CGGACGCTGGGGAAACTTCAACGGTCGCGAAGAGGGCGAAGACCGATGTCGGTTTCCCCCGTTTCAACGGTTTTCCTCAACTAATGTCAACAGGCCCTAGAGGGCGTGGACAAGAAAGGCGACGGCAGCGTCTCCGTGTATGGACGAGAATCCTTCGGGGATTACATCGAGGTGCTCGATAAGAAGACCGGAACTGTGCTGGCCCACAAGATTTACCGCAAAGGTTTTGGCCAACGTAAGGGAAAGACGGGAAAATAATGAGGCTCTTCCGGTAATCCTCGAAGTCCAACTGCTAAAATGGGGGACAGGGGTCGTGCAAACGACCACGATCGGCCGCGGGCAACACCGATTGAATGTCCTCGATCACCCACGGGACGCGCAAGAAGTCGAGGTTGTAGATCTCGCGAATGCGGCCTTCGGGATCGACGAGGTAGACGCGCGACGGGTGATCGAGCTGGCCGTTGGCGGCGGGCTTGGCCCACATCCCCCACGCGTCCAGCGTTCGCCGGACATCCGCGGCGGGACCGGTGGCGAACGACCAGTTCTTGGAATCGACGTCATACAGCCGCATGTAGCTCCGCAGCTTTTCCGGCGTGTCGCGTGCCGGGTCGATGGAGATCGAGATGAGCTGGACACGATCCTTGAGCGCCGGGTGCTTGGCCAGCCCTTCTTGAACCTTGGCGAGGCGGGCCGTGGTCGCCGGACAGGCGCCGCTGCACGTCGTGAAGATGAAGCCGACGAGGACCGCCTTGCCGCGGAACTGGCGGAGGGTGAGCGGCTTCTCGTCCGCATCGATCAATGTGAAGTCGGGCGCCGCCCGGATGACGGCGAGCCGCGGGGCAGGCGCTTCCCCAACCGGGGCTTGTCCGAGCATGCAACTCAGCGCCAGTATGCCAATCGACATCATGCCATCTATTGTATGGTGCTTCCGACGTGCCGTGACTCCTGACCCCTGACTCCTGATTCCTGTCTCACGGATTCAGCGTCCCCTGGGTGCGGAGCAGGGGCGCGCTGTCGAATATCTGCGCCAGGTCGCGCGAGCGGACGCCGGGCATGGGGTTGCGCAGGAAGGCGGTCTGCGGCAGCGAGGTGTTGATCGCGGCGCCGTTGAAGGTCATGTCGAGCCGGGCCTTGGCGGCCGGCCAGCGCAGCTCCATGCGCTGCGGCAACAGGGCGCCCCCCGCCAACTGCTGCGCTCGCGAAATGTGGGCGCTGCACAGTTCCTGGCCGGTGGCGTCGTCGAGCAGCAGATACTGGACGACCTGCGGGTTGGGGGCCTTTTGCGGCGTACGCTTCATGACGATGACTTTGCGCACCATCCGGCCCTGCGGCGAGCGGCCGCGTTCGACGAGCCTCAGGTGGTATTCGTCGTGATCCATTTCATACTTTTCGGCGGGTCCGTACGGGCCGAGGCCCAGGGTTTCCATGATCCACTGCGGTTGAAACGGGAACGGCAACGAGCGCAGCCGGCCGTCCTGCATGTCCTTGTACGAGCAGTAATACTGGTCGGGCGGGTCGTCCTTGCTGATCCACCACCAGAACTCCTGGTCGTTGGAGCCGAGATCGACGACGCGATTGCCCAGGGCGTCGCCGGACATGCGGAAATGGAGCGGTTTCTGGGTCATCAGCTTGCCGGACAGGCCGACCGGGATGGCGCCGGCGTGGACGGTGATCTGCAAGTCGTCGCTGCGGAACGACTGAATGCGGCCGGCGTTGTTGTTGAGGTAGGCGACGACGTCTTCCTTGGCCGGCGGCGGGCCGGTCATGGGCCGGTCGCGTTCGCGGTTGAGAAAGCCCCAGCGCGTGTTGGCGCAGCCGGCCGCGATGGCGAGCAAGGTCAAGCCGGCGATGATGGCGAACGGCCGCATCGGTGTTCCTCGTTCAGTCGACCCCCGTGTTCGGACAGGCCGCCTCTCAGCTCCAGCCCAGGACGCGGAAGACCTCATCCTGCACTTCCGCGATCTGCTCGTCGCTGAGCTGTGGGTTCGTGACCAGGTATTTCGCGCCGGTCTTGGCGTTGGTCAGTTCCAGCTTTTCGACGCCGTCGTCGTCGATGGTTTGCTCGAAGCGCAGGCGTTTGCGGCGGATCAGGAGCAGGGCGACGACGTAGCGAAAGTTCACCCGGCTGGGCTGGTCATCGAGGCGCTGGAAGCATTGTTCGAGCACGTCGTCGTCGAACCGCGCCTTCACGATCTCGTTGGGCTGCGGCACCCGGCCCGACCAGAAGCTGAACGCGCCGGCAGGCGGACCTTGCCAGGCCTGGCTGGAAAAATCCTGCCGCACAAAATGATCGCCGTCCTCCACCAGAGCGGTGTAATAGCGCTCGCCGGGCTGCAGGTCGCGGCCGGTCGCCAGGCAGCGTCGAGTGTGCGGTTGGATCTGGTAATCCGTCATCGCGGTTCCTTCGCCTAACCCATCCATTTCCATGGTAGCGTTGCCCGAACGTCGCAAGCAAGCCAACCGAGATGCCGTCGCCCACCAACGAACGGGGCGGCGGACGTTTGTGCGGCCTGCGTCGGCTGCATGGAAGCGGAAGCCGGGCCAAGCCCGGCAACCTGGGCCGGTCGTATCAACTGGGGCGCCGGCAAACTGGTCGACAGCGTGGCCGGGGCTGAGTCTTCGAAGCCCCGGCTGCCAGCCAATCGCGTGGCGTACGGCCGGGGCTTCGAAGACTCAGCCCCGGCCACGGATCCATCGAATCCGTGTTCCATCACTTCCGCAGCCAGCGGTTCAGCTCGTCCTCGATCTCGCGCGGGACGTGAAAGCCCCAGCCGGTATGGGCGGCGCGGACATAGCCCTCGGGATCGAGCAGCACCAGCCGCGGCGTGGCGCTCACGCCGAACGTCAGGCGCATGCCGCCGCCGTCCAGGACCGGGAACGGCAGCTGCAGGTCGCCGTGCTGCTTGCGGGCGAAGTCGGGATCGTTGGTGACGGCCATGGCCATGACGGCGACCTTGTCGCCGTGCCGCTCCATCAGGCCCTTGGCGAACCGGAGGATTTCCTTGCCGATGTCGCTGGTCGGCACGTAGAAGAAGACGAGCACGGGCCGACCGAGCTGTCGCGCCAGCCGGGCCGATTGCTTGCCGGTCAATTCGTTGACCACGAAGTCGGGGACGCGCTGGCCCAGGCCGACCGCGGTCACGGGGCGCGGGTTCTCGTCGATGGTTGGATTGCCGGCGACGTTGCCGTTCTTGGCGTTCTCCAGCCGGCCGGCCAGATGGAAGACGGCCTTGCGATACGGCGTCGGCGCCTGGTTGTCGAGGTGGAACGACACCTTCTTGAGCAACGCTTCGAGCTGGGCGCGGTTCTGGGCGGGCTGCTTGACCAGGACGGCGGCGTCTTCCTGAAACTTGCGGGCCTTCAGGATTTCTTGCTTGCGGTCCTCGAAGAGCCGGCCGGCGTAGCGCAACGGACTCTCCAGCTCGTACTGCACGACGATGCGCTGGGTCGGATCGCGGCGCAAGGGAGCGCGCTGCTCGATGACGCGCTCGACCTTCTGGGCGACGCCGAGCTGCGGCGAAATCCAGACGACGTCGCGGCGCCGCCACGCGGTCTGGTCGCCGCGCGGCCGGTCCCAATCGGGCGATTGTTGCTGGCCGACGACTTTCACGCAGGTGACGCCGTTGACCGGTTCGATCCCGGCGACCTTCCAGGTGCGCGGCGGCCGGTTGTCTTCGTTGACTTCCCAGAGCGAGCCGCGCGTCAGCCGCGGCGGCGTCACCTCGACGAAGCAGCCGGTCTCGAGCGTCGGCGGCCCCGACAGCGGCAGAAGCGGCATGGCGTTGCCCTGGGTCAGTTTCCCCTGGGCGTTGACCTCAACCACGTCGAGCCGCACCGACAGCGTCTTCGATTCCTTGACGCCCGGCTCCACGCCCGTCGTGCGCTGGCTCAGCGCGGTCATGACGGCGACATTCCAGCGTCGGGCGGCGCCGTCGAGCACGAACACCAGGGTTTCGAGGCGGTACTGGCGTTGGAACTGGACGTTGGGGACGAGGGATTCTTCGACGCAGACGCCGGCATAGACCAGCTCCTGCCCGGGCGCGAGCCGCGGCGCCAGTTGCCATTCGGAGCGACTGTTCGTCTGCCCCAGGGAGCAAGCGCAGGCGAGCAGAAGGAACGAGGTTTTCATGTCGCGTCGTGCCGGGGTTTCCGCCGGGTCTCATCCGTGAGAGCGACGTTGCCGGGCGCCGGCCATGGCGGCGCGGGCAATGCCGGGCGCAGGGCAATCGCAGCGATTATAACGACCCGCCGTTTTGCCACAAGCGAGCTTTTCCGTGGGAACGCCGCTGGTTTGCGCGGTCCGCGGCGCTTGCCTGGCTTGCCAGCGGAATGGACGGAGGGGGAATGCAGGAAGGGAGTTCCCTGACGTGTGGAACGCGAGGCCGCCCGTGCCTTCGCTTGCACACCAACCCGCTTGTCTTAGAATGATGGTGGGCAACGGCTGCGAGTTCGCCTGCCGCAATCCAGAGCGCGACCTTCCGGGACCATCCCTTGCTGTACTTCTGGCTGATGATGCTGGTCGTGACCCTGGGGCTGATCGTCCTCTTGTGGGTCGGGGCCCTGTTTTTCCAGGGCTATTTCTACACCGAGCCGGCGGCGCAGATCGTCTGGGGCGCCCCGGCCGCGGGGGTCATGCTCGGCGGCTTTCTGGCGTGGTGGCTGGTTACCGTGGTTCGGACGCCCGAGACGCGGCCGGAGGACATCCCGTACGACACGATTTTTCGTTTCAGTCCGCGCGTCTACATGGTCAATGAGCCGGTGAAGCAGTTGTGGGCGGTCAAGAAGAACAACGAGAAGGTGCTCTACGAACGCTACCGCCTCGACCAGCGCCGCTATGAGTACAAGGACGTGACCACCAAGCGTCCCTGGAACGGCAACGGCGTGGAGAAGGTGGAGATCGTTCACAACGACGAGAAGTACGTCTTTGAGAAAGAAAAGACCACTGCGTCCGGCGCCTATCAGCGGTTCGTGAACGACAAGGGCTGGAGCATGTCCACCGGCGAGCGCGGCATCTCCGGCGAGCCGACCACCTTCCGCACCAGCCGGTTCCTCGCCAACCTCTTCTTCAACTTCACGCACCTGGCCCTGTGGTTCGCCGGCCTGTGGCTGTTGTTGCGCTTTCAATGGACGCACGCGCTGGGTCTGGCGTTCTGCCTGTGGCTTTTGGTCACGCTGGCGTTCATGCCGATGATGCTGGGCTACGCGGCGGAGCTGGCGCAGACCCGAACCACGGCCAGCCTGTTGTCGATCTGGCCAGCGTACGTCTCTTGACACGCGATCCACCCCTGGAACCATCCATGAACAAGATTCGCTTCTCGACGTTGTGCCTCGTCGGAACCGGTTGGCTGCTGGCCTTGTTCGCCGGCGCCCCCGCGCAGCAACGGCCGCCGGCCGGCAAGAGCCAACCGGGCAAGAGCCAGCCGGCCGAGGGCCTGTCGCAAGTCGGCGAGGCGGTCAGCCCGCCGCGCACGACCAAGGACGCCAAGGCGAAAGCCCCGCCGGCGGCGAGCGAGACCATCGCCCAGTTTCCGACCAAGGACGCGATGCGCACCGCCTGGAAAGTCCGCTGGACGACCGCCAACGGCTTCGGCCTGGTCGTGCAGGGCGCCTGGTTCAAGAAAGGACCCGCCGAGCCGTGGTTCCAGATTCTCGGCGACGCCCGGCTCAGCGAGATGTTCGTGCCCTATCACAGCGGCAGTCCGCGGTTCTGGGACGTGTCGTACAACTTCTCGCTCATTCACTTGACGCCGCGCGACGCCGGCCCGTTCGGCCATCTGGTCGGCACGCCCCCCGTGGTCTGCCGGGAGATCCGCGACCGCGGCATCGCCTGGGTGGACGGCACCGAAGGCTCGCGGCGCGGGGAGACGATGGTGCTGTGGTCGTGCCTCAACGCCGCGAACTATCGCTACCTGATCGAGTACGGCTTCCAGGACGACGGCACGATCACGTTCCGGGTCGGCTCGACGGGCCGCAACTACGGCAGCCGGGAATTCGAAGGCCACATGCACAACGGCTTGTGGCGCGTCGATGTGAATCTCGGCGGGCCCGATCACAACTCGGCGTACGTGATGGAGCACCTCGAGCGGCCCGGCGAGGCGGCGGCGGCCACGACCGTGCACCGTCCGTTCCATCGCGGACGGGAAGGGCACGAGGACTGGGACCCGCTCAAGTTCACCATGGTGTCGGTGCGGCACGCGTTCATGAAGAATGCCCGCGGCCAGCCCATCGCCTACGACTTCGTGACGCCGCGCATGGGCAACGCCCGGCACTTCGGGAGCGACGAAGAGTGCACCCAGCACGACTTCTGGGTGACCAGGAACCGCAAGGACGAGATCTACTATCAGAAGCTGCCGGAGTACGTGAAGAACCGCGAGTCGATCAAGAACAGCGACGTCGTCGTCTGGCTGAGCACGGCCGGCCACCACGAGCCGCGTTCGGAGGACGGCGAGATGAAGAAGGACACGTTCACCGGCGTCACGCCGGTCATGTGGTGCGGCTTCGATCTGAAGCCGCGCGACTTCTGGGATCGGAGTCCGCTGTACCCGTGAGCTCACGTCATAGGTTAGGAACCTGTAACTTCTCAATAACCCATCCCTGCACAGATTTGCAATCGTCCAAAACGTGAGCTATGCCAGAGTGTTCGACGACGTCGATTCTATCAGCCAAACCCCTGTGAACGGAGAAGAGCACGGGGGGGTGAGCATGTCCGGCGTTCCCGCACTCCACGAGCGCGCGCGTCCACCGTCCGGGAGCGCGACCACCTCCGCCAGTCTTTGCCCGTGAACACGATCCTCGTCTGTCCGCGGCCTTTGTCGACCAATTCAGCGCCGTGACGGTTTTCAATGTCTGCGGGAACAAGTACCGGCTGATCGCCGCGATCCATTACAACCGTCAACGGGTTTACGTCCTGCGGCTGCTCCGTCACGCTGAAACCAGCAAGAACTTCTCGCGTCGCTGCATGAAGCGATCTCTGCCATCCAAGAAACTCATGCTGGCAACCGGACCACAATGCGATGTAGAATGATGAGCGGAGGCACTCATGAGCGCGAAATCAACGACGAAGGCAAGCAAAAACGGCAGAGCGAGGACGCCGGCCGAAGTCTCCGTTCCCGAATGGAAACCCCACCTCAATTCCTACCGCGACAAGCAACTGCTGCGGTTCGCCAACGAGGTGGACTTGCATGCGGCAATCGATCTTCTCTGGACCGAGCCCTTCCTGAACCTTCCGCATTGCACGCCCGACGGCAAGTCGATTGTTGTTCCGGCAGAAGCAGTCGAGCACCTTGCCCGTGCCGGCGCCAGGTTCACGGCGACGCGTCTGAAATCGATCACCGACTTCACTCCGGACGAAATCAGCAAGTTGCGTCGGTAGCGTGCCTCGCATCCGACGGACAGGAGCGCCGCCGTGGCCGTGAAGAAAAAGGGGTTGCACGAGGTCCGCACCCGCGTCACCTGCAACCTGCCCGTGAACAATATCCAGGAAGAAAAGGCTCTCTTCAAAGTCGTCGCCTACCTGAATGAGCTTCGGCACCAAGAGATCGGCGTCACCGGCTACACCTATTCCGAAACACGGCCGGTTGCATTCCACGGATTCTGGTGGCCGGATGGCGCCGACGAACCAGCTCACGATCAGATTGTTCTTTGCACGGTTGACTATCTGCTAGGGTCAGGCAGCCAGCAGCTTTCGCATAAGGTGAAAGAACTCAAGCAGACCATCCGCAAGTGGTACCGCTATTTCGGCAGCCCGCGGGACGAAATCTGGGTTGTGGCCCATCCCATTCTCCGCCAAGACTGAGTTCTGCCGGCGGCGCCTCGCGGACTCCGCGCTGGCCGACTGCCGCAATCCGAATCCCATCGGGCAGGGAAGGAAACCGGAAGGAAACCGGGACATTCACGATATCCCAGAGCGCGATTTGGCCACCTACGCCCCGTGCGCTCTCGCAGGAGGCAGCGCCCCGTGGCCCGAATCGTGCGTCCGATGATTAAGGATGCTGACGGGCTTCCTCTCGTCGGGTCCAAAGGGCGATGCCTCGGTGTCCGTCCGCTGGTGATGTCAATGGGAACGTGATTTGTAATGACAAGGGATTGTCAGTGGGTGATGACTGGAGAC
The DNA here is from genome assembly GCA_022616435.1 of Gemmataceae bacterium. Lineage (GTDB taxonomy): Bacteria > Planctomycetota > Planctomycetia > Gemmatales > Gemmataceae > JAKEET01. Next base: position 8,111 of record JAKEET010000196.1, read on the forward strand.
AGTTGCCAGGCCACCGTGAGCTCACGGCGGGTCATAGCCGCCGCGGTTCCAGGGGTGGCAGCGGCAGATGCGGCCCAGGCCCTTGATGACGCCGCGAATCGGGCCGTGCTTCATGACGGCCTGGATGAAGTAGTCGCTGCAGCTCGGGTGAAAGCGGCACACTTTCGGCAACAGCGGGCCGATCGCGACCTGGTAGAAGCGCACCGGCAGGATCAGCAGCCAGCCGGCGGCGCCGCGCACGGCGTTCAGTCCGGCCCGGATCATGTCGGCTTCTCCTGAGAGTTTGTGAAAAATGGGGACAGGCACCGGCGGGGTGCAAATCTCCGACGTTTTCGATGGGTTGGCCGGCGCCAGTCCCCATTTTTCACAAACTCTGACGGTTCAACTTGCGGGACGCCTGCTGCGCCAAGGACTTCAGCGATTTCCGCACCACGTCGAGGGTCGGCTCGTTGGGCGAGCGCGGAATCAGCACGAGATCGAGGCCGGCCGGCAGGTCGTGCTTGGACAGCCGAAACGCCTCGCGGTACAGCCGCCGCAGCCGATTGCGGGCCACGGCGTTGCCGTACTTGCGCGACACCGACAGGCCGAGCCGGCAATGGGGCAAGCCGTTGGGACAGGCCTGGACCAGCAGCCAGGCGTCGCTGGCGGCGCAGCGCCGCGCGTACACCCGCCGGAAGTCCAGCGGGCTGCGCAGGTGCTCCGCCTTGCGGAACGTGAAACGGCGGGTTTCGGCCATGACAATCCCAGTGCGGCGGCTCATTCCCACGGGGCGCCGGTGCGCGGGTTCTGCGGGTGGAGCTGCGCAAACTCCTCGATCAATTCGCGCGAGCGCGCATCGGCGGCGGCTGGGACGACAATCTTGATCTGAACGTACTGATCGCCTCCCTTGATCCCCTTGCCGCGCAGACGCAATCGGGCCCCGCTCGACGTGCCCGGCGGAATCTTGACGGTCAGCTTGGCGCCGTCGATGGTCGGCACGTCCACCTTCGCGCCCAGAATCGCTTCCGACACGGTGATCGGAGTTTCGACGACCAGATCGTTGTCTTCGCGCCGGAAATAGGGATGCGGCTCGATGCGGATCTTCAGGTGCAGGTCGGTCCCGCCCGGTCCTTGCCCGTGCAAGCGCAGCGCTTTACCTTCGTCGATGCCCGCCGGAACCTTGACGTCAACCTCGCGGCCATCGATGCGGATCGACACCTGCCCGCCCTGGGCGGCCGTGGCAAACGGGATCGTGATTTCCGTCTCGTAAGGCGCCGCGGGCGCCGCCCGGCGTCCACGGCCGCCGCGGTTGCGGCGGCCGAGGATGTCTCCCAGGTCGGCCGCGCCGCCGCCGAAGAACTGACTGAAGAACTCCTGCGCCTGGGCCGGGTCCATCTCGGCCTCGCCGGGGCCGCCGGAAAAGCCCCAATGGAAACCCCCATCCTGCGGTCCGGCACGCGGACCGGCGAAGCCGAAGCGATCGTACTGCGCCTTTTTCTTGCTGTCGCCCAGGATGTCGTAGGCGTCTTGCACTTCCTTGAACCTGGCTTCGGCCTGCTTGTCGCCGGGATTGCGGTCGGGATGGTAGTCGCGCGCCAGCTTGCGATAGGCTTTCTTGATCGCATCGTCCGAGGCGTCGCGAGCAACGCCGAGAACTTCGTAAGGATCGCGTGGCATGGAGAACATTATAACATCGTCATGCACTTCCGCCTGTCGCTGCTGATGTTCTTGATCTTTTCCATCATGGGAGCGTGGGTGCCGGTCTTATCGCCGTTCCTCAGTCAGCTCGGCTTCACGCCGCGGGAATCGGCTTGGATCTTCGCGTCGAGCGCGCTCGGCGCGATTTGCGGGCCCGTGGTTTGGGGCCAGGTCGCCGACCGCTGGCTGGCGGCGGAAAAATGTGTCAGCCTCTGCTGTTTGGTCAGCGGCGTCAGCCTGTGGCTGGCCGCCGCCAGCGCCCGGCCGCTCACGGTGTTCTGGAGTTGTCTGGCGTTTTGGATGTTCATGATCCCGGCCATGAGCGTCTCGGCGTCGCTGACTTTTCGGCATTTGGCCAACCCGGACAAGGAATACGGCCGCGTCCGGGTTTGGGGAACCATCGGCTGGGTGGCGATTGGCTGGGGGCTGCACGAATGGTTTCGGCTCCGGTCGGCGGACATCACGGGCCTCTTGGACTGGGCGGACGCGCTGCGGCTGGGGGCGGGCTGTGCCGGGCTGACCGCGGTCTATGCCTGGACGCTGCCGCACACGCCGCCCTTGCCGCGGACGGAGCGGGCGGCCGTGGCCGCCAACTGGCTGACGACGGCGTTGGAGGCGCCGCTGGCGGCGCTCCACTTGTTTCGCGATCGCTCGTTCGCGGTGCTGTGCGCGAGTTTGTTCGTGGTGTATTTGCTGTTCACGTTCACGGCGCAGTTGACGCCGCTCTTGCTGCGACGCCACGCCGGCGTGACCGACGCGTGGCTGCCGTCGGTGCTGACGCTGGCGCAGAGCACGGAGATCGCCACGCTGGCCTCGTTGCCGATCCTGCTGGTGCGCCTGGGTCAGAAAGGAACCATGGTAGTGGGATTGACCGCGTGGATCCTGGCGTTGACCGTGTTCAGTGTTGGGGCGCCGCGGTCGCTGGTGATCGGCTCGCTGGCGTTGCACGGCATCTTCATCAGCTGCTTCGTGGTCGCGGGACAGCTCTACGTCAATCGCCTGGCCCGCGCCGACTTGCGCGCCAGCGCTCAGGGGCTCATGCAGCTCATCAACGGTTTGGGTTTGTTGACCGGCCACTTCCTGGTCGGCTGGCTGCGTGACCGGGTGGGGGAGGACTACCCCAGGGCCTTCGTGCCGGGCGCGGTCCTGGGGGGCCTGTTGCTGATCGTGTTCAGCGTGGGTTTTCGTGGAACGCGCCGCTAAAACGCAGGCCGGTGGTTGCTTGTGTCCGCGGCAGGGCTTGCCTACAATGGTCTTCGCCCATTGCACGCTATCGTTTCCGGCTCGCGAGCCAATGCACGGTCTTTGTGTCCTGCTGCAGCGCGTCCCCGTCGCGCGCTCTAGCGCAACCTGTGGTCGCCGCACATTCACCCCCCAATGGCCTTGCCTGAACTCTCCCATCGCCGATGGCTCGCCCAAGCGGCCGGGCTGCTTGTGTTTCACCTGGTGTGGCTCGGGGCAGGCCATGAGCATGGCCTGTGGCTTCCCGGTTTGGGTTTGGCGCTCGCGCTGGTGTCGTGGTTCGGATGGTGGTATGCACTGCTGCTGGGCATCGACCTCTTCGTCGTTCGCCTCGGGACGCATCCGGAGCACCCCTATTGGCTCATGGCGCTCGACAGCGCCCTGCTCGCCGGCCAGGTCGCGCTGTCGTGGTGGTGGTACACCGTCGCCGCGCGCGGGTCGCGCTGGCTTGACGATCCCCGCTCCGCCACGGTGTTTCTGTTGATGGTCCCCGGCGGCGTCACGGCGGCGGCCGCGTGCTTGCAGGCGCTGGTGTGGACCGCCGCTGACGTGTCGCCCGGGCTGACACGATGGCCCCTGGCCGGGGCGCTGGGACTCAGCCGGGCCCTGGGACTGCTGACGGTCGCGCCCGCCCTCCTCGTGCTGGTCACGCCGCTCTTGAACCGCGCCCGCATCATCCGCGTGACGCCGGAGCGCTCGCCCCTTCGTTACCGGACCTTGGAATCGCTGCCAACGGGCGAGCGCCTCGAGTTGACCGGGCTGTCGCTGGGCAATGCGATCTTGACCTTGGCCCTGGTGTTCTTGCAGATCGAGCAAGGCGTTCCGGGCTGGGCCCTGTGGGGCATCTCGTTGCTGTTCGTCGTGTGGAGCAGCTTGCGCCACGGACTGCACGGCGGCATCATCACGGCGACCGTCGGCGCCCTGGTGGCATTCATCACGGCCACACGGCTGGGCGCCGGCCCGGCCGACCTCAGCCCGCTGCAAGGGAATCTCCTGGGGCAGCTAAGCACCGCGCTGCTCGTCGGCGCCTCGTCGAGCTGGATTCAGGCCAGCGAAGCCCGGTATCGCCGCGTCGTCGGGCACATTCCGGTGATCTTGTACAGCGTGCGGCTGCCGCGAACCGTCCCGGTGGTGGCGGCCGGCGACAAGAAGTCCGACAGCAAGCTGGAGGTCACCACGGGCTCGAAACTGATTGAGCAAGCAGAAGTCACCCTGGTCAGCGACGCCAGCCGTCAGCTCTTTCGCACGGAGCCGGAGGCGCTGGAAGGGCCGTTCGCTCTCTGGTTCGAGCGCGTGCATCCGGAAGATCGCGAAGTTGTCATGGCCGCCCTGGCCCAGCTCGTCTTGCAGAAGCAGCCCGTCACCTGCGAGTACCGGGTCGCCCCGCCTGCAGCCGATCCCGCCGTCGCCAACGGCCCGCTGCAACCGGTCGCGTGGGTGCGCGACACCTTGGCCCCGCATCACGCGCTTTCGGGAGAACTCGACGGCTGGGAAGGCGTGGTCGAGGACATCACCGAGGCCCGCGCTCTGGCGCAGGACGTCCGCCGCACGACCGGCATGATGCAGGCGCTGGTCGCCAATCTCCCGACCGGCGTGTTCTTCGTGCAGGGGCCGCACGGCCAGCCGATCCTCGTCAACGCCCGGGCGCGGCAGCTTCTGGGCCAGCGCGAGGACCTGGCGGCGGGCGTCGCCCATCTGAGCAAGGTGTATCGCCTGCACCGTCCCGACGGCTCGGAATACCCTGCCGAGGACCTACCGGTCACCAAGGCGCTGAACTGGGGGATGACGTGCATGGCCAATGACATCGTCGTGCATCGCCGCGACGGCCGGCGCGTGCCCCTGGTCACCTGGGCGGCGCCGGTCGACCTGGGGAACGTCGGCCAGCCGGAAGCGGCCGTGTGGGTCCTCGAGGATCTGACGTCGCTGAAACGGGCGGAGCTGGCCCGCAGCGAGTCGGAAGCCCGGCTGCGTGCGACCGTCGAAGTCATGGCGGAAGGCTTGCTCATCCAGGATCATCAGGGCGCCATCCTCGAATGCAATCCGGCCGCCGCCGCCATTCTCGGCGCGGCGGCGGACCAGCTCGTCGGCCGCGCCTGGCTTGGCCAGGGCCGGGAGTGCTTGCGTGGCGACGGCTCGCCGATGCCCGCGACCGAGCATCCGGACCAGCTGGCGCTGCAAACCGGCAAGGCCGTTCGCAATTGCGTGGTGGGCCTGTCGAACGACAGTGCGGTCCGCTGGCTGCAAGTCAGCAGCGTGCCGCTCGCCCCAACCACGGGCGCCGCCGCCACGGGCGCCGCCGCCACGGGCTCTGCCGCCACGGGCTCTGCCGCCACGGGCTCTGCCGCCACGGGCGCCGGGTCCGCCAACCGGGTGCGGCTGGTCACCACGTTCACCGACATCACCGTTCATCGCCAGGCGCAGGACGATCTGCAAAAGTCGCAACGCCTCGATCTCATGGGCCGGCTCGCCGGGGGCACCATCCACGAATTCAACAACCTGCTCACCGCCCTCATGGGGATGGCCGCCATCGCCCGCAGCGGCATTCCGCCGGACCACCCGGTGCGCGAAGACATCGACCGCATCATCGACATCGGCGAACAGGCCGCCAACGTCGCCGGCCAGTTGCTGGCTTTCGGCAAGCAGCAGCGCACGCCGCCGCAGACCGTGGACGTCAATACGGTCATCGTCCACACGCTGACCATCCTCAAGAGCGTCATGCCGGCGTCCATCCGCGTCGAAACCCGGCTGACGCCCGGCGATCTGTGGGTCATGGCCGACGACACGCAACTGAAGCAGATTGTCATGAACCTGTGCCTGAACGCCCGCGACGCCATGCCCCAGGGGGGCCGCCTGTGCGTCCGCAGCATTCGGCGGGAACTCGAGGGGCAGCCGTGGGTCGGGTGGTCGGTGGAAGACGACGGTTGCGGCATCGACGACACGGTGCGGCCTCGCATCTTCGAGCCGTTCTTCTCCACCAAGGAAAACGGCACCGGACTGGGCCTGGCGGTCGTGCTGCAGATCATCGAACGCTTCGGCGGCAAGATCGAAGTGTGGACCGAACCGGGCAAAGGCACGCGCTTCGAGGTCGTGCTCCCCGAATGCCCGCCGCCGCACGACTGGTCGGTGTAGCAGCGCGCCACGAGCACGCCGCCAGGAATCGACAACGCGTCCCGCGCCGGCGGAGGGTCTATCCCGCACCCGCCGCGGCCGGTATATTGGCTGGGAGGACAGAACCTGCGCCGCGCAGGTTTCTTTTGTTTCCGGAACACTCGGCCGGCGTAGGCTAGGTTTCCAACCTGACCGGTCAGGCCGGAATGCTATCTGCGTCCGCGAGCATCCATGGCAACCGACCCGCGCCTGATCCGCAACTTCTCGATCATCGCGCACATCGACCATGGCAAAAGCACCCTCGCCGACCAATTCCTGCTCAAGACCGGGGCGATCACCAAGCGCGATTTCCAGAATCAGGCCCTCGACTCGATGGACCTGGAGCGCGAGCGCGGCATCACCATCCGCATGCACCCGGTGACGCTGTATCACAGGAGTCAGGAGTCAGGGGTCAGGGGTCAGGAGTCAGAGGTCGGAGGTCAGAGGTCGGAAATCAGAGGTCAGGACGGGACGACGTACGAGCTCAATCTGATCGACACGCCGGGGCATGTCGATTTCAGCTACGAAGTGTCGCGCAGCCTGGCCGCGTGCGAGGGAGTGATCCTGCTCGTCGATGCGTTCCAGGGGGTGCAGGCCCAGACCGTGGCCAACGCGTTCCTGGCCATGGAACACGATCTGGCCATCGTGCCGGTGATGAACAAGATCGATCTGGAAATGGCCCGGCCGGACGTGGTTGCCGCGGAAATGGAGCAGGCCCTCGGCATCGAGCCGGCGTCGATCCTCAAGGTGAGCGGCAAGACCGGCCTCGGCGTGGATGAGCTGATCCAGGCGGTCATCGACCGCATTCCGCCGCCGCCGGGCGATGCCGCCGCGCCGCTGCGTGCCCTCGTCTACAACAGCCATTTCGACACCTACAAGGGCGTGGTCGTCTACGTCCGGGTCAGGGAAGGCCGGATCGCCAGGGGCCAGAAGATCCGCCTGATGCGCGGCGGCACGGAGCACGACATCATCGAGATCGGCCAGTTCCGCCCGGGCATGACCCAGTGCGACGAGCTGGTCGCGGGACAGGTCGGCTACTTGATGGCCCAAATCAAGACGCTGTCGGACGTGCACATCGGCGACACGGTGACCGAGGCGCTGCGGCCGGCCGCCGAAGCGCTGACCGGCTACAAGGAACCGAAGCCGATGGTGTTCTCCGGGCTGTACCCGGTGAACAACCAGGATTTCGAGACGCTGCGGGAAGCGCTCGGCAAGCTCAAGCTCAACGATTCGAGCTTCACCTACCAGCCCGAAAACAGCGAAGGCCTGGGCTTCGGCTTTCGCTGCGGCTTCCTCGGCATGCTCCACCGCGAGATCATCCAGCAGCGCCTGGAGCGCGAGAGCGAGATCGAGCTGGTCATCACGGCCCCGAACGTGACCTATGAGATCCTCACGCGCCGCGGCGAGATCATCGAGATCGACAACCCCCAGAAGGTGCCGGACGCCGGCCAGATCGAGGAGTTTCGCGAGCCGTTCGTGCGGTCCAGTTTTCTCGTGCCGAGCGAGAACATCGGCGACATCATGCAGCTTTGCACCGAGCGCCGCGGCATCTACATCCGCACGGAATACCTGAGTCCGGCCCGCGCGATCCTGGTCTACGAAATGCCGCTCGCGGAGATCATCTACGACCTGTACGACAAGCTCAAATCGGCGACCAAGGGCTACGGCACCATGGACTACGACTTCCTCGGCTACCGCCCCGCCGACCTGGTGCGGCTCGACATTCTCGTGCACGGCAAGCGCGTCGACGCCTTGTCGACGATCGTCCACCGCGCCTTCGCCGATCGCCGCGGCCGCAAGCTGGTCAAGAAATTGCGCGGCGAGATCGACCGGCACCTGTTCGAGATCGCCATTCAAGCGGCGATCGGCAGCCGGATCATCGCCCGCGAAACGATTTCCGCGGTGAAGAAGAACGTCACGGCCAAGTGTTACGGCGGCGACATCACGCGCAAGCGGAAGTTGTGGGCCAAGCAGGCGGCCGGCAAGAAGCGGATGAAGCAGGTGGGGCAGGTGGAGATACCGCAGGAAGCGTTCCTGGCGGTGCTGGAGTCGGATCAGTGATGATTTGAAATGAGCTGTGCTCTGGTGTGAGCAAAAAGTTGGGATATGATTGATATGGATTCTCCGATTCAAACGCCAGTTCTCGGCGAGGTGCAGTGATGACGCCAGAGCACAATTCGGGAAATGGTCAACCGCTTCGGCGGCATGGTGTATCAAGGATTGTACAAGCATTGCGTCGTCGATTATGTCGTTTACTCGGAACATGCTATCTATGGTCTACGTCGTTGGCCTCAAGCCGCTGACGCGATTTTTCGGCGCGACCTGAGTCGCTTCTGACTGTTTGCTAACCGCTCGCCGCCACACTCTTCAAATCCGCCCGCGCCCCTTCATACGTCTCCGAAAACCCCATCACCTTCGGATCGGGTTGCGTCCCCCAGCTCACGCACGCTTGCTGATACACGCCGGGCCACCAGTTCGCGTGCTCCGTCAATCCCTGCTCCTTCACCGTTTGCCAGTTGCTCAGGATGCGCGACCAGCATTGGTCGCCGTACTCCAGCGCCTCTTTCCAGCTTCCCACCTGCGGGATGTACCACAGCCGGCCGAGCTGGGCGTGGAGCACTTCGTCGGCCCAGTCGTAGTCTTGCAGCGTCGCGATCAGCGGCAGGCCCGATTCGACGCCGATTTCCCATTCGTAACGCTTGCCGGTCTTGGTCATCAAGCCCTGCTCGATGAAGTACAAGACGGCGTGGCGTTCGATCGGCGTGCATTCCGTGTTCAGGCGATACGACCAGTTGTGGGTGATGCGGGCTTGCGTCCAATCGACGCCGAGCGCCACGAAGCCGACTTCGCCCATCATGGCGTGCCGGGCTTCGTCCCAGAGCTGCCGCGACATGTCGCGGTAGTATTCCCAGGGCTGGCCCGTGGTTTCGTGGATGATGCTCGCCATCATCTCCGGCACGTCGATCTCGCGCAGCCGTTTGTAGAGCATCATGACCGTCTTGGGCCGGGCGGGGAATTGCTCGTTGTAGATGAACGACTCGGCGTTGACCCCCTGGTTCCACAAGTCCTGAAAACGCTCGTCGCGCCGCGGCACCGGATCGTAGACGTACGGCGTCGCGGAATGCTGCCGGGCCGGAATCGGGCCAGGCGCGTCGGCGCCGGACAATCCGCCCGCAGCGGCGAGGCAATCGTCCAGCATCTGCAGCCACGGGCTTGCCGTTTCGCGCTCGCCGGTTCCGACCAGGCACGCGATCGCCTTCTGCCCAAACGCGATCATGTCCGCCAGTTCCAGCCGCGCGAAGCGAATGATGCGAATGGAAGGCGCATCGACGAGCGGGTTGGTGTCGCGCAGATGTCGTTCGAGCGCTTGATCGAGCGCCGGCAGCGCCGCCTCATAGAGTCCGAGCAGCAGCAGCGCCGTCGCCGGCGCCGCCAGAATTTCATCGAAGTATGCCTGCAAGCCCTCGTGCGGAACCTGCTCCAGGCCCAGGGGCGGCTCGCGCATCTCGGCGACGCGGTTGCGGATCGCCTGCACGTGCTCGGCGCACAGGTAGGAGTGCAGCGAAAACGCGGTCTTCAGCTCGTAGATCGGCTCGGCGGTGATCCGCGCGGTGAGAATGTCGTGCAGCCGGGCGAAGGCGTAGTGATAACGCTTCAGCCGGCCAACGCAAGCCTCGACGCTCAGCCCCGGCCGAGCGGCCTCGGGTATGGTCGCGAGTCCGGCCAGCGCCGGCAGGCCCTTGTACGATCGGTAGGAGTCGAGTGTAGCGGCCATGACGAAGTTCCCGTGCGTGGTGAAACGGTGTCCATTATAGCGGCGCGGCAGAGTTTGCGGGATATGCGGGCGGTTGACGCGAAAGCGGCGCCAACCTCAAGTCACAAGCGCCTCGGCCCGAACGTACTTGCATATGGAAGCGGAACACCTTTCGAGTCTGCAAGACCTGTTGCGAGTCGCCGAGGTCTCGGTCGATCTCGCCGGGTCGCTTCAGGTTCCTTCCGATGAATCCATCGAGCTCGCCGATTCGGTGCACGTGAAGGCGATCGCGATGCCGGCCGTCGAGGCTCGGTCGTTGCCGGCGTTCGAGCGGCCGCTGGCGGCCCAGGCTCGCGACGTTTCCCTTCTGAACAAACCACCGGCCGTGCGCGTGCTCGCCCACCTGACGATGAACGTGCCGACGCAGGGCTGGCGGTTTCCCGCGCCCGGCGAGTTTGTCGCTCCGCCGGTGTTCAAGCTGACGCACGACCGGGCCCCTGAAACGGACAACCAATCGGAACACGAATCCGGCAACGAAGCCGAGGAAGAATCGACCATCGTCATGGACGGGATCCGACGCACCCGGTTGCGCCCGCCCAGCGACATGGTCATGTTCAAGGATCGCCTGCTGTATCTGTTGCAGCCGCCGCTGGAGGACATCTTCCACGGCAAGCAGGTGCAGTTGCCGTTTCCGCCGTATCCGTATCAGATCAAGGGGATCGCGTTCCTGATGCCGCGTCACGCGGCCCTGCTCGCCGACGAGATGGGGCTCGGCAAGACCGCCCAGGTGATCATCGCGCTGCGGCTGCTGTTGCAGAGCGGGTTGATCCGGCGGGCGCTCGTTGTGTGTCCCAAGCCGCTCGTCATCAACTGGACGCGCGAGCTGAAGACGTGGGCCGATGACGTCCCCTTCGAGGTGATCGGCGGCGACACGCAGACGCGCCGGGCCCAATGGTTCGCCTCGAAGACGCCGCTCAAGCTGGTCAATTATGAGCTGCTGACGCGCGACGCGGCGCTCGTGGCGGACGAAGCGATCCACTTCGACGTGGTGGTGCTCGACGAGGCCCAGCGCATCAAGAATCGCGACTCGAAGACGGCCGAGGCGGTGCGCGGCATTGCCCGCGACCGGAGCTGGGCGATGACCGGCACGCCGATCGAGAACCGCGTCGAGGACCTGATCAGCATCTTCGCGTTTGTCGATCCGGAGCGCATCCCGCCCGACTCGGCGCCGAAGCTCTTGCCGGAATTGACGCGTGACTGCATCCTGCGCCGCGTCAAGGAAGAGGTCGCGGCCGATATGCCGCCCAAGCTGCTCCACGACGCGTTCCTGGAGCTGACGCCGGCGCAGCGCGAATCCTATGATCGCGCGGAGCAGGAAGGCGTCGTCCATCTCAACGACCTGGGCGACACCATCACCGTGCAGCACGTCTTCGAGCTGGTCATGCGGCTCAAGCAGATCTGCAATTTCGATCCGGTGACCGGCGACAGCGCCAAGCTCGAGCAACTGCTGGCCGACATCGCCGAGGTCGCCGACAACGGCCGCAAGGCGATTGTCTTCTCGCAGTGGGTCGAGCCGCTGGAGCGGCTGGCCCGCGCGCTGACGCCGCACGGCCCGCTGTTGTTTCACGGCAAGATTCCGCATCGCGAGCGGCAGCCGATCCTGGATCGCTTCAAAGCCGAGCGCGACAAGCACGTGCTCTTGATGAGCTACGGCGCCGGCAGCGTCGGCTTGAACCTGCAGTTCGCCAACTACGTGTTCCTCTTCGACCGCTGGTGGAACCCGGCCGTCGAGGACCAGGCGATCGGCCGGGCGCATCGGATCGGTCAAAAAGACAAGGTGCTCGTGAAGCGGCTCGTGATTCAGGGGACGATCGAGGAGCGGATCGCCGAGGTACTGCGGAAGAAGCGCGAGTTGTTCGAGGAGATGATCGGCCAGAACGGGCCGCCGCCGGCGCTGGGGTTGACGGAGGCGGACATTTTTGGACTGTTCAAAGTCCAGGCTCGGCCGAAGCGGCTGGCGGCGTGATTTAGCTCAGCTCCATGTCCATGACCTTCTTGGTTTGCTCGGCCCGGAATTGATGCAGCCGTTGCCGGAGGGCCGGATCGTTGTTGGCGAGGATGGCGGCGGCAAGCAGGGCGGCGTTGACGGCGCCCGCCGCGCCGATGGCGAGCGTCCCGACCGGAATCCCGGCCGGCATTTGCACGATCGAGAGGAGCGAATCGACGCCGTGCAGCACCTTGGATTCGACGGGCACGCCCAGCACCGGCAGCACGGTTTTCGCCGCGGTCATGCCCGGCAGATGGGCCGCGCCGCCGGCGCCCGCGATGATGGCCTTCAGACCGCGACTCTCGGCCGAGCCGGCGTACTCGAACAGCAAGTCCGGCGTGCGATGGGCCGAGACCACGCGCGTTTCATGCGGGATGCCGAGCTCGGCCAGCGTGTCCGCGGCGTGCCGCATCGTCTCCCAGTCGGATTGGCTCCCCATGATCACGCCCACCAGCGGTTGATCGGCCATGGTCGTCCTCGGGTTGGCAACGGCTGGACAGGGTCATTGAACATGGACGCCCACGATTGGCAAGCCGCGTGGAGCGCAGTCGGACGTTGACCCTGGTGCAGCGCTCATTTAGCCGGCGAGCTTGCTAGCCGCGGACGTGTGGCGGCCCCCACAGCCAACCCGGCGC
>JAKEET010000197.1 GCA_022616435.1 Gemmataceae bacterium
CTACCGCGCAATCACCGACTGCGGCGCCGGCGGGTTCAGCTCGGCGGTCGGCGAGATGGGCGAGAAGATCGGGGCCCGCGTGGAGCTCGACAAGGCGCCGCTGAAGTATCAAGGCCTGTCGTACACCGAAATCTGGATTTCCGAAGCCCAGGAACGCATGATCCTGGCGGTCGCCCCCGACCGCTGGGAGGCGCTGCGCAGCCTGTGCGCCAGCGAAGACGTCGAGGCCACGGCCATCGGCACGTTCGAGCCGACCGGCCGCCTCCGGCTGCTCTATCAAGGGCAAGAAGTCGCCGACCTGGACATGGATTTCCTGCACCATGGCCGGCCGACCGTGGTGAGAAAAGCAGAATGGAGTCCAAACCCCGAGGCGAGTCTTCGAGCCCCGGGGGTCAAGCCTTTCGCGGACTCGCCCTTGGGCTTGGGCGACATCCTTGTCAAGATCCTCGGCAGCCTGAATGTGTGCAGCAAGGAATGGATCATCCGTCAATACGACCACGAGGTGCAAGGCGGCAGCGTGCTCAAGCCGCTGGTCGGGGTCAAGAACGACGGGCCCGGCGACGCCGCGGTCGTGTGCCCGGTGCTCGGCTGCTGGACCGGCCTGGCGATCGCGTGCGGCATCAATCCGCGCTACGGCGATCTCGATCCGTACGCCATGGCGGCGCTGGCGATCGACGAGGCGGTTCGCAACCTGGTCGCGGTCGGGGCCGATCCCAAGCGCATTGCCTTGCTCGACAATTTCTGCTGGGGCAACACCGACCGTCCCGAGGTGCTCGGCTCGCTGGTCCGCGCCGCCGAAGCCTGCCGCGACGTGGCTCTCGCGTGGAAGATGCCGTTCATCAGCGGCAAGGACAGCCTCAACAACGAGTTTCACGCCGGCGGCCGCAACATCGTCATTCCGCCAACCTTGCTCATCAGTGCGCTCGGTCGTGTTGCGGATGTGCGGCGCTGCGTCAGCATGGACTTCAAGGAAGCCGGCAACGTGCTGTTCCTCGCCGGCGTCACCAGGGCCGAGTTGGGTGGTTCGCACTATCATCTGGTGACCGGTCGGAGCGGCGGCCAGGTTCCCCAGGTCGATCAGCCGACGGCCCCGCGGATGTTTGCGAAGGTGCACGAGGCGATCCAGCGCGGGCTGGCGCGAAGCTGCCACGACCTGAGCGAAGGCGGTCTGGCCGCGGCCCTGGCGGAAATGGCCTTCGCCGGCGGCATCGGCGCCGATGTCACGAACCTCGCGGCCGCGAACCTCGCGGCCGCCGGCGCGCTGCCGGACGATGTGCTGCTCTTCAGCGAATCGCCGACGCGCTTCGTGCTCGAAGCGTCGCCCGCCAAGGCCCAGGCGCTGCGCGACCTGTTCGCCGGCGTTCCCCTGGCACACATCGGTCAGACCGTGAAGGACCAGCGGCTGCGGATCGCCGGCGCGAGCGGCGAATGGCTGGTGTGGTCCACGCTCGCCGACCTCAAGGAAGCCTGGCAAAAGCCGCTGCGCTGGTAGAGTTTGCCGCGGATGCCGGCGCTGCCTCGGGCGACTATCGTGCCGGCTGTCCCATCGGTGAAGCCGACAACGTCTCGCCCGGTTGACTCTTCCAGCCATGGGCGGCAATCCCGTGCGCCGATGATTGGGACGACGGTTGCACCGTCCTCGGGGAACAGCGCGCATCGTCTGCCTTCGCGCTCGGCAACGGAGTGCCGCCATCGTGTCAGAGGCTATCCGAAAAGGGGTCAGACCCCCTACTTTTCGCCGAATGCGGGCAGTCTGGCGCGGACCGGGGAAGGGGTCTGACCCCTTTTCGGATAGCCTCTCACAGTCCGCGCGTGCATGGCTGATCGCCGGCGCGATCACGGCGGCCCTCCCCTGTGCCGCGCTCGCTCAAGATTCGGATATCCCAAACGAAGACCAACTTTCGTCGGAAACATCGCCACTGCCGCATTCGTGGCTCGACCGCTCGTGGCTCGACCGCTGCAAGTCGGGATTCTGGGACGACGTGCACCGCATGCGTCACGACTTCAAGCACATGTACACGGGGAAGAACCTGTGTTGCCTGGGCCTGACGGTCGGCGCCATGTATCCCATCGCCAACACGCACGCCGATCAGGGCATTCGCGACTGGTATCAGCATCACGTCCGACGGACGGGTTACCAGGATTGGACCGACGCCGGCAACAAGTTCGGCGAATGGCAATTCACGATCCCGATCTACCTGGGCGCCTGGGCGGTGGGCAGCCTGTTCGACGACCGGCCCGCGCTGTCGGTGGTGGGGCAGTGGGGCGAGCGGACCATGCGCGGGCTGGCGGTCGGCGCTCCCGCCTCGGGCTGCTTGCAAATCGGCCTCGGCGGCAGCCGGCCCGAGGAAGGTCGTTCGCACTGGCATCCGTTTCAAGACACGAACAGCGTCGCCGGCCACGGCTTCGTGGGCGCGGTGCCGTTCCTGACGGCGGCGTCGATGACACGAAATCGTCCACTCAAGGCGATCCTGTTCGCCGGCTCGTTCTACACCACCTGGGCGCGGCTCGACGACGACGCCCACTATTTCTCGCAGTGCGTGCTCGGCTGGACGATCGCGTATTTGGCCACGCGCAGCGTCAACCAGACGGAACAGGAGATGCCGCGCGTGCAGTTCGCGCCGGTGGCGCTGCCGCAAGGCGGCGCCGGGCTCGGCGTGCTGTTTCGCTTCTGAGCCTTGGAGTCAAGTTGCGGGGATGAGGGAAGGCTCCAGCCTTGACCAATCCTTTCGCAACATCGGCCGCGTGCCCGACCGGCAGATGTTCGCCATCCTGGAGAAGGTGAAGCAGTTGACGACGCCATCCGGCGCCGCAACCAAGCCGGACGCGAGCAAACCTTGACAGACCGCTCGGCCCTTTCGATACTACATTCCACTGCGCCATACCTCCTCCCACCCGTTGTTGTTCCGATGAAACCCATCCTTTGTCTCGCTCTTATCTTCTTCTCTCCACACCTGCACGCCGGCGACACCGCGGCCGTGCCGCAATTCCTCCATACCCTTAAGCCGCGGCACATCGGCCCGGCCAACATGAGCGGCCGCATCACCGAGGTCGCGGTCTACGAGAAGCTGCCGCGCATCCAGTACGTGGCCAGCGCCTCGGGCGGCCTCTGGAAAACGATCAACAACGGCACCACCTGGAAGCCGGTGTTCGACAGGGCCGGCACGGTGGCGCTCGGGGCCGTCGCCGTGTCGCAGACCAATCCGAACATCGTCTGGGTCGGCACGGGCGAGGCCAACGCCCGCAACAGCGTCTCCTGGGGCGACGGCGTCTACAAGTCCATCGACGGCGGCCGGACCTGGCAGCACGTGGGCCTGAAGGAAACCCACCACATCGGCCGCATCGTCCTCCATCCGAGCAATCCGAACATCGCCTACGTCGCCGCCCTGGGCCGGCTCTGGGGCGCCAACCCGGAGCGCGGCGTGTTCAAAACGTCCAACGGCGGGGCCTCCTGGGAAAAGATCCTGTACCTGGATGAGGACACTGGCTGCATCGACCTGGCCATGGACCCGGACAACGCCTTCACGCTCTACGCCGCCGCGTATCAAGTTCGGCGCGACGCGTTTTCGGGCGGCAATCCGGCCGTGCAGACGGGACCGAAGGCGGGGCTCTACAAGACCACCGACGCCGGCAAGACGTGGCAGAAGCTGACGCAAGGCCTGCCGCAGCGCCCGCTCGGCCGCTGCGGCATCAGCGTCTGGCGCAAGAACCCGCGCGTGGTCTTCGCCGTCGTCCAGACCGACCGCACCGAGGTCACCGTGTCGGGCCAGCAGCCCAATGACAAGCTCAACCTCAACGCCGGCGGCGTCTTCCGCTCCGACGACGGCGGCCTCACCTGGAAACACTTCAATTCACTCGTGCCGCGGCCGTTCTACTACGGCCAGATCCGCGTCGATCCCACGAACGCCAGGCAAGTGTACGTGCTCGGCATCGCCTTCCATATCTCCAAGGACGCCGGCCGGACCTTCACAAAGGCCAACGCCGCCAAGGGAACCCATCCCGATTACCACGCCTTGTGGATCAACCCGGCCGATCCGAGTCACCTGGTCCTCGGCAGCGACGGCGGCCTGAACTACTCGTACGACCAGAGCGCCACCTGGGAGTACCTCAAGAACCTCCCCGTCGCCCAGTTCTACGGGGTCGGCGTTGATATGCAAAAGCCCTATCGCGTCTACGGCGGCCTCCAGGACAACGGCACCTGGGGCGCCCCGAGCGCCACCCGCGATCTCGCCGGCATCACCCTGGCCGACTGGGTCAACCTGCTCGGCTACGACGGCTACAACTGCCAGGTCGATCCGACCGATCCCAACGTCGTGTTTTGCGAGGGCCAGTACGGCATCCTGCGCCGCATCCACCTCGACACCTGGAAGAAGTACGACATCAAGCCGCGGCTGGCGGCCATGGACTACGACACCAACATCGTGCCGAAGCCGCCGCGCGGGACACCGGAGTTTCGCTTCAACTGGGCCAGCCCCATCCTGATGTCGCCGCACAATCCGAAGACGATCTACTTCGGCGGCAACGTGCTGTTCCGCTCCACCGATCGCGGCGACACCTGGACGATCATCAGCCCCGACCTGACGCGCGGCAAACCGGGACCCAACGACTATCGCGGCCACGCGCTCACCGCGGTCGCCGAATCGCCCGTGCAAGCCGGGCTCCTGTACGTCGGGACCGACGACGGCAACCTCCACATGTCGCAGGACGGCGGCCGGCAGTGGCACAACCTGACCGACTTGCTGCCGGACGTGCCGAAGGACCGCTGGATCACGCGTCTGGAAGCCTCGCGGCACCAGCCCGGGGGCGTGTACGTCGCCATCGACCGCCATCGCAATGACGATCGCGCTCCGTACCTGTTCGCGAGCCACGACTACGGCAAGACCTGGACTTCCATTGCCGGCAACCTGCCGGCCGAGGGCCCGATCCACGCGTTGCGCGAAGACCCGCGCAATCCCGATCTGCTTTACGTCGGCACCGAGTTCGGCCTGTTCATCTCGATGGACGGCGGCGGCGCGTGGCACAAGCAGGCGCATCTGCCGACCGTGCCGGTGCACGACCTCGTCGTCCATCCACGCGACCACGAGCTGGTGATCGCCACGCACGGCCGAGGGATCTACATCATGGACGCGTCCCCTCTGCAAGAGTTGATTCCCCGCGCCCGGTCGCACGTCGCCCACCTGTGCGACATCCGCCCGGCCCAGGCCTACCGGCAGGTGACGCTCCGCAAGCTGGGCAGCAAGAGCTACGCCGGCGCCAATCCACCGTACGGCGCGGGCTTCACGTTCCACGTCAAGGATGACCCGGCGGCGGCGCCGAAGCTGACGGTCACGAACAAGCAAGGCAAGCAGGTCGCGGAACTGACCGGCTCGAGGGCCAAGGGCCTGCAGCGCCTGCAGTGGGACCTGAACAGGCCGGGCGCCAAGGCGGACGAGTACGATCCGGTGCCGAGCGGCGAGTACATCGTGAACCTGCGGGTCGGCAACCAGATCGTTCGCAAGGTGTTTCAGGTGGAGACGGAGGAGTGAGAATCTTCACCATCCTCATTCTCGCACTTGTCGGTCCCCCACAGTGAAAGGGACACTTGACTCGGAGGCAATCACAACACACGTTTCAACCCATCACTCACAACCACAGAGGCACAGAGACGCCAAATCAAATCACGAAAACACGAAAGGGTGAGAAAACTTGGAACCACAGAGGCACAGAGACACAGAGAATCGAACAGAGAAGTCGCCAATTCAATCACGAAAGCACGAAAGGATGAAAGCACGAAAAAGTGTTTTCGTGATTCTGTCTTCTCTGTGCCTCTGTGTCTCTATGGTTCAAACCATCACTCTCACACTCACAAGGAGTTGCCATGAATGCCATTCGCAATCGCATCAAGGAGCATCGGCGGGTCCGGGCGGGGGATCTGGTTCCGCACGAGCTGACGTCGCTTCGTCGCAGTCCTGGGGCATCTGACAGTATTCGCAGCAGCGACTTGCCCGCCGCCACACTAACCGCACAAGCCCGGTGTTCATCAGCCCCTCACGAAGTGGTGCGTATCTTCGGCTTGATCTGGAGCGTGCGCCTGGCCTTCGACTTGAGGATGCTGATGACGGTGCCAGCCTTCGAGTAGGCGAAGAGTTCGTCCTTCTCGGCGGCCGAAAGCGTGTTCTCCTGATTGCGAACAACCAGGTCGTGCATACGGGCCTTATCGTTTAGCAGGAATCAGGGGACCACGGCCAGAGCGATGATGGGTTTGCAGGAACGTCGCCCTCCTTGCCCCTCGCTCCTCATCCCACGCCCCTCACGTTAGTGACTTGCCGGGATGAGAAGCACCAGGTGGAGATGCTGACGCGGTTCAAGGGGGAGGGGTTGACGTGCAAGGCGGTGGTGGGGTGACCGTGCCGAAGCCTCCGTGTTATAATGCGGAGCGGAGGTTTGCGATGACCACATCCAGGGTGCAGGTGCAGGTTCCGGCCGACGGGAGCTGAGTCAGCGCGGAGTTGCGTTTATCGGAACGGTGGGGGTGCTGATGCAAGCCAAGCAGCGTGGTTTGATCAGTTCGTTGAAACCCGAACTGGACCAACTCCGCGCCTGTGGGTTTCACATGTTGAGAAAGCCGATCGTTGCAGCGATGGCCCCGGTTACCTGATTGAGTTGGTTCCCGGCGCGTATGTGATGTTGTGTGCACATGGTCTGTCGCTTGAAACCGGCCAACAGGTTGCGGTTGTGGTTCGCGAATCCGATTTCTCAAAGCGCGCTGTGCGTGTAAGTTGCAAGTGATTCGCCTGCGAACCAGACGCTGCACCCGACGGCGGCCGCATCACGGTTCTTCGAGGCGCAGCGTCTCACCAGCGGCCGCCGCGAGTGAGCTGTTTCGTTCGACGGGTGGAGTCTACTGTGGAGAAGGTGAGCCGAATCGCGATCTGGGTTGCGGCTGTGTACTGGGTCTGCTGCCTGGCAATCCACGTCGTGGTCGCCGTCACCCGTCCGGGGCCCCTCCCCGGCTACTCTTACGCGTACTGGTTCTTGCTCACGTGGATCACCAAGCTCGCCAGCCCGAACGCGAAAGAAGATCCGGCCCCGCGCTGGTACGTCCCGACCCTCGGCGTCGCGGGCCTGATCTGCTGCCTCTGGCCGTGGGCCGTCGGCTCGGGGGTGCCGAACGCCCCCAGCCTGCTGGGGATGTTCGGGGACGAAGGCATGCCGGGCGGGCCGCCCGGCGACCGCGAACTGAACAGCCACAGCCGCCGGGTCCGGGCGATCACTGAGGAGGAGTTCCAACAGGTCCGGGCGTGGGAGGCTGTCGTGCAGACGGGAATCATGGCCGGCTTCTCCGGGATGGTCCTGGCGGCGGTGATCTATTTTTGGCAGGGAGGACGAACGCCGAACCTCTTTATGGCCGAAAAGTCAAGAGTCCGCACCCCGGACGAGGACGGAATTTCTCCGCCAAAAAAGTAACTCGTTGAAAGCTTGACGGTCCGAACGGCGGCATGCGGAGTTTCAACGCCGGCGTCAAACGCCGTCTGCCGGCGCAGCATCCAGTAGACGGCGCGAAGATAGTTCGCCACTTGAATGCCGATGCAAGTCTATCGACGCAAAACTCTGCTGAGCGACAACGCGGACTTCGCGGCGTTCGCCAAATTGTATGCTGAGGGCCGTGGTTGCAGACTCCGCTGACCCATTCTTGTTGGTACGCGACGACGACTCCCGCCTTCTCATCGTCACCGACGACGGAAGCGTGATGCTATGCCTTGCCAACGGTCCAAACGACTGTTCGGTTTCGTACGCCTCGTCATATTCAGATGGCTCTCGTCAGTTTGTCGGACTGTCGGGGAGCCACAACGCGAAGGACGAGAGCTTTGTTGACCCAACGTTGGCGATCAAAGCAATTCATGCTTTCTTCGATCAGGCCCGAATGTCTGAACACGTCGACTTTCGCCGCGGTTCACCTGATTCTGAAATCACCACCTTCCCAGCTGCGATGACTGCGCGCCAACGCGTTGAGCGCAAACTTGTCGACATGCGGGTTGAAGTGACCTCATGCGATTCAAATTGGCTCGCTGTGCGGCGGACGACTGAACCGCCGGCTAGACATTTACCTGTTCTGTTACCACCACGAGAACGGAGACGTGTGGTCATTCAAGGTGCCGCGCACGGTTTTAGATGGGATAGCGGATGGGAGTATTGATAAACTCACCGTCAATTGGCCTATCCATTGAGTCTGAAAAAGGGAGTGCGCGTGGCGGCCACCGACCGGGACGGCGACGGCATTGCCGAGATCATCACCGCGCCTGGCCCCGGCGGCAAGGCGCCGCTGCGTCGGTTCGATAACCTGTCGCTCGCGGCCATCGACAGCCTCTTCGCCGAGGTTGCGTCATTCGGCAAGGGCCTCTTCGTCGCGGGAAGCGACACGACGTGACGCGGGCGCCGATTTTCCGTTCCGGGCCGTACGCGCTCGCGATTGTGACGTAGAGTTGGGGCACAGGTCCGGCGCGCCGTGCTTCGGTCGTGTCGCGCCGTTTCTTGACCGTTTCTTTGACGGGAGCGGCCCAACATGAACATGCGGCTTTGGTACGTGGCGCTCGCGATTTTCCTGGCGGGGGAGTTGGCCAGCCCTGCCCTTGCTCAACGAGTCAAGGCGCGCCAAAATCCGCCGCCGGCCCATGTCGACGAGTTCGACGACTTCGACGACGACGACCACGATTTCGGGCATCAGCCCTATCCCGCTCCCCGTGGTCAAGCGTCCCCAGACGAGGACAGCGGCAACCTCTTCTGGCTGGTGGTGATCCTCGTCCTGGTGGCGGCGGGGGGCGGCGGCTGGTACTGGTGGGACCACTACGACAGCGACGGCGGCGGCTTCGGTGACTGAGTGGTCCGGCAAGGGCCGCGTCACGTCGATGTCTTCCCATTCCCCGCCGGCTCCAGGTGCACGTGCGCCTCGGCCGCGCTGCCGCGCAGCTCGATCACCCGGTCCGCCCGCGCCTGCGTCAAGAACGCCGTCAGGTCGACGCCCATGTCGCGCAGCACCGCCAGGTGCTCGCGCTGCTCGGCGTCGCCGCGGCGGCGCATGTCAAGCTGCTGCTCGGCCTCCAGGCGGCGTTCCTGCCGCTGCTGCTCGTCCTGCCGTTGCGACAGGGTGAGCTGGTTTTCCTGGCGGCGCCGCGACAGCTCCAGCTCGTGCTCCAGCTCGGTCGATTGCTCGGTGCGGCGCTTGCTCGCGCGGGCGATCTGGGCGTCGAGGCGGTAGTTCTCCAGGTCCTGGGCCTGTTGCTCGGTGGCCCGGTCGAGCTGCAGCTTGGTGCGGGCCTGGATCGCCTGGTCGTGCATTTGTTGCAGGGCGGCGGGGGCGCCGTAGCCGCGGAACACCACCTTGTTGATGCGGTAGCCGCACTGCCCGGCGCGGGCCGTGAGCTGCCGATACATCTCCAGCTCGTTGAGGGCCGGCACGTTCTGCTTGAAGCTCTCGAAGTTGTGCCGCCCGGTGAAGGCCACCACGTCCGACGTGGCCGCGTTGACGAAGTCGCCGATCGGGTCGTGCGTGGTGTCCAGCATCCGCTCGATGTCGGCCAGCTCGAAGAAGATCATCAGCCGCACGGTGAGCACGGCGTCGTCGGCCGTGCGGACGTCGTTGACGTCGTGATACATCTGGTCGGGCATCAGCCACAGTTTTTGAAAGACGAGGCCGTTGGGGACCTTCTCGACGCCGAGGTGGCCCCCCTTGGACGCGTGCCAGGAGAAGGTGTGCAGCCACTCGCCGGGCTGCGGGGTGAACTGGGCCGGGCCGTAGACGATGCGGCGGGAGATCATGGTGTCGCCCTCTCCGGTCCGGCTCGGCTCGCCGGACCTACCCTTCGAGTAAACGACGACGGCTTCCTTGGCGGCGAGCGCGAGCGCGTCCTGGCGGGTGATCTCTTGATGGACGCGCGGGTCGAACCAGATGTCGGCCGGGCCGACGACGTGCTCCTGGCGGCCGTCGCGATAGCGGATGATCAGGAACTCGGCCGGATGGGCGACGTAGTGTCGCATCGCATGAAAGATGTTGCGGCCGATCCAGACGCGCGCTGGACCGATGACAACGGACATGGTGCCGTCGGGCCGGCGCATGAGGACGCGCTGCCCCTCTTCAACGACGTGAAAGAACATGGAGGAACCTCCGAGAGGACGGGTGGGATCTTCGCCGAAGCGCACCCGTGGGGGCGCGGCGGCGGATAGGTTGCGCTGGAGCGCGCTGATGCGACCGAGCGGCGAACCAGTAGTCGCGGGTTCGAGATCCGCTTCGTTCAAGGAAAGCTCGAAGTCGGTGCTGTCGGTGAAGTCAATCGCCGTATCGGTGAATTCCTGGAGCATCGAATCGACGCTCTCGGTGCGCGTCGCGGGATAATGGTGGGCGATGGCGGCGCGGAGCTGTTCGCGCGGGACGGCGACCAGGCGGACCTTCTTGTTGACGAGGAAGCTCAGCTTGTCCGCCAGCACGATGTTGTCGGCGCTGGCGGCGGCGACGGTCAGCGTCTCGCCGTCGAGGGCGACGGGCAAGATGGCGTTCTCGCGGGCCAGCGACGCGGGGATAAGGCCGATGACGGCGGCAGGCACGTTCAGCAGGAAACGCGGCAGCGGCGCCGGCTGCTCGGACTGGACCTGGGCCGCCTCGTTGAGGGCCCCGCGGGCCTTGAGATAGCGATATTCCATGACGAGCCGCCTCGGGAAGACGTGCAGGGGCCGCCTGTCTCCACCGTAACAGAAGATGGACACGAAGAGAACGGGAAATCGCCGGGGAATAAGGTCGTGACCTGCGGCAGTGGGCGACGTTGGCCGCTCCCCGCGGCGCGTGGCATTGCCGGCAAGCTTGGGCTAAGATGAGTCTGCGATACTCGACGTGGGATCGCACGGAGAGCTGGCTATGATTGGTGAGAAGTCGCTCAGCGAGGTCAAGTCGGCGATTCGCGACGCCTTTGCGAAGAAAGGCGTGAATGTCGAGACCTGGCTCGATCAGCAGCTGGCGAAACTAAAGCGCGGGGACGGCCCAGCCACCGTGCCTTGGAAATGCTGCAAATGCTGCGCGACGGATTGCGAACGGGCGGCAAGACGCAGTCGCCGGCCAAACGCAAGACGAAGAAATCCAGCGGGAAGAAGAAGCCCGCGGCGTGAGCCCACAATGTCAATCCGCTCCATGATGGGACCCGAACCGCTTCGGTTCCCGACGAGCCGTGCGGCGAGGTGACCCGATGCCAGCTTCGGAAGATCTGGGAGGCCTGAACACGCAGGAATGGAACGCCCTGCAAGAGCTGATGGACTCGCTGGTGAACGCCTGGAAGCAAGGAACGCCGGTGGACTTGCTGAGATACCTCCCCCCCAAGGGGGCGCCCCATCGCTTCACCATCCTGATCGAGGTGATCAAGACCGATCTCGAATGCCGCTGGCGGCACGGCCATGCGGTCGTCCTGGACTATTACCTCGAGCAGTTCCACGAGGATCTCGGGAGCGCCGAGGCCCTGCCCGTGGGCCTCATCCATTGGGAGTATTCCGTCCGGCAGAAGTATGGCGACCAGCCGCCGCTGGAGCAGTATCGGGCTCGATTCCCCGCCCAATTCGCCGAGGTCGAGACCCTGGTGCGGCAAGCAACCATCCAGCCGACGCCGAAGCGAGCGCGGCCGGCGTCAACTCCGCCGGCCGCGCCGGCGCCGGCGCCATCCTCGCCGGCTCGATCCTCACCGGCTCGATCCGCGCCGGCGCCGTCCTCACCGGCCCCATCTTCACCGGCTGCTCCGCCGGCCGCGCCGCCCAGCTCGCGGCCCGCGCCGCCTCCCCCTGCTCCATCTCCGGTTCCCGAGGCGGCCGAAGGGACATTCCGCATGCCGGCCCCGACGCAGCCGCTGGCCACGCCCGGCTCCTTCGGCAGGAACAAGGTGCTGCCGCAGATCGGCGGCTATACCCTCATGCAGCGGATCGGCGCCGGCAGCTTCGCCGAGGTCTGGAAGGCCACGGCCCCGGGCGGCATCCTCAAGGCAATCAAGATCATCAGCCGCCCCATCGATCAGGCCGCGGCGCAGCAAGAAGCCAGGTCGATGGAGGTGGTCAAGAACCTGCGCCATCATTTTCTGCTGCCCATCCACGCCTACTGGATCCTGGAAGACCGGCTCGTGATCTTGATGGATCTGGCCGACGAGACGTTGCGCGAGCACTTGCAGCGGCTGCAAGAGGACGGCAAGCAGTCGCTCGCCCTGCCGGATTTGATCAAGTACTTCTACCAGGCGGCGGAGGCGCTCGACTACTTGCACTCCAAGAACGTGCAGCACCGCGACATCAAGCCGGACAACATCCTCCTGACCGACGGCAACGTGCGGGTGGCGGATTTCGGACTCGCCAAGGAGCAGACCAAGCGGATGGCGACGGCGACGTTCGGCGGCTCGCCGGCGTACATGGCGCCCGAGGTGTGGCAAGACAAGTCCCATGTCCACAGCGATCAGTACAGCCTGGCCGCCTCGTACTTCGAGCTGCGCACCGGCCGGCTGCTGTTTCCGGGGGTGTCTACCGCCAAGCTGATGCAGTGCCACCTGAACGAAGCCCCGGATCTGCAGCCCCTGGCCGAGGCCGAGCAGAAGGTGTTGCGCCGCGCCCTGTCGAAGGATCCGGAGGAACGTTACGCGACCTGCATGGATTTCGTGCGCGATCTGCACAAGGCCCTGCCGCATGAAGTGCTGCTGGAAACGCTCGGCCCTGGGTCGCCGACGGCGCTGGCGGCTACGGGCCCCGCCCCCGCGACCGTCGTGCCCGGCGCCGCCGCGATCACCATCCGCCAGCGCTCCTGGGTCGGAGGCATGACGGCGATCCTGGCGGCGGCGGGCGTCTTCGGCTTGCTGGTGCTGATCCTGTGGAACACCAACCGCGGCCCGCGCCTGCCCCAGGCGGCTGCCGGGGAGTTTCGGGTCACCCCCGGCAGCGAGATCGTGAGTGTCGTCGTGGGCGGACAGACGCGAAAGCGCTTCAAGCACATCGAATGCTTGGTCGGCGACCAGCCGGTGAAGTTCGTCCTCATTCCCGGAGACGACACCACACGACCGTTCTACATCATGGTGGACAAGGTGTCGAACAGCCTCTTTCAGACCTTCGCCGAGCAGAATCCGCATGAAGTGCGCTGGCCGCGGTGGCGGCTGGGGGCGCGGATCGACCGCGGACTGACGTTCGGCAGGGAGCCGGACGAACTCGCCCCTTTGGGCTGCCTGGGGATGGAGCCGTTGACCCGCATCACCACGTTGTTCGGCCTGCTGGAGATGCCGTATTCGCTGCCGCACCCCGGCGACGTCGGCATCGCCGACGGCAACTTGCCGGTGCTGCGGGTCGAGATGGAAGATGCGTATCGATGCGCCAAATGGCTTGGGGGCGTGCTCCCCTCGGTCGAACAATGGGATCACGCCGCCGGCAAGCATCTCAAAGAGGCCGGTCCGGGGCCGTTCCGCGAGCCCTGGGATCCGACGGAGGAAGGCGCCATCGCGGTCGGCCGTCACGACAAGGGGCCGCTGCCGGTCGGGCAGGCGACCAAGGACAAGAGCCTGATGGGCTGCAATGACATGGCCGGCAACGGCCTGGAATGGACGCGCACGCTGTTTGACAACTTCGGTCATCCTGAGTACGACGGCGACGCCGACAAGGTCTCGCTGGCCGCCCTGGTCGAGCTGCGCGGCCAGCGCTACTCGGTCGCCGAGCCGTTGCGCTTCGAGGACCTGGGCATCGGGGGAGTCTTGCTGATGCCGTTTCACGAAGGACGGCGATCGGCCGAGTTCGGCATCGGCCAGTCGCTGTTGGCGGAGATTGGCTTCCGTGTCGTGCTGACCGATTTCTAATTCACAGAGCGCGAATCGGCAATCCGAGCCCTGAGCGCCAGCAAGGGGCCCTTGCTGGCGCTCAGAGTGTGTGCAGTTTGTGTGCAAAACGCTGACCCCCCCCACCACCAATCACGAGAATCGCCCCGTGAGAAAATCTCGTCATATGGCCGGAGCCATTGCCAGAAGTTCAAATTCCCGTTTAGGTTGCGCGCTGCCTGTCGATCTGGACGACATCAAGATTAGGGTGTTTTCCATAGTCAGGTGTGAGGCAACCTCCCGGAAAAATCGCTGCGTGCCGCACGTTTCGCCCAGTCACCGTATCTTCATGTGAATTTTTGCGGCATCTGCGGATTGGTCGTTGACACCTGGGGGTGGGGGTCCATATCGTAGTGGTATCGCGGCGTCGGATGGCCGCTCCGAGACTCGCTCGGACACCAAACCATGGAGGGCGAGGCTCGCTTCCGCTCCGGGGACCGGACTCTGCGGAAGTCTTGCGGGGCATCCGCATCATTGCCTTTCCCGTCGGTGCAAGCTCATATCGGTAATGCCGGAAGAGGTGTTTTTCATGAACGCCGACACGCTAATGCTGCCGCCAGCGATGTTGCCGTCACCCAAGTTGTCATCTCAGCTGTTGCCGTCGCAGCTGTCGCCGCCCCAAACTGGCGACGATCGCCTCGAAGCCTTGATGCAGCGCCGCCTGGGCAATCGCATCCGCGACCTGCGCGTGCTGCGCCTGCCTGCCGGCCTGATCATCCAGGGCCGGGCCGCCACCTATCACGCCAAGCAGCTGGCCACGCACGCCGCCATGGAATTCGCGGACGAACCGATCGCGGCCAACGAGATCGAGGTGCTGTAGCAGTACATCGCGTATCCGGCGCTTGGCCGCGAGCAGCTATTCGACCTGAACGCCGACCCGGAGCAGTTGCGCGATTTGTCAACCGACGCCGATCACGCGGGGCGGCTGCGCGAATTGCGAATGATGCTGAAGCGGTGGCTGACGGAGCAGGGGGACGGCGAAGTCTCGCGGCTGCCCTAGCGTGGGATTCGTGCATGAATCGCCGGGCGCCGAAATGCGGACTCATTTTGCTTTACATCGCTGCCGCTTCACGATGAAATGTCTAGCGGTCGCCGACCTGCGTCAGAAGATTCCAACCCAAGAGAATTCTCCAGGAATCCTCCGGCGCGGCGCCGGAGGAGCAGCGCCGGTGCCAAGCCCAGGAGTCGAGCCATGCGAAGACTTGCCGTCGCGAGCGTCCTCATGCTGGTCAGTTTCGGATTCGCGCTGGGAAAAGACATCCCGGCGGTCATCACCAAGGTGGAAGGCAAGAAGGTCACGTTCACGATGACCAAGGATGGCAAGAAGGAAACCGTCACGTTGTCCGTGGCCGACAATGCGAAGTTCTTCACGGGCAAAGAAGACAAGGACACGAAAAAAATCGAGGCGGACGAACCGCTGGAGGGAGGACTCTCGAACAAGGTGTTCAAGAAACTCTTCAAGAAAGGCATTCGCGCCCTGATCGTCACGGATGACGACAATAGGATCATGGAGATCCGTGTTCCGCCAGGCGGCAAGAAGCAGCCGAAGGAACGTCAATGAACGGAGGCGCCTGGCGGCGCCGGGTACGGCGCCGGGTACGCCGCCAGGCCATGTCCGCGCTGATCCACACGAATTCAGCTGGATTCCGGTCCGCCGCCAAGCTCCGTGGAATTCTCCATGCCCAATCTTGCTGCCCGGAACCGCTTCGCCGGCGCCTGTCGATCGATTGTGCCGGCAGGGGTCGCCTTGGCAATCCTGGTCGGGTTGTCGCCCTTTGCGCGCAGCCAAGGCAATGCCGGTCCGTCCAAAACCGAGACGTTCGTCGTCGAACAACTGTTGAAGGGCCTCCCCGCCGACCTGAACCGGCAAGAGCTGAGCGGCGCGTTTGTGGAAAAGCTGCTGGCGCGCTCGGACAAGGCGGCAGCGACATTTCCCCGGGGCGTGCGCATCCGCAACGCGCGCGTGACGGGCGAGATGAATCTCAGCAACATGGAAATCGCGCATTTTGCGAGCTTCGAGGGCTGCGCGTTTCAGGCGGGGGTAAACCTGGCTAGCGCCGCGTTTCGCAAAAGCTTGGCCGTTGAAGGAAGTGTGTTCCTGGGACCGCTGAGCCTGCGCGGCGCCAAGATCGCTGGCGACCTGACCGCGGCCGGGGCGCGCTTCGAGCACCCGGAGCAGCCAGCCGACTTTCGCGGCCTGCACGTGGACGGCGCTGTTCACTTTCCGCGGACGACGTTTGCCGGAGGCGCTGATTTTCGCGACACGCGGTTCGGCTATGTCTTCGATCTGACGGAAGCCCGATTCGAGAATCCCAAAGGCGCTGGACCTGCG
Organism: Gemmataceae bacterium; assembly: GCA_022616435.1. Lineage (GTDB taxonomy): Bacteria > Planctomycetota > Planctomycetia > Gemmatales > Gemmataceae > JAKEET01. The sequence goes on from JAKEET010000197.1 coordinate 16,177, forward strand.
CGGCCGCGCTGTCACATCGCCGGCGCCCTCGCCGCTGCGGGTGGACAGGTCGCACCCGTGCCGTCATTTCCTTCGTTTTTCATGCCGCCCAAACAACCCGAAGCGTTGTTCAGCAGGATGGAAGTGGCCGGGTCCACGCTCCTGACGCAGGCGCACTTTCGCGGCAAAGTTGGCTTCAAGCAGGCGCGCCTTGGCAATGACTTCGACGCGAAGGACGCCGATTTCCTGCCGGATTTGCCCTGGTTCCCATTTGCCGGGAACTACCACAAAGCCAACTTTGAATCCGTCAACGTGCGTGGCAGCGCCTTGCTCGATCGCGCGAAGTTCCACGGCGCCGCCTTCTTTGGGCACGCCCAGTTCGGGTCGAACTTCGAGGCCGTCGAGGCGGAATTCACCAACGAGGCGGTGTTCAATTCGATGACGGTGCAGCAAGCGGCCTTTTTCGATGACGCGAAATTCCGTGAGCGTGCCGATTTCAGCTACGCCAAGGTGGGCACCGTGTTTTCGGCAAATCGCAGTCGATTCAGCGGCCTGGCCTTGTTCAACACGGTCAAGATCGGCACCCATGCGATGTTCTATGGGACGGTGTTCAAAGGCTGGGCGGACTTCGGCTATGCTGACATCGGTCTGAATGTGGAGATGGATGGCTGTCAGTTCCTGGACAAGACCGATGCGCTCAACATGCGCAGCATCAAAGTCGGCGCGATACTGTTCGTCACTTCGGATACGCAACCGACTGTATGGAATGGACCGGCAACCATACCCAATGCCAAGCTCATGCACTTGTTCATCCAGGGGAGTGCCGAAGGGCATGGGACAATGCCGGCATTGGACCTGAGCGGGACCAAGGTCCAGGGCGATTGTCGGATCGCCAACATCGCCATCGTCAAGAAGGCGGACCTGGCGTACAGCAGTTTTCAAAAACTCAACTTCTGGAACGTGAACTGGCCGTACGATAACCGCGAAGTCGCGCCCAATGAGCGTGCCGAATTCAAACTTGACGCCATAAGCTTTGAACACATCCGCCCGGCCATGCCGCAGGCAATTCACGACGCCGCCGAGCGCGAATTTCGCCAGCTTCTCCGTGACTTTGTCGGGCGAGCGGCCATGAGCGCCACCGCCTACGCCAACCTGGAGGCTTTCTATCAACGCCAGGGGCAAACCCAACTTGCCACGCGCGTGTTCTTTGAAAGACGATGGCGCGAACATGGCCAGGCCCGGGGTTGCTTCACTTGGGCCGGCGATTGGCTGCTGCTCTTGTTTGTCGGCTACGGAGCGCATCCGGAATGGACGCTCTTTTGGGGCCTCGGTTTCGTTCTCGTCGGCGTGTGGGTCTTCCGGCCCGAGAAAATGCAAGGTCAGGCAGAGCACGGCGCCAAAGAAGAGAAAACCGCTCCGAATCAGTTGACCATCGAAGGCGGCGGCAACCTGCTGATCCGCGTGTTCGTGTCGTGGAACGGACAGCATCGGGACAGCGGCTCGACGTCGCTGCCCGCTTCCAGCACTCAAACGAGCAGTTCATCGTTCCTGCAATCGATCAGGAATTGGGTCTGGAATCCGATCAAGGTGTGGTGGAGCGCATCGATTTGGAATGCCGCCTGGAACGCGGTACATGGATGGAAATGGCAGCCGATCAAGATCTGGTGGCTCAGCTCACGCCTCACGTACACCGCCTGGTGGTACAGCCTCGATCTGTTCGTCCCTGCCGTCAACCTGGAGTGCGAAAAGCACTGGAAGCCGAAGGACCCGCATTGGTTCCTTTGGTTGTGGCTGCGCTTCCACCGGATCGCCGGCTGGATCATCATTCCGATCGGGCTGGCGGCGATCACCGGGATCATCAAGAGGTGAGGCCGCGGTCAAGCGTGCCTTGCGGCTGATTTGTCTGGACGACCATGATCCCAATCGATCCAATGGCGAAGATGGAAAGCGCGGGTTGCCTCGGAGACCAATGGCATGCCGCAGCGAACGCTCGAATTCCGAAATCTCGCGCACGTAGCCGCCGAGCTGGATCGCCTGGGACGCGGCTACGACCGGCACGGCGCCTGGGACCTCGCGCAGGTTTGCAATCATCTCGCGCATCGAAGGCTCGCTCGACGGACACCGGTTCACCACGCCGTGGATCTTGAAAGTCCTGTTTGGCCGGTTGGTGCTGCGGCGCATCTTGAAGACTCGGCGCATGAAGACGGGCGTGTTTACGCCGCAAAGGCCGTTGCCCGCGCCTGGGGAAGATCAGGCGGCGGCCGTCGCGCGGCTGCGGCAGGCGCTCGCACGTCTTGAGGCACACTCGGGCCAGTTACACGCGTCCCCGTTTTTCGGAATTCTCACGCCGGAACAATGGCGAGACCTGCACTTGATCCATTGTGCCCATCACCTGGGGTTCTTGCAACCGAAGGATGTGGTCGAGTCGAGCGGTTCCTGAATCGCCTTGTTACGCCTGGGCGCGGGTCGCGTTGGGATGTGGAACGCGCGGTGCGCGTGCTGCAGGGCCGGTCGGGATTCCCGGCTCAATAGTGATATCGCGCCTGCAAGAAATGAACGCGGTCCTTCTTTACGAGATAAACCAGCCGATGCTCCTTGGTAATCCGGCGCGACCAGACGTCGGGGCCGAGCGCTTTGAGCGGTTCCGGCTTGCCTTCCCCGGCAAACGGATCGCGCAACACCGCTTCTACGAGACGCAGGACGCGCACGGCGACCTTGCGGTCTTTCTCGGCCCAGTAGACGAGATCTTCCCGAAAGTCAGTGTCAAAGACCGCAAGCCGCACGGAGTTCCTCGACGGTCATGGGCGTTCCCTTGGTCTTGCGGGCCCGGGCCAGGGCCGCAAGAAGACGGGCCGCGTTGCGGGGCGACGCCACGAGATGAGCGGTTTCGGCAAGGCTGTCGTATTCGTCGGCCGACATCAAGATCAAGTCGCCGCCGCTGCGGCGGCGGACGCGGATCGGTATGCGTTGCGACATCGCCTGGTCGGCATAACGCTTGAGATTGCTGCGCAATTTGGATAACGTAGTCTCCATGATCGCAATTCCTCGACTTGTACAAGTTCCTTGTACGATTGGCCGAGGCTGGTGTCAAGGACTCTTCATGCCGAAGCGTGTCTTCCCGTGTCGTTGGGCTTTTCTTGCGTTCGTGTCGACGCCAGCATTCGCGGCCGGTCAGGAGTCATTGCCCACCGTCAATCAACACATCAAGCAGCTCGCCGCCGACGCCCCGCTCGCGCTGCGCTTCCAAGGCGCGACGGCCGATGAGTGCCGCGCCTGGCAAGAGAAGTTCGCCGCCAAGCTGCGCGAGCTGCTCGGTCCGCACCGGCCGCCCGCGAAGTGGCGCGTCGAGCTTCAAGAGACGGCGGAGCTGGCCGATCATCGCCGCGAAACGTTGCTGCTTCATGCCGACGGACATCCGTCGTTGCCGATGTATCTGCTGATCCCGAAGACTTCCGAAGTCTTCAAGGGCAAACGCCCCGGCATCGTCGCCCTGCACGGCCACGGCGCCCACGGCTATCATCCGGTCGCCGGGCGCGATGACTTGCCGGGAGTGGCCAAGGCCATCGAATCCGCCAGCTACGATTACGGCCGGCAACTGGTGCGGCGCGGATACGTCGTCGCCGTGCCGTGCATGACGCCGTTCGGGCCGCGCCTGGGGCCGGCCGCCGGCAAGCAGGATCCGTGTGCGATCGCGTTCATTCGCCTGCAACTCTTGGGCAAGGTGCTGATGGCCGAGAACCTGCGCGACTGCTTGTGGGCCGTGGAATTCCTGGCGCGGCGGCCCGACGTGGATGCCGAGCGGCTGGGCTGCGTCGGCCTTTCCTACGGCGGCCGGATGACGATGCTGACTGCCGCGCTGGAGCCGCGCATCAAGGCCGCGGTAGTCTCCGGCGCGCTCAACGTCATGCAGGAGCGCATCGCCGGCCAGTACAGTTGCGGCGCTCAGGTGATCCCCGGCCTGCTCAAGTACGGTGACATTCCGGAAATCGCCGGCCTCATCGCGCCGCGCCCCTGCTTGTGGGAAGTCGGCGCCAAGGACACGCTGATCGCGCCGAAATGGGCGGAGCTCGCCCTGTCGCGCATCCGGCCCGCGTACGCCGCCCTCGGCGCCGAGAAAAACCTGCGGGTCGATCGCTTCGACGGCGGGCACCGCTGGCACGGGGTCGAGGCGTATGAATTCTTGAAGGCGGCGCTCGATGCGAAGTAGACGCGATTCAGCTCTGCAGTCATTGGCGTACGGATTGTGAATCGCTGTGGGCGCAGGTACAATCCACTTGCCGAGAGATTGTCGATCGCCCATGGGAGCGTCACGATGGCGAGCAGTTCCACGAAGCCGACGCCGGGAGTTTCCATCGAGGAATCAATCGAGACGCGCTTTCATCGGCTTGCGGATTCGTGGGAGCGGGCAACGGCGCATCTTTCGTCGATGTCGGCGGCCAGCGAGCATCCCATCTATCAAGAAATCATCAGCCTCGGCCCCGCGGTTGTGCCCCTCCTGCTGCGTGACCTGGAAGGAACTGAACGACACTGGTTTATCGCCTTGCGCAAGCTCACGGGGGCCAATCCCATCCCACCATCGGCAGCCGGCAATGTGCCCAAGATGATCGACGCTTGGCGGCACTGGGCCAAGGAGAACGGTTACTGATGGCAACCCACCTGGACGCCATTTTTCCGCGGCTTGCTGATGGCGGCTACGCGGTCACCAGTGCGCGTTCCAGGCGCTACAACTGCGTCGCCTGGGCGGCAGGCGACGATGGCCGGTGGTGGTGGCCGGGACTCGACCTCGAAGTGGAATACTGGCCTGCCGGTGTGCCACGCGTCGAGGCACTCGAAAGTTTTCAGGCCGTATTCGCGCAGCTTGGCTACGTGGTTTGTGCGGACGAGAATCCTGAATCCGGCTTCGAGAAGATCGCCATTTTCACAAGCAACTCGATCGAGCCAAAGCACGCGGCTCGCCAACTTCCAGGCGGTCGCTGGACAAGCAAGCTCGGCGTCTTGGAGGACATCGAGCATGGGCTGCATGACTTGGAAGGAGACGAGTATGGGACCGTTCGCATCGTCATGAAACGGCCACGGACCAGCTGATGGTCGCGAGTTTGAATACTTTGAACACCATGACACCCGCCAAGCCGTCAGAATTGGGATTTCGAACCCCCTGACCTGTAATGGGAGTCCGATGATGCCAAAAAAACCTGTTTCACGCCGCAAGTTCCTCGCCGGATCCCTCGCAGGGGCAGCCGCGACCAGCGTGCTCGCCAGCTCCTCGGCGGCTGCGCGGCAAGATGCTGAAGCGACGCGCCAGGCCACCGGCGTCAAGGTCGGCGAAGTGACCGACACGTCCGCGATCGTGCTGATGCGCTTGACGGCCAACGCGCGGCCCAACGCATCCGGCCGTGATTTTCCGCGCGGCAGGCTGCCCAAAGGCGTGCGCGTCGAGCAACTGCGCGGCGCCTGTCCCGGAGCGGCCGGGCGCGTGCGGCTTCGCTATGGGACCGACGCCAACCTGGCCGGCGCGACGAGCACCGACTGGTTCGACGTCGCCGCCGCCACCGATTTCTCCCGGCAATTCCGCCTCACAGGCTTGCAGCCGGCCACTGTCTATCATTACGCCGCGGAGACAGCCGCCCCCGACGGTACTGCCCACGCGCCGTTGCGCGGCCGCTTCGAAACCGCGCCGCCGCCGAACCGCTACGCCGACATCACGTTCACGGTCATCAGTTGCTCGGCCTTCCGCGACCTCGACCATGCCGAGGGCTTTCACTTCTTCCCGGCGATGGCGGCGCTGTCGCCCAAGTTCTACATCCACACCGGCGACAACGTCTATTACGACAGCGACCTCGTCCTCGCCAACACCGTCGAGCTGGCCCGCCACCACTGGCACCGCATGCACAGCTTGCCGCGGCACGTCGCCTTCCACCTGCGCGTCCCCGGCTACTTCGAGAAAGACGATCACGACTGCTGGCAGGATGATTGCTGGCCGACGATGAAGAACGACCGCATGGCGCCCTTCACGTTTACCGAGGGCCTGCGCGTCTTCCGCGAACAGGTCCCGATGGGCGACCGCACCTACCGGACGTTCCGCTGGGGCAAGGGCCTGCAAATCTGGCTGACCGAAGGCCGGGATTTCCGCTCGCCCAACACGATGAAGGACGGCCCCGACAAGACGATCTGGGGCAAGGAGCAGAAGCAGTGGGTGATGCAGTCGCTGTTGGCCAGCGACGCCGACTTCAAGGTCCTGATCAGCCCGACGCCGATCGTCGGCCCCGACCGCCCGAACAAGCGCGACAATCACTCCAACGCCGGCTTTCGGCACGAAGGCGACGAGTTGCGGCGCTGGTTTCAGAAGCACCTGCCGGAGCGATTCTTCTGGATCAACGGCGACCGCCACTGGCAGTATCACTCCGTCCATCCGGAGGCGGGCCTCCACGAGTTCTGCACCGGCGCCGCCAGCGATCCGCACGCCGGCGGCACGCCGGGCGAGGACAAGAAGATTCACCGCTTTCACCGCGTCCGCGGCGGCTTCGTGTCCGTGGCGTTCACGCGAACCGGCAAGCGTGGCCAGGTGGCCGCGCGGCATCATGATGTGATGGGGAAGGTGGTGCACGAGCACGTGTTTCGGTGAGCGTGGTTAAGCGATGCGCCACTCCGCGCCAAGGACAAAGCTCGGCGGTGCCCAAACCACTGGCGGCTTTTTCCTCATTTCGTTGCCGCTCACAAATCGGGCGCCCGCGTCCGGTGCGCTTCGTGGATCAGTTCCTTGACAATCGACCACGCCAGGCCCCGATCCAGCCGGACGCCCAGCCAGCCGTTGCCGCCGACGTAGGGGGGCACGAAGAAATGCTCCGGGTCGGACGCCACCAGCGCCTGCTGCGATCCCGCCGGCGCGTCGCACCAGATGGCGACCCGGCCGTCCTGGTGATGGTTGTCCACGAACATGACGAAGAGCTTGCCCTTGACGCGGAAGGTCGGCGCGCCCCAGGCGACTTTCTCCGATGTTTCCGGCAGGGCGAGGCAGATCTTGCGGACGCGCCCGAGAGGATCGCCCGCCTTGGGCTTCCGTCGCGCCGGCTTGCGCTTGGCGGTCATGCGCCGTCTTACCCTTGAGCTGCGGACCGCGATGGTCGCGATCCAGTTCGGGACACGCAAACCTCGGACGCGTGCGGCGGGTCGATCGAAGATTGGTCCAAAGAGATCCTCACGCCCCGTACTTCCCCAGCCGACCCGCGTGGGCCATCGCCAGGCTCATCAGGTGCTTCGCCTCGAACTGCCCCAGGCCGCCGCGCAGACAGTACGATTCGCCGAACTCCACCACCGCGTCCGGCCGGCAGGTGCGGGCCGCCAACAGCGTCGGCACCGGGTGCCAGCTATGGCTCTTGAGCTTGCTCGGCGTGCTGTGGTCGCCGGTGATGATCAGCACGTCCGGGTTGAGGGCCCGGACCTTGGGGATCTCGGCGTCGAGGCGCTCGATCATCTCGACCTTGCCGTCGAAGTTGCCGTCCTCGCCGGTGCTGTCGGTGTACTTGTAGTGCATGAAGAAGAAGTCGTAGGCGTCCCAGAACTTCTTCAAGGTCTCGACCTGGTCGCTCAAGGTCGCGCCGGCCTCGACCACGTCCATGCCGACGAGCCGGGCCAGCCCCTTGTACATCGGATACACGGCAATGCAGGCCGCCTTCAGGCCGTACACTTCCTGCATGGTGTCGATCTTCGGGTAGCGGGCGAAGCCGCGCAGCGTGATCATGTTGGTCGGGGCGTCGTGCTTGAGCAGCCGGCCCGCCTCGGCGACGAACTGGTTGACCGCCTTGGCGGTATGCTGCGACGCCTCGTCCTCGCCGACCGCCAGGAGCGGCTCGGCCCCGACTTGCTGCGGATCGGTGTCGTTGACCTTGTCGCCCAGGTTGTCGCCGCGGAAGACCACGACGAAGCGATGCTCGCGGACCGGCTCGACGAACAGCTCCACGCCGGGCACCTTGATGGCCGCCAGCTTCTGACACATGGCGACGCAGCGCTCGGTGGTGGGCCGGCCGGCGCGGCGGTCGGCGATCACCCCCTTGTCGTCGACCGTGCAGAAGTTGCAGCGGACCGCCACGTCGCGCGGGCCGACCTGAAAATTGATGCCCAGCGCCTCGAGGATGCCGCGGCCGATCTTGTATTCCAGCGGATCGTAGCCGAACAGCCCCAGATGACCGGGACCGCTGCCGGGCGTGATGCCGGGCAGCACCGGGACCGACAGGCCGCACACCCCCTCGCGGGCGCAGCCGTCCAGGTTGGGAGTGCGGGCCGTTTCCAGCTCGGTCTTGCCCCCCATTTCCAGCGGCAAACCGCCAAGCCCGTCGGCAACGACGAGCACGATCTTGGTCGTGTTGGGTTCGCGGAGGTCGCGGATCAGGTCATGCAAGTTCATGGACAGAGTTACCGAAACGAGTGAAATAGGGTAGACTAAGGTAACGATCGCTCGCGGCTGACGATGGATTCTATTCTATGCAATTACCCGACGAAGCCATCTCCTATCACTATCAGGCCTTGCTGATCCCCGCGCTCGAGGATTGGACGCCGGTCGCGGAGCTGCGCCAGCAGCATTTCCTGCACCCCAACCAGCTCAAGGAGCTGATGCCGCGGCTGATGCAGGTGCGCAGCCAGGTGGCTGCCGAGCGCGACTTGCACCAGACGCCGCCGCAGGCCGGTCCGATCGATGCCGGCTTCATCGACTTGCCGCACAAGATGCTCGACCAGCAGTCCAAGCTCGGCGGCAAGAGCCCGCTCAACCAGGTCCTGCAGCTCGCCAAGGCCATGCAGGAGGCGGCCGACCGCGTGGTGATCCTCGGCATCGGCGGCTCGTACCTCGGCGCCCGCGCCCTCTTCGATGCCCTCAAGCATTCCCACCACAACGAGCTGCCGGCCAAGGACCGGGCCGGCGTGCCGCGCATCTACTTCGAAGGCAACAGCCTCGACAACGACGCCTTGCACGACCTGTTCGAGCTCCTGCAGCTCACCTGCGTCGATCCCGAGACGCGCGACGAACGCTGGGGCGTGGTGGTCATCAGCAAGTCGGGCGCCACCATCGAAACCGCCATCGCCTACCGGGCCATCCGCCGCGAAATGGTCGAATACTACGGCTCGCAGTCGCCGTACCTCCGTCAGCTCGTCATCCCGATCACCGGGGCCAAGGGCAAGCTCCGCGACCTGTGCGTCGCCGACGGCTTCACCGACGACGACATCCTCGCGATTCCCGACGACGTCGGCGGCCGCTTCTCGGTCTTCACGCCGGTGGGTTTGCTGCCGGCCGCGATCATGGGCCTGGACGTGCGGGCCCTGCTCCTGGGCGCCGCCGCCATGACGCGCCGCTTCCTGGACGAGCCCTTCGAGCGCAATCCGGTCCTGCAGTTCGCCGCGGTCAACTACCTGATCGCCAAGGAACAGGCCAAGAACCTGCGCGTGCTGTCGATCTGGTCGAAGAAACTGGAAGCACTGGGCTGGTGGTACGACCAGGTCCTGGCCGAGAGCCTCGGCAAGAACGGCCAGGGCTCGACGCCGATCAGCGCGGTGGGCTCGCGCGACCTGCATTCGCGCGGCCAGCAGCACCAGGACGGCACGCGCGACAAGGTCGTCAACAACCTGATCGTGCGGGCGCCGCGGCATCCGCCCATGATGATCGGCATGGCCGACAACAACAAGGACGAGCTGAACCAATTCAACAGAAAGAGCATGGTCGACGTGATGAACGCCGCCATCAAGGGGACCAACCTGGCGTACTTCGACGCCGTGCGGCCGACCGCCGACCTGCTCATGCCCGCCATCTCCGAACACGCGGTCGGCCAGCTCATGCAGCTGCTGATGCTGGCGACGGTCATGGAAGGCCGGCTGATGGGCGTGAACCCCTACAGCCAGCCGGGCGTGCGGCCGTACAAGGAGAACCTGATCGCGTTGTTGAAGGGGTGAGGGTTTTATTGACCGTCGGATTTGATGGGCGCGCGGTTGGAGGGTGGCATGCTTTCGCCGATCCCGCGCCACGCGTGAAGGATGGGGACCATCACGGCGAAAGCATGCTGTCCCCGGCGACATCCCCGCATGTCGGCGCAACTCGTTGGTCCGTTGGGCGTTGTTGCGAACACCAGGAGACGGTCGTCTTGGATGCGTCGTGTCCAAGTTGCCAACAGTTGCCAACGTGCCACGCGTGCCATGTTCGCCACACACCCACACACCCTCAGGGAGGCGCGATTTCTTACCGCATTGGCCGGCATGCGTCAGGTGCATCTTCGACAGTTAGCACGCGCTTACTCGTCGTAAGTCCTTGATTTGCACAGCTGCGTTCGGCAAAAAGCCAAAATCCTGCTGCCACGTTTTTGCCAA
>JAKEET010000198.1 GCA_022616435.1 Gemmataceae bacterium
TCGCGCCACGCCACCGGGACCTCGGCGATCTTGCAGCCCAGCCGGTGCGCGTAGAGCAGCACTTCGAGGTCGATCAGGAAGCCGTCTTCGCGGCACAGCGCAAACAGTCGGTGGGCGGCCTCGCGGCGAAACATCTTGAAGCCGCACTGGGTGTCGCGGATCGGCAGCGCCAACATCTGCCGCGCGACCAGCCGAACGCCGCGCCGGTGAGATGGCGCAGGCGCGAAAAAGCCGCTCCTTGGAGCTTCAAAAAAGCTAACGGTTTTTCGTTGCAAGATTCACGTTCATCGGATACGCTTCACTACCAACGACAGGACGAGTGTTTCGTTCCGACTCGCGGCAGGCTTCCCCTCTTCTTGAGTCTGCTGAAATGCCGTCCTTGTTGTCCACGAACTACTCGGTTTATCGGTGGAGTCGAGGAGCCCGATCATGCTGCGCAGACTCCTTGCCCACCTCCGCCCGCAACGGACCCGCCGCGCCCGGCCGCTGGCCACGCGCCGTCCTTGGTTCGAGCGTCTCGAGGACCGCTGGGCGCCGTCCGTCACCGAACCGCTCGCCGCCATGGACCCCGCGACGGTCGATCCCACGCACATCCTGGTGCGCCTCGATCCGCTGGCCGGCGATCCGCGGCAGCTGCAAATCCTCGACGACACCGCGTTCACCGGGTCGTTTGCCCTGGTTCCCGGCCTGTGGGAGGTGGAGCTGGGCGCGGGCGTCTCGGTGGAGAGCGCGCTGGCGGCGTACCAGGCCAGCCCGTGGATCGTAGAAGCGCTGCCCAACTACCGGCTGCATCTCAACGCGAACCCCAACGACCCGCAATTCAGCTCGCTGTGGGGGCTCGACAACACCGGCCAGACCGGCGGCACGGCGGACGCCGACATCGACGCCCCCGCGGCCTGGGACGTCACCACCGGCAGCCAAAGCGTCATCGTTGCGGTCATCGACACCGGCGTCGATTACAACCACCCCGATCTCGCCGCCAACATCTGGACCAACGCGGGTGAGATCGCCGGCGACGGCATCGACAACGACCTCAACGGCTTTGTCGACGACATCCACGGCTACGATTTCGCCAACGACGACGCCGATCCGATGGACGATCACAGCCACGGGACCCACGTCTCCGGCACCATCGGGGCCGTGGGCAACAACGGCGTCGGCGTCAGCGGCGTGGCCTGGAACGTCCGGATCATGGCGCTCAAGTTCCTCGATTCCTCCGGCAACGGCACCGTCGCCGACGCCATTCGCGCGCTCTCGTACGCCGTGCAGATGGGGGCGCAGATCTCGAACAACAGCTACGGCGGCGCCACCCCCGAAGACGCCGACCTCCTGTTCGCCGAGGCGATCCAGAACGCCGCCGGCTTCGGCCACATCTTCGTCGCCGGCGCCGGCAATTCCGGCGCCGACAATGACGCCGCCGGTTTCTTCCCGGCCAGCTTCGAGACCGACAACATCATCAGCGTCGCCGCCACGGACCACAACGATCAGCTCGCCGCGTTCTCCAACTACGGGGCGACCAGCGTCGATCTGGCCGCGCCCGGCGTGGACATCCTCAGCACCGTGCCGGGCGGATACAACGTCCTCAGCGGCACGTCGATGGCGACGCCGCACGTCGCCGGGGTGGTCGCCCTGGTGCGCAGCCTGCACCCGGAATGGACCTACCGCGAAGTCATCGATCAGATCCTGAACTCGGTCGATTACCTCCCCGGACTCGACGGCCGCACGGTCACGGCCGGCCGGCTCAACGCCGCCCGCGCCCTGCTGGACAACGACGGGCCGCGCGTGGTGGGGACGATTCCCGCCGGGGGCGTGGGCGGCGCGGTCAGCACGCTCCGCCTGTTCTTCAACGAGCCGGTCGACGTCGACAGCATCGGCCTGGAAGACATCGCGAGCTTCACGGGCCCCAACGGCTCGATCGCGGTCGCCAGCCTCAGCGTCGTGCCCGGCTCCTTCGACCGCAAGTTCGACCTCACGTTCGCGCCGCAGCTCGCGCACGGCAGCTACGAGCTGACCCTGGCCCCCACGCTCACCGACCGCCACGGCAACGCCATGGACCAGGACGGCGACGGCAATCTCGGCGAAGCGCTCGACGATCGCTTCACCGCCGTGTTCGTCATCGGCGACCAGTACGTGTTCCCGTCGGCCGACACGCCGAAATCGTTGATCCCGTTGAGCGTCACCACCTCGACGCTGGTGGTGGACGAGGATTTGAGCATCGCCGACCTCGACGTGCGGATCAACATCAACGCCTTCGACGTCAGCTACATCGGCGTGGCCCTGGTCTCGCCGGGCGGCGCCCGCGTGCAGCTGGCGCCGCTGACCGGCCTGGGGCTTGGTCCGGAGTATCGCGACACCGTCTTCGACGACGAGGCCCTCGTTCCCATCGGCGGCGGCACGTCGCCGTTCACCGGCGCCTACCAGCCCGTCGAGCCGCTCTCGATCCTCGACGGCGCCAGCGCGCTCGGAACCTGGCGCCTGGAGGTGCTGAACCTGTTCGGCGGCACGATCAACGCCTGGGCGCTGCTGCTGGTGGCCAACCCGCCGCGCATCTCCATCGACGACGTCACTGTTGTCGAGGGCGACGCCGGCGCCACCGACGCGACTTTCACGGTGCGGCTGTCGAACATCGTCGGCGTGCCGGTCACCGTCGATTTCACCACCGCCGACGGCTCAACCGCCAATGGCTCCGCCAGCGCCGGCAGCGACTATGACTTCACCGCCGGCTCGGTAACCTTCGAACCTGGAGAGATGACCAAGACCATCACCGTGCCGGTCCACGGCGACACGCTCGACGAAGCCGATGAAACCTTCTTTGTCAATCTCAGCAACGCCGCCAACGGCGCCATCGTCGATGCCCAGGGAGTCGGCACGATCCTGAATGACGAGCTGGCGGTGTCCATCGACGACGTGTCGGTGACCGAGGGGAACAGCGGCAACACCAATGCCGTGTTCACCGTCAGCCTGTCCGAGCCCAGTGATCACACCGTGACGGTGACCTACGCGACCGCGCCGGGGACCGCGACTGCCGCGACCGATTACACCACGGCCGGCGGCACGCTGACCTTCGCCCCCGGCGAAACCTCCAAGCCGGTGACGATCATCGTCAAGGGCGATGCCCGCTACGAACGCGCGGAAACCTTCCTCGTCAACCTGACGGCGATGGGCGCCTTCGTCATCGACGGCCAGGGGACCGGCACGATCCTGAACGACGACCCGGTGCCGCTCGTGGCCGTCGCCGACGTGTCGCTGAGCGAAGGGAACACGGGAACCAAGAACCTGACGTTCACGGTGACGTTGATCAACGCCAGCGACGACGCCGTCACGGTCGCCTACGCGACGGCCGACGGAACCGCCACGGCCGGCAGCGACTACGGCGCCGTCAGCGGCACGCTGACCTTCGCGCCCGGACAGACGGCCCGGAACGTGGTCGTGGTCATCAACGGCGATGGGGCGCTGGAGCCGAGCGAGACCTTCGTTTTGAACCTGAGCGATCCGGTCAACGCGATCCTGAAGGACAGCCAGGCCGCCGGCGTCATCCTGACGGATGACCTCAGCCTCGCGATCGAAGACGTCACGGTCGCGGAAGGGAACGACGGCGCGTTCGCCGCCGTCTTCACGATCAACCTGTCGGCGGCGGCGGCGTTTGACGTCCAGGTGAACTTCGCCACCGCCAACGGCACGGCGGCTGCCGGCGCCGATTATGTCGCCGCCGGCGGCGCGCTGCTGTTCGCCGCGGGCGAGACGGTCAAGACCATTCACATCGTCGGCATCGCCGACATTCGCAACGAGGTGGACGAGACATTCTTCGTCAACCTGAGCGCGGCCGGCAACGCCGTCCTCGCGGACAGCCAGGGCCGGGCAACGATCGTCGACGACGATCCGTTGCCGGAGTTGTCCATCAGCGATGTCGCGATCGTCGAGGGCGACTCGGGCACGAAGAACCTGACGTTCACGGTGTTCTTGTCGGCGCCGAGCGGCCAGAGCGTGACCGTGCAGTACAGCACCGCCGCCGGCGCCGCCGGCGCCGGCGATTTCCAGGCCGCGACCGGCACGCTCGGCTTCGGCCCGGGCAGCCTGGCGCGCAGCTTCAACGTCGTGATCGCCGGGGACACGGCCGCGGAGCCGCACGAGACGTTCCTGGTGAACCTGTCGGGCGCGGTCAACGCCGTGATTGGCGACAGCCAGGGGGTCGGGACGATTCTCGACGACGACAACCTGGTCGTGGACGACGCGACGTTCACGGAGGGCGACGCCGGCGCCAGCGTGGCCAACTTCACGGTCCGGCTGCTGACGCCGAGCCCCGATGTGGTCACGGTGGCCTACGCCACCGCCAACGGCACGGCGGTCGCCGGCTGGGATTACCTGCCCGCCGCCGGGACCCTGACGTTCCAGCCGGGCGAGACCGAGCAGAACGTGCCGGTCACGGTCATCGGCGACGGTCTCGCCGAGGCCGGCGAGACTCTGTTCCTGAACCTGAGCAGCCCTACCGGCGCGGGCCTTGCCGACAACAAGGCCACGGCGACGATCGCCAACGACGACCTCGTTCCCACCCTGTCCGTGAGCGACGCGGTCATCGCCGAAGGCAACACCGGGACCAGACTCGCCGTGTTCACGCTGACCTTGTCGCACGCCAGCGGCCAGGGCATCACCGTGCCATTCACCACCGCCAACGGCTCGGCGACGGCGGGGAGCGATTATCATGCGAAGAGCAGCAGCGTCACGATCGGCGCCGGCGCCACCAGCGCCACGGTCGCCGTTTCCGTCATCGGCGACGTTGCGGTCGAAGGGAACGAGAGCTTCTATCTGAATCTGACCGCTCCGGCCAACGCCATCCTGTCCGACAACCAGGCCGTCGCGACCATCTTTGACGACGAGCCCCTGCCTGTCGTCTCGATCAGCGATGTGACGGCCACGGAGGGACATTCGGGCGTCAAGGCGTTGTCCTTCTGGGTGACGCTGTCGGTGCCCGGCGCCCAGACGGTCACGGTCCAGGTTGACACCGCGGACGGCGCCGCCGGCGCCGGCACGGACTACGTCGCGAAAACGGAAGTCGTGACCTTCCTGCCGGGCCAGACCGCGAAAATCGTGACCGTGAACGTCAACGGCGATGCCGTCCCCGAGCCGACCGAGACCTTCTTGGTGCAGCTGAGCGCGCCGAGCAACGCAGTCCTGGGCGATGACCAGGCCGTCGGCACGATCCAGAACGACGATTCCAGCCTGCGCGTCGGCGACGTCACCCTGAACGAAGCGGACGACGGCACGACCACGGCCCTGTTCACCGTCACCCTCACCGGGCCGCTGACGGACGACCCGGTCAGCGTCAAGTACTCCACCGGGAACGGCAGCGCCGCGGCCGGCATCGATTACATCGCCGCCAGCGGCGTCCTGGTGTTCCCGCCCGGCTCCACGTCGCAGACCGTGGCGGTCCTCGTCATCGGCGACCGCATCCACGAGAACAACGAGACCTTCTATCTCAACCTGTCGGGCCCGGTCAACGCGGTCATTGCCGACAGCCAGGGCATAGCAACCATCATCGATGCCCCGGACCCGTTGCCCAGCATCACCATCGACGATGCCGCGGTTGTCGAGGGCGCCTCGGGCACGCGGAACCTGACGTTCACGGCGCGGCTGTCCGCGCCGAGCGGCAAGGTCGTGACCGTCCATTATGCCACCGCCGACGGCAGCGCCGGCGCCGGCAGCGACTACACCGCCAAGACCGGCGTCATCACGTTCAACCCCGGCATCACGGCGGTCACGGTCAGCGTCGTGGTCGCCGGCGACACCGGCGCCGAGAGCGACGAAGTGTTCTACCTCAACCTCAGCGGCGCCGCCAACGCCGTCCTCGCGGACAGCCAGGCGGCCGGGACCATCGCCGACGATGATTGCC
This sequence comes from Gemmataceae bacterium, assembly GCA_022616435.1. Classification (GTDB taxonomy): domain Bacteria; phylum Planctomycetota; class Planctomycetia; order Gemmatales; family Gemmataceae; genus JAKEET01. Next base: position 5,888 of record JAKEET010000198.1, read on the forward strand.
TGGTCGTGGACGACGTCGTCGTCACCGAAGGCGACGGCGCCGGCGTGGCCACCTTCACGGTCCGTTTGCTCGTGCCGCGTTCCGGGGAGGTGAATGTCAACTACGCCACGGTCAACGGCAGCGCAGGGGCCGGTATCGACTATCTCTACGCCGCCGGCACACTCAGCTTCGCCCCCGGCGAAACCATCAAGACCGTCGACGTCGCGATCGTCGGCGACCTGCGCGACGAGATCGACGAGACGTTCTTCCTGAACCTGAGCAACGCCAGCGGGACGATCCTCGCCGACAGCCAAGGCGTTGCGACCATCAGCGACGACGACCAGCCCCCAAGCCTGAGCATCACGGACGTGGTGACCGTGGCGGAGGGCAACACCGGCGTCAAGACCATCACGTTCACCCTGCGGCTGTCGGCGCCGAGCGGGCGGGCCGTGACGGTGCAATACGCCACTGCCGACGGCACGGCCACCGCCGGCTCGGACTACGTGGCCAAAGCCGGCACGATAACCTTCAGCGCCGGCCAGACCGTGGCCACGATCACGATCACCGTCAACGCCGACCTGGACGTGGAAGGCAACGAGTCGTTCTTCCTGCACCTGAGCAACCCGCTCAACGCCACGCTGACGGCCACCGAGGCGCTGGCGTTCATCGTCGATGACGACAGCCTGCCGTAGGAGCGGCCGCAAGACGCGGTTGTTGCCGGCCGCGCCGCAACGTGTGACGGGAGCGGTCGTGCGCGTCGAGGAGGCGTCGGCGCGGCATGGATGTCGGCGGATGGCTTCCGGTCGCGCTACTTGAGCGCCTTCACCGTTTCCACCTTCAACAGCGTGTACGGATAGATCGTCGTGGCGTAGATCGTCCCATTCCGCGCGACGATCATCGACATGATGACGTGCAACGGCGTCAGCGTGCCGTCGGGCAGCGTGTGGTAGCCGTGCCGCGGACGCAACGAGCCGTCCGGGTTCTTGGCTTGCTGGCCGGCGAAGTTGAAGAAGTTCGGGTTGCGGACGGCGAAAACGCCCAGGTCCTCCATGCGCCGGGTCGCCGGATCGTGGCGGATCAGGTGGTGCAAGTAGCCCGTGCCGAACTTGGTGGTGTTGTCGATGCGGACGGCCGAGTAAACGCGGCCGTCGGGGCCGAGGCAGATCGAGCCGCGCGAATCGGGACGGTTCCCCTGGATGCGCTCGCCCAGGTTGGTCGCGACCACGGGTTGCCCGACGGCGCCGGTCAGATCGACGCGGAACATGCGCAGGTCGTCGAGCAGTTGCAGGTACGCGGTCCGGCCGTCGGGCGTGATTCGCCAGTCCGGGTGGACGCGCTTGGCGCCGAGGTACTCCGCGAACGGCTTGCCTTCGACCAAGAGCGCGTCCACGGTCACGCGGTCCTTGCCCGGCTCGTAGCGGGCGACGCGGTAATCATGGGTGATCGCCGTGCCGCGGCCCTGGGCATCGATCAGCGTGTTGGGCTGGTCGCGGAGGATCGGACCCAGCTCGCGGTAGGATTTCGTCTTGATGCTGTAGAGCATCCAATGCTGATGCTCGCAGGTAACCACGTAGATCAGCCCGCGTTCTTCGTCGGCGGTCACGTCGATCACGCCCTCGCCTTCGGTGCGGCCCTTGGCCCTGAGCTTGGCGTCGAGCGGCATCGGCCGGCCGAGGTTCTCGGCGGTGTCCTTGGCGGGATCGTAGACCATCACGTATCCGCCCTCGTAGACAGGCACTTTCTCGCCGCGTTTCAGGGCCGCCTGTTCGGCCTGCGAGTGGTAACCCTGTTTCGAGCCGACATAGATTTTCCCCGACGGGCCGACGAAGTTGCGGGTGTGAAGCTTGGCCTGGGCGGCGTAGCCCGTGGTCTTCTGGCCGACCAGCTTGTGCGTGTCGAGGACAATCCGCATGCGTTCGGTGGCCGGATCGAACTCGACCAGGTACGAGTTCCGGCCGTAGGCGGCGGTGCCGACGTAGATCTTGCCGTTCCGGCCTTCGCACAGGGAGAAGTAGCCGGATTCTTCGGTAGTGGTTTCGGGCGGGATGTGGAACGCTTTGCACCGCACGTAGGTGAAGGGGGCCTTCGCCGCCGGTTGCTGGGCGGCGGCGAACAGCTTGTTCTGAGTGAGCGCGATGCCGCCGGCGGTGGCGAGGGCGCCGGTGATGAGCTTGCGGCGGGAGAGTCTGCCATACTTCTTGGATTGCATGTGATGCCGCCTCACGAATAGCGCCGATTTGTTGCGGTTTCGATTCCCGACCACCATAATCTATCCAGAGACTGTGGCGGCCGTCGAGGCGTCGACTTCAAATGGAGAATATCGCATGCGCTTCGCAATCCGATGCATCGTGTCGTGCGCCGCATTTGTGTTCGCGGCCGGAGCTTCTCTCCACGCTCAACCCAAACCCTCCTTCCTCTTCCGCGACGCCGCCCAGGAATCCGGCCTCTGGCCGCACGTCGGCGGCATCGCTGGCCACGGCACCGGCTGGGGCGACGTGGACGGCGACGGCTATCCGGACCTCTACGTCGGCACGTTCGGCGCCGAGCCGTACGGCTCCAAGGCGAACATGTTCTTTCGCAACGTCAAGGGCAAGTTTCAGCTCGATAATCAGAAACACCTGCAGATCGTCGGCCGGGCGAGCGGGGCCGTGTTTGCCGACTTCGACAACGACGGCGATCTCGATCTGTACGTGTCCAACCATGCCATCGATTGGAAACCGTACAAGCTGCCCCACTTCAGCGCCCCCAACTTCCTGTTCCGCAACGACGGCGGCGGCAAGTTCACCGACGTCTCCGCGGGTTCCAACGCCTGCCCGACCGAGTTTCCCGCTCGGAGCGTCGCGGTGCTCGACTATGACGGCGACGGCCTGCTCGATCTGCTCGTGGGCGAGTGCTTCTTCCAGGGGGGCAAGAGCCGGTCGCGGCTGTTTCGCAACCAGGGCGGCCTGAAGTTCGAGGATGCGTCGCGCGCCGCCGGCCTGCCGGAGAAGGTCACCGGCTTCGGCGTCGCGGCCGGCGACGTCAACGGCGACGGCTGGCCCGACGTCTTCCTCGCCGGCCGCTACAGCGGCAACCGCCTGTTCATCAACGACGGCCGGGGCAAGTTCATTGGGTTGCCGGCCGCGCACGCCAGCTTCGAATGGCAATACAAGGACACGCCGGACGACACGCCGTGCGGCGTCTGCTTCGGCGACGTGAATCGCGACGGCTTGCTCGACATCGTCATCGGCCAGCATTACGATCGCCCCTGGAACAAGGGCGGCGAGCCGGTGCGGCTCTACCTCAACCGCGGCGTCGACCCCTCCTTGCCCCCCCTTCGCAAGGGGGGGACTGGGGGGTTGCCGCGCTTCGAGGACATCACCGAGAAGGCCGGGCTCCCGCGGCTCATGATGAAGGGCCCGCACGTGGAGATCCAGGATTTCGACAACGACGGCTGGCCGGACCTGTACGTGAGCATTATCTACTTCGCGGCCGGCAAGCCGCATCCGGTCATCTTCCGCAACCAGGGCGTGAAGGACGGGCTGCCGCGCTTCCACACCGACGCGCTCGGCGTCAATGATTTTCCGACGGCCGAGGACCGGAAGCTGGCCGATGTGACCGCGTTCTTCAACAAGATGCAGCGTGAGCAAAAGGTGGTCTACATGGCCAACGGGCCGACGGCGGACTTCGACCGTGACGGCCGGCTCGACATGTTCCTGGGCAACTGGTGGGTCAAATCGCGGTCGCCGCTCCTGCGCAATGAGACGCCGGGCGGCAACTGGCTGCAGGTCGTCGTGCCGGGGGGCAAAGGGGTCAATCGCATGGGGATCGGCGCGGTGGTGCGCGTCTACGAAGCTGGAAAGCTGGGGCAGCCGGCCGCGCTGGTGGCCGCGCGCGAGATCAGCGTCGGCTACGGTTACGGTTCCGGGCAGGAAGCGATCGCTCACTTCGGCCTGGGCAAGCTGGATCGGTGCGACGTGGAGGTGGTGTTGCCGCACGGCAAGGGACGCGTGGAGCGGAGGGGAGTGATGGGGAATCAGCGTGTCTCAATCGGCGAGTGACGACGATGAAACACCCGTTTGAGCCGGCCGTGTGACCCTTTCGATAGCCCCCGATTGTTGAAGGCTCCATCGCCATGAAGGCTACGTCGCCATATCGTAGGCGAGGACACACCTTGCCCGACGAGTTCACCGCCTCGCCCGCCATCTCCAGCGGCCGCATCTACTTGCGCGGCTTCCGGGCGTTGTACGCGATCAGCGAAGGCGGCAAGTAGAGCGTGGAGCACGGCATGAAGTCCATCACGGTGTGCCTGGTGGCGTTGAGCGCCGCCGGCCTGGCCGCGTCAGCGCGTGGCCAGGAGGCGACCTGGAAAGCCGGCGTGGCCAAGGCGATCGTCACCCCGGACAAGGGCGTCTGGCTCGCGGGCTACGGCACGAAGCGGCCGCCGGACGGCAAGCTGCACGAACTGTGGATGAAAGCGCTCGCCCTGGAAGATCCCAACGGGAATCGCGTCGTGCTGGTGACCAGCGACTTCCAGGGCATTCCCAAGGAGATGAGCGACCGCGTCTTCGAACGGCTTCACAAGCAACTGAAGCTGGACCGCCGGCAGGTGATGATCACGTTCTCGCACAACCATTGCGGCCCGCGGCTCGGCCTCGACCTGGTCGATTACTATCCCGTCGAAGCGGAGCAGGTCCGCCTCGTGGACGAGTACACGGCGCTCATGGAGAAAAAGCTTGTCGAGATGATCGCCGACTCGCTCAAGAAGTTGGTTCCGGCGACCCTGGCGGTCGGCCAAGGGCGGACCACCTTCGCGGTCAATCGCCGCAACAACCGCGAGGCCGACGTGCCGATGCTGCTCGCCAGGGGCGAGCCGCTGAAAGGGCCGGTCGATCACGCCGTGCCGGTGCTGACCATCCGCGGCCCCGACAAGAAGCTGATGGCCATCGTCTTCGGTTACGCCTGCCATCCGACCACGCTCAGCTTCACGACATGGTGCGGCGACTATCCCGGTTTCGCCCAGATCGCCCTGGAGAACAACCATCCCGGCGCGTCGGCGATGTTCGTCAACACCTGCGGCGGCGATCAGAATCCGCTCCCGCGCCGCAAGCTCGAGCTGTGCGAGAAGTACGGCCACATGCTCGCCGACGCCGTCGAGAAGGCGCTCCAGCGGCCGATGAAATCCGTCGCGCCCGGCCTGCGGACGGCGTTCGCGTATGTCGACCTCACGTATGACAAGGTGATCACGCGCGCAGAGCTGCAAGCCTTCACCAGGGACCAGAACGCCATCCGCAAACGCTGGGCGGAGCGGATGCTCAAGAAGCTCGACGGGGGCGCGAAGTTCGCGCCGACCTATCCCTATCCGCTGCACGCCTGGCGGCTCGGGCCGGAGATGCTGATGATCGGCATGGGCGCCGAAACCGTCGTGGACTACGGGCTGCGCTTCAAGGCGAAGTACGGCCCGGGCACCTGGGTGCTCGGCTATGCCGACGACGTGATCGCGTACATTCCGTCGCGGCGCGTGTGGCTGGAAGGCGGTTACGAAGGCGGGCCGAACCTCTACGAATACGGCCGGCCGGCGCTGCGCTGGGCCGGCGATGTCGAGGAACGCATCGCCGACGCGGTCCACAGGCTGGTGCAATCGGTGACCAGGTAACGGCGACCAAACGACACGGCTACTGTCGCCATGTCTGCCGCCTTTCCAGTTCAACGTGGGAAGGAATCCTCCTTCAGCTCCTCTTCTTCCTCGGCCTCGCTCTCGAGATTGGCCAGTCGTCCCAAAAGCGCCAGGCCGCCGGTGATCGCCGCCAGGCTGACCACGCCCGCGACAACCCAGATCGCCAGCGACACCGTGAACACCTGATCGGAGCCCCGGACGACGATGAAGCACGTCACCGTCCCGGCCGCAATCATCACGACCATCGGCACCAACAGCGCCATCCGCGCGGCCATGCGGCTACGATCGTCGTCCACGGGCAGCGGCTGGCCCTGTTCCAGCGCCTTCATGTGCTCCTCGTGGCTCAGCTCGCACTTGCGCAGATGGGCGCGCAACAGCTGCGGCACGATGACCATCAGCGTGCACAGAACCATCAGGACCATGACCAGGATTGTCAATTCGCCACTGTGAGTTTCGATAATGGTTCCCATTCGGATCGCCCCGGGGCGGGCAAGGATTCCTCGCCGGTGTTCCTCGCCGGTGTTCCTCCCTCCAATCTACCTCAAGGCAGTGCGGTTGCAATGCCGCTTGCGGCCTGCGTTCGCGCTCCCACTGTCGAACGCCAAGCCGCAAGCGGCGATCAGTCAACTTGCCTTCATGCGCTCGATGAGAATCTGCGCGGTCTCCGGCCGCATGATGCGCGGATCGGGGAGCTGGCCGGCGCGGAGCTTCTCGCGCAGCTCGCGGCCGGAGATCGAGACTTGCTTGAAGCCCTTCGGCCCGTACTCGTCCACCAGGCCGACGCGGCCCAGCTCTTCGTAGAAGGCCGCGAAGCCGACTTTGACCGGCTGGATCAGCAGCTCTCCCTTCAGCTCGTCGAACTTGCGCTGAGCGGCGAGGCCGTCCCAGATGTCCTTGCCGTCGTCGTACGGGGCGTCGGCGTGCTTGCGGCCGATGATGATGTCGGTGAACCCGAAGTTCTGCCGGTAGATGCCGTGCATGATGGCTTCCTTCGGGCCGCCGTAGAACATCTTGATGTCGAGGCCGAGGAGGATCAGGTGGTCGTAGAACGAATAGCCGGCCTTGTTCCACAGCTCGGCGTCGAGGTCGCCGTCGCCGAGGGCTTTGTTGTCGATGAGGGCCTTGTAGGTGCGCATGCGGGCCGGGGCATCTACGTCGTCGCCCTTGGTTTCGCCGATGAGTGGATTGAGGACGGCGCCGGTGAAGTGGCCGGCGCGGGTGAGGCGCTCCATGCCGGCCACCAGCGCGTATTCGTGGGCGCGGTGCAGCGGATTGCGCGTCTGAAACGCCACGACCCGCTTCCAGCCGCGCTTCTGGAACAAGGCCCGCGTCTCGCGCGGCGTCAGGACATACTGACCGTACTCGGGATGCTTCGGCTGCGGCAGAACGCGCACCTCGCCGCCGAGCAGCATGTCGCGCTCGTCCTTCATCACCATGTGGCCGCCGGGATGATCCGTGCGCTCGGTGCTGTAGACGCCTTTGATGTAGCGCAGCTTTTCCCAGGGAAACACGTCGGAGATTTTCAGCGTGCCGACAATCTCGTTCTTGCTGTTGGTGAGCCCGACCGTTTCCCCGGACTTCAGCGTGCCGGCGAGCGCCTTGTCCACCGGGAAGCTGATCGGAATCGTCCAGGCGTAGGCCTTGCCGCTATGGACGATGACTTCCTCGTCGAGCACCTTGTTGAAGGTTGCTTGATCCATCGGACCGGTCAACGGACTCAGGCCGCCGTCGCCGAAGCGATACAGGCTCGACAAATCGGCGTCGCTGACCGGCACCTTCTTCAGGCCGGCGGCTTGCTTGGCGAAATCGCCGCGCTCGGCGGCGGGGACGGAACGGTCGACGGGCTCGGTCAAACCTCCGTGCGGTGCGATCAGGTCCGGCATGCGACAATCTCCTTGGAAAAACAAACGCCGCTTGCCGCCGACGTTCGCGGCAAGCGGCTGATCCTTGAAAAGAAAATTGGCCATTTCGGCAGCATCACGATTCGTCGTTGCTGCTTTCCGCCACGACTGCAAGGACATCCCGGCACGGGAGCTTGAAGCCGGGCAGAAGTTTGGTCTCCAATGCACTGTCGGGACCGAACGTGTTTTCCGTCCATCGCGAGCGGCCGCGCCGCAAGGCCATCACTTGCTGCAGTTTCGCATCCACGATCCAGTACTCCTTAACGCCCAGTGACCAGTATTCGTCGCGCTTTTCGACGTAGTCGCGATCCCTGGATCTTTCGGAAACCACTTCGACGGCCAGGTCTGGGATCCAGCGTCGCCACACCGTGCGATTCCTGGGGCCGCGCGGCTTGGTCAAATACACGGAGATATCGGGATGGCGTTCGCTATCCCAATCGAAAACCAAGAGCTTGCAGTCGGCGCCGCTCAGGATCGCGTGAATGGCGCCGGGATGGGCGGCATCGTAGCGCCACAGCGGTCGCATGATCGCGACGATTTGCATCGCATGAAGGTAGTTCGCGACTTCCGACACGACGATGTACCCCCTGGCCAGCTCGTACACGTAGCCCGGTTCGGTCTCGGCGAATTCAAATGCTCGCAACGACATCTTGCGCCCGTGATGTTGTGGGCCAATCTTGGTCTTCGCGATGATCATGGCGGAATGGTCCAAACCTTCAAGGATCGGTGGGTCGCGTCTGGAATATAGCGGCCGGCCGCGAGTTTCACAAGGCTTTGGCCGCGTCCAGCACCGCGCGGATGATCTTGTCGTATCCCGTGCACCGGCACAGGTTGCCCGCCAGCCAGTGGCGCACCTGGTGCTCGGTCGGCTTGGGATTCTGGTCGAGAAGCGCCTTGGCCGCGACGAGAAATCCCGGCGTGCAGATGCCGCATTGCAAGGCGGCGTGCTCGAGAAATTTCTGCTGAAGCGGGTGCAATCCCTGCGGCGTCGCCAGGCCTTCCACCGTCTGCACCGCGCGGCCTTCGACTTCCGCCGCCATCACCAGGCAGGAATTGACAAGCCGGCCGTCGAGCAGCACGTTGCAAGCGCCGCAGTTGCCGTTGTTGCAACCCTCCTTGGCGCCGGTCAGGCGCAGCTCGTCGCGCAGCGCTTCGAGCAGGCTTTGCCGCGGCTCGCACAGGAAATCGGTTTCCTTGCCGTTGATCGTGCAGGTGACGTGGAGTTTCTTCTTCACGAGTTACATCCCTTTCGCACGTTGGATGGCAATATTCAAGGCGCGCTTGACGAGCACGCCGACGAGATGCCGTCGATAGTCGGCGTCGCCGCGCATGTCGGTGATCGGCTTGGCGGCCGCCCGGGCGGCGCTCGCGGATTTGTCGATCAGGGCGTCGTTCAAGACGCCATCCACAAGCGCGGCCCCGGCTTCCGGGACCAAGAGCGGCGTCGGCGCGACGGCGGCGAGGGCGACCCGCGCCGCGGTGCATTTCGATTTCGCCGCGTCGAGCACCACCGAGACCCCGGCCCCGGCGACGGCGATGTCCATCTCGTTGCGCGGAATGAAACGCAGGTAGGCGGCGCCGGAATTCGGCTTGGGCGGCGGGAACTTGATGCCGACCAGCAGCTCGCCTTTGCCCAGCGCGTTCTTCCCCGGCGCCGTGCAGAACTTCTCGACCGGCAGCTCGCGCGTCCCCGCCGGCCCGGCGATGACGCACACGCCTTCGAGCGCGATCATCGGCGGGATCGAATCGGCGGCCGGCGACGCATTGCACAGGTTGCCGCCCAGCGTGGCGCGACTTTGAATCTGGATGCCGCCGATCAGCGCCGCCGCGTCGATCAGCCCCGGATACAGCATGGCGATCTCTTGGTGCTCGTAGATGCGATAACACGGCACGGCGGCGCCGACGACCAAGCCCTTCTTGGCGTCGTAGCTCAGCTCGTTCACCTCGGGGATGCGCTTGATGTCCAGGAGGACATCGGCGGCGCGGCGATGTTCGCGCAATTGCACGATGATGTCGGTGCCGCCGGCCAGGATCTTGGCCTGCTCGCCGTGCTTGCTCAGAAGGGCCACCGCTTCGGCTATGGTTTTGGGGGCGGCGAAGTCGAAGTCTTTCAAGGTGGAATACTCCTGCCTTAGAAGCTGATGACGTTACCATCCTTGTCCAAAAGCACGGCGCGTTCGAACCAATCATCCGGAAGCTCTACCGTTCCTGCGGGCCTGCGGGATCACCGTCGCCGTCGACGCGAAACTTGCCATTGAGATTGAACAACACTCTGCGCCCACATCCGGGGCAGCGCCCGATCAGCCCCGCGCCCGACTCCCAGGCGGCCACACCTTGGTCATACAGCGCTCGGTCAACGAATTCGAGCCGGAAATCGATGAACCAAATCTGGAAGCCGCAGCCGGGCCAGGGGCATAGCAGTTCGAGGAAGCTCGCGTGTGGCATGAGGATTCAGAGGATTGACTGGACGAACCTCATGTGGGGCGCAGCGCGATCCGGGCGGTTTTTTCCCAGTCATCCGGAAGCACGGCATCCGCGACGCGGGCTAGATTATCTACGGTGTGCTTGTCTTCGTATCCATAAAGAACGTAACGACGGCAACCGGGGCACCGCGCCACAAGTCCCGAACCCTGCCACCATGCTCCGAGCCATTTTTCACGTTGCGAATCATCCCCCATCTTGCTCAGCTGAAAATCAATCGCCGTAATGATGATGCCGCAGTCCGGCCAGGGGCACGGATGCTGCGTCGCTGGATACACAATGACCGCAGGCGACCGATTCTCGAATCCAAGGCGACGATAGGCCTTGATCCGGTCTTCGACTTCTTCCGGCGAAACACTCGGGATCGTGGCGGTGAATTTCATATGGTCGACTCTCGAATCGCGCTAACCCTCCCTTAGTTTAATCGACACATACTTCGTCTCCAAGTACGCCTCCAGCCCTTCGTGCCCCAGCTCGCGGCCCAGGCCGCTTTCCTTCATGCCGCCGAACGGGCACTGCGGCGTCGCCGGCACCGGATCGTTGATGCCGATGATGCCGGCTTCGATGCCGTCGGCCATCTTCCAGGCCACGGTCAGGTCGTTGGTGAACACGTAGGCCGCCAGGCCGTAGCGGGTGTTGTTGGCGGCGGCGATCACGTCGTCGAGCTTGCTGAAGTCGAGGATCGGCATCACCGGGGCGAACGGCTCCTCGGTCATCAGCTTCATCTCGCCGGAAATGTTGGTGAGCACCGTCGGCTCGAAGAAATAGCCCTTGTTGAACCGGTCGCTGCGCTTGCCGCCGGTCAGGATGCTGGCGCCGCGCTGCTTGGCGTCGCTGACCAGGCCCAACGTGTTCTCCATCGCCTTCTTCTCGAACATCGGGCCGATTTCGATGCCCGCATCGAGGCCGTTGCCCAGTTTCAGGGCCCTGGCGAAATCGACCGTCGCCTCGGTGAACTTCTTCTGCACGTCCTTGTGGACGTAGAACCGGCTCGGCGCGATGCACACCTGCCCGTTGTTGCGGAACTTGCCCATGACCGCGATCTTGGCCCCCACTTCCGGATCGGCGTCCGGAAAGACGATGAACGGCGCGTGCCCGCCCAGCTCCAGGCTCAGGCGCTTGAGGCCGTCGGCGGCGCCGCGCATCAGTTGCTTGCCGACTTCGGTCGAGCCGGTGAAGCTGATCTTGCGGCACACCGGGTTTTCGAGGAATTCGTCGGCGATGTCCTGAGCGGGGCCCATCACCAGGTTGGCGACGCCGGCCGGCAAGCCGGCCTCGATCATGCACTCGAACACCTGCACCAGGCTCAGCGGCGTCTGGCTGGCGGGCTTACAGACAATCGTGCAGCCGGCGGCCAGCGCCGGCGCGATCTTGCGCGATTGCAGCGTGATCGGAAAGTTCCACGGGCTGATGGCGCCGACGACGCCCACGGGATGCTTGATGGTCACATGCTTCTTGCCCGGCTGGGAGTTCGGAATCACCTGGCCGTAGGCCCGTTTGCCTTCCTCGGCGAACCATTCGAACGTGTCGGCCGAATGCAGGATCTCCGCCTTGGCTTCGGCGAGGGGCTTGCCTTGCTCCATCGTGAGGGTGCGGGCGATCGCGTCGGCTCGATCGCGCATCAGGTCGGCAGTCTTCTTGAGGATCTTGCCGCGGTCATTCGGCGTCTGCTTCATCCAGCCGGGCATCGCCTTGGCGGCGGCCGCCAGCGCCCGCTTGGTGTCGGCGCGGCTGCCGAACGCCATCTCGGCGACGATGTTCTCCGTGGCGGGATTGATGACGCCGATCGTGCGGCCGTCCTCGGCGACCACCCATTGGCCGTCGATGTACATTCTCTTCTGAGTCGTGGTCGCGGTTGCGGTGGCCATGGCGGTGTACCCTTGGTTCCCCGGTTGCGGCGGTTGCTGCTCATTGTAATGTCGCTGCTCATGACGGCGAGGGCTTTCGTAGACGAAGCGGCTTCGTGCCCGAAACGATGTGTCAATCCGATGTTGTCAATGCGGGCGACGAAGCGGGCCGCTTCGTCTACGGTTGCCCTTGCCCGCCGGGGTTCGCGAAATTACGCTGATTGACAATGAGCGATTTCCCCTTGCACGATCCACCGGCCGACGCTATCGTCCCCCCTCCTTGGATGGACCACGACGATCGTCCGCCGGTACGTCCGCCGGTACGTCCACTGGTGCGCCGGCGGCGCCTGCTGGGCCTGTGGGTTCGCCTGGCGTTGATCGCCATGGCGCTGGGCTGGGTCGGCGTGTTCGTCGTTGCCCTGAAGCTCGATCCGTACCAAGACGGCAAGGTGTGGCTCGAAGGGACGCATCAGCAGCTCGGGCTGCCGGAGTGCACCTTCAAGACGCTCTCCAAGCTGCCGTGCCCGTCGTGCGGCATGACCACCAGCTTTGCCTTGCTCGTCCGCGGCGACGTCTGGAACGCCGTCCGGGCCAACGTGGTCGGCGCGGGGCTGGCGGTCTTCGGCGTGGTGATGTTTCCCTGGTGCCTGGTCAGCGCCTGGCGCAATCGCTGGCTGTGGTTCCGCAGGATCGAGCCGGTCTTGATTCGCCTGACCGTGCTGTTCCTGGTCGCGATGTTCGGCCGCTGGGGAATCGTGCTGTTGTGGACGTGGTGGACGGGATCGTAGTGTCGCCTTTCGCTCCGCGAAAGTACGACCTTCGCGGAGCGAAAGGCGACAAGCTGCTTTTCACGGAGGGGAAGCCATGGCGTCGTCGTCAAACCTGCGCGGCTGGAAATGGACCGCGTTCCTGCTCGGCACGCTGTGGGTGTCGATCGGCTGCAATCCCGGATCGCTGTCGATGCTGCTCGTGCCATTCTCCGACGACCGCATTCCACCCAAGTGCCCGCTGGCGACCAAGAAAGAAGTCACGGTCTGCGTCGTCCCCAATTTCGCGACGCTGGAAACGCGGCCCGAAGTGATCCCGGCGGAGGCCGAGCTGGCCGAGCTGTTCGCCCAGCAACTGCGGAAGCGCGCCGAAGTCAACCGGGAGCGCATCAGGGTGGTGCCGCCGGCCAAGGTGCGCAGCTACCAGAACAGGGCCGACTTCGCGTCGCGCTCGCTGTACGACGTCGGCAAGCACTTCGAGGCCGACTACGTCATCTCGCTGGAAATCACCAACCTCGCGCTCTATGAGAAGGCCAGCCACAATACGCTGTATCGCGGCAACACCGAGATTGCCGTGAACGTCGTCGACATGAAGCAACCGGCCGGCGAAGGCACGATCTTCACCGAGCACTATCGCCGCGAGTATCCCAGCAGCGGCCCGCGCGACGCATCCGACGGCAGCGTCGCCCGCTTCCGCGCCATCTTCCTCAACACCGTCGCCACCGACCTGGCCCGGCTGTTCACCGCCTATCCGAGCGACGAACGCCGGGCGATGGATTGAATGAGACGGGACCGCTAATGAACGCTGATCCGATCATCCCCCGATTAGCGTTCATCAGCGGTCCGTTGATACTCAACTCCCCTCCGGGCATTCCGCCGCCAGCTTCCGATAGCGTTCGATGGCCCACTGGAACGTGCGGTGGGCCTCCTGCAGCTCTTCCGGGATGATCGCCGGTCTGCGCGGCGACTTCATGTCCGGCGACTTGGGACCGAAGCGGGCGTCGATCGGTGTCAGCGGCATCTTGATCGGATCGCCGCGCTCGCGCCAGAGCTGCTCGATGGTGCCGATGCACCACAGCGCGCTCTTGCGCGACGCCCGGATCGGCGCGCCGTCCACGATCACGTCCACCGGGTTGGTGTGCATCTGCGGGAACTGCCGGATCGCCACCCAGCTGCTGCGCTGGATGGGTATCCGCAGCTCAACGTCGTGTGCCTTATCGTCGGCCGGCAACTCGATGGTTTGGACGGCCTCTCCATTCACGATGATCTCCACGTTGCGCGACGGACCCTGCGGCACCTGGCCGCCTTTCGCGGTCCCCAGGGGCGTTGCCGAGGCGAACGCAAGCCGCGCCTTGACGGTCACATTCCCCGGCTTGTCGAGCTGCACCTTGTCGCCCGCGGGTTTCCCGTTCACCTCGAACTTCAGGGCGTGGGCGTAACCATCCGACACGTAGGAGCGGCCCTCCGCGAGCCCTTTCGCCCACACCGGGAAGTCGATGCGGTCCACCTTGCCGAGCTGGACATAGACCCGGCCCTCGCCGACACGGCTGCCGCTGATGCAAGGGAAGTCGGTCTCGCCCGAAGCCTTGAGCGGGAAGCCGCAGTTCATGATGTGGTACCAGCAGTTCCACTCCGGCACGCGGGCGGTGTCCATGGCGCTGATGAAATCGCACACGCCCTGGGCGCTGGTCACGCAGATTTCCTGGGCGCCGATGCCATTCATCTCCGGCACGACGAGATTGGGCAATACATTGGCTAATCGAGCATTGGCCGCGACCAGCTCGGCGACGGTGAGGGAGCCGTCGTTGTTCGCGTCAATCGCCTGGAACGCATCGGGCAGCAGGCCCTTGCTCGCTTCCTCCTGCGACAGTTTGCCGTCCTTGTTGGCGTCGAGCAGCGCCAGGTTGCGTTGCGCCGCCGCCTTGGGATTGATGCCCAGGCCGCTCGCCGAGTGCGCGTACCCCGTGAACGCCCCCTGCGCCTTGGCCCAGCGCATCAGCGGCGTCGTCCAGGTCGGCCAGCCCTTCGTTTTCGTGCCGTCCGAGCCGGGATAGGTCTGGTCGCGCAGATTCAGCAAGCACACGTGGCCCAGCGCCTGCGAGCCGAAGCCGGACACCTCCACGTCATACTTGAGCACGGTCAACGGCTCGCTGACCTTGTGGGCTTCGGGCGTGAAGAATTGCCGCTGGAAGTCGTAGCACGGGCCCCACGTCAGGTTGCAGCCGACGTTCAGCCCTTCGCCCTTGACGTGCAGGAACATGTCGTCGGCAAACACGCCCTCGGTCGGGTTCTCGTAGTGGGCGCAGCCGGCGGCGTGGATGTGATGGTCGCCGCTGTAAAGCCCGTAGTCCATCGGATTGACCCAGCGCTCGAGCTTCACTTCCACGGTGAAGTCGCCCTTGTCCGGGACGCGAATCTTCTTTTGCAGCTGCTGGTATTCCGGCCCGCGGCCGTAGGTCATGGTGAGTTCGCCCGGGGGCAACAGCACCACGCCCCCCGAGTGGCGATAGACCTGGTCCTGGAAGAAGAAGTCCGGCGCCAGCCGCTTTGCCTTGGACGGATACACCTTGCCGGCCTGGTCCCTGAACGTGAAGCGGCCGGTGGTGGGCTTGCCGTCGAAGTCGTTGACGATCAGCTTGACGGGAACGGCTGGACGAATGTTGAACAGCACCGGGATTTCGGCGCGGAAGCCGAGGTCCTGCGTCCCCTGGCCGATGTCGAAGGCAAACATGGCCTCGCGCTTGCCGGCCTGGCTGCTGTGGAGCAAGGCCAGGGCGTACTCCGCCTTCAAGCCGCTGAGCTTGTCGGTCAGCGGCGCCTTGTTGTACAGCTCGATTTCGAGGAACCGTTCCTTGATGTCGGCCGGCGTGATCTTTTCCTTGACCTTGCCCACGACGCGGGTCGCCCCGCCGCCGCCGTAGATGGGCCGCGCCTGCGGGCTGGTCATATTCAGGGTCTTGGTGACGCCGCTGTCGTTGGTGATCTTGATGATGACCGGCGTGTAGCCGCCCTGCTGCAGCGTGGTCGGCGCCGGGCCGCGCTTGACCTTCACCCGCGCCTCCGGGTTCACGTGCACCAGGAACAGGGCGTGCGGGTCGAGCAGCTTCTGGATTTTCACCGCGTCCTGCGCCTTGCACGCGGCCAGCAGCTCGTCGGCCTGCTTGTCCGGCATCGGATGGCCGAGGAACTCCAGCGTTTGCAAGAGCCGCGTGACGTTGCCGGCCAGCGGCTGACCTTCGACTTCGACCGGGTCAAGCGTTTGGGCGTGAAACACGCCCGATTGCCACAGCAAGGCGGCGCCGCCGAGCAGCGACGCCGTCCACCAGCGATCCAGTTTCATGGCTGATTCCTCACTCCAGCGAAGATGCGAGCGATGGCCTCGATACGTCTACGACGGATCATATCCGGTGGGATGAGGCGACGCCACTGGCTGGCGGCAGCAAATGTGTGAGAACGGGCATCCGGCTTCCCACCGATGGGCAAGCCGGCGCACACCCCTCGGGAGGGAAGGCGGAGGGATGAGGAGATGGTTGGCTCCCTCTCCAGACACTCCTCACCCCCGCCCTCCCCCCCAAGGGAAGAGACGCCCGCACGCGGCGGCATCAGGGACTGGGCTGAGGTTGCGGGTTCGGATTGTTCTTGGGCCGCTCCAGGTTTGGCGACGGTTTCGGCGCATCCGGGTTCGGCCGATCTCGGTTCGGTTGGGGATCGACTTCACCGGCCGCCGGCCTCACTTCCCGCGGTTGGGCGGTGCCGCCCGCATCGCGATCGAAATCGAGCGTCACGCGTGTTTCACGGCCCGCAGCGACCGAAACGCGGCGGGTCACCGCGACTGGCTGGCCGTCGCGCATGATTTTCGCGTTGAGCGTGTAGTAATACTCGGACCCCGGCGTCAGCGGCGGCGACCGGAAGACGCGTGTTTCCGACGTCGACTGGGTCGCCTCGCCATTGACGGTCAATCGGGCCTCGGCAGGCAAGTTCACCACGATGGTGGCCGGGGCCATGCCGTTGCCGGTTTGGGCGCTGGTGACGCCCCGCGGCCCGACTTAAACGCCGCCGCCGTTGCAGCCGTGGCAGCTTGACATGTAGCAGCCGCCGGAGCATCCGCCCCAGCCGGCGCAGCCATTGCAGCGGCGCCCGCCGAACCGCCGGCCGCCGTTGCAGCCGCCGTTACAGCCGTGGCAGCTGGCGGCGACATACCCAGAGCAGCCGCCGTTGCAACCCTGGCAGCGCCGTCCACCGAAGGCGGTGGTTTCCGAGCCGCCGGTCATTGCCATCATCAAAACAACGGTGTACATCTTCGCCCTCCTGCAGAAGAGAGGTGATACGGTTGTGCCCCGGGCAACTTCGCCGGGATGGAAGGTCGGGACGAGTCGGCCGAAACCGCGGCGTGAATCTTTGCAAACAGCATGCCAACACGATGTGCTTGGTGGTTGGTTGGTGCTTGGTGCTTGGTGCTTGGTGGTTGGTGGTTGGTGGTTGGTGGGTAGTGCTTGGTGAGTGGTGAGTGATGGTTCGTGAGTCGTGCTTGGGGGCGGTGCTTGAGGAGTAGTCCCTCACCAACCACCAACCACCAACCACTAATCCTCGTCATCGGCCCGGGACCGCCGTCGCTTCCCCTTCTCCCGGGGGCGGTCTTCCTCTTCTTCCTCGTCTTCTTCCTCGACATTCCGGCGTTTCTCCTGCGGCTTCGGCGTGATGGTGACTTCGATCGGCGGGTCGGCGATGCGCACCGCCATCCAGGCCAGGCCGCCGACGGCGAGGAGGCCGCCGATGACGCCGGTCCAGATCGGGCCGAGCCAGCCGACGGTGTAGGCGACGATGAGGCCCCAGATGTTGGTGCGAGCGCGGCCTTCTCCAGGTTGCCGCAGGGCCCAGGCAAGGAACACGAGGAACGTGAACACCCCGACAACGATGCCCAGAAAAATCAGGGGCGAAAAAGTCGCCTGGAAGCGCGTCAACTCACGCTTCTTGTAGGTGAAGTCGGGCGCCAGCCGGTCGCGCATCCATTTCAGGGCATCGGTGCGCTCGCGCTTATCTTCGAAGTGGAACGATTCCGTGGATTCGTCGTCGCTACCGGCGGCCTTGTATTTGATGTCGAACGACGAGGCCTTCAGGTTGCTTTCGACCTTGGTGACGGTGTCCCACGGAATGAAGGAGGGCTTGTCGTCGCCGAACGCGTCCTGCGGGGATTCGCCGGCCGCCAGATCGGCCTCGATGCGCTTGATGGTCTTCTTGTCGCCTTTGGCGTAAATCGCGCCCTCGTTGGTCAAGCACAGCAGCCGCAAGGCGCCGAAGGCATTGCAGCGCCAGACGCCCAGCTCGCCCTGGGCCGCGGGCCGGTCCGCGGGTTGGTCCGCGGCTTTTTGGTCGGGGGCTTCGTCACGCCGGGGCGGCGGCGCCGCCGCGCCGGCCGGGAGCGGCGGCGGTTTGCCCGGCTTGCCCGCCAGCGCCTGCGGCGGTGATGCCTGGCCCGGCGGCTTGCGGGCCGGGCGCGGCGGCGGCGCCTCCACCACTTCCTCGACCACTTCGTGCACCACTTCATGTACTGGGGCGGCAACTTCCAGAACGCCGCCGCACGCCGGACATTTCACTTTCTTGCCGACGAGCTCATCGCGAACCTTGAGTTTCTTGCCGCACGAACAGGCAACGAGAATCGGCATGGCGAACCTGATGTTTTTTTGGTCATCGTTCTGTAGGTCCCGCCTGCCGGGCGGGACCTTGCCGGGCGGGACCTTGCTGGAATCCAAGGTCCCGCTCGGCAAGCGGGACCTACCTTGCGGCATCACGGCAGGCCGGTGTAGTCCCCGGGATAGACTTGATCGACCGGGCTGGGAGCGTACACGAATCGGTCCACATCCTCCGGGAGCGGCTTCGGCTCGCGCACCGCCTGGGCGACGGCCGCGTCCATTTCGGCCTGGGCCTCGGCGTGGATGGCGTCGAAGCCCGGCCGGTCGATGATGCGGGCGTTGAGCAGCCGGTCTTCGAGCAGGGCGATGCAATCCGGCTCGCCGGCCCGCGGCGCCCCGCTCGACGACGAGTGCCCGTACAGCCGCGACACCTTGGCCTCGAGCATGAACGGCTCGCGCGTCGTGCGGCAATGCTGCATGGCCCGCCGGATGGCGAACCAGCTCGGAATCGGGTCGTTGCCGTCCACGACTTCGCCCGGAATGCCGAACGGGGCGGCGCGATCAATGACCGCGGCGCAGCTGTGCTGGCTGGAGTGCGCGGTCGAGATGCCATAGCCGTTGTTCATCACGATCATGAGCACCGGGAGCCGATCGCCGGGCCGCGTCGACCAGATCAGGCACGACGAGAAATCCCCCTCGGCGGTGCCGGCGTCGCCGCCGACGACGATGGTGATGCCGTCGCCGCCGAGACGCTTCTGCACGTGCGCCGTGCCGGGCGCCTTGACCCACTGGATGCCGATCACCGAGCTGATCGGCACCACGTTCCATTCTTTCTTGGCGAAGTGCGACGGGAAATTGCGGCCGAGCGAATGCGTGTCGGTGCGGGCCATGGCCATTTGCCGCACACACTCCAGCATGGGCATGCCCAGGGCGAGCAAGGTGGCGCTGTTGCGATAGTGCAGGTGGAGGAAGTCGTAGGCGGGGCCTTGCCCGCACTTGATCTGCAATCCCAGGCAGGCGTTGAACGCTTCCTCCCCCGGCCCGCCGATCCAGAAGTACCCTTCGCCCGACTTGCTCATCTTGATGAGCCGCTCTTCCATGACCCGCGCCCGCACCATGAGGCGATGGATTTCCAGGCAGCGTGCGGCGGTCAGAAACTCATCCTTGCTCCCCAATCCGGGGGCGGGGCGGCTGGTGGTGGCGCGATCGTTCGTGGAGGATTTGCTGCGCACGCGGCGGCCTCCGGCCGAGATCCATTACGGGTTCTTCATTTCTTCTTATAGCGGGAACCTCGGCGAAATGCGATAGAGCGTTCGTTACTTTCCGATCTTGGAGATAACGAGAAAGGTCCGCAGTCCGTAGTCCCCAGTCAGTAGCACAAGCCAACGCGATATCGTATGACGTCCGAGTCATCACCAGCATGTGCCTTTCTTTGCTACTGACTACGGACCACTGACTACGGACTTCTTGAGCGCCTTGTCAGCGATGTCGCGGCGATAGCAGGCGCCGGCGAAATGGATCTTGGCGACGGCGTCGTAGGCGTGGCGCTTGGCTTCGGCGAGCGTCTCGCCCAGCGCGGTGACGCCCAGGACGCGGCCGCCGTCGGTCATCGTGTGGCCGCCTTCGAACTTGGTGCCGGCGTGGAAGACTTTGACATTCGGCAACAGCGCCGCCTCTTCGAGCCCGGTGATCAACTTTCCCTTGGGATAGCTTCCCGGATATCCCTGGCTCGCCATGACCACGCACACCGCCGGTCGCGGGTCCCATTCCAGAGGCTTGTCGACGAGCTCGCTCAGGCGATCCTCGGCCGTCGCCAGCAGCAGCTCGAAGAGATCGGTCTTCAGGCGCATCAGCACTGGCTGCGTTTCGGGATCGCCGAACCGGCAGTTGTACTCGAGGATGCGCGGTCCCTGGTTGGTCACGATGACGCCGGCGTAGAGCACGCCGCGAAACGGCGTCCGCCGCCGCTTGAGGGCGTGGACCGTCGGCACCAGCGCGTGCGATTCGATCTCGTCCAGGAGCGCCGGCGTGGCGAGCGGCGCGGGCGAATAGGCCCCCATGCCGCCGGTGTTGGGGCCTTCGTCGTTGTCGAGCGCGCGCTTGTGGTCCTGGGCCGGCGCCAGTGGTATGATGGTCCGGCCCGACACCAGGGCCAGCACGCTTAGCTCCTCGCCGTCGAGCCGTTTCTCGATGACCACCTGCCGCCCCGCCGCCCGGCCGAACTCCTCCCTGACCATGATGCGCTCGACGGCCGCGAGGGCTTCTTGCTTGGTGGCGCAAACCATCACGCCCTTGCCCGCCGCCAGCCCGTCCGCCTTGACCACGACCGGGTATTCGCGGGTCTCGATGAACGTGCGGGCCGGCTCCGGATGATCGAACACCCGAAACTCGGCGGTCGGGACGTCGGCGTCGCGCATCAGCTTCTTGGCGAACGCCTTGCTCGCTTCGAGCTGGGCGGCCGCCTTGGTCGGCCCGAAAATCGTCAGCGCCGCTTTCCGAAAATGATCGACGATCCCGTGCGACAGCGGGTCCTCGGGCCCCACCACGGTGAGGACGATCCGCTCTTTCTTGGCGAACCGGATCAACCCGTCGACGTCGTTCGCTTCGATCGGCACATTGACGCCGTCGAGGGCCGTGCCGGCGTTGCCCGGCGCGCAGAATACCTGCGTCACGCGCGGGGATTGCTTGAGCTTCCACACCAGCGCATGCTCGCGCCCGCCTTTGCCGATGACGAGGACGTTCATGCAACTAGTCTATGGGAGAGAATCGGAGTTCACAAACTCTCACTACTTCTCGGCGCTCGCCAGCGATGTGTAATCGACGAACCCGATCATCATCTCTTCCCAAGTCTGGTCGCCCCAGCGGACCAGCTTGGTCGGATCGGGATTGTTCGGGTTGCTGGCCGAATTGTCGAACACGGCGGTGCACTCGATCCGGCTGCCGGCCGGCAAGAACAGCGGCTTTTCGAACCGGTAGCTCGCCTGCCAGCCGAAATCGTAGCGCGGCACCGACAGGATCGTTTCGCGCTTGCCGTCCGGGTAGACCGCCTGGTATTCGAAGCTCTTGCCGCGCAGGTGCATGTGCGGCGTCAGGTTCCACAGCAGCGTGTCGCTGCGGAAGGTCGCCAGGGACCTGAAGCGCTGGCTGTCGCCGCCCGGCAACAGGAACAGCAACTGCTGGGCGATGGCCTTGGTCCTGACCTCGTGCTTGGGCGGCGCCTTGGCGAAGATGAAGCCGACCGACGACCGATCGGTCTGCTCGGTGCCGTTGGGCGTGTAGTGCATCTGAAAGACGAGGCTGGCGCCCTTGGGAATCTTCTTCGCCGAGCCGGGCGTGTAGACCGAGCCGAAGTCGCCCGGCGCGAAGGCCACGAGCATGCCGCTGCCGATGCCGTCGCCCGAGTCGCGCAAGCGCTTGCCGCCGACGACGACATAGACAATGATGTGGTGCACCACGCTGGGGTTGCCCGGCTTGGCTTCCGCGGCCTGAATCCACCTGTCCTCGTCGAAGTTGGTGGGCACCACGAAGTACTTGTAGGGAATGCCCCTCTTGGGCGCCTGCGCGGGGACCGTGTACTCCTTCGTCATGGTGAACACCGCGTCGGGGCGGCCGAATTTCCAGCCCTCGACGAACTTCCGCGGCGGCGGCTGGTCCTTGTTGTCCCCCTTGGCACAGCCCTGATCGATCCACGCCAACAGCGTTTCCCGGTCCGCGCTCGACAGGCTGCGGTCGTTGAAGAACTTCCCGTACCGGGGATCGGCGTGCCACGGCGGCATCCGCCTGTCCTCGACCACGTCCTTGATCATCTGCGACCACGACGACGCGTCGTCGTACGTCAACAGCGGCATCGGCCCGATCTGGCCGGCGCGATGGCATTCCTGGCAGCGCTGCTGCAAGATCGGCGCGACGTGCTTGGCGTACGTGATCTTGGCCGCCGTGGCCTCGCCCTTGGGGGCGCGCGTGATGTAGCAGCCCTCGACGGCAACCTTCGCCTGCGTCACCTTCTTGCCGGCCAGCACTTCCTCCAGCGCATCGACCAGGAATCGCTTCGCCGGCTGCGGACGCTGGTAGCCGATGCCGAATTGATCGTCGATGCGCCCCTGGTAGCGAATCACTCGGCCGGCGTCGAGGACGAACGCTTCCGGCACCCGCTCGGCGCCGAAACGGTTGGCGACACTCTGGTCCTCGTCGCGCAGGACCGGGAACGGGAGCTTGTGTTTTTCGGCGTGGCTGCGGATGGCGTCGAGGGTATCGTGGGCGTTGGCGTTGATCGCGAAGAACGCAACGCCCTTCGCGGAGTAACTCTCATGCAGCTCGCCCAGGCGCGGCGCGTAGGCATTGTTGATCGGGCATTGCGTGCCGAGAAAAATGACGACCACCGCCTTGGCGTCCTTCGGCTCGTCGAGCGACCACGACTTGCCGGCCACATCCTTCAGGCGGATGTTGCGCGCGGCCCGAAGCTTGTCCGCCCGAGGTTCGTCCGCGCGAGGTTCGTCCGCGCGAGGTTCGTCCGCCCGAAGTTCGTCCGCGCGGCCGGCATGACCCAAGACCAACGACAATGCCGCGAGCAGCAACCAGCGTCGCATGGCGAATCTCGCTCCCAGGGTTAGGATGTTTCCAGATCTTATACCCCGCAACGGTCCCGGGGTTTCGTCATGATAGCATAAGCGATGGGCCCCCGGCTTGCCGTTTCGCGCTCGCGCGTCATATTCAGAATTGGAACGTAACATTCGTCATTCGGGTCGTGCGATGCACCGTCTCTGCGTCTTCTGCGGCTCCCGCGTCGGCGGCAACCCGCTCTACATCGAGCGCACCCGTCAACTGGCCCAGGCCATGGTCGAGCGCGGCATCGGCCTCGTCTACGGCGCCGGCCATATCGGTTTGATGGGCGTGCTGGCCGACGCGGTGCTGGAGACGGGCGGCGAAGTCATCGGCGTCATTCCGCAGGCGCTGGTGGACCGCGAGCTGGCGCATCAGAAACTGTCCAAGCTGCACATTGTCGCCGGCATGCACGAACGCAAGGCGCTGATGGCGGCGCTGGCCGACGCGTTCCTGTCGCTGCCCGGCGCCTACGGCACCGCCGACGAAACCTTCGAGATGCTGACCTGGAACCAGCTCAAGATCCACGCCAAGCCGGTCGGCCTGCTGAACATCGCCGGTTTCTTTGATCCGCTCTTGGCGTGGATCGACCGCTGCGTCCAGGACGACTTTCTCAAGCCGCGCTATCGCGAATTCCTGCTGGTGGATGACGATGCCGGCCGCTTGCTCGACGCGTTGGCGACGGCAAGCGCGTAGGACAGGATCCCGCTCTGGCATCAACTCAAACCGAACTTCTTCAACCGGCTGATCAACGTGCTGCGGGCGATGCCCAGCACTCGAGCGGCTTCCGCCTTGTTGCCGTCCGCCGCCGCGAGAGCGTGGACCAGCTGTTCGCGTTCCGCCCGTTCCCGTTCGCCGCGCAGTGACGCATAGGGGCGCACGCCGCTGAAGACCGGCTCCGCGGCGCTGCCGTTGCCGTTCACCGTCTCCGGCAGCGCCGTCTCGCTCTCGTCCAGCAGTTCCGACGGCAGCTCGCCCAGGCTGATGGTGTCCCCTTCGGTGATGACCACCGCCCGTTCCAGCACGTTTTCGAGCTGGCGGATGTTTCCCGGCCAGCGATAGGATTTGAGCAGCACGAGCACGTCATCGTCGAGCTGCGTGACTCCCTTCTTGCAGCGCTGCGCGGACTGCCGCATGAAGTGCATGGCCAGCTCGGGAATGTCCTCGGGCCGTTCGCGCAGCGGCGGCACGCGGATGGGGAACACGTTGAGCCGGTAGAACAGGTCCTCGCGGAACCGGCCCTGGCGGATCAGCTTGTCCAGGTCCTGGTGGGTGGCGGCAATGATCCGCACGTCCACGTGCAACGGCTCGGCCGAGCCGACGCGCTCGATGGTCTTTTCCTGAAGGACGCGCAAAAGCTTCGTCTGCACGTCGAGAGTGATGTCGCCGATCTCGTCGAGGAACAGGGTGCCGCCGTTGGCCAGCTCGAAGCGGCCGACCTTGTCGCGATGGGCGCCGGTGAAGGCGCCTTTGACGTGCCCGAACAGCTCGCTCTCCAGAAGGCTGGGCGACAGGGCGGCGCAGTGGACCTTGACGTAGGGCTTGGCGGCGCGGGCGCTGGTCTCGTGGACGGCGCGGGCGAGCAGCTCCTTGCCGGTGCCGCTCTCGCCGCGCAACAGCACGACCGCGTCGGTGGCGGCGACTTTGCGGACCAGGCTCAAGAGCTGGCGGACCTCGTGGCTGGCGCCGACGATGCCGGCCGGAGCGGGCAGCGCCGGCTCGACGGCGGCGCTGGCGGCGGCGGCCGGTTCCGCGGGTTCGGCGGGGACGACCACCTGGCGTCGCAGCTGGCTTTGCAACGACAGGATGCGGCGCTGCTGCTCGGCGATCTTCTGCACCTTGCCCTGCAGGTCGTGATTGAGCTGCTCGATGGTGCGGTGCCCGGCGGCGCTCTCGAGGGCGACCACCGTGATTTGCGCCAGCGCGGCGAGCAGCTCGATATCCTCGGGCCGGTACGGCTGGTCCTTGCGGCCGAGCACCAGGATCGCCAGCAGCCGGTCTTCGAGCAGCAAGGGGTGGGCGATTTCGCCGCCGAGGAACTCGAGCTGGCGCTGGGCCGCGGAGTTGGGGAACCCGTAGGGCGCCGCCAGGACCGGCTTGTTCGCCTGCAGCGCCGCCACGAGCGGGAAACCGGGCGACAGGTCCTCGAGCGGCGGCGCCGGGCCCAGCGTGCCGGCCAGATGATAGAGCGGCGGCTCGCCCTGGCGCAGATACACGGCGCCGCGCGCGACGCCGAGCAACTCGCTGATGGCGTGCAAGAGCTTGCGGGCCAGGGCCGGCGGATCGACGAGCTGCTCGACCGCCTGGCTGAGCCGCTGCAGGGTGCGATCGAGCTGTGACTTATCGCGCGAGAAGCGGCGGTCGAGGGCGCGTTTGATGCGGCCGCGGGCGACGTCGAGCACGACCATGAGCAAGAGGGCGGTCGAGCTGACCGTCAGGGCCTCGGTGAAGCTGGGGCCGGCGATGACCTGGCTGATCATGAAGGTGCCGATGAACACCACGGCGTAATACACGGGATCGGCCAGGACGTAGCCGAACCCGGAGCTGACGATCTGATCGAGCTGCATGAGGCGGTAGCGGGTGATGCTGACGGCGAAGGCAATGGTGAAGCAAAAGGAGGCGGCGAACATCGGCCAGGTCGCGCCGCCGGCGCCGAAGGTGTCAGGATCCCACATCGCCAGGTAGAAGGAATAGCCGATCGGCACGAGGGCCAGCACGGCGCCGCAGAAAATCCATTTCACTTGGTTCTTCTCCGTAGGGTCGGCGATGGTCCGGAAGCTGTGCGACAGGGCAATCACGCTGGCCAGGTACCAGGTCGCGGCGATGCCGAAGTAGGTGTTGATGGTCCACAACAGCGGCAGGTAGCTGGCCTCCGTGGCGGCATCGCCTTGCACCTGCCAGCGCAGGCGGACGTACTGCGTGAACATCAGGGCCAAGAAGCCGAGCGGCACGCCGTACATGATCCCCAGGGTCGTCCAGGGACGCCGTTCGTAGAGCCCCTTCTTGCGGGGAAAGACGAGGTAGAAGTGGAGGCTGGCGGCGGGCAGAAGAACAGCGCACACCATGAATGGGGCCACGAGCCACGGCGTGGTGGCGATGTGCGTCCAGTGGTAACCGCCCATGAACGCCCCGAGAGTGACGACACACAGGACATAGAACTGGGCGGCGGCGGGATCGTGCGGGCGCTGCCAGAACACCAGGACGCCCACGGCAAACAAGCTCACTTTGAGCAGAAACCACAGCAGCGACGGAATCTGTTCTTCGACGGGAATGTTTCCGAGGATCGCCCAGCGGTCCCAACCCGGCGGGTCGCCTTGGTACCAGATCCGCACCAGCTCCTCGTCGCGTTCGCCATTCCTCTCGACCCGGAACCAGTCGGCGGACTTGTTTGTGGAGTCGCGTATCTTCTCCGGCGCTTGCAGCACATTGGCCCACGTCTTGATTTCTTGATCGCCAATCTTCGCCAGCACCACCTGATCAGGCTGCTCACCTGTGTCGACCGCCAATGGGATCGGCTTGCGGACCTTTGTGCTGAATGCTGTACGGATGCCAAGGTCTGGAACAATCTGCACGTAGACCAAGATGGCGAATGCGTAGCATAGGATGAGGAATCCAGGAAAGAGCAACAGGATGCGTCGAACACTTGTTGAGGTTGACATGAGCGTCGATCAGCGCCGATTTTTCGACGACATCTGGAAAGTTAGGCATTTTTGGATAGTCAAGCGCCGATTTCGGCGCTGACTCTTCGTCATTCACTGTAGTAGCCCCCACTTGGCGCGGCAAGTTTTTTCCAAAATCGCAACAATCTTTCATTCAGTGGATGACCTGGTTTGATTGGCATGAATGTTGCGAAGTTAGGTATCACCCATTTCTTCAAAAACGACATCGGAAGCGAGAAGCAGGTGCAAGCAACAGCGCATTGGTTGTGGAGCAGCGGAGCAACGTATCGCCCCATCGACGGCCGGACGGGCTACGCGCATCTTACCCATTACACCGCCGAGTATTGCGAATGGGGCGCCGGGCCGCCGCTGATCCTGATTCCCGGCCTGGCCGGGGGGATCCGGTTGCTGGGGCTGCTGGCCAACAACCTGGCCCGCGACTTCCGCGTCATCGCCTATCAGTTGCGCGGCGAGGACAATTGCTTCGCCATGCGCCGGCCCTTTGGGCTGCAAGACCTGGTGGACGACCTGGCCGAGTTCATCGCGTGGCGCGGATTGGAAGCGCCGCCGATCCTGGGCGTTTCGTTCGGCGGGGCGATCGCCATGGAGTTCGCCGCGCGCTTTCCGCTGCGGCTGAATCGGCTGGCGCTCCAGGGCGTGGGTTCGCGTTTTGAGGGCGGATTGCTGCAACGCATCGCCGGCACGGTGTTGAGCCGTTTTCCGCTGCCCACCGACAGCCCGTTTGTGAATCAGTTCTTCAATCTGCTGTTCGGCTCGGCGAAGACCCAGGACGAGTTGTTCGATTTCGTCACGCGGCAATGCTGGCAGACCGACCAGAGCGTGATGGCCCATCGTTTTCAGCTGGTGGAGGCCTTCAACATTGAGGAAAGGCTGCACCGCATTCGCGTGCCGGCGTTGATCGTCAACGGCGAGCGCGACCTGCTGGTGTCGCGCCGGACCGTGCAGCCGCTGGCCGATGGCATCGCCGACGTTCAATTGCGGCGCGTGCCGGGGTGCGGGCATCTGGCGTCGGTGACCCATCCGGAAGCGTTGGCGGAACACGTCAGGAATTTCATGGGCTCGGTGTAACCTGGTCCAACCCAGGCGAGAGGGTGCGTTGTCGCGGATGCAAATCCCGCAGCGCACCCCTTTTTCGTTGGCAAACAGCTTTCGTTGGCAAACGTCCTTGCGGCAGGCGTGGGGTCGCGCTACAATCGGGATGGCAACGGCGTGCTGCCTGTTGCCTCCCTCCCTCCGAGACCCATCCGGTGAACAAGCTCGACTCGTTGCCGCCGATCCTGCAATCGAAGTTCGGCCAACTGCAACGGCGCATCCGCGTGGCCCGGCTGCTGCGCGGCGTGGCCGGGAGCGTCGTGGCGCTGGTCGGGTTGTTTCTCGCGGCCTTCCTGGTCGAGGCGCTCGTCGGCTGGCCGGTCTCCGGGTTGCGCGGCGTCCATGTCGTGTTGTGGATGGCGACGGGAATCGGCGTCGTGTCAACGCTGGTCATGTGGCAGCGGTCGTTGCCGTGGCCGCATCTGGCGGCGCTCGTCGAACGGCGTTTTCCGATATTGGGCGAACGTCTGGCGAGCACGGTGGAGCTGCAGCAAGCCGGGCTGGAAGAAGCCGAGGCCGGATTCCACGGCTCGCCGGAGCTGATCCGCTGGCTGCGCGACGAAACGGTCGAGCGGGCCGCGCCTTTGGATTTTCGCGAGGCCTATGGCATCCGCGCGCCGCGCAAGCTGGCCGCGGCCGCGCTGGGCTTGCTGCTGGCCGCGTTGACGCCGCTGCTCGGGTCCGATGCGTACGCCCGTTTCGGCCGGCGGGTGTTGTTCGCGTGGTCGCCGTCCGTTCATGGCTACACGCTGGAAGTCAGCCCGGGCGATCAGTACGTGGCGCGGGGTCGGTCCGCGGCAGTCACGGCGAAGCTGGCTCCCCTGGAAGACGGCGTCCATTTGCCGGCAACGTGCGTGCTGGTTTACGAAGAGGGAGGCGGCGCTCCGCGGCGTTTGCGGATGGAGGCGGTGGATGACGCCACGTTCAGTGTGACCTGGCCGGTCGTGCAAGACTCGCTCCGTTATCATGTGCAAGCCGGCGACTTGGTGAGCCCGACCTATCGGCTCGACGCGGTCGATCCGGTGGCGCTCGCGCCGGACAACCCGACGGTGAAGGTCGCGCCGCCGCCCTACGTCAATCCGAAAACGCTTCCCGCGCTCGAACATGCCGGCCAGACGCCCTTCACGGCGCTGCAATACAGCCGGTCGCGATTCATGTTTGCCTTCGATCGTCCGGCCCGCAAGGCGACAATTCGCTGGCGCGCCGATTCGCGGGAACAAACGCTCGAGCTGGAGTTGTCGGGAAACCGGCGCGACGCACGCTGGGAGACGACGGCGACGCTGATCGGACCCCAGGCGGCGATGCTGATCCTCGAAGGGGAGCACGGCATCGTGAGCAGCTACGCGTTGCCCGACTGGTCGGTGTGGACCGATGACGGCCCCTGGTTCAGCGCGGCGCCGGTGCTCGGGATCGCGGGAAGCGGTGAGCGGCCGAAAGTCGTCGCCCCGGATGACGTGATCCCGATCAAGGCGGTGGCCGAGGATCAAGTGGGAGTGGATCGCGTCGAACTGGAATATCGCATCAACAATGACCCGACCCAAACGATCTTGCTGGCGAATGGCCATGGCGAAACGCGTGTCGCCACGGACATGTCGTGGCGGTTGCAGGGTTTGGCGAAGCCGGGTGACACGCTCGCGTGCCGGCTGCGGGCGACCGACAACCGGCGGCTGCGCCGGGGCGAGGTGTCCGCTGCCGGCGAGACGGGCGGCGCGCCGGTCCCGGATCGCGATCTGGGCCCGAATGTCGCGTATCTGCCCGATCGAGAAAACGGCGAGGATCGGTGGTGGTCGTTCAAGGTGGAACTGCAGGCCGAGCCGTTGGCCAAGCAGGAAGCGGCGGCCCAGCGCGATGAGTTCCACGCCTGGATCGAGCGGATCAAGAAGCAGCTCGAACAGGAGCGGCAACAGGTGCGGAAGGTCAAGCTGGCCAGCCATCCGATGCCGGTGCTGACCGCGGAGCAAGCGAGCCAGGTGAAGCAGGCCCGCCAATGGAACCAGGTCAGCCAGCAAGAATTGCGGTCGCTGGGGTCGAAGGCGGCGGCCGTCGCGGGCTTGCAGAATCTGGCGCGGCTCAGTTTCGACATTGCCCGGCGCGAGCTGGGCGACAGCGATGCGGCTTTGCAGGACAGCCTGGCCAAGGACCGGACCGCCAGCCGGCGCGAAGCGGCCCTGGACAAGGCGGACCAGGCGTTGCAGTCGGCCCTGGAGCGTCTTGGCACGCTCCGCAAGATGAACGAGCTGCTGGCCCAGGAACGGCTCGACCTGCACGATCTGCAACAACTGGCGCACGAGGAGCAGGAGTTGGCCAAGCAGGCCGAGGCGGCGGCGGCCGATCCGCACGCGAACGCCAAGGAGCTGGAGCGGCTGCAGGCGGAGCAAGCGAAACTCAGGGCGCGCGTGCAGGAGCTGGCGGACAAGAACCCGCGCCTCCAAGCCGCGGCGCGGCAAGCCCGCCAGGCCCGGATGCAGGCCCTTGCCAAGCAGGCCCATCACCTGGCCATGCAGCAGCGGAAGCTTTCACAAGAGGCCGAGGCCCAATGGCAGGCCGAGCTGAAGACGGAGTTCGCCAGCCTGGCCAAGCAGCAGCGCGATCTGGCGGGGAAGGCGGAAAAGCTCGGCCGCGCGGCGGCGTCCGGGCCAGCGGGCGCGGTGGGTCCGATGCCGCATCGGCCGGCGCTGGCTGCCGCCGACCGGCTCGGAGACGGCGACATCGAGTCGGCGCTGGAGCAGCAGCAAGCGGCGCAGGGCGCGCTGCAAGCGCTGGGGGCACAGCTCGACAAGGCCTTCGCCTTGGGCCGCGATCCGCGCGCCGCCATCCAAAAGCTGGCGCGCATGCAAGATGATCTGATCAAGCAGCTCGAAAAGCTCGGCGCGGATTTTGCGCGGCTGCCGATCGACAAGGTGCGGGCGCAGCTTGCCGAGATCACCAGGAGCCAGCAGTCCTTGCACGACGCGGTGGGGAAACTGGAAACGCCGTCGTCTCAGGAGCGGACCCGGCAACAGGTGCACGATGTCGCCGGTGAAGCCGCGCGGGCGCTGTTGCAGAGCGATGCGCTCGGCGGCTTCTTCAAGATGGAGGAGGCCCGCGACGCTCTGCAAGCGTGGGCGCGGCAGCTCCCGGAGACCGCGCCGCCGGCAACCGGCAAGGACACGCCGGAGGAGCGCCTGGTGAAGCAGCAGGCCGGGCAGGCGCGGCAGTTGGCCAAGAGCCAGCACGAATTGCGCGAAGCCACGCGGCGGTTGCTGGCGGAGCTCGCCAAGTCGCAAGGCGGATCGGCGGAGCGGGCGCAGCAAAAGCAGGACGTGGATCAGCTGGCGGAGCAGCTCATGGAGCTTTCGCAGCGCGCCGGCCCGGAGACGAACAAGACCAGCCGGGACGCCGCCCACGCGGCGCAGATGGCCCAGAAGGCCATGGCGAAGAGCCAAGCGGACAAGGAGCAAGGCAAGATGAAGCAGGCCCGCGCCGGCGACGCGGAATCGGCGCTGCAATTGCAGATGGCGGCCAAGAAGCTCGACGAAGCATCCGCGGCGATGGCGCCGGCGCGGCCGGACAAGGACTCCAACGACGCGGCCCTGCAGCAAGCGTTTCGCGAGGGCCAGATGAAACTGGAGCAGGCCCAGCAGCAATTGCAGCAGTCGCCCAAGGACGCGGCCCACACGATGCGGCAGGCGGCCCAGGCGCTCGGCCGGACCGTGAAGCAAGCGCAGCAATCGGCAGGCCCGCCCAGTCCGTCCGGCGGCGGCATGCCGGCGCAATCATTCCAGGGCGGCGCCGCGCGCGCGTCGGGAGAGATCCTTGCCGAACAGCTCCAAGCACACGCGGGCAAGGGCTGGGGCGAGCTGCCGGGCGAGCTGCGCACCCGCATCGTGCAAGATCTGCGGGCCCGCTACGGCGACGCCTACGGCCCCATCATCCAGCGCTATTTCCAGCGGATCGCCGACGTGCCGGCGGACAAGACGCAGAAGTAGACCACTTCCTTGGAATCAATCGACGGCCAAGATGTCGTGCAGGCGGTCGCGCAACCGCAGCCGGGCGCGATAGAGAAGACTTTTCGCCGCCTTGGGCGTCAGCGCCAGCGCTTGGGCGATCTCCGCGTAGGAACGATCCTGATACTGTTGCATTTCGGTGTCCGTCCGGCGAACAGCGGGGGTGCTGCGGCGGGCGGGGGGCGTGGGGGCGCAAGCAAGAAGCCCGGCACGCTAGCCAGGCTCGTGAGAATGGAGATCGACGATTACCGCGGCAGCGCTGGGCTGGGCCACCCGGCCGGCTTGCCACCGATCCGGCAGCAGCTCGGCGACGCGCTCGGCCGATAGCGTCGGCAGCCGCGTCAGCACGTCCTGCAGATACGCCCACGGCTCGACGCCGAGCCGATGGCAGGTCGAGGTGAAGCTGTAGAGGATCGCCGCCGTCTCGCCGCCCCGATCACTGCCGACGAACAGCCAGACCTGGGTCCCTTTGTAAATCAATGTGTATTTCATGTCGTCGAGTAGCGGAAACAGCAATCCGCTGTAGTAAATCGAAAGAGCTTGCTGGCTTTTCTTGAA
>JAKEET010000199.1 GCA_022616435.1 Gemmataceae bacterium
CGCGGGCTGCGACCACGGCCCACAACACCGGCCGCGCCGCTGCCGCCGTCTCCCGGTCCTTCTTGCCCAGCTCGGCCAGGTGCAGGAACGCGGACGAAGCTTGTTCGTGGCCGAGCTTGTCGATGTGCTTGAGCCGGTCGAGGTACGTCGCCGCCGGTTGCGGCTCGTCGTCGCGGGCCAGCTTGCCCAGGGCGTCGAACGCGCGATCCTGGTACCACGGGTGGTCGAGCATCCTGGCGATGGCCTTCTTCGCGGGCCAGGCCGCCTTGCCCATGTCGCCGAGCCGCTCGATCGCGCGATCGTGTACGCCGGAGGTGCTGGTCGGCTTGGGGTTCTCCAGGGCGACGATGAAGGCCTCGACCACGCGCGCGTCGCCCGGCGCGATCGCGGCGCTGGCCTCGATCGCCTGGCCTCGCAGGTAGACATCGACCCTGTCGTCGGTCACCATGCGCAACAGCGGCGGGATCGCGGCCTTCGCCTGGGGAGCGTACCGCCGCGCCAGGTGCTCCATGACAAAGCCCTGGGCGGTCATGCTGGCGCGCTCGGGGCCGGCCGGCGTCTGCAGCTGCCGGATCAAGAGCGCCGCGAGCTGTTCCGGCGGCGCCTTGCGGTATCGGCCGTTGAGCAAGTCCCCCGCGGCCGCCAGCCGAACCTTGGGGTCGGCGTGCGTCAAGCGTTTTTCCAGTTCGGCCAGGCGGCGCGTTTCGGTGTCGTCGCCGCCGCGTGCCGAGCCGCCGATTGCCAAGACGACCAGAAATGCACGGATCATGGGCCCGCCCCCGCTGCAGGGTGAAAGTTCGTCCAATGGAAAGACGAGCGAGAAGGCCGTTTTGATCTGAGGTAGCGGGATCGTTGACAGGCGGGGCCGGTATGATCAGAATCGATAGGGGGACGTGCGATTACTGTTCAACCATTCAACGATTCCGGCCGAATCATGTTCGTCGCCACCAACTGGATCGCGGCCGCGTTGCTCATCGGAGCCAACGACGCACCGCCGCCGGCGGGGGCTCTCGCCTGCTGGTCGGCGCACGAGTCCGGCCCGGTCCTGGCGCTGGCGTTTTCCGAAGACGCACGGTTCGTGGCTGCCGGCTGCGACGACGGCAGCGTGAGGCTGTGGCGCTGGCCGGACGGCAAGGAAGAACGTGCCCTCAACGATCACGCGGGCGCGGTCATGGCGGTCGCCGTTGCACCCGACGGCAAGACCGTGGCGTCGGCGGGCGCGGACAAGCTCATCCGCGTGTGGAACATCCGCTCGGGCAAGGTCGAGCGAACGCTGGCCGGGCATCAGGAACCGGTCGAAGCGCTCCTGTTCGCGCCGGACGGCAAGGTCCTGGTTTCCGCGGGGCAAGATCGCCTCGTCATCTTCTGGGATCCCGCCACCGGCCGGGAGCTGCGCCGGCTCGACCGGCACAGCCGCTGCGTCCGCGGCCTGGCCCTGACGCGCGACGGCAAGACGCTCGTCTCCGTCGGCGAGGATCGCAACATCTTCGTGTGGGATTTTCCCGCCGGGGCAGCGCGGCTCGGCTTCAAGCGGCCCGGCTGGGTCCACGCGGCGGCGTTCTCCGCGGACGGCCTCACCCTGGCCACGGGCGGCCGCGATCAGACCGTTCATGTCCGCAACCTCCGTCCGCCCTATCCAATCGACAGCATGGGCGGCTACGAGGGACCCATCACTTCGGTCGCCGTGTTCGCCGACGGCAAGATGATCGCGGCGGGCAACGAAGACGGCAACGTTCGCTTGTGGGAGGTCATGACCCAATCGATGCGGCGCGAACTTGGCGGACACGACGGCGCCGTCCATGCCGTCGCCTTGTCGCCGGATCAACACCGCCTGCTCTCCGGCGGCGCCGACGGACGGATTCTCGTCTGGGACGCGACCGGGCTGCAACGGCGGCCGGGCAAATCGGACGCGCTCACCGCGGCCGAATGGCAGGCGGCATGGCTGGACCTCGGCGGACTGCCCGACAAGGCGTTTGCCGCGATGGGCGCCCTGCGCAACGAACCCAAGCGGTTCGTGCCGTTCCTGGACGAGCGCCTGGCGCCGATCTTCCAGATGAGCAAGCGGCTGACGCAATTGCTGCCGGACCTGGAGAACGACAGATTCGAGGTGCGGAGGAAGGCCGCGCGGGAGCTGCACGAGATGGGCGAGCTCGCGATTCCGTTTCTGGAGAACGCTCTTCAGGGAAAAGAGCTGAAGCTCGAGTCGCGCCGCCGCATCGAGCATGCGATCATGCGGGCTCAGCCGACCGCAGTGGGGCAGCACTCCGTATTCGCGCAATTGCGGCGAACGATTGAAGTCCTGGAAGCGCTGGGCACGCCCGCGGCCGAACGGAGACTGCGGCAGCTGGCAAAGGACACGCCGCACGTCCGCGTTCGGCAGGATGCCCAGGCGGCGCTGGATCGGCTGAAGCTGCCGTGGCATCCGAGTGCGCGACGGATGCCGTAGGTCAGGACCAACGCCACTCTCAGCTTTGCAAGTACGGCAGGTTGTGCACCAGGCTGTCGAATGTGTTGCGCACGTGCGACTGCACGCGGCGATACAGCCCGGCGAACAGGAACGGCGGCCACAGGAAATGGACGACTTGCGCCATTTGCACCGATTGCCACTGGACGTTCGGGTTGGGATGCGGAACAACCAACGCGTGCAGGAGCGAAAAGCCGACCACCAGGGCGATCAATCCCAGGATCTGAAAGATCCAGGCCGCCAGCAGCAGCCCGCCGCGCTTGGGGATGAGGACCGCGTAGTCGATCTGCGTGCGGCCGCTGGGCTGGCCGTGAAACTCGAGGACGCCGCGGCGGATGAAACGGCCGCCCAGATGCGGCATGGCCTCGAA
The DNA here is from genome assembly GCA_022616435.1 of Gemmataceae bacterium. Lineage (GTDB taxonomy): Bacteria > Planctomycetota > Planctomycetia > Gemmatales > Gemmataceae > JAKEET01. The sequence continues at coordinate 2,835 of JAKEET010000199.1, forward strand.
GATGACCCGGCCGTCGGTCTGTTCCAGGATCTTGACCGGGCCGAGGTTGACGGCGCCGTGCTGGGCGAGATGGCCGGCGGCCTTCGCCGCCAGCTCGGCCGGCGCGCCGGCGACTTCCGCGCAGCCGTGCACGGTGATATGCCCGGGTTCGTAGAGGGCTTCATCTTCGTCCGCCCAGGTCGGCGACGCCGACCGCCGCCGCGTGGTCGCGAGCAAGAACATGAGGCCGCACAGCCACACGACCGCGGCGACTGCGGCAATCGCGTACAGCAAGACCGAGTGAAGCTCGAGAATCATCGCTCCACTTACAGATAGTCCCCGAGCCGGTCGGCGGCGATACCGGCGATCGAGCTGGCCGAGATGGCGGCATTCTTGTACTCGCTCTCGTCCACGTCCTTGCCCTTCGACAGCTTGTTGAGGTCGGTCGAGGCCTTGAGGGCGGCCGACTGCACAGCCTTCAGCGCCGTGGCGATCTGGCTCAGCAGCACTTTGCCCTTTTCCAGCTCGGTGACGGCGTGCTTCAGCTTGCTGATGCAGGTATCGACTTCGCCGACCTTGGCTTTGGGCGCCGACGGAATCAGGTTGCTGGGAATCGTGATCGTCTTGCCGGCCAAGGGCTCGTAGGCCTTGAGGGCCTTGTCGAGATCCTGTCCCTTGTAGCCGGCCGGCTTGTGGCCAGCCCAGTGGGATGCGGACAGTGCGTTGACAACGGTTGCGGCCATGATGGCTCCTGTGTGTTTCGCGTTTCGCGGGTCGCGTCCGGCCGCCGTTGGCCGGACCGCGGCTCGCTTAACCACCAATTGCGGTTGGCGGCGAAATCGGACGCAGAATCCGACACGATTTCGGAGCAGGCCTGTAAAGTGTTTCTGAATCAATGGTTGCGGCACGTGACGAAGCGGCTCGCTTCGTTTCCGAAGTCCTGACCCAACGCGCCCGACGAAGCGAGCCGCTTCGTCTACGTGGACGTCACCCGATCAGCAAGCAGTTGTCGGCGAACTTGGCCAGGTTGTCGTCGAGGGCGCCCGCCAGCACACGGCTCAACCGGCCGCGGTCGGTGATGGCTTGGCGGTTGTGCCGCAGCACGATGCCGCTGGTCTTCATGAACGCGATCAACTCCCGAACCAGCTCGCCCCGGCCGCGAGTGCCGTCGAGCAGCGCCAGCAGCCGCCGCAGCAACGGGTCTTCCAGGGCGATGTTGCGATGCCACACGTTGGTGACCGGCCGGCCCTGGTTGACCTGCCAGCGGGCCAGCGGGCTGGCCAGCGGACGCTCGCTGACGGCTTCTGCCCAGAACGGCACGTGGGAATGGAGCTGAACGAAGTCCATGGCGTCGGCCGCCAAGAGCGACTCGGCCAGGTTGCGCTCCTGCGAAGCATCAGCGGGCTGCCCGTCGGACCCCCCGATCCGCGCCCGCGCCTGTCCGAGCAGCTCGGCGAACGACAGTGCCCGCGGCCAGCGCTCGTCAAGGACGCACATGGCCGCCTTGACGAGCGGATCGCTGATCTTCATGGTGTTGCTGCCGAGCGCAAAGTCTTCCACGGCGGACGAGCGCAGGTCGGGCTGCGCCGACACCGCGTGCGCCGGCGCCGTCACCCACAGCCGCCGCACCTGCTCCGGGTCCGGCTCTTCGGCGACGGGCACGTCCTGCCGGCACAGCAAGGTCCTGCGGAACTGCCGGCATTCGAGGAAATCGCTGTACTGCTCGCGTTCCAGCCGGCCGCCGGCGCCGAACGCGCGGACCCGCGCCAGCGCCTCGGCCGGAACCGTGTGCTGCATGGTGCGGGTCAGCGACAGGTCGGCGACGTATTGCAGGCCGTGCTGGGCGGCGTGCGCCGCGAACTCATGGAACCAGATGGGGTCATTGATCTCACTCAGGGCGTCGTGGAGGTAGTAGTCGTCGCCGCTCTGTTCGAGGGTGGTCAGCTCCTGCTTGACGACGGCGCGATAGCTTTCAGGCTGCGGCATGGCCCCGGCGAGGAACTCGAGCAGCTCACGGGCCCCCGCGAGCTGTTCCCGCGGACCAGTTGCACCACGCGTGTGATGGAGAAGCATCTCGCGGACCATCCGGCGGTGGTAGGCCCCGGGGTAGGCGCTGAAGCTGACGAAGGCGATGCCGTGAGGCGTCAGGCAGTCGCCGCAGATGCCCAGGAGCCGGTCGCGGACCTCGGCCGGGACCCACGAGTAGACGCCATGGGCGATGATGTAGTCGAACGAGCCGAACTCCGCGCCGACCGCGCGGATGTCGCGTTGCTGCAGGGTGATGTTGTTCAAACCGCAGGCGGCGACCATTTCCCGGCCGCGCTCGATCGGGACGGGCGCCAGGTCGATGCCGACAAACTCGCTGTCGGGCAGGGTCAGAGCCATCGGCGCCAGGTTGCCGCCGGCGCCGCAGCCCAGCTCCAGCACCCGGCAATGCGCCGGCGGCGCGGGCTTCATGCCGTGCAGCATGCCGAGGGTTGCCAGCCGCTCCGGGTGCGACGTCGCGATCGGCTTGCTCGGATAGGCAACCTGGTCGTACGGATTGGCGGCCACGGCCCGATCCTCGCAGGGTTGGTCGTTGGACACGAGCCGAGCCGTTCGGCTCACGGCGCCTACTCATACCATATGAGAGCGAAAGCCAACGAAGGAACATGGAGCAGTCATGAACGCAAGCTTGATCGCCGCGGCGTCGGGTGTTTGCCTGCTTGTCGCTTTGTCGAGCTCCCCTTCGGCGGGAACTGGGGCCAAGAGCCCGGATGTCAAGGCGTTTCCCGGGGCTGAGGGATGGGGGGCCGCCACGGCCGGAGGACGGGGCGGCAAGATCATCCACGTTCGCAATCGCAACGCCTCCGGCCCCGGAAGCTTGGCCGAGGCATGCGCCACCGAAGGGCCGCGCATCGTGGTCTTCGACGTCAGCGGCGTCATCCGCGGGAACATTCGCATCACCAAGCCGCACATCACTATCGCCGGCCAGACGGCGCCGGGCGCGGGCATCACCATCGAGGGGATGATCTCAACGTACGATCATGGCGTTCACGACATCATCGTTCGCCACCTGCGGGTTCGCAGGAATCGCGACAAGGGCAGCGGCGGCGACTGCATCCAGATGGGCGGCCTCGGTCCGCGGAAGACCGGAACGTACAACATCATCCTCGACCACTTGTCGCTCTGCTGGGGCAATGACGAAGTGATCGACCTCTACCACGCCCACGACGTCACGGTGCAGTGGTGCTCGGTCGAGGAATCCGACGACCAGGGCCACAGCAAGGGACCGCACAACTACGGGATCATCTCCGCCGCGGAGGACAACGGCGCCGTGTCGGTCCATCACAACCTGTGGGCCCATCATGCACGGCGGGTTCCGTGCCTGGCCCCCTATCGGCCCAACGCGGCGGGCGACTTCTGCAACAACCTCATCTACAACTGCCGCGGCGGCTACACCGACGACGGCCACGGCAACCGGGCCCGCAGCCCCGTGAATCTCCACAAGAACTACTACAAGCGCGGACCGCAAACCATGGCCAGGATGTATCCGTTCGCCCTGTCGCCGCACATGGACTACTACGTGAAGGACAACTACTTCGAGGACTGGCCGGTTGCTGGCCGCGCGACCGCGTCACCAAGCGCACCGTCGAAGAGGTCAGGACCGGGTCCGGCGCGTGGGGCAGAAACGCGCCGCTGCAGCCGAGCGACGAATGGCACCTGGAAGGCCTTGCCCCCGGGAAGGCGCCCGTGGATGCCGACAACGACGGCATGCCCGACGCCTGGGAGCGCGCCCACGGCCTCGATCCCAACGACCCCGCCGACGCGACACGGCTCGTGCCGGCAGGCAAGTCGGCGGGCGACCGCCATCAGGGTTACACGTATGTCGAGTTCTACATCAATGAGCTGGCCGAGCGCCTTGTTCCGCGCACCTGATCAGGCGTCAGAGCGTGATCGTATCGGTTTCGTCCGTGGCGCCCGCCAGGAACCAGTCAAGGTCCCCTTGCCCCAGCAGGACGTCGTGTTCGTTGTCGTCGATGACGGTCGTCTCGTCGAGAACGAACGCGCCGTTCAGACCGCCACCCCAGGTACCGTTGAGATGGAGCGTCCGGGTCAGGAAGCCCGCATCCGTGCGCGTCCATTCGTCGTGGATTGCCTGTAGGGCTGCGATGTTGGTGTCGTAGATCGTAAGGCCGCCGATCAGGATGTCCTGTCCACTGTCGCCATAGACAAGGTCCGCTCCCGCGCCGCCGATGAGAATGTCAGCGCCGGCCAGGCCGAAGAGAACGTCGGCCCCGGCCAGTCCGACCAGCACGTCGTCGCCGCCGTTGCCGACCAGCACATTGGCGGCATCGTTGCCGATCACCAGATCGTCGCCCGCCCCGCCGGTGACGTTCTCCACGCCGCCGACGCTCGCGGTCCCGGTCGCCGTGCCTGCGTCGAGATTCACGAGCACGCCGGTCTGAAGGCTTGAATAGTCGAGCGTGTCCGTGCCAGCGCCTGCCTCCAGCTCGCCCGTGATTCCCGTTCCGGCGGCAAAGACGAACACGTCGTCGCCACTGCCGGCTTGAAGATTCTCGACGCTCGTGAAGCCGGTTCCATCCACGGCGCCCGCGTTGATCCCGGTCAGGTTGTACGTTCGGCCCAAAGCGCTCGCGCTGAAGTCGATCCAATCGTCGCCCGCACCGCCGTCGACCAGGTTGACGCCCGCGCCTGCGTCCAGCGTATCATCGCCCAGGCCGCCGGCCAGCACGTCGTTGCCGTCCGCGCCGTCGAGCACGTCGCCGCCGTCGGTCGGGTTGTACGCCTTGAAGCGGTAGATGAACAGCTCGTACGCCGCCGGGTTCTCGGGGCTAATCGTCAGCGGCTCGCCGTCGCTGTCCACCGCCTTCGTGGTCAGCCGGATGAAGTAGGTCCCGTCGTCCGGCAGGCGCAGATCGATGATGTTGGCGTCGAACGACTCGAACTCGTCGTCGGTGAGCGCCTGATCCGGATCGTAGTAGGCGATCGTGTTGCCGGACGCGTCGAGGATCTCGACGACGGCGTTGATCGGGTGCGTTTCGGTTCCGGTGCGGATGACGCCGTCGGAGATGATTTCCAGGTTGATCAGGTCGCCCGCCCGCCCCTGGAAGGAGTAGACGTCCACCTCGGCCGCGGAGGTCATCGCACCGACCACATCGCTGGCGGCGACGGAGAACTGCTTGTTGACGTTCAGGCCTTTTCCCAGCGTGTTCGGCACATTGAGACCGACCAGATTGAGTTGCTGGGCGCTGGCCGTCGTCGAGTGATCGCCCGCCGTCTCGGCCACGACCACCGTGCCGGCCTGCGGCGTTTGGGGCGCGTAGAACGCCATGGCCAGCCGGATCGCTTCGCGCTCCCCGAAGAACAGGTCGTCCACCACGCCGGCGACCGTGCTGCCCGTGGAGGCCGGCGAGATGCCGAGGTGGTAATTGGTTTCAAAGGCGGCGGTCGGGCCGGGGTAACTTGGCGTGTATGCCGTGGCCCCGGGCGGGTTGTGGATCCCGTAGCCAATGGGGCCATAGGCGTCGGCGTGGCGCAGGCCCATCATGTGGGCGAGTTCGTGGGCCGCCACGTTGGCCGAGGCCATCACCCAGTTGTTCTGGATCACCGTGACGCCGTCGGCGGCGTAAACGTACTCCGGCGCCTGGCCCGTCCCACCCAACAGACCGTTGATCTGGATGACCGCTTCGCCGACCAGGCTCTGGTTGCGGAAATCGACCTCGCTCGCCTCGCCGCCGGGCTGTTCCGAGCCGTCCGGATCGACACGCGGGCGGTTGAACCAGACGGTGGCGTAGCCGTCGCCGCCCGCCAGCGCTGCCGCTTCAGTCGCGCTCTGCGTGAACACCACGTGAAACCACCAATCGGCCGGGTCCGCGTCCGGACCGTGATAGAGCGCCTCCATCCGCGCCTGGATGTCGGCCCGTTCGTCCGCGGTGTAATCGTGGTCGTTCGTGCCCGTGTCCACGCCGGGGATGACCACGTTCGTATAGGTGTCGAAGTCGAGGAGCACGACCGCGGTTCGGCCGTTCCAGGCGGACACGGTGGCGACGCGGTCGTCGGCGAGTTCCGCGCCGAGGACGTAATTGTCCCGGCTGTTGCCGAGGATTACATCGGCGCCGGCGGAGCCGATGACGTTCTCCATGCCGCTGGCGTCGGACAGCGTCACGGTCAGGCCGCCGACCGTTTGCGGGGCGGTGCTGGCGAGGTTGATGGAGACGGCGCCGCCGGTGAAACTGGAGAAGTCCAGCGTATCGGCGCTGGCGTCGCCCGCGCCGGTGGAAGCTTCGATGATGCCGATCTGCCCAGCCGTGGCGCCGGAGAAGGAGTACCAGTCGTTGCCCGCGCCGCCCGCCAGGCTGACGGTCGCGCCCGTGCCGCCGACGTAGGCGGTGTCATCACCCCCCTGACCGTTGAAGGACGCAACGACGTTGTTGCCCGTGTTGACGAACACGTCGGCCGAGGCGCCGCCGCTGAAGTCGATGCCGCTGACGTTGTTGCCGTAGTTGATCAGGCTGCTGGACCGGCTGCTGCCGCTGGCCGTGATCCCCGTCACCCCGTTGCCGAAGTTCGTGATCACCTCGAAGGTCGCGCCCGCCGCGCTGATGTTGGACACGTTGTCGGCTTCGTTCACCAGCCGGCCAAACGTCGCCCCGTCCGCCTTGAGCAAGGTCACGTTCTGAGCTTGATTGGTAAGCGACTCGAAGGTTGCCAGGGATGCGTTGATCGTCGTGGCCGTGCCGCCGGCGAAGTTGTACAGGTCGCCGAAGGTCGCGCCGATCGCGGTGATGCTCGTGTTGCTGGCGTTGAAGAACGCTTGGTCGAAGGTCGCCTTGGACAGGTTCACGGCGTAGCCGCTGCCGTTGAGCACGGCAAGAAGCTCGAAATCCGCGCCGAGCGCGTCGACGTCAAAACCGTCTGACGCATCGATGTCAAACGCGTTGCCGACGAACAAGGCTGTGCCGAAGGAGGCGTCCTGGGCATCGATGTCGAAGCCCTCCGCCTCGAAATCGAAGCCCACGGCGTCGCTGTCGAACAGCACCTGCCCCGTGAAGCGCGCGTCGGTCGCGTCGATGTCGAAATTCGTGCCGGTGAACGAGCCGACGCCGAAGGTCGCGCCGGTGCCGTCCAGGTCGAACCCGGAGCCGTCGATGTCGAACGAGTTGAACACCGCGCCGGCCGCATCCACGTCGAAGCCCGAGCCGTCCACGTCGAAATGGCCAAACACCGCGCCGGTGCCGTCCAGGTCGAAGTCGAACGCATCAATATCAAACGCCTGGCCCACGAAGAACGCCTGCCCAAAAGTGGCGTCCACTGCGTCGATGTCGAAGCCCTCCGCCTCGAAGTCGAAGCCGAGCGCGTCGCTGTCGAACAGCACCGCCGTCGTGAAGCTCGCTCCGGTCGCCTCGATGTCGAAGTTCGTCCCCGTGAACGAGCCGGTGCCGAAGGTCGCCCCGGTCGCGTCCAGGTCGAACCCTGACCCGTCCACGTCGAACGAGGTGAACAC
>JAKEET010000200.1 GCA_022616435.1 Gemmataceae bacterium
GGGCCCGCCCCTGTCAAACAGTTTGTCGCAGATTATTGCGCCACTTGCCATAACAACAATCGAAAGGCAGGGGGGCTCGCTCTTGATGCCATCAGCGGCGACAAGGTAGAGGCCCATCCGACCGTCTGGGAGAAAGTGGTTCGGAAGCTGGCCGCGCGGCAAATGCCCCCCATGGGGTATCCCCGGCCGGAAGAGCCGGAGTACCAGTCCACGGTCGCGGCGCTGGAGGCCACGCTGGACCGCGCGGCCGCCTCCAACCCCAATCCGGGCCGGACGGCCGCATTCCGCCGGCTCAACCGGACCGAGTATCGAAACGCGCTTCGCGATCTCCTGGCGCTGGAGATTGATACGGCGGCCCTCTTGCCCAACGATGAGACCAGTCACGGCTTCGACAGCTCAACGCTGGGCGACCTTTCGCCGACGCTCCTGGACCGCTACCTCACGGCGGCGCAGAAGATCAGCCGGCTGGCGGTCGGCCGCACGCGGCGCTCCGCCGGCAGTGACACCTTCCGCGTTCCGGCAGACCGGACGCAGGAGGAACGGGTCGAAGGCCTGCCCCTGGGGACGCGGGGCGGACTCTTGATTCGGTACACGTTTCCGCAGAACGGCGCGTACGACATCCAGGTGCGACTAACCCGGGACCGCGATGAGAAAGTCGAGGGGCTCCGAGAACCGCACGAAATGGTCGTGCTGCTCGACCGCAAGCGCCAGGCGTCCTTCACCGTGACTCCGCCCGCGAACGCCGCGGCGCATCAAACGGTGGACGAGAAACTGAAGGCCCGCCTCGCCGTGACGGCCGGACCGCACGACCTCGGCGTGACCTTCTTGAAGAAGCCGTCGTCGCTGCTGGAAACCAAGCGCCAACCCTACGAAGCACACTACAACGTGCATCGCCACCCGCGCCCCTCACCGGCCATCTACCAGGTAACGATCGCCGGCCCCTATGACCCGAAAGGGCACGGGGACACGCCAAGCCGTCGCCGCCTTTTCATCACCGAGCCGACCGGGCCGGCGGACGAGGAGGCCTGCGCCCAGAAAAACCTGTCCGCGCTGATGCGCCGGGCTTATCGCCGGCCGATCACCGAGGCCGACCTCGAACGGCCGATGAAGCTCTACCGCGAAGCGCGGGCGGCGGGCGATTTCGAGGCGGGCATCGAGATGGCCCTGAGCGCCGTTCTGGTGAATCCGCACTTTCTCTTCCGCGTCGAGCAGGACCCCCCTGGCATCCGCGCGAAGGCCTCCTACCGCGTCAGCGACCTGGATCTCGCATCGCGCCTGTCGTTCTTTATTTGGAGCAGCATTCCGGACGACGAGCTGCTGGATCTCGCCGCGCGCAAGGAGCTGAGCAAGCCGGACGTGCTCGACAAACAAGTGCGACGGCTGTTGGCCGACGATCGCGCGCGCAACCTGGTAAGCAACTTCGCCGCGCAGTGGTTGTACTTGCGCAACCTGGAGTCGATCACGCCGGAGCTGCGCCTGTTCCCAGACTTCGACGACAATTTGCGAAAGGCATTCCGGCAAGAGACGGAGTTCTGCTTCGAGAGCATCATGCGCGAGGACCAGAGCGTGCTCAATCTGCTCAAGGCAGACTATACGTTCCTCAACCAGCGCCTCGCCAAGCACTACGGCATCCCGCACGTCTACGGCGATCGCTTTCGCCGCGTTGAGCTTGGTGCGGACAGCCAACGGGGCGGCCTGCTGCGCCACGGCAGCATTTTGACGGTGACTTCCTACGCCACGCGCACGTCGCCGGTGATCCGCGGCAAGTGGGTCCTCGAGAATTTCCTGGGCACGCCGCCCCCGCCGCCGCCCGCCAATGTTCCTTCGTTGCGAGAGAATACGGTGTCGGCAAGTCTCCCCATCCGGGAACGCCTGGCCGAGCATCGCAACAATGCCACCTGCGCCAGCTGCCACAAGCTGATCGATCCGGTCGGCTTTGGACTGGAGGAGTTCGATGCCGTGGGCCGCTGGCGCACGGTCGAAGAGGGGAAGGCGATCGATGCGACGGGCGGCCTTCCCGACGGCAGCCAGTTCGTCGGCGTCGCCGGACTCGAAAAGGCCTTGCTCCGGCGGCCGGAGCTGTTTGTCCGCACCATGGTCGAGAAGCTGTTTACGTTCGCGCTGGGCCGGGCGCCCGAGGACTTCGACGCCCCGGCGATCCGCCAGATCGTCCGCGACGCCCGGGCCAACGAGTATCGCTTCTCATCCCTTATCATCGGAATCGCGACGAGCACCCCGTTCCAGATGAGGAGAGCGGAATGATCCTTACCAGGAAAGCGTTGTCGCGGCGGACCTTTCTGCGCGGGGTCGGAGCCGCCGTGGCGTTGCCGTTGCTGGACGCCATGATCCCCCCGATGACGGCGCTGGCCGAGACGCCGGCCGCTCCGGCCCGTCTGCGGCGCCTCGGCTATGTCTACATGCCGATGGGCCGCGACGTGACGCGCTGGACGCCGCCCGGCAAGGACAAGCTCGCCGAGCTTTCTCCCACGCTCGCACCACTTGCGCCGGTGAAGGAAAACGTCACCGTCATCAGCAACCTGGACTTGCAGATCGCCTACCCCGGCACGCACGCGACCTCCAATTCCGCCTTTCTGAGCGCCGCCCGCGCCAAGCTCACGGAAAGCGCAGACTATTATCTGGGAACGACGGTCGATCAGATCGCGGCCCGCGAGGTCGGCAAGAACTCGCAACTCCCGTCCCTGGAGTTGGCCATGGACTTGCTGTCGCTCGCCGGCCA
>JAKEET010000201.1 GCA_022616435.1 Gemmataceae bacterium
CCGCCTGGTGCTGTCGCTCACGCCTCAACGGGAAACCCGAGCCGGACCGTAATCCGTCATTGTTAAGCGTGAGAGAACAAGAAACCGTTTGGTGCTAGGAACGTAGCGCATACCATTGAGAATTCTAAAGTCCCACTTTAGAAAACTCAATACCGGGCGCTGCCGCCGATTCCTCCTTTACAACCACGCCGCTCGCTTGCACCGTGCGCATTCTCTCGGCCAGCGCCAGGATGCGGCGGACGGCGTCGGCGCTGGAGACGCCGCGGGCGTGGATGTTCGAGATCAGGTTGCGCTGGGCGTCGGTGTGGCCCGCGCGCGGACGATAGGCGAGATACGCCGACAGGCTTTCGGCCGTCGCCAGCCCCGGCCGCTCGCCGATCAAGAGGACGGCCACCGCGGGATCGAGCAGCTCGCCGATGTGATTGAGAACGCCGACGCGGCAATAACGGATCGCGAAGGGTTGGCCGACGGTCCAGCCGCGCTGGGCAGCGCCGTCCACGAGCGCTGGCAAAAGCGCCGGCACTTGGGCGCGAACCGCCGTCGCCGATAGGCCGTCGCCGATGATGAGCTGCAGATCCGGATTCTTCGAACAAGCCGATGAAATGGCCGCGGCCGCCGCCGGGCTCAAGCGCCGTCCACGGTCCGGCCGCGCCAGGAATTCCGTCTTGCTCGCCGCTTCGGTGGTCACGAGGAACAGACGGAAACGCTCGAGCAACGCGCGGCCCAGGTCGCGCTCCAGATCGAGCTCCGCATGGACCGCGTCCAGGGCCGCCGCGTGATCCTGGCGCAGCTCCAACTGGGTGGCCGTGCGATACGCGGCGCCGGCCCGGCCCACAAGAATGCGCGCCGGCGTCCGCGCCCGCACGGCGGCGAGCCACGCGGGGACATCGACCGATGTCGATTCGCTCGTTGGTGCGATGGGACTGGTCACGACACCTCATTCCTCTTCCCGTTAATCCTGCTCTTTCTTCTGCCAATCGACAACGTTGACGGGCGGCCCCGGAAACGCGCGCCGCGCGAACCCGAACCAGCCGATCATCAGCACACCCACCGTGATTCCCACGATCCACACCGCCTTGTCATTGGGCGGCTGCATGCCGATCGTGATCAGCCCCACGCAACCGACAACGTTGACGATCGCCAGCGGCCGAAACCACGCGCCGATGTCCCACGGCCCCATCGTCGTCCACCAGCGGCCATACGCGGCCAGGCCGAGCACGGTCGGCAGCACGTAGGAGACATACAGGAAGATGACGCAGACCACGGTGATGGTTTCATAGACCGGCGTGTAGATCGTGAAGAGAACGCAAGTCGCCGCCACGGTCCAGATGGCGATGGCGGGAGTGCGAAAGCTTGAGCTGACGCGGCGCAGAGCATAGGGCAAACCGCCGTCGCGGGCAAAAGCGTACGTCATCCGCGACGCCGAGGTCACCGTCGCCAGGCCGCACAAATACTGCGCGAGCGCGATGCCGACGAACAGCGCCTGGCGCAAGCCGTCGGGGACGACGGCGCGCATGGTCCAGTAGAAGGCGCCGCTGCCTTGCTCGGCCGCCTCATCCAGGCTGGGCATGGCGAGCACGATCGCACAGATCATGATCCAGCCCGCCACGCCGGACACGATCACCGAGCGGACGATGCCTTCGGGCACGTGCCGCGCGGCGCCGACGGTTTCTTCCGAGACGTGAGCGGAGGCGTCGAAGCCGGTGACGGTGTACGCGGGCAGCAGAAATCCGAGGGCGAACAACCAGGCCACGGAATCGATCCTGGGCCAGACCGGTTGTTCGGGGACGCCGCTGTAGTTGGTGAACGTGACCAGCCGCGCCGGCTCCCAGGTGGAGGCGCAGAACAGCAACGTCGCCGTCAGCACCGCGGCCACGATCAGGATCCACCAGCCGCTGAAGTCCGTGAGCCAGGTGGTGACGCGGATGCCGAGATGATTGAACAGGGCCTGGGAAAATGTGATGACGGCGACCGCCGCGATCTGAGCGGTGAGACCGGGGGCTTCCGTCAAGAACGCGCCGACCGTGAACTGGTACGTGCCGACGTTGATCGCCGCCAGCACCGTGATCAGTCCGGCGAGGTTGAACCACGCCGTGGCCCAGCCCCAGCCGCGGCCGCCCAGGATCGACGCCCAGTGATACAAACCGCCGGCCGTCGGAAATGCCGAGGCCACCTGGCCCATGGTCAGCGCCACAACCAGTGAGAACAGGCAACCGAGGGGCCAGCCGATGCCGATGGCCGCGCCGCCGACCGAGTTGAAGCCGAGATGAAACGAGGTGATGCCGCCGGCCAGGATGCAGATGATGGACAGCGAGATGGCGTAATTCGAGAACCCGCTCATCCGCCGCGCCAGCTCCTGGGCATAGCCGAGCCGGGCCAGCGTGCGGACATCGTCGGCGACAATCTCGTCGCGATTGAGGTCGGTCATGGAATGGTCTTCACCAGGGGACGGGCCAGGGCGCCATCAAGCCATGGATCGAGATATGAAACCATCTGCAGATTCAAAGACGTGAACGGTGCTTGGTGAATAACCAACGTTCTTCCCGATCGGTCCTGCTCTCTGCGATTCTCCGCGTCCTCTGCGGCCTCTGCGTTGCAACGCTCGACGCAGGCCACAGAGAACGCGGAGGCGAAGCCCGGGGAGTGAATGCGTTGACGGTTCTGGAGGCGCCAAAAACGATCAGACTTGCCTTGTACGTGTACAATAGTACAATACATGATCAAATGCGTTGCGCGACGACGACACACGAGGCGCAACGCATTTTCCGCACCGGTGACGCAAGCCATGTTCTGACAGCAACTTAATGCGTTGCGCCGCGAAGTGAGCGCGGCGCGACGCATCCTTGGAGGTAAGAACATGCACCTAGAACCATTGCGTGGCGACGATTGGCTGACGACCCAGGCCCAGACCGCGACCGTCTCCTGGATCTGGGAAGGCATGGTCGCGGAGGGGAACATCACCCTCCTCACGAGTGTTTGGAAGGCGGGCAAGAGCAGCTTGCTCGGCCTGCTGCTGGCGCACCGCCACCAGGGGGGACTGCTGCTGGATCGCCTCGTCGAGACCGGCGCCAGCGCCGTCGTCTCGGAGGAGCCGCCCGACCTGTGGCGACGCCGCGCCCGCAACCTCGGCTTCGGACCGAACCTGAGCCTCTTCTGCCGGCCGTTCCCGAAGACCCCCACCTGCGCAGAGTGGGAGGAGCTCATCGAGCGGCTGGTCGCCGAGCACAAGGACCACGGCGTCAACCTGGTGGCGTTCGACCCGCTCATCCATGTGCTTCCGTGCCGCGAGAACAACACGGCCGACCTGCGCGACGCCCTGGAAGCGCTGCGGCGTCTCACCGACCTGGGCATCGCGGTCCTGATCCTGCACCACACGGCCAAGCACGATGCCGGGCTGGGGAAGGCGGCGCGCGGCGCCGGCGCCCTGCCGGCGTTTGCCGACATCCTGCTGGAGCTGCGGGTGCCGTCGGGGGACGCATCCACCCACCGGCGCTGGCTGAACGGCTTCAGCCGCTACGAGGAAACGCCGCGGCAGTTGCTGGCGGAGATGCACGTGACGGGGACGTCCTACCGGGTGCTCGACGACCACGACGTCAGCGACGACTTCAGCGCCAACTGGGACGCGATTGCAGCGGCCCTGGCGGCCGGCGGCGCGCCGTTGACGCGTCAGGAATTGCTGGCGCACTGGCCGGCGGCGCGGAGCGTGCCGCATACGGGGACGTTGTGGCGCTGGCTGAAGCGGTCGCTGGAGCTCGGCCTGGTGGAGATGACGGGAACGGGTCTGAAAGGCGAACCGTTCCGGTTCGGGTTGCGGACGCCGGCGCCGCAGGCGGGATAGGCGGA
>JAKEET010000202.1 GCA_022616435.1 Gemmataceae bacterium
CACAGACGCGATGCGCCGGGCTGCGGAGTTGTGGGCCGGCGCGCGGCGCAAGGGAAAGCCAACGGCGGCTGACGCGACCATCGATGCCGACGTTATCCTGGCGGCTCAAGCTCTGACATTCGGCGCTGCGCAGTTCGCGATCGCCACTTCGAATCCAGCGCACCTTGTCAGATTCGTTCCCGCTGAGTTGTGGGAGAACATCGTTCCCTGAACAACGCCGGGCCGCCCTCCCTTTCTTCCGGCATCCTGAAGCAGCGAGCGGTAGTAGTCGATTGTCGTCTGCGTGATCATGAACAACGCCTCCGCAAAGTCACCCTACTACGATTTGAACGCTTGGGAGTCACATCCTCAATTGTCAACCCGCCCCTTGTTTTCTAGGAAAACTCCGGTAAAGTCGAGTCTCCGAATCTCCGAACACACCGTTTCGCACCCAAAGGAACTCTCACCATGGGCTTCCAGCAAACCGACACGCATCGCTTCGGCAAGGGCTCCTACCACCAGATCGGCCTGGTCCGCGGCCAGTTCGGCAACGTCGACATGGCCCAGTGGGTCAAGTTCGTCGCCGACACCGGCTTCGACGGCTGGGAGGAGGCGAGCTGGGAGCTCGATCTCGACAAGTGCATGACCGACGCCGGGGCCGAAGCCTACGCCAAGGAGCGCCACAAGCTGGCCAAGGACCACGGCCTGGAGATCTTCACCATCGCCACGCACCTGCAGGGCCAGGCCCTGGGCGATGAGCCGAGCGCCAAGACGCTCCAATTTACGCGTGGCGAAGCGCGGGCGGCGTACAAGGCCTGGCGCGCCAAGGGGAACAACCCGCCGCGCACCAACCCGTACTATGTGCCGGACGACGTCGGCAAGCTGATCCACGAACAATCCGCCAAGGACATCATCGCCTGCGCCCGGCTGGGGCATTACCTCGGCAAGCTGCAGAACCGCCGCATCGCCATGTCGGGCTTCGTCGGCAGCCCGGCCCACTGCTGGAGCCACTTCTTCCTGTTCCCGCCGTTGCCGTCGTCGCTGGAAGGCTTCCCGATTCCCGATGCCCGCCAGGTCAGCCTGGAGCTGCTTGTCGAGCGCTTCGGCCCGGTGTGGGACGCGTGCAAGAAGTACGGCGTCACCTTCGATCTGGAATGCCATCCCAGCGAGCGGGCCATGGGCGACATCGAATCGGCCAGCGATTACATCAACCACATGTGCAAGGCCGGCTACGAAGGGGTTGTCGGCTTCAACCTCGACGGCTCGCACATGGAATGGCAAGGGGTGTCGGTGGTGCAGTTCATCCGCGAGTTCGGCAAGTACATCCATTGCGCTCACATCAAGGGGGTGCAGGTGATCCGCGAGCACACCCGCGCCGGCCTGCTCGGCGGCCATCGCCCCATGGGCCACCCGCAGAACGGCTGGAACTTCGTCACGGCCGGCACCGCCCGCGACGCCAACAGTTGCGAGGAGATCTTCATCGAGCTGAACCGCGTCGGCTTCGACGGCGCCGTGTCGATCGAATGGGAAGACAACGACGCCGAGCAGCACGCCGGGGCCAAGGCGGCGCTGGCGAACTGCCGGAAGGCGGACCTGCCGCCGTCGGGGATGCGGCATGATGAGATGCTGAAGGCGTGAAACGGTCACTGCGGAACAGTCGCCGTGGCCATCTGATCGAGGGCGCAGATCGTGAGGTTGTCTGATTCTGGATCGCTGATCACCAACAGGCTCCTGTTGACGAATGCGGTATCCGGGTAGCGAACCTGGTAGACTTCACCGCTTGACATCCGAACTTCAAACGGGATGAAGGGACGGCGACGAAGCAGTTCTCGGAGGGCTTCTGGTTTCATGCACACGATTATACCGTCCCGGAATACTGGATGGAAGCGCCGGCTGGCAGGAAAGATCAGAACGATGAGCGACAACGACGCCGAGCAACACGCCGGCGCCAACTGAAATCCGCCGTCGTGTTTCCAATGGAACACTACATCCCCTGCACCTGCGGCGACGGCGTCACCGTACCCGAAACCGCGGCCGGGACGACGGTTCCCTGCACGTGCGGCCGCACCGTGACGGTCCCGTCGTTTCGGGAGCTCCGGCAACGTTCGGGGCTGGGCGAACCACAGCCGCCGGCTGCCATGGTGATCGAGTCACTGTTGCTGGCCCAGGAGTTGCCGCAGGAGCGCGAGTGCGTACTCTGCGGAATCGCGACCGACCATGTCGTGTCCTGTCGCACAATCTGTGAGCAGGCCTATGTCGAAACCGGCGATCGCCCGTGGTGGCAAGTCTTGATCGCCGCGGTGACCTTCGGCTGGTTGTTCGCCTTGATCTTCGCGGCAGATCGCAAGCCGGCGCAGGAGTTTGGCAACGATCGCATCTATTCGCTGCCGTTGCGCGTCTGTGACCGATGCGTTCCTCAACTATCCAACGCGACCGCCGTCAAGGAAGCACTCGGACGGGCGCCGTTGTATCGACGTTTGCTTGCCGAGTATCCGGATACCGTGGTGGAGTTGCCGGTGCTGAAGGCGTGAGGGCAGTTATTGCGGAACCGCTGCCGATCATGGCCATCACGCCGTGGTCGGCAGCTAGTGCTGGGACGGGTCGTGGCGATTTGGCAATTCCGACTACGGCGCTGCTCTGACGCTGCTTGGAATCACCATGCTGCCGGCGCCAAGGAGTTGATCGTGCGAGTTGCCTACCACCCTGCGGTTCATGTCACTGCCGGGCGCTGAAATTGAAGAAGATCAGCAGCAGCAACGTCAGCACGGACACGAGCAGCGTCAGGGCCAGCATCCACCACCAGCGCAGCATCGGATCGGCAGTCGCCTTCACCGGCCTGCCCTTGGTCGCCTTCGCCGCCGGCTCGGCTTCGCCGTCGCGCAGCTCGGCCACCGCGCCGGCGGCGACGAACGGGCCCTTGGGGGTGCGGGCCACCTTGGTGTCCTGCGCCAGCCGGCCCGAGCGCAGCCGCCGCCGCAGCAAGGTGCCCGCCATCTTGGCCTTGCACAGGTTGCCGTGGCGGTCGCGATAGAGCACGAACCAGTATTCCGCGGCGACGCCGTCCCGCAAGTCAAGCTGCGTCACCTGGTTTGGGGTTGTCAAACGCTCGCGGACCAGCGGATCGCTGTAGGCGTCCAGCGGGTCGATGAAGCTCGGCACGTCGGCCGCCAGATCGGCGCGCTCCAGGTCCACGATCAATTCGCTGGCGGTCTGGTAACGGTCCTGCGGATCGCGGGCCAGCATCTTGTGGATGATGCGGTCGAGCTCGGCCGGCACGGCGGCGTTGTGGGTCCTGGCCGGCACGAAGTCGCCGGCCTGTTTGCGGTCCATGATCTCCAGGGCGTTCATGCCGGGAAACGGCACCTCGCCCGTCACCAGGTGATAGAGCGTGGCCCCCAGCGCGTAGATGTCGCTGCGGGCGTCGGCGCGCTTGGCGTTCATCGCTTGCTCGAACGGCATGTAATACGGCGTGCCGAACCCTTGCCGGGTGTGCGTCAGGTGGCTGGTCTCGTCGGTCCGCTTGGCCAGGCCCAGGTCCGACAGCTTGGCCAGCCCCGACTTGGCGACCAGGATGTTGCCCGGCTTGATGTCGCGGTGCACGATGCTCCGCGAATGGGCGTGCTCCAGGGCGCGGGCAATGTCCAGCACGATGTGCACCGCGTCGCCGACCGTCAGCCGGCCAAAGTGCTCGAGCAGTTGCTGGGCGCTCTGGCCGTCGACGTACTCCAGCACCAGGTAGTGCAGCCCCGTCGCCTGGTCCTGGCCGAATCCCAGGTTGCGGACGATGTTGGGGTGGTTCAGGTGGGCCCCGCTCTTGGCCTCGCGGTAGAAGCGGTCAAGCGTCGGCTGGTGCCTGGCGCTGTCGCTCGCCAGGACCTTGACGGCGACCTGGCGGTTCTCTTGTTCGTGGTAGCCCAGGAACACCGCGCCCATGCCCCCCTCGCCCAGCTGCCGCAAGAGATGGTAGTCGCCAAGCATGCGCAGGTCGGCGAGCGACTCCTCGCCCGGCGGCGGCGCCGGGCCGGCCGGGGGCGACCCATTCTTGGGAGGGTCGCCGCGCAGGTCGATCTGCGTCCGATCAAGGGCAAAGCGAAGATCGTTGACCTGGGGCAGGGTCAGCACCTGGTCGCGTTGAAACAGCTCGTAGAGATCGACCGATTCGCCGCGTTCCAGGGCGGCGCGAACCTCGTGCACCAGCGCATAGACGCGCAGCGGACTGGCCCCATAGCGGGACACCGCCAACTCCGCCGCCCGTTCCAGCGACTCGTGAACCATGGACGCAACCGGGAATGTTCAAGGATGGCTTCAGTGTATCGGTCCCGGCCGCCGCACGCAAATCGGTTTTGCGGCGCCGCCTGACGGATGACGCTCGTCGGGGCGATTCATCCTGATTGTCATCGGCTCGCTGATCTGGCCGCTTACGCGCCGCGCGACGCGGATCACGGTAGGGACCGGCCTTGCGTCGGCCCCCGCACAGATCGGTTGCGGTAGGGACGGCCCTTGCGGGCTGCCCCTTCACCGCGCAGATCGGTCGTCGTCGATCATCCCAGGATCGGCGTTTTCTCGGACGTTAATTTGACCGGCAAATCCGAAGCAAGTCCATGGCCGAGAACAAGATAACGCTCAAACGCCGGACAATCCGTGCCGCATTCGCTGGCCAGTTGACAGATTGGCATTCTCGCGGGCGCGTGCAGCACGCCTTGCCCAAGCCAAAGATAAAACCCCGCTGGGCGAAAGCTCAGCGGGGTTTGCTTCTTTCTTTGATTTTGATGTGTCACGTCGCCCGCGACCGGCTCATGGATTTCCCGCCGGACGCACGCTCAGCCCGGTGACCCCCACCACCGTGGCGCGCGGCTCGCTCGTGTCGAGCACGACCGGGTTGGGGGTCTCGACGCGGGCGGTGTTGCCGGCCAGGTCGGTGACTTCGATTTTCACGAAGAACTGGGGGGCGGCCTCGCGCGGGAACGTCCAGCGGTACAGGCCCTCGTTCTTCACGTGGCGGGCGACCGGGCGCCAGGCGGCGTCCGACCGGCTGCGGTAGTAGAGGCTGATCGGCTCGGCGCCGAGGTTCTTGTCGGTGGCTTGCCAGCGAATCTCGAGCGTGCCGTTGGCGATGATCGGCTCGATCGGGCGAAGCTGGACAAAGGGGGCCGAGGTGTCGACGTCGATCCAGTAGGTGGGCGACTCGCCGCGCTGCGGGGCGGCGCCGCCGAAACCGTTGCCGTTGGTGACGACCAGCCGGATGCCGAACACGCCTTCGCCGGGGAGGTCGAACTCGATGGGGCTGCGGCGGTCGGCGTCGACGCCGATCTTCTGCCAGGATTGTCCCTGATCGCTGGTCATGAACACTTCGACCCTGCCGACGCCGCTGGGCCCGACCTGGTCGATGCGATAATCGACGATGGCGCGGGGGGTGTTGATCACCTGCTTGGCGGCGGTGGCCGCCGCGTCGGCGCCGACCACCGGCGTCCGGACGGGCGGCGGCATGTGGCTGGGCATCGGCGCCTGGTTGATCGTGGGGCCTTGCCGCGACGGCTCGATCGGCAATCTCAGGTTGGGCGTGCCGGTTTCGATTCTCGGGCCCACCGAGTTCGGGCTGACCGGGCTCGGGCTGACCGGGCTCGAGGTCACGGGCGCGATCGGCGGGGCCGGCGGCAGCGACACGTGCGTGGAATCGGGAAACGCCGGCATCGGCAGCATCGGCGGCTGCGGCACGTCCACGTGCCGCGCCGGCGGCAATTCGATCCTGTTGCTGACCGAGGCCGGCGGCGGGTTGGGCGTGAACTGGCTCGGCATCACCGGGCCCGGCGTCACGGGGCTCTGCATCGCGGGGGCAGCCGCCACCTGGCTGGCCATCAGGTCGCGCAGCCGGACTTCGCGCGTCGTCTGATTGCCGGATAGGTCATGAGCGGTCACGACGATGCTGGCCGACAGGATTTCCGGACCGCCCCTGGCCACGAAGGCGCCGGGCTGACTGGAATGGCTGGCGAGCGGGCGGTCGCCGCCGGGAAGCTTGGCCACCATCTTGACCGAGGTGTGATCCGGGTGCGTGTCGACGATGTTGCAGCGCAGGCACAGCTCGCCTTCCGGACTGGTCCACGGCTGCACGTCGAGCATCGGCGCCTTGGTGTCGACCAGGACGCGCAAGGCCGGCGGTTCCAGGCCGATGTCGGCCGGACTCATCTTGCCGGTCTTGTCGATGGTCGCGAGGCTGAAGCAGTATTCGCCGTCCTGGGGAACGCGGTAGGTGAAATGGGGCATGGTGGGCGGCCCGACTTCCTGGCGAACCCAGTCGGCGTTGCCGGATTTCACGTACAGGCACACGCGCTCCAGGCCGGCCCGCGTCTTGTCGTCCATCTGGATGGGGAGCTTGAATTCGTTCGACTTGGTGTAAATGAGCTTGGGCATGCCCGGCGGCGTGCGTGCCGCGGCCTGCTTGAAGGACGACGATTGCGCGGTCGCCGCGGCCGTGGTCCCCAGGATGGCGGCCGACAGCGTCAACGCCTTCAGGGTTCGCGCCGTCCAGCGCCCGAGCGGTTTCAACAGTCTCATGTCCACTTCCCCCAAGGATTCCCCTTGATCGTTTGCCGCCCCCGCGGCGCGGACCGCGCAACCGGTCGGTCGGCGGACACCCCGGCATCATGCTCGCAAGAAGCGGCCTTGTAGGGAGGAGCACTGGATGTGTCAAGAGCAATTGGAAGTCAGTCGGTAGTCGGTAGTCAGTAGTCAGTAGCAAGACACTGCATCTTGCTTTGCTACTGACTACTGACCACCGACTCCAGGAGTTCCATCTCGGCCGGGCTGCCGACCACCAGCGGCGTCCGCTGGTGCAGGCTGGTCGGCTGGATGTCGCGGATGCGGCGGGCGCCGTCGGTCGCCAGGCCGCCGGCTTCCTCGGCGAGGAAGGCGATCGGGTTGGCCTCGTACATCAGCCGCAGCTTCCCTTGCGGGTGTGTTTTCGTCGGCGGGTACAGGAACACGCCCCCCTTGAGCAGGGTGCGATGGAAATCCGCGACCAGCGAGCCGATATAGCGCGACGAGTACGTCCGGCCGGCGGCCCCCGACCGGAGATGGGCCAGGTAACGACGATAGCCTTCGGGGAAGCTGTCGGCATTGGCTTCGTTGACCGAGTAGATCGACCCCTGCCTGGGCATGCGGATGTTCGGATGGCTGATGACGTAGGCGCCGATCTGCGGGTCGAGGGTGAAGCCGTTGACGCCGTTGCCGGCGGTGTACACGAACATGGTGGAGGAGCCGTAGACGACGTAGCCTGCGGCGACCTGGTTGGCGCCGGGCTGGAGGACGTCCTTCATCGGGTCGCGTGTCCCGGTCGGGTCGGGCTCGCAGCGCAGGATCGAGAAGATGGTGCCGACCGAGACGTTGACGTCGATGTTGCTGGAGCCGTCGAGCGGATCGAAGACGACCACGTGCTTGCCGTGGGCGCGATCGCGGGCCACGACGATGGGTTCGGCGTTTTCCTCGGAGGCCATGATGGCGACGTTGCCGCGCACGCCCAGGCAGTGCAGCAGCGCCTGGTTGGCGAGCACGTCGAGCTTCTGCACGACCTCGCCCTGCACGTTCTGCTGGCCGGCGCTCCCCAGGATGTCGGCCAGCCCGGCCCGCCGGACGCGGTCGGCGATGATCTTGGTCGCCAGCGTGATTCCGGACAACAGCCACGAAAACTCACCGCTCGCCTGCGGCGCGCGCCGGCGCTGCTCTTCCAGGATGTGCTGCTGCACGGTCATCAGAGGTTGTGCCATGGTGGTCATTGGTCCAATGACTAACGACTACAGCTTGAAGAAGAACTTATGTCGGTACAGGGCGTAGCAAAACAACCACAGGATCAGCAGCATCCCGCACGAAACCAGCACCGGCAAGATCATCGCCCAATCCGGATTGACCGAAGCGGCCGTTTGCAGGTTCGGGTCGTTGGCGAAGCTGGCCGCGGCCGGGTCGGGCAGGAAGAACGGCACGACGCCGCGATTGATCACGTTGCGAATCGAGTTCCCCGTCAGCGACGCCGCCACGTACATGGCGATCGAGTTCATGCCGACCACGACGAACGGGAAGCTCCAGGTCCGGAGCTGCCAGACGTCGATGATCAGGTAGAACAGGGCCAGCATCAGACACGTCCAGCCGCCGGCGAAGATCGCGAACGAGCTGGTCCAGATTCGCTTGACCATCGGCACCACCGTCTGGAACGACACCGGGACCCAGGCATCGCCGCCGGACAGGGCCCAACCCAGCGCCAGGGCGCCGCAGCCGACCAAGGTGAGCACGAGCAGTTTCTTGGCGTGCGACGCCCCGCTGCGCAGCAGCTCCCCCGCCAGCACGCCGAACATGATCGTGGCGGCCGACGAGATCGCGTTGAACTGCACGTAATTTCCTTCCGGCGGCTTGATGAAGCAGTGATCGCGCAGCCAGGCGTCGATCCACATGCCGAAGTTCTGATACTCGGCCGGCCTTGACAAGGGATGCAGCCAGGGGTCGATGCCGAGGGCGTTGGCGTGGATCATGTACGCCGCCGTGTGGCCGCCGAGCAGGAAGACCGCCACGATCGTCTGGACCCAGGGGCCAAGCGGCACGAACGGGAACACGATCAGGTAGCCGATGGCGATCTGCTGCAAGACGCGGATGAACTGGATGCGGCCGTCGAGGATGAAGCCGATCAGGCACAGGAGGAACGCCCGCCACAGAGCATGCCCGGCCAGGCCCCACCACGATTGGCCCTGGCTCTGGCGGTTGGCGAACGAGAAGATCATGGCCACGCCGACGATGAACATGAACGACGGCTGAATGAGGTCCCAGAACGAGCAGCCGAGCCAGGCGCGATGCTCGAACTGATCGGCCAGCCAGCCCCAGCGGCGGACCCATTCGCCGTGCTGCGGGAAACTCTGCAGCCACGACCAGCGGCCGTCGGTCAGCGTCTCGGGCCGTAAATGGGACAAACCGAGTCCGGCGGAGGCCATGGCGAGCATGGTGAAGCCGCGATAGGCGTCGAGCGAGACGAGGCGGTTGCCTCCCGGGTTCGCGGCATCGTTGCGGGGAGTCATGCGAGTATCCTATGCGGATCATAAACTAGGTAAATGCCGACGATCGACCGCGCTCGCCTTGACGCCGCCTATCGCATCGCGCTCGACGCCCTCCTGAAGGAACGCCATCCGGATGGCTACTGGGTCGGGGAGCTGTCGTCGTCGGCGCTGTCGACGGCGACGGCGGTGATGGCGTTGCATCTAATGCGGACCCAGACTTCGGAAGTCTTGATCGACCGGGGTCTCGCGTGGCTGATCGAGCATCAGAACGCCGACGGCGGCTGGGGCGATACGGTCAAGAGTTTTAGCAACATCTCGACGACGATGCTGTGCCGGGCGGCGTTCTACCTCGCCGGCGATTCCGGGAGCGAGGCTGTCAAGAAAGCGGAAGCGTGGCTTGGCAAGCGTTACGGTTCCACGCCGGCCCAGCTCGCCGAGGCGGTCCGCGCCCGCTACGGCAAGGACCGCACCTTCGCGACGCCGATCTTGACCACGTGTGCGCTGGCCGGATTGGTCGATTGGCGGGAAGTGCCGCCGTTGCCGTTCGAGCTGGCCTGTTTGCCGCAATCGTGGTTTCGCTTCCTGCGGCTGCACGTGGTGAGTTACGCGCTGCCGGCGCTGATTGCGATCGGGCAGTGCATCCATCACCATCGGCCGACGTGGAATCCGGTCACGCGGCTGCTGCGAGCGCTAAGCCGCAAGCGGTCGTTGCGGGTGTTGGAGAAGATTCAACCGTCGAGCGGCGGGTTTCTGGAAGCGACGCCGCTGACCAGCTTCGTGACGCTGAGCCTCGCCGCTTGCGGTCTGGCGGATCATCCGGTGGCGAAGAACGGCATGCGCTTCCTGGTGAACTCGGTGCGGCCGGACGGCAGTTGGGCGATTGACAGCAATCTGTCGACGTGGGTGACGACACTGGCGATCAATGCGCTGGCGGCGGCGGGGGACGTGCGGAGCCTCAGTGATCGTGACGTGCTGTGCAACTGGTTAGTCCAGCAACAATTCCGAGAGCGCCATCCTTACACTGGTGCGGCGTCTGGCGGTTGGGCGTGGACGCCGCTGCCGGGCGGGGTGCCGGATGGCGATGACACGCCGGGTGCGTTGATCGCGTTGACCCATCTGCCCGAACCGGTCGTGGAGAAAGTGAAAGAGCCGTACATCAATCAATCGGTGTCATGGATCAAGGGGGAACTTTGGCTGGCGCGGCTCCAGAACGGCGATGGCGGCTGGCCCACGTTTTGCCGCGGGTGGGGGCATTTGTCGTTTGATCGGAGTGGATGTGACTTGACCGCGCATGTCTTGAGGGCAATCCGGGCCAGCTATCACGGACAAATCTCAGCCCTCGATCTCGCGGTGTTGCCGGCCGTTCGCCAAATGGGAATCTCGCTTCCGAACGCATTGGGGTTTCTCGCGAATAACCAGCGCCCCGACGGCGCCTGGCTCCCCCTCTGGTTCGGCAACCAGCACATGCCGGACGACGAGAATCCGACCTACGGCACCGCGCGGGTGCTGGCGGCGTATCGCGATCTCGGCTTGATGCACGACGAGCCGGCCCGGCGCGGCGTCGCCTGGCTCGTCAACAATCAAAACGACGACGGCGGCTGGGGCGGGGGCAAAGGGACGCCGTCGAGCATGGAGGAAACGGCGCTGGCGGTGGAGGCGCTGCTGGACGCCGCTTGCGGCTTAGCGCCCGCGGCGGCCGGCCCGAACGCTAAGCCGCAAGCGGCAGACGCCGTCGAGCGCGGTTTGGCGTGGCTGATCGAGCACGTCGAGCGCGGCGACCTGTACAACCCGTCGCCCATCGGGTTCTACTTCGCGAAGCTGTGGTATTTCGAGAAGCTGTACCCGATGATTTTCACGGTAGCTGCGCTGGGGCGGGCGCGGGTACAATATGGCAACGTAGGACAGGATCCCCCATCTGTTCAACCTTGGAGTGCGGCGGTTTGACGCCGCCTTCCTTTGTTTTGTTGCTTGGGTCGACAGGACGAAGGAAAGACGAAAGAACAAAGAAAGAAAGCGGCGTCAAACCGCCGCACTCCAAGGTATACGGCGATCATCCATGAAACCACTGCTCATTCTCGCCTCGGTCGTCGTCGGCCAGGCCGAGCCGCGTCAGGCCGAGCCGCGTCAGGCCGAGCCGCGTCAGGCCGAGCCGCGCGTCGAGATTGACTTTGTCCAGTCGGCCCCCGAACCGGGCGACGACGGCCGGCTGCAGCGGTCGCCGCGGCAGGAGTGTGCGGTCGTGCTCATCCACGGCTTGCGGCTGCATCCGTTCAGCAACAGCAACGTCAACAAGGCCGAGATGTCGAGCTGGCAACGGCCCAAGAGCAGCCTGGTGAACGCGTTGGCCAAGGAGGCCGATGTGTTCGCCCTGGCGTACAGCCAGAACGCACCCTTCGAGACCATCGCGGCGCAGCCCGAGTTGATCCGGCAACTGGGCCGGCTGAAGGAGATGGGTTACCGCGACATCGCGCTGGTCGGGCACAGCATCGGCGGCGTGCTGGCGCGCAACCTGGTCGAAGATCACCCGCGGCTCGGCGTCACCAAGGTGATCCAGGTGGCGTCGCCGAACGCCGGCTCGTCGTGGGCCAAGGCCACCTGGGGCGTCCGCCGGAATCAAGAGGCGTTCCTCGAATCGATCACGCATGAAGGCCGCGAGAAGGCGCTGGCAGCGCGGGCCGCCAAGAAGATCCCGCGGGACGTGGCCTTCGTGTGCGTGGTGTGCCGGATTCCGATCACCGCGGAGGCGAGCATCGAAGTCGGCAAGCTGGACGTGGACATCGCCCTCAAGCGCGGCGACGGCGTCGTGAGCTGCGCCCGGCAATGGTCTCCGGACGTGCAAGCGCAAGGAATCCCGGCCACGGTGCTGAACCATCCTCACTTCACGGCAATGTTCGGCCGCTCGACGGCGGAGACGCTGGTGCAACTGCTTCGCGAGCCGCCGGGGCGCTGGAACGCGGACCAGGTGGACGGGGCGCGCAAGCAGATCCTGGGGGCGCTGCGCATGGCGCCTTGATTTCGCAGAGAGCGTTTCCGCAGCCCCGCACGTCGGAAAAACATTTGCAACGGCCGGACACTGCTTCTAGACTAAACGCCGCCCACCATCCACACCATCAGTCCTCTCTGGAAGGAGCGCACCATGGGCCGTACAGGGGGCCAAACAGGGGGCCGTACACCGGGCCGAACAGTGAGCCGGCGCCGTTTCATGCAGGCGAGCGCTTTGTCGGCGGGAGCGGGGTATTTCCTGACCGCCGGCGTGACCGAGTCGCGGGCCCGGCAGAACGATCCGATGAACCGGCTGAACGTCGCCATCATCGGCGCCGGCGGCCAAGGGGGCAGCGAGCTGGGGGGCTGCCGCGGCGAGAACATCGTTGCCCTGTGCGACGTCGACCTCAACCGCGCCGCCAGCGCCATCGTCCGCCATCCCCGGGCCGCAGTCTACGTCGATTTCCGCGCCATGCTCGAGCGCGAGCGCCGCAACATCGACGCGGTCACGGTCAGCACGCCCGACCACACCCACGCCCACGCCAGCATCATGGCCATGCGCATGGGCAAGCACTGCTTCACGCAAAAACCGCTGACCCACAGCGTCTGGGAAGCTCGCCAGATGGCGCTGGTCGCCCGCAACAACCGCGTCGCCACCCAGATGGGCAATCAGGGCACGAGCGACAGCGGGCTGCGACAATCGGTCGAGATCGTCCGCGCCGGCGCCCTCGGCGAAGTTCGGGAAGTCCACGTCTGGACGAACCGCCCGATCTGGCCGCAAAACATCAACCGGCCCGAAACCCGCCCGGCCAGGGGCAACCGCCCGGCCGAGCCGCCCATCCCGCCCACGCTCGCCTGGGACCTGTGGCTCGGACCGGCGCCGGACCGTCCGTACCACAGCGCGTACTGCCCGTTCGCGTGGCGCGGCTGGTGGGACTTCGGCACCGGCGCCCTGGGCGACATGGCCTGCCACACGATGAACATGCCGTACATGGCGCTAAGGCTCGGCGCGCCGACGTCGGTCACCGCCGAGCTGGCCACGCCGCTGAATCCGGAGACGGCGCCCAACGGCTGCACCGTGACCTACCAGTTCCCGGCCCGCGGCGATCTCCCCGCCTGCACGCTGTACTGGTACGAGCGCCGCAAGCCGCCGCGCGAGAAGTTTCTGGATGGGTTGCGCCAGGGTCAAGAGCCCTCGGGCAGCGGCATGCTGCTGGTCGGCTCGCGCGGCACGCTCTACTCGAGCTCCGACAACGGCACCAATCGGACCCTGCTGCCGCGGGCCGACTTCGCCAACTACCAGCCGCCGGAGCCGACCCTGCCGCGCTCGCCCGGCCACCACGCCGAATGGATTCGGGCCTGCAAAGGCGGCCCGCCGGCCATGTCCAACTTCCCCGACTACGCCGGCCCGCTCACGGAAACGGTGCTGCTGGGCAACGTCGCCATGCGCGTCGGCCAGCGGCTCGAATGGGACTCGGCCAATCTCCGCGTGACCAATGCCGATTCGGCGGCGCAGTATATCCGGCGCGAATACCGTCGGGGCTGGGAGCTGGCGGCGGAGCGCTAGCGCCGCGCTGGATGATCATCGACATCGATGGACCCGTTTAGCGCACGCATGACGAGGCGTGCGCTAAACGGGTCTTGCGGTTTGGGGACAGGAATTGGGAATCCGCCGGGTCGCGGCGCTCCATCTTACCCAGGTTCCAGTTTCCAGGTCCCACCCGCGTCCGACGTCGAAGGCGGCGGGACATTTCATCTTGATCCCGTTGGACTTGTCGCGTATTCCGTGCCGATGATTCAGGCACTTGTCGCGGCGAGGCGCTGCCAATCGGTCCAGGGAAGGACATCGGTCATGAACGAACTGCTCGTGCAATGGGCCAATCACGTGCTCGTGTGGATCGGCTTTGGCGCGGTCATCGGCCTGCTGTCGAAGGCGATCCTGCCGGGCAAGGACCCGGGCGGCACCTTCGCGACCATCGTCATCGGCATCTTCGGCGCGTTCATCGGCGCCGCCAGCCTCTACTTCTTCACCGGCGAGAAAGTGTCGCCCCTGAGCATCGTCGGCTTCCTGGTCGGCGTCGGCGGTTCCGCGCTCTTGCTGATCACGTATCGCTTGCTCAGCGGCCGGGCCTTTCCCAGGAACGTCGGCAGGGCCCTGCGCTGGCGGCGCGGCGGACGCCGTCGCGTCGTGGTCGAAGAATAGCCGGGCGGCGTCGCTCCAGGCATTTCGCTACAGGTAGTCTTCGCGGATCGGGCAAAAAATATCGAGCGCCTTCGCCCCCTCGGCCTGGGCAATGACGCGGTGCTTGACGTGTCCCGGAATCCGGTAGCGGTCCCCCTTCTGGAGCATCTTCTGCTCGTCGCCGATGAAGAACAGCGCCCGGCCTTCGAGCAGCATGCCGACCTGCTCGTGCGGATGGCTGTGCTCCTTCACCTCGGCGTTCGGTTGCAATTCGACATAGGAGAGCATCATCTTTTCCAGAGCGCACGCGTGCAGCGTGACGCCGGGGAAGATCTCGCGCACGGAATGCTCGGCGGGGGTGGGGAAGTAGAGGCTCATGGTTCAAGGTTCCGTGGAGAGGCTCTCCGTCAAGCCACGCGTTCTTGCCTGCGCTCGAGATCCGTGCGCAGTTGCTGGATGGCGGAGAGCAGTTGATCGTCCTCGAGATTCCAGAGTGTTTGGTCCCAAGGCCCCGCGGCGAGAAATGCCAGGTTCGCGACCAATTGACCAAAGCGCAGCTCAGGCGCGAGTTCGCTGACGCGCTGCAACTGTTGAAGGATGTCCTGTCGTACTGGATCAATCATGGCAACCCTCTCCTGAATTTCACCGCGCGAATTCAAGAGAACCGTGTCGTCAGGCCTCACGACCCAGACGCCGCCTGTTTTGGATTCGGCGTGGCTTGTCAAGGCCGCCACAGGATGCTCGAATTCCAGCTTTCCGTCCGGCGCATGGCGGCACAGCAACGGCTTCGCATGGTCATAATCCTTCGCCGGAAATGCTCGCTGCAAACGACTTCCCTCATCCTGCACACATTCTTCATCCGTGTCAATCAACTTCGCCTCCTTCCTGCGACCGTCGTTCACCAAGATTTCGCGAAAAAAAATGCGCGCAAACGCCCCGGATCGAGGCACTATATAGTGGATGGAGCGCGATTCGTTAGCGCCATGGACGGAGGCCTGGTCAGCCTGCCGGTGGTTCATATTGCCGGGATGAGTTTAAAGGCGCCACGCGTTAGGTCGAATGCCGGAACAGCCCACGGCGTAGAGCGTGCGCGCTAAGCCCACGTAGAGGGCGTCAGGAATCCCGCCAATTTTTTGTGACGCCACGCCCCGAACAACGTCTTGGTAGAGGGCCGTCGGCCCCGGCGCAGTTCGTGGCGGAACGTCTGTCCTCTGGAACAGGAGAAGGACATGCGCCTTGCCGCCAAGACTCTCGTCCTTGCGTCCACGCTCGCCCTCCTGGGCTTGTGGGTCGTCGAAACCGCCGAGTCCATCGGCGTGAGCATGTTTCCCGAAACACGCGCCCGCGGCGCGGCGCTCGTCGCCGAGCGCGACCAGCGCGACGCACTGGCCGCGCGCGTGGAGGGGATCATGAAGGAGCTCGCCGAAGGCCGTCTGTCGTTGCGCGACGCGAGCCGGCTGGTCGAAGCCGGCGCGGCCGAGCTGTACCCGCAGTTCTTGACCTATGCGGAGTCCATCGCCGCCCCGGGAAACCTTCGCACCAAGTTTGCCTGCAACCTCGTGAAACACCTGGAGCACAACGACATGGCCAGCGCCGCCCGGATCGACGAGCTCAGCCGCGAGTATCAGGCCATGGCCGCCGAACAAGGACGGTAGGATAGATTTCCAATCTGTCCGGAAGACGTCAACCTCTCTCTCTCCGGTCAGGTTGGAAACCTAACCTACAGGAGAAACGAGGTGTCGCGTGCGCATACTGCTGATCCTGGAACAAGCACAAGCCGTCAAGAAGGCGCTGCGCGACGAGGGCCTGTCCGTGGACACTGCGCGTTCGGGACCGGAAGGGACCCAGAAAGCCGGCGCCGGCAGCTACGACATGATCATTCTCGATCTGTCGGCGCTCAAGGCCGACGGGCTGGAGCTCCTCAAGCACTGGCGGCGCCAGGGCATGACCGCCCACGTGCTGATCCTGGCCAAGCAGGACGACCTGGAGCGCAAAGTCCAGACCCTGGACGCCGGCGCCGACGATTACTTGACCAAGCCGTTCGAGCTCGCGGAGCTGCTGGCCCGCGTCCGCGTGCTGCTGCGGCGCAGCGCTCGCGCGAGCGACGCAGTCTTGCGCGTCTTCGACCTGGAGATCGACACCGCCGCCCGCGTCGTTCGCCGCGCCGGCATCGAGCTCCACGTGACCCCGCGCGAGTACACCCTCTTGCACCTGCTGGCCTGCCACCGCGGGCAGGTGGTCACGCGGTCCTTCATCCGCCGGCACCTCTATGACGAGAATGACGAGATCACATCCAACGTCGTGGACGTGTATGTCCGCTACCTGCGCGGCAAGATCGACAAGGGCTTCGATCCCCCGTTGATCCTGACGCGCCGCGGCGTGGGATACATGCTCCGCAAGGAACCGGAGGAGCCGGGCCCCGCTGGCGCCCTGCCTCCGCGAGCGAAGCCGGCCCGGCTGCTCCGGCTGCAAAGCGTTTGAATCGCCGTGCGTGAAATCGGCGGCAAGAAGAGCAAGAGATCGAGCGCTGCTCAGAACCAGAGGCGCACGCCGATCAGCGGCCCGTGCAACGTCGTGCCGCCGATGGCCAGCGCGTCGTAGCCGCCGAAAATCTCCCAGCCGCGATGGATCACGCCCAGCGTCATGCGGCCGTGGGCGACGCCGGCGTCGCCGAGCGTGCCGAAATCGCTGTCGATCGACAGGATCAGCGGCCGCACCGGAAAGAAATCCCCGCCCAGATGAATGTTCACGCCCCAATCGCCGGCGCCGCGATCCGCCAGGACGCGTGCGCCCACGCCGCAGCGCAACGTGCAGGCGCTGCCCCAACCCCACGAGTAGATCGCGTTGAAATCGCCGATCACGAAGTCATCGTGCCTGCCGCCGTCCAGCCGTTCGTAGAAGTGGTTCCACGAGGTCAGCAAGCCGAAGCCGCAAGCCGTTTCGAGCATCAGGCGCCCGTTGGCGCGGTTGAGGCCGTCGAAGTCGTTGCCGTTTTCGGCGCTGAGTCGCGCCGACCAGCGCAGCGGCTCGACGCCGTAGTCTAATTCGGGCAGATACTCGCGCGTCAAGTTGGCGTTGGGCACGCGATAGCCGGGAAAGTTGCCGCAATAGGGATAGGGGACGAAGTGGCTGAACCGTGGTTCCGATTGCGCGCCGGTTTCGTCCGAGCCGGACCATGCCGTCCCATCAATGAGGCCTTGCAAGAAAGCACTGACCAAGGAAGACAAGAACCCTTCGTCTTCATCCGTGCTGCTGTCGTTGTCGTGTGAGGAAGATTCCGTCGAGCGGACGTCGTTGCGCACACGCTCCAACCGCCCGTCCTGAGCCGAAGCGAACGCGGGTTCATAGACCAGCCAGACCAGGCAGACCAGGCAGCTGCGGCGGACCATGGCTTCTCCACGAAGTCTCCGTAGGGCACCCCGTATACCACCGCCGGCGTCGGGCAACAAGGTAAGATCAAGGCATGATCCGCGCGGTTTTCTTCGACGCCGTCGGCACCCTCATTCATCCGGCGCCGCTGGCAGCCGACGTGTATTACGAAGCGGGCCGGCGCCACGGCAGCAGCCGGGCCACGGTGGCGCGGCGTTTCGCCAAGGCCTTTCGCAAGCAAGAAGACATCGACCGCCACAACGGCTGGGCCACGAGCGCGCGCCGCGAACTCGAACGCTGGCAAAGCATCGTCGCCGAGGTGCTCGACGACGTGACCGATCCGGAAGCATGTTTCGCGGAGCTGTACGAACATTTCGCCAGGCCGGAATCGTGGACATGCGCTGCAGCCGCGGAAGAGGTGCTCGCCGGCTTGCGCCGGCGCGGCTTGGTGCTGGGGGTGGCGTCGAACTATGATCATCGGCTGCGCACCGTGATCGCGGGACTGGCGCCGTTGCGCGGCATCGATCACCTGCTGATCAGCTCGGAAGTGGGTTGGCGCAAACCCGCGCCGGCGTTTTTCGCAGCGCTGGTGCGCCAGGCCGGCTTGCCGCCGGCGGAAATCCTGCTGGTCGGCGACGATCGCGACAACGATTACGACGGCGCTCGGGCCGCTGGACTGCAGGCCGTGCTGGTGAGTACGCCGAGCGACAAGCGAATCGGTCGCGATGGCATTGACGCGTTGCGCGACTTGCCGCACCATCCCTCCCTCACTTAGCCGGCGCGCTCGCTCGCCACGGACTGCGACTTCGGACGAGAAGCATCCAACACGGTTCCGACGCGATCGCGCGCGGGATCGTGTCCGCGGCGAGCAAGCTCGCCGGCTAAATGAATCGCGGCGGTGCCGCCATTTCCTATAATCACCCAAAGGCCCCACGGAGCCCCGCATGCAACACGAGCGCATCGCCTGCCAAGGCATCACCTTCGACGATGTCCTTCTCGAGCCGGCCTACAGCGACGCCTTGCCCCGCGACGTCGATGTCCGCACCCAACTGACCCGCAACATCCGCCTCAACATCCCGGTCGTGTCGTCGCCCATGGACACGGTCACCGAGAGCGAGCTGGCCATCGCCCTGGCCCAGGAGGGCGGCATCGGCATCGTCCACAAGAACATGCCGATCAACCGCCAGGCCAGCCAGGTCGAAAAGGTCAAGCGCAGCGAGAACGGCATCATCACCGATCCGGTCACGCTCGCTCCCGATCAGACCGTCGGCGACGCCCAGCGCGTCATGGAGGAGAAGAACATCGGCGGCGTGCCGATCACCGTCAACGGCTACCTGCGCGGCATCATCACGCGCCGCGACCTCCGCTTCTTGCCCGACAAGAACGTGCAGCTCTCCGAGGTGATGACCAAGGAAAACCTGATCACCGCCCCGGAGAATACGACGCTCGAAGCGGCTGAGCGGGTTCTGACGGAAAATAAAGTCGAGAAACTGCTGCTGGTGGACGAAAACTATAAACTGAAAGGCCTCATCACCATCCGCGACATCGACAAGATGACCAGTTTCCCGAGCGCCTGCAAGGACGCGCGGGGGCGGCTTCGCGTCGGCGCGGCGGTTGGGGTCAACGACGAAGAACGGGCCAACGCGCTGATCCAGGCGGGCGTCGACGTCCTCATCGTCGATTCCGCCCATGGCCATTCGAGCAACGTCATCGACATGGTCCGGCGGATCAAGCGCCAGTACGCCATCGACGTGATCGCCGGCAACGTCGCTACTGCCGACGGCGCTAGGGCCCTCGCCCAAGCCGGGGCCGACGGCGTGAAGGTCGGCATCGGGCCGGGCTCGATCTGCACGACGCGGATCATCTCCGGCGTCGGCGTGCCGCAGATCACCGCGATCTTGCAGGCCGTGGAAGGCCTGCGCGGCCTGAACGTGCCGGTGATCGCCGACGGCGGCGTGCGCTATTCCGGCGACATCACCAAGGCCATCGCCGCCGGCGCCCATGCCGTGATGATCGGCGGGCTGCTCGCGGGACTGGCGGAAAGCCCCGGCCAGACCATCATCTACAAGGGCCGCACGTTCAAGACGTACCGCGGCATGGGTTCGTTGGGGGCGATGGTGTCGGGCTCGAGCGACCGCTATCGCCAGGCCGGCCCGAACGTGGGCGGCGGGGGCGGCGGGGGCGGCGGGGGCGGCAAGCTGGTGCCCGAAGGCGTCGAAGGCCGGGTCCCGTACAAGGGCCATCTGGCGCCGTTTGTCTATCAGCTCGTGGGCGGCCTCAAGGCCGGCATGGGCTATTGCGGCACGCGGACGATCGAGGAGCTGCGGACCAAGAGCCGGTTCATCATGGTTTCAGGCGCCGCGGTGCAGGAGAGCCATCCGCATGACATTCTCATCACGCAGGAAGCGCCCAACTACTCGTCGCGCTCCGACCCGGTGCGCATGGATGGCGATTAGCCTGGCCGCCACGGCCGCCGGCTGGCTGACCAGCGCCGGCGCCTTATTCGCTCAGACCAAGGATTCTCCGATCGAGGTTGACTGGGCGACGAAAGAATTCCCCCGCCCCGCGCCGATCGGCCCGGCGCCGATCAGCCCGGCGCCGATCCGCGGGGAATCCCGCAGCCACCATTCAGGAATCAAGACGGTCACGTTCACGCGCCCGCCCGCCGCGGCGGCGCAAACGCAAGCGCGCCAGGCCGTCGCCTCCCAAGTCCCAGCCGGTGGCCGACCCTATGCCACGATGGAAGCGGATGCGGAGTACTTCCGCACCGATTTGCCCGGCCTCGATCGCCTGTTCGAGCGCAAGTCGGAGAGCCAGTTCTACGACACGGTGCGGGCCGAAGCCCAGGCCCGTGGGCAGCGCCAGGTCTTCCCGCAGCGCGTCCCCGTGTCGCGCGAGAAGTTCCAGCCGCGCCGGTTCGAGCAGATGGTGGGGACGGTCGAGCCCGCCTTCGTGATGCATCGCCGGGTGCTGTTCGAGCAGCCGAACTTCGACCGCCACGGCTGGGAGCTCGGCAACTTGCAGCCGGGCATCAGCACGCTCCGCTTCGTCTACGACGTGGTCGCGCTCCCCTATCACACGTGGACCCGGCCGCTGGAGCATTGGGATTCGAGCGCCGGCAAATGTCTCCCCGGCGATGCCGTGCCGCTGTACCTGTACCGCGAGCAGCTCAGCTTCACCGGCCTGGTGGCGCAGGCGGGTGTTGTGGCGGGCGGGTTCGTGGCGTTCCCGTAGACGGTCGCGAGCGCATCGGTTGCCGGTTCCGAGTGCAGGATTGCTGGTTGAAACCATATTGGGTACAATCGTATCCAATATGGATACAACAGCCCGCCCCGTTTCCGCTCTGTTCGGCAAATCCCGCCAGGCCGTCCTCGCCGTCATGTTCGGGCAGGTCGATGAGTGGCTCTACCTCCGCGAAGTCGCCCGCAAAGCCGGCTGCGGTCTGGGCGCCGTGCAGCGCGAACTCGCCCAACTGACCGCGGCCGGCATCCTCTCACGGCAGGCCCGCGGCCGGCAGGTGTTCTTCCGAGCCAACCGGGCCTGTCCCATCTTCGCGGAGTTGCGCAGCCTCGTCGTCAAGACGGTGGGCGTTGTCGATGTATTGAAGGCAGCGCTGGAGCAGTTAGCCGGCGACATCCGCAGCGCCTTCGTCTTCGGCTCGTGGGCGCGCGGCGAGCAGCACGCCAAGAGCGATGTCGATGTGCTGATCGCCGGCGATGTTGCCTTCGGCGACGTCGTCGCGGCCCTCCGACCTGTTCAAGATACCCTTGGGCGCGACGTCAATCCCGTGGTATACTCGCCCGGGGAAGTTCGGCGAAAGTTGTCGCAGGGCCACCATTTCCTGCAAACGGTCTGGGACGAGCCGAAGCTTCTCGTCATCGGAGGCAGCCGTGAGCTTGAACGATTGGCTCAAAAACGGCTGGCTCATGGCTCACAAGCCGACCAAACGGGAAATTCAAGATCTGCTCGGCGTCGCCGACCGCGATCTGCACGATTGCCAGGCGCCCGGTCTCAGCGCTGACTGGCGCCTCACCATCGCCTACAACGCCGCATTACAGTTGGCGACGGCATCCCTGGCGGCGGCGGGCTATCGGGCCGCGCGCGAGTCGCATCATTTTCGCGTCATCCAGGCGTTGCAGCACACGATCGGCGCAAAGCAGCAGTTGCTCGATCAATTCGAGGCGTTTCGCAAGAAACGCAACCTCGGCAACTATGAGCGCGCCGGCGTCATCTCGGATCACGAGGCGAAGGCGATGATCGATCTGGCACAACATTTGCGTGCCACTGTGGAGGCGTGGATTCGGGCCAAACACCGCAAGCTGCTTTGAAGCGTAGGGTCCAACCGCGCCGTCCGAATGTTGCAACCCTCCGGCGCGGCCCATACAATGGCTAACTCAAGACCCTAGCGCACGCGGGGCGACATCACCCGGGGAAGGAGACAATCCGTGCAGATCAAGATTTCGGCACGCCACGGGCATCTTCACGAGGCCACCCAGGAATTCATCCGCGAGAAAGCCAACAAGTTGACCCACTTTTTTCAGCGGCTGATGATGATCGAAGTGATCGTGGACCTCAAGGAGGAGGAGAAAGTGGTCGAGTTTCTGGTGTCGGCCGAGCACAAGCACGATTTCGTCGCCAGCGAGCGCAACCAGGAGATTCTCGCCGCCGTCGACCTGTGCCTGGACAAGCTGGAGGCCCAGGTGCGGCGCTACAAGGAGAAGATCATGGATCATCGGCGCACGCCGGCCACCGGCGATGTGGTTGGCGGCCCCGAAACTCCTGAGGAGCAGCCTGAGGAACAGCCGTAGGGAGCCAGCCGTAGGGAGCCGTTCATGCGCATGTCCGATTTTGTGGTCCGCGAGGCGATTGCCCCGGCCCTGGCCGCCGCGAGCAAGGAAGGGGTCATCCGGGAGATGGTCGAGAACCTGCGCCGCGCCGGCTACTTCAAGACCAGCGAGCCCGAAGACATCGTCAAGGCCATCCTCAAGCGCGAGCTGCTCGGCTCGACCGGGATCGGCCGCGGCGTGGCCATCCCCCACGCCAAGCACGCCAGCGTCGACCGCCTCATCGGCGCCGTCGCCGTGTCCAAGCCCGGCGTCGGCTTCGACAGCCTCGACGGCGAGCCGGTCCATGTCTTCGTCATGCTGATCTCGCCCAACGACCGCCCGGGCGACCATCTGCGCGCCCTGGAAAACGTTTCCCGATGCCTGCGCGACGATTCCTTCGTCAAGGCCCTGCGCAACGCCCCCGACGGCGACGGCATCTGGAACTTGCTGGCCGATGAAAACCCTGGATAGTCATTGGTCCAATGTCCGGCGAACTGCAACGACGCACCGTGGTGATCACCAGCCCGCACGGTCTGCACATGCGGCCGATCCAGGCGTTTGTGGCGTTGGCCAGCCGGTGTCAGAGCGAGGTCGCCGTTTGCAAAGGGGACCACCGGGCCAACGGCAAGAGCGTGTTGCACCTGATCGGGCTGGAGGCGCTTCCGGGAACCGAATTGACGCTCGAAGTAAGCGGTCCGGATGCAGGCAACGTGATCGACGGCCTGGCCGAAGCCTTGGCACGTGTGTTCCCGGATGATGAATAACGGCAGCTCACCATGGAAATCAAGCGCGGCATCGCGGTATCGCCGGGGGTGGCCATCGGGCCGGCCCTGGTCGTCGATACCGAGGGTTATCGCATCCCCGAGCGGTTCATCCAGCCGCGGCAGCGCACCGCGGAGGTGAAGCGGCTGCGCGCCGCCCTGGCCGCCGCCGCCAAGGAGGCGCTCGAAAAACAAGAGGCCATCAATCAGAAGCTGGGCAAGAAGTACGGCGCCATCTTCGCCGCCCACGCGATGCTGATCGAGGATCCTGAGCTGATCCGCGAAGTCGAAGCCCTCATCCAGGATCAACGCCACACGGCTGAGTACGCCATCAGCCGGGTCATTCGCCGCCATGCCAAGGCCCTGGAAAGCTTGATGTCGGCCCAGTTCAGCACGCGCTCGTCGGACCTGTTCGACATCGAGAAGGCGATCCTCCGGCAGCTTCTGGGAAGCCAGGGCGAGGAGCTCAAGCACCTGAAAGAGCCGGTGATCGTCCTGGCCCACGACCTGACGCCCAGCGAGACCGCGGCCCTGGATCCGAAGCTCGTCTACGCGTTTGCCACCGAGGCGGGCGGCCGGGCCAGCCATACCGCGATCATGGCCGGCGTGCTGGAAATCCCCGCGGTCGTCGGCCTGGGCCGCTTCCTCACCGACCTCTCCGGCGGCGACGAGATCATCGTCGACGGCAACCGCGGCGTCCTCATCATCAACCCCGACGAGGAAACCCGGGCCCACTACGAGGAAACCCGGCAAACCATCGGCACCTTCTTTCGCGAGCTGGGCGAGCTCCGCGACAAGCCGGCCGAGACCAAGGACGGCGTCCGCGTGCTGCTCATGGGCAACATCGAGTTCCCCCAGGAGGTGCAGCACTGCCTGGAGCGCGGCGCCGACGGCATCGGTTTGTATCGCACCGAGTTTCTCTATCTCAACACCACGGCGCATCCCGACGAATCCGATCACGTCGAAGCCTACATGACCGTGCTGCGCTCGCTGGGCTCCAAGCCCGTCGTCATCCGCACCCTCGACCTCGGCGCCGACAAGTTCAGCAACCGCACCGACCAGCAGGACGAGCGCAATCCCTCGCTGGGGCTGCGGAGCGTGCGGCTGTGCCTGCGGAATCTGGCCTTGTTCAAAACCCAGCTTCGTGCCATCTTAAGGGCCAGCGCCTACGGCGACGTCCGCATCATGTTCCCCATGATCAGCACCCTCTACGAGCTGCGGCAATGCAAGATGCTCCTGGCCGAGGTCAAGGAAGACCTGGAAGAGTTGAACGTGCCGTTCAACCGCAAGCTGCCGGTGGGAACGATGATCGAGGTGCCATCGGCGGCGGTGATGGCCCGAGAATTGGCCCGCGAGGTCGATTTCTTCTCCATCGGCACCAACGATTTGATACAATACACCCTGGCCGCCGACCGCACCAATGAAACGGTCGCTGGTCTGTACAACGCCGGCGACCCGGCGGTGTTGCGGCTCATTGCAACGATCGTTGACGCCGCCCGCCCGGGAAGCGGCAATGGCCCCAAGCACAACGTGGAAGTCAGCGTTTGCGGCGAGATGAGCGGCGACCCGATTTACACCTTGTTGCTCCTCGGTCTGGGACTGCGGCAACTGAGCGTGGCGCCACAAAATATTCCGGAGATCAAGAAGATCGTTCGTACCGTGACCATGGATGAGGCGAAAGAAGTCGCGGCCGCGGTTTTGAAGCTCGACACCGCCCGCGACGTGAACAATTACCTGCGGGAACGTACCCGCCGAATCCTCCCTGAATTGGTGAACTGAGGTGACGTGGCAGACGTCGAAGTCTCCAAGACTTCGGATGTCTTGTCCAGGGAAACGCGAATAAACCGAAGGGACAAAAAGCTCCATCGATGTTGCACGTCTTCGGCGTGCCTTTTTCTCCCTTTGCCTGCCATCCGTTCCCCTGTCGGCCCGAAAACCTTCCGAAGTCTTGGCGACGTCGGAAGCTGTCCGCCATGGCCGACCTCCCTTCCTGCATTCCGGTCAGGATTCCTGTTACCATCGAGCCGGGGTCAGTCCGCGCTGGCTTGCGCCGCTGCCCCACATCCCCGCCGTGCGCGGGGTCAGGCCCGCTATGGCATTGGGATCACATCTCGAAGCGCCTCCGCCGCCGGCGTCCCCGCCGCGGCCAACACACCGGTATCGCCTGCGCTTTCGCAAGGCCGGCAACCTGCGCCTGGTCAGTCACATCGACCTGATGCACGTCTTCGAGCGCATGCTGCGCCGCGCCCTGCTGCCGTTCGCCTCGACCCAAGGGTTCCATCCCAAGCCGTGCCTGGTGTTCGCGCAGGCCCTGGCGCTCGGCGTCGCCGGACTGAACGAGGTGGTCGATCTGGATCTGCTGGAAGCGGTCCCCGCGGACGACGTGTTGACGCGCTTGAATCAGCAAGCCCCGCCCGGTCTGGAGTTTCTCGACGTCCGCTCCGTGGACGGCCGACGCGCCCCGCAAGTTCGCCGCGCGTTCTATCGCTTGCCGCTCGTCGAGCCCATCGCCGGGCTGGCCGAACGCTGTGCTATCCTCCTGGCCCGCCAGCGCTGCGTCGTCGAACGCCTGCGGCCGCGGCGGCGTTGCCTCGACATCCGGCCGTTCATCGCCGACGTGCAGGCGGGCGCGCAAGCGGACGGCGCCGCCCTCACGATGGCGCTGTGGATCACCCCCAACGGCGCCGCCCGCCCGGAGGAAATCGTCCACGCGCTGGGACTGGGGGCGCTCCTCGACCAGGGGGCCGTCCTGGAACGCACGCACCTGGAGCTGATGGACGAGCTGCCCGCGGACGAGCGCTGGCTTCCGGACATCCCGCGGCTTGCCGACGTCGAGGCCGCCCCTGAGGAAATCGTCGCCGCGGCCGGCGCGGCCCCGGAACCACCCGTCGCGATCGGCCAACCGCTGATCGAGACGCCGTTGTCTTTTGAAACATGATTTGGCGTGGGGCAAGATTCCGAACGTGTCCCGCGAAGTCCGGGCGCGTCGGCGACGTGCCCCCATACATCCCACACGGTCAAGAAAGGTTTTGCATGAAGAAGGAAATGCTCATCAACGTCCTCCAGCCCGAGGAAATCCGGATTGCGATTGTGGAGGACGGCGTCCTCGAAGAGCTGTACGTCGAGCGCTCCAGCCACGAAAGCTACGTCGGCAACATCTACAAGGGCCGCATCGTCAATATCGAGCCGAGCATCCAGGCCGCCTTCGTCGATTTCGGCGTCGGCCGCAACGGTTTCCTGCACGTTTCCGACGTGGAGCCGGCGTACTACCGCCACTTGGCCGGCTATCAGGACGACGACCGCGGCGGTCGCCGCACGCCGCGCGACCGCCATCGCGCCGGCGGCGGCCGCTCCGAAAGCCGCGGCCGCTCCGATGGCCGCCGCCGCCCCGAGGGACGCGGCCGGCGCTCGCGGCCGATGCGCGACGATGTGCCGCCGTTGCCGGAGGAACTGCTCGACGATCTCCACGAGGCGCCTCTGGAAGCGCCGCACCACGCGCCGCACGACGAAGGCGCGCCGCCGGCCGAGGCTTTCGGCGAGCCGCCGGCCGCGGACGATGCCTTGCCGGATCGGCAAGCGGCCGATGCTTGGGACGAAGCCGCGGAGGATTCCGAGGCGCTCGATGCACTGTCGTCGCCGGCGGATGAGCTGGCCAACGACGATGCTGCCGCAGCCGATGATCTTTCCGGCCGCGGCGAAGGCCTCGCCACGGCGGAGGACGAGCCGGGGGCGGAACCTGCCGAAGAACCGCGCCGGCGCGGCCGCCGCCGCCGCGGCAATCGCTCGCGCCGTCCCCGCAACGGCGCCGAGCCGGGCCACGAGTCCACTTCGGAAGCCGGCGCCGAGGCCGGTCCGGCGCCAGCGCAGGCGCCGCGCGATGCGGCGCCGCCACGTGAGGATGAACCGCTGCGGCCCCTGGACGATGAACGTCCGCGGCTGATGGACTCCGCCGAGCGGCGGACCGAGGAAACCGACGAGCCGGCCGAACCGGTTGAATCCAGTTCGACGTTGCGCGACGAGGACTTGAGTTTTTCGATGGCGCCGGCGCCAGCGCATGCGCCGGCGCACGCGGCGTCCCCAGTTCCAGCGTCGCAGGTTCGCCGCGACGAGCCGGCGCCGGTAGCGCCGCCCCGGCGGGAGCCGGAGCCGCCCGTTTCCGAAGGCCAGCTCCCCGAGGCGATGCCGCTGGCGGACATCGAACATATGCCGCTGTCCGAGGAGCGCACGCTGCCCGGGGAGCCGCTGCCGGCCGACGAGTTCGCGCCGACGGCCGACGAGGTGCCGGCGCCGGCCGACGAAGGGGACGAATACCCGGTGTACGAGGAATACGCGCCGCGCGACGAGGCGCCGCGCGAAGAACCGCGCCGTGACCGCCGCGATGACCGCCGCGACGAGCGCCGCGACAACCGCCGCGACAACCGCCGCGACGGCGGCCGCGATGCCGGCCGCGGCGGGCCGCGCCGCGGGCCCGGTGGCCGGCCCGGCTTTGGACGCCCCAAGCCGCCCATCCAGGAAATCTTCCGGCGCGGCCAGGAAGTGCTCGTCCAGGTCATCAAGGAAGGCATCGGCACCAAGGGCCCGACCCTCTCCACCTACATCAGCATCGCCGGCCGGTATCTGGTGCTCATGCCCGGCCTCAATCGCATCGGCGTCTCCCGCAAGATCGAGGACGACGAGGCCCGCCGCCGCCTGCGCGACATCATGCACGAGCTGCATCCGCCGCGCGGCATCGGTTTCATCATTCGCACCGCCGGCATCGACCGCAACCGCAAGGAATTGCAGCGCGACCTCGTCTATCTCGCCAAGCTGTGGCAGGTGGTCGTCCGTCGCATCAAGAAACTCAAGGCGCCGGCCGACATCTACCAGGAAAGCGACATGGTCACGCGGACCATTCGCGACATCTTCACCAACGACATCGACACGATCTGGGTGGACGAGAAGGCCGCCTACGAGCACGCCAAGGAGTTCCTGCAGATCGTGATGCCGCGCTTCGCCGAGCGCATCAAGCTCTACGAGGAGCACGAGCCGATGTTCCACAAGTACGGCATCGAGCAGGAGATCACCCGCATCCAGCAACGGCATGTGCCGCTGCCGGCGGGGGGCTCGATCGTCATCGATCAGACCGAGGCGCTGGTGGCCATCGACGTCAACAGCGGCAATTTCCGGGCCGACAACAGCGCCGAGGAAACCGCCTACCGCATGAACCTGCAGGCCGCCAAGGAGATCGCCCGGCAACTGCGGCTCCGCGACCTGGGCGGCGTCATTGTCAACGACTTCATCGACATGCGCGAGGAGCGGCATCGCCGCGGCGTCGAGCGCGCCCTGCGCGAGGCCATGGAGCGCGACCGGGCCCGCACCAAGATCCTGCGCATGTCGCAGTTCGGCATCATCGAGATGACCCGGCAGCGCATCCGGCCGTCGCTGAAGCGCAGCGTCTACCAGGAATGCCCGCACTGCGCCGGCACCGGCCACGTCAAGACCTGCGAGAGCATGTCGATCGAGGTGATGCGGCTCTTGCAGCTTGCCGCCCACCGCGAATACATTTCGCGGCTCGACGTGAGCGTGCAGGACGAGGTGGCCCACTACCTGCTCAACCGCAAGCGCCAGGACATCGCCAAGCTGGAGGAAACCAGCGGCAAGCAAATCCAGGTGCGCGGCCGGCTAAACGTCGCGCCGGAGTTCCTCGAGCTGGTGAGCTTCGATAACAATGGCAATGAAGTCAAGTTCCTGCCCTACGACGAGCCGGCGCCGCCGCGCCCGACCCGCCGCCGCGAAGGCCGGGGCCGCCGGGGCCGCGACGAGGATCGGTGAGTGGTGCTTTGCCGCTTGCGGCTTAGCGTTCGGGAGAGGATGACGCGAACGCTAAGCCGCAAGCGGCTGTCACGACTCACCACTGACCAAGCGCCAGCGGCACATTTCCATGCTATGCTTTCACGTCCAGCCAAATCCGCATCAACCAAGCAAGATCCTCCTGCCATGAGCGAACCCACCGCCATCAAAGACCTGACCTGGGAAGGCAGCGTGCCCGGCAACGGATCCGCCGCGGCCGACACACTCGAGGAAATCAAGCAGTGTTTGCGCGAGATTCGCGACCTGCAGAAGGCCCACTTCGAACGCTACCAGGAATTCACGTCCAAGATCATGGCCGACGAGCAAGCGCGGGCCCACCAGGCCCAGCAAGCCTACATCGATCAGCTCCGCTGCCAGGAAGAGATTCACAAGGCCGCGTTCCAGCGGCAGTTGATCACCTGGGCGGTCTGGGGAGCGATCATCGTGTTCGGCATGGTCGGCATGTTCCTGCTCCAGCTCGTCGATTTCATGTAGCCAATCGTTCACCGGCCATCCGTCGAAACGCGCCTTCGTCGATCCGCTGAAATCGGACCCGGTCCCCGGTGCGGATCGGAAAGTACTCGTCGGCGACGTTGACCAATTCCAGCGGCGTGCGCCCGACGATGTTCCAGCCGCCGGGCCGGGCCTCGGTGTAGATTCCCGTCTGCCGCCCGGTGAGGCCGACGCTGCCCGCTTCCACCTTCAGCCGCGGGGATTCCAGACGCGGCACGCCGGCCAGTTGCTCCGGCAGATACCCCAGGTAGGGAAAGCCGGGGCAAAAGCCGATCGCGTAGACCGTGTAGGTTGTTTCGCAGTGGATAGCGATCACGTCGTCGCGCGTCAGGCCGGTATGTCGCGTGATCCGGTCGAAGTCCATGCCTAG
This sequence comes from Gemmataceae bacterium, assembly GCA_022616435.1. Classification (GTDB taxonomy): domain Bacteria; phylum Planctomycetota; class Planctomycetia; order Gemmatales; family Gemmataceae; genus JAKEET01. The sequence goes on from JAKEET010000202.1 coordinate 29,844, forward strand.
CTCATAACAGCAGGGAATCTGATGCAGCTTGCCGGCAGCGGCGTTGCGGCGGCTGGGCCAGTCGAGCGTCGCCAAAGCGTCCTTGGCGCCGCCGTAGTCGATGGCGTCGGGACGATAGAACACGGCGACGCTGGCGTAGGATTGCACGATGTCTTCAGCCCAGCCATAACGCTGTTCGCGCGCCGCGGTGGCGACGGCGAGGGCATCGGCCTCGTCGGCAGCCTGGATCAAGACCGCCTGATCGCCCAACGGGTTGAATCGCAGGTTCGCCGCGGGAGTCATGGGACCAGCGCCTTCAGCGCCTTCCGAAGAGGGGCAAGGACGACTTCGTTCTTTTATAATGGCCGAGGTAGATTCAGGAAGGATGCATCATGCGGCTGACCGACGATGAGGTGAGGCGCTTCTACCGCATCTGGCAACCGCTGTTGATGTTTGTGAACCAAGAGCGGCGTTTGTTGCCGGACGTGGATGTCTGGGATGATGCTCATCCGTTGACGCCCGAGCGGGCCAAGGTGCTGCGCGACGCGCTATGGGCGGACGATGGTTTGCGAAACGCGTTTGTCGAACGAAACCCCGCCGGCTCCATCGAAGCAACATGACTGCCCGGACGGATTGCTCGAAAGGCTGACCCCCCAGGTAGGGAAAGCCGGGGCCAGAGCCGATTGTGGCAGGTTGGCCGACCGCCTGTCCATGGCTCTGACGGCAGACCGACGCTACGCGCGCCGCGCCCAGAACAGGCCGTGGGCCGGGGAGTACGGCGCGGTCTCCACGTCGAAGCCCTGTGCCGCCAGCAGATCGGCCAGCTCCCCCGGACCGCAGGATTGCCCTTGCCAGTCCATGTTGTGGTATTCACCGACAATGTTGCGGCACAGCCCGAGGCGGCGGGCGTTGAACAAGATGGGCCATTCGGCGAGCTCGCAATCGAGTTTCAAGTAGTCGATTCGTCGTCCACCGTGCTCGCTGGCTTCCCAGAGGATGTCATCGAGCGGAACCGCATCGATGTCGTCGCCGCCGGCATGGACGGTCCCCATGCCGGTATTGCCGGCGTGCGGGGTGAACCCCAATCGGCCGTGGTGCGACCAGATAGCCTGCCGGCGCACCTGGGCCCGAGGCCCGAACAGCGCCAGGTTCTTGCGGCAGAGCTGGTAATTGTCCGGATCAGGCTCGAAGGCCCAAACCCGGCCGGCGCCGCGGCACAGGGCAAGAAACGAGAACGTGCCGATATGAGCGCCCACGTCGACGACGACGGCGTCCTTGGGAACCCTATCGGGCAAGCGGTACGCGTTGTTCACGACGACTTCGCGGTGTATTTCCTCATCGGCGCCGTCGGGGCGATACCACGGCGGTCGGGCGTTGAGGCGGTCGAGGAACTCGCGGTAGAAGGCGAACGCTTCACGCTCGCCGGGGAAGGTCGCCTGAAAACACGGCCAATCGTCGGCGAGGTAATGGTGATGCAGGAAATCCTCGGTCGCGGAGCTATCCCGCATCGACAAGAACGGTAGGCGGAACTTGTCCACGGTTCGATGGGCCAGAAGCGGCGTCTTGTTGTCCGGGCCATAGGCGACAATGCCGACCTTGTCGAAGCTGCTGGCCTGGGCGCACATCCGATAGGGAAGCCGCAGCGCCTGCCAGGCGCCGCGGAGCACGTCTTGATCGCCGAAACCGTGGTGGTACGCGAAATCAGCGCGCTCATTCCACCATTGGGCGAGCACCAGGCCCGGCCAGCTGGATTGCTTGGTCAGCAGGAACTGGCCGCCTTGCAGGGACACGATCGGTTGGCGGTCGCCGGCAAAGACATCGGGCCGGAAGCGCTGAGCCAACCCGGGAAGATCGGGCCAGAACAGGGCGCCGTGCGTGTTGAGATCGAAGATGGGCGTCAAGTCCCCGGCCGGATAGCAATCGCTGTCGAGATAGAGGACTTCCTCGAAGGAGGAATGCAGCACGGCGTAGAACTTGTTGGCCCAGCCGCCGCGAATGCGCGGGGCGCCGTGCGCGTCCATGTGCTCATCGAGATCCAGGCAGCGGACGCCGTACGGCTCGAGCCAGTGGGCGTAGATCGGCTCGGACTGGGCGTGATGCCACACTTCAATGGGCAGGCGGCAGCCGTGGTGGCGGATCATGCGGACCGTGACGTAGACGCCGGGGAAGAACACGCCGCCGCCCAGGATGACGATGCCGCGGCCCTGATACTTGCCCCGCGGATAGGGCGGCAGATTGGCGATATACTCGGCGACGAGCCGCCGGTGCCCATCGACGGTCGTCCCCCACCACGGCCAGTCGTCCGGCCACGACCGCCGCGGCCCGCGCAGCGCCTCGATCATGGCATCGAGCGAGTTGGCGGGATCGTCCATGGTTTCCGGCGCCGTATCGCGCGGCCGATAGTCCGGACAGACGGCGCAGCAGGCAATGCCGTCGCGCCAGCGGCTGACGGTGCATTCGCCGTGGCGGCCGCAGGAATAGAGGTCCACCTCGATGCGGCCGTCCTCCAGGTTGAGCTGTTCGCGTCGTTGGAGAGTGCCGCGCGAAATGCAGAAGGGGCGCAGTGCGTCGATCGGCGGCTCGACCAGGTCCGGAAAGGGGCAACCGGCGCAGATCGACTCCGGCACCGATTCGGCGAGGCGCAGCAGCGGCGAAACGCACTCGAACCGGCCGGACTCGGCCGCCGGCCGGCGATGGCGGCAGATGGGCAATTGCATGTCACGCGGGCTCGATGGTCAGTTCCCGGGGCATCTCGCAATAACCGGTGTCGGTGTTGAGCGTCATCGTGTTGGCCGCGTTCGCGTGCCACCGGCTTTCGTGGCAGCGGTACGAAATCCAGGTGCCCAGCTTCTGATCGGGGTGCTGCACGCAGTCGAGGTACCAGTTGCCGGAAACCGGGCAAAGTTGCAGCCGCCACCAGGCGTGTTGATCGGGCCGGGCGAACGACTGCGGCGCCGGCGCCAACCAGCGGCGAATGTGCGGCTGCCGGTCGTCCAGCTCGACGATCCAGACGGTGTTCAGGACGCCGCAATTGGTGCACGTGCGATCGCGAACGCCGCTCAACGTGAACTTCCAGCGGTGCGCCATGACCGCCGGCCGTGCCCGCGTCCGAGTCACGGCGCCGACGAAGTAATACGGGCCGCCCGCCGGGCATTCGGTGGTGGTGGATTCCTGGGCGCGAAAATCGACCGTATTGGAAGCATAATTCTGGTCGCCGTAGTGGGCCCAGACCTTCAGCGTCAGATCGACGCCGACGTTGGGGATCTCGATTTCCGGGTTGCCGTTCCGGCCGAACTCCCAGTTGCCGTTGCCGTCCGGTTGGACCCAATTGGTGCCGTTCGGCGGAGTTGGATCGAGGGTCTGCGCCGCCAGATAGCATTTCGCGAACACCTGGTCGGCGACGTCGTCGCCGGATTTCGCGCCCGTGCCGTGGGCGCAGATGAAGTACTTGGCGTCGACAGGGCGGGCCTTGCGGGTCTGGTTGGCCGGAGGCTCATTGATCAACGGTGCGGTTCGTTCATGCTCCGCGCCGAACCGCGCGGCCGGAGTTTGCACGCGCACGCCGTGCGTCCCCTGCGGCACGATCACTTCCAGGCGGACCACGACGTTGTTGGATTGCTCTGGCGACATTATTCCTCCGGGGCCAGGGGACGATAGCGAGCGTAACTGACGCTGATCGAGCCCCGCTGGCACGACAGCCCAAAGGCGCCTGCGTATGGCTCGAATTCCGTGACTCTCTTCATCTGGGACCAGGGCGCGAACGAGCGGCCGTTGACTTGCAGATCGCGGAGCTTGCCGGCGCGGACGGTCGCGGCGAACGAAAAGCTGTTGGGCAATTTCGGCCCCAGCGAGCCGCGGGCCGCGGTGTGCGCCTCCGCGAATCGCTTGGGGACGAAGACGAGGTGCATCGGCAGGCCCTCGACGATGGTTTCGAGTCCGCCGCCAGCCAGTGGCGCCTGCCGCGCCTGGAACACGAGCAAGCGCAGCCCCTCGGCCGCCTCTGCGTCGCCTTGCGCGGCCAGGAAGATGCCGGTGCCGAGCGTATCGAGGTTTTGATGGAAGCCCAGCTCAAATTCGTAATCGCGGGCCTTCGTTTCACCGAGGCCGATCATGCAGAATTCGCCGGTGTCCAGCCACAGCTCTCGCTTGGCGGCGTCGTGCACGAGCCGCGGCGCCGTGATCGGCTTGCCCAGCACCTTGGGCTCGCCGGCCAGCAGCTCCCGCCAGACGCCGACGGCGTCGATCGCCGGAACCGCGGGCCACTGGTGCGGTGGGTCCTCCGGGCCGGTCTTGGTCGGGAGCTTGCCGGCGAGCCAGACCGCGAGCACGCCGAGGACGCCCCCGGCGCCAATCAGGGCCGCCACGCGCAGCGCCCTGCGGCTGCGAATCGACGGCCGCGGCGGCGCCACCGGGGTGTCCGAGGTCTGCAGCCCGACTTGCTGACTGGTTTGCGGGCTGGTTTGCGGACTGCCTTGCGGTCCCGTCGGCGACTCGGCGCCCGCGAACGAGTCGGTCCGCACCGCCGCGTCGGCGTTCTGCGTGGCCGGGCTCAGGCGCATTTGTTCTCTTAAGGCCGTGGGGTTCGCCAGCGAGCCGAGCGCCTGGACCAGGTGGTTCGGGACAGCGAAGCGCTCCTCCGGCTTCTTGGCCAGCAGCCGCCCCAGGATCGCTTCCAGCTCCGGCGGCGTCTCGGGGCGCAGACTGCTGAGCGCCGGCGGCGGCGTGTGGGTGTGGGCCTGCACCTTCTCTTGCCATGTAGCCAGTTGCAGATGCGCGAACGGCGCCCGCCCCGCCAGCAGGAAGAACAGCGTACAGCCGAGGCTGTACAAGTCGGCGCGGATGTCGACGTGGCGGCTGCTGGCGCCTTGCTCGGGAGCCATGTAGTCGTAGGTCCCCATCACCTCGTGACTGCCGGTCAACTCGTCGGCGTTGGCGGGATCCTGGATGCGGACCAGGCCCAGATCGAGGATCTTGATCGCGCCGTCGCGGGTCAGGAACAGGTTCGACGGCTTGATGTCGCGATGGACCAGGTTTTTCTCATGGGCATATTGCAGTCCGCGGGCCGCTTGCTGCACGGCCGCGCAGGCCGCGCCGATGGGCCAGGCGCCGCACGCCTTGACGCACTGATTGAGATCGGCGCCTTCGAGCAGCTCCATGACCAGGAAGGGGCAGCCGTGCCATTCGCCGGCGTCGGTGGCGTGAACGATGTTGGGGTGATCGAGCCGGCCGAGGGCTTCCATCTCGGCGAAGAAGCGTTGCCGGCGCCGCGGCGAGATGGCCGCCAGCCCGTGCAGCAGCTTGATCGCCACCTGGCGCTTCAAACGGATGTGCAAGGCGCGATAGACCTCGCCCATGCCGCCGCTGCCCAGGCACGTCAACAGCTGGTATTGGCCGAGGTTCGGGCCGACTCCGGCGGTTGCGGCGAACGAATCGGACTCGAACGAGACAGAGTTCGTGGGGGTCGGAACGGGAGTGGCAGGCGGCTCGGCCATGGGCGTCGCATCGTGGCGATAGGATCCGTGGCTCCCTCTCCGTCGCGGCGAGGGTTGGATCAATGATCGTACACGATAAATGCTTGGTCCGCCAATGTCCACGAGATTTTCCATGGACCGGCGCCTGCCCGGACGGATTGCTCGACGTCGGATCGTCGCATCACGCGGCGTCACATTTTCCTTTGTCCCGGCGGCGCGGCTGCGATAGACTACAACGTATCCCGCGACCATCGGTCCAACGCTGCACGTTTCCAGGAGATCGGCCCGTGAGCCAACAACCAGTGAGCCCAGTCCAACCCTCGTCCCTGAACCGCCGGCGGTTCTTGCAGGCCACCGCGGCGCAAGCCACGGCGGCGGCCGCTTCATACACCTTGGCGCAAGCGGTGCACGCCGGCGGCGACGGCGTCCTGCGCGTCGGCCTGATCGGCTGCGGCGGCCGGGGCACCGGGGCCGCCACGCAGGCGCTGCGCGCCGATCGCGAGGTCCGGCTGGTCGCGATGGCCGACGCTTTCGAGGACAAGGTGACGGGCAGCCTCAATCAGCTGAGCAGCGATGCGGCCATTCGCGCCAAGATCGACGTGCCGCCCGAACGCCGTTTCCACGGGTTCGACGCTTACCAGCGCGTGATCGACAGCGTGGACGTGGTGCTGTTGTGCACGCCGCCCGGTTTTCGGCCGTTGCACCTGGAGGCTGCGGTGCGGGCCAACAAGCACATCTTCTGCGAAAAGCCGATGGCGGTGGACGGCCCCGGCGTGCGCCGGGTGCTCGCCGCCGCCGAAGACGCGCGGCGGCGGCGGCTGGCGCTGGTCGCCGGCTTTTGCTGGCGCTACCACAGCGGCATGCGGGCCACGTTCGAGCGCATCCACGACGGCGCCGTCGGCGACATCGTCGCCCTGCAGTGCACCTACAACACCGGCCCGATCTGGGTCCGCGCTCGCCAGGCCGGCTGGACCGACATGGAGTACCAGATGCGCAACTGGTACTATTACACATGGCTGTCCGGCGATTACAACGTCGAGCAGCACTGCCACTCGATCGACAAGATGGGCTGGGCGATGCGGAACACGTATCCGGTCCGCTGCGTCGGCACGGGCGGCCGCCAGACGCGCACCGGGCCGGAGCACGGCCACATCTTCGATCACATGTCGGTGGTCTACGAGTTCGAGAACGGCGTCAAGTGCTTCAGCAACAGCCGGCAGTTCCCGCGCGGCTGCGCCAACGACGTCACCGATCACGTCCTGGGCACGCGCGGCAAGGTGGACGTGATGCGGCATCGGATCACCGGCGCCAACCCGTGGACTTATCCGGCCGCCCAGGCGGCGCGGGACGTCGATATGTATCAGCAGGAGCACAACGAGCTGTTCGCGAGCATCCGCCGCGGCCAGCCGATCAACGACGGCGACTGGATGGCCAAGAGCACGTTGATGGCGATCATGGGCCGCATGGCGTGCTACACGGGCCAGGTGATCACCTGGGACCAGGCCATGAACTCGCGCCAGGACCTGACCCCGCCGAGTTACCGCTGGGACCAGCCGATGCCGGAGCCGGAAGTCGCCCGGCCGGGCAGCACCCGATTCTCGTAGTGACCAATGTCGACACGTTTGCCGAGAATCCTGATCGCGGAGGACGACCCGCAGAGCGCGGAGCTGTTCGACGCCTATCTGGCCGGGATGGATTACGACATCCAGACCGCCGCCGACGGCGACGAAACCCTGCGCAAGGTCCACGAATGGCAGCCCGACCTGATCCTGCTCGACGTCATGATGCCGAAGATCAGCGGCTTCGAGGTGTGCAAGCGGATCAAGTCGAACCCGGCGCTGTCGGGCATCGTGGTGATGATGGTGACCGCGCTCGATCAGCCCAGCGACATCGATCGGGCGGTCGACGCGGGGACAAACGATTTCCTGACGAAGCCGATCAACAAGGCCGATTTGCTGGTGCGCGTGCGGGCCGCGCTGAAGGCCCGGCAGCACCAGGCCCAGCTCGATCAGGCGCTGGCGTACATCGACGGCGTGCAAACGCAGCCGTAGCGGGCGCACCCGTAGCGACGCGGCGCAAGGAATCCGCCATGCCCTATCGCGACGACGACAACGAGGTCCTGCATCCCAAGGAGTTTCCGGAGCCCGAGCAAGACGGCGACGGCCTGTTGCCGTGCCCGTACTGCCTCGCGGTCCTGTACGAGGACAGCGTCCGCTGTCCGCATTGCGGCAGGTACCTGTCCGAGGAAGACGCGCCCAACCGCAAGCCGTGGTGGATCGTGGCGGGCGTGCTCCTCTGCCTGGCCGTCGTCCTGTACTGGATCTGGGCGCCCTGATCCGCTTGGATTCCGCATTTCGGTCGCTTACAATTTCGGTGGACGGCTTGCCAAACCCTCCAGAGTCCGCGCAGTCCGTGGGGAGCTTCTGTGGAACCGATCCAGATTCAGTGCGGCAGTTGCGGCCAGATGATGGGCATCCATCCGGATCATCTGGGCGCGCAGGTCCAGTGTCCACACTGTCAGGCGATCGTGCAGACGCCGGCGCCGGTCCAACCCGCGGCCAGTCGCCCGCCGGCGCCGCCGCCGTCGGCTCCCGACCTGGGGTCGCTTCAGGTGGGTGAACACGACAGCATCTTCTCGCAGCCCGAGCCGAGCGATGACTTGTTCGGCGCCGCCGAAGTCCCAAAGATTCAGATGCCGCCGCTCGATCTGCCGCCGCCGCGGCCGCAGGTCGCGCCGCTGACGGAGCCTTCACCGACGGCGGCGTTCGAGCCGGCCCCGGCGCCGGCCCCAGCCATGACCGAAGCGGCGCCGGAAGGACTCAACGACGACCTGAGCACGTTCGTCGCCCCGCGGCGCATCGCCGACCGCAGCCTGTTCATGCCGGTCTTGCTGATCTTTCTCGTGCCCTATGCGATTTTCACGACGGCGTTCATCGGCTACCTGCTGTACACCTGGCCGCGCGACAACCCGCTCAGGACCCTTCCCGACACGTCGAAGCAAGGACAGCCGCGCCTTCAGGTGAAGCACGACTACGACCTGGACAAGGACATGAAGACCGCGCTGGGCCGGCCAATCCGCGTCGGCGCGATCGAAGTGACGCCGCTCACCGTGAAACACACCGCCGACAACGATCTGGTGCTCGTGTTCCGGGCCCGGAATGTCTCCAGCAACCTGGTCTTCAGTCCGATTGCCGACGACTTCCTGAAGTTCTCGCGCAAGAGCCTGGATGCCGGCAAGCCGTACACGTTTCTCGAACGCGTCAGCAAGACCAAGCTGCCGCGCATTTACGGCGGCACGCTCGTGCAGCTCAAGGGCGCTCCGGGCGCCGAACGGCCTCTCGATCCCGAAGTTGGCATCGGTCCCGGCGAGGAAGCCGTGATTCAGCTCACCTCGGAGCCGGAATATGCCCAGCGCGAAGTCGGCAACTTCGTGAAGGCCAGGGAGCCGCTCGTCTGGCGGGTGCAGGTCCGGCGCGGCATGGTCCAGGTCGACGGCAAGGACGTGCCGGCCACCACGGTGATCGGCGTTGAATTCACGGCGCGCGACATCGTGCGCGACAAACGCGAAGGGTAGCCTCACTCTGTTCCATGGAGACTTCGGAAGCATCGAACAGCCTCACTTGGTCCCCGCGGTCGCGGCCTGCAGCTTTCGCCGCAACTCGCGGTAGCGATCATCCAGCCGGCGGCGCTGCTCTTGTTCGTAGAGGTGCAGCGCTTTCTCCCAGGCGGTGCGTGCCTGGCTGGTCATCTGCAAGCGTTCATACACGTCGCCCAGGTGGTCCCAGATGACCGGGTCGTCGCCGTCGGGCAATTGCGCGGCCCGCTCCAGCTCGCGGCGGGCCTCGGCGACCTGGCCGCGGCGAAACAGCACCCAGCCCAGGCTGTCCACGTAAGCGGCGTTGTCCGGCAGCGCGGCCCCGCCCGACAGCCGCTTGCGCTGCAGGCGATCGAGTTCCAGCGCCTTGCGGATCATCTCTTCGGCCTGTGGCAGGTTCTTGTTGTGGTCGGCCCAGATGTAGCCGAGGTCGTTGTTCGCGGTCGCATTGTTGGGGTCGATCTTGAGGATGTGCTCCAGCTGCTCCTCGCACGCGGCCAGCTTCTTCCAGGAGTTGTACACGTTGGACAGGAGGTAGCGGATCTCCATCGTGTCGCCGAGCTGCGGATGCTCCTTGAGAAGCCCGAGGCTCTCCTGCTCCGCCTGCGCGAACTGCTCGGCCTGGGTCAGGATGCGGACCCGCAGCAACCGCAGCGTGAGCCGTTCCTTGTCGCCGGCCAGCGCGAGCGCCCGGTCGGCGCAGCGCAGCGCTTCCTCGTGGCGGCCGAGCCGCGCTTGTCCCTTGGCCAGCTCGGCGTGGAACAGGACGTGGTTGGTGGCCTTGGCGTTGGCCAGTCCGTCCTGGCAAACCTTGAGCACGTCCTCGTACTTGCGGCTCTTCCACAGCACGCGCAGCAGCCCGCCGTACAGGATCGGCTCGGCGGCGGCGCCCGCCCGTGCCAGCGCCTGGCGGTAGAAACGCTCGGCTTCCAGCGGCAGATCGTAGCGATCGGCCAGCGCCGCCAGGAGCTGGATCGTTTCGAGCTGCAGCGCCTGCGGCGGCTCGCCCCGGCGATGCGCCGCGCGGACCAGGTCCCTGGCAAGATCGCTGTCGTCGCGCAGCGCGGCGATCATCAACTTGGCCTGGCCGGCGGCGTGAACGCTCGTCGGCGCGATCGGCTTCTGGGCGGCCTGCTCCAGCGTGCGATTGACCAGCTCCAGCGTGCGCACGGAACCGGCGGCGTCCTGCTGGTAAACGCGAAACAGCCCTTGAAAGACCTCTGCACTGGGCGCTTCCTCGGCGAGCGCGACGTACGCCTTCTCCGCCTGCGCCAGGCGCTTGGCCTGGACGCATTGCTTGGCGAGCAGCAGCTTGACGCCGATGTTGTAACGATCCGCCGCCGAGGCTTTCTCCAGCCAGGGCACGATCTCGTCGGTCCGCTTCAAGTGCGTGAGCAGCTTCACCTTCATCTCGTACGCTTCCGTCCCGAGCGGCTGACGCTGGAGATAGGCGTCGACATAGCCGAGGGCCTCGGCGTGCTTGCCTTCTTCCTGGCAGAGTTGGGCGAGGTTGTAATTCAACCGGCCGGAGTTTTCGGGAGTTCGCTCCTGGGCTTTCTGATAGGCGGCGATGGCTTCGGGGTACTTCTTGGTCTTGCGATAGATGTTGCCGAGCCGTTCGTACGTGTCGGCCGCCTTGCCGAGGATGACGGACCGGTCGAACGGGCCGTGGTCGAGGATCAGATCGGGGTGGTCGAGGATGGCGGCGGCCTCGGACAGCGCCTTGACGGCGGGTTCGACTTCGTCGGCCAGCTCGTGCATCCCCGCCAATTCGAGCCACATGGCCTGGGCAATGTCCGGTCGCTCGAGGATTGACTTGGTCGCCAGGCCGCGCTGCATGTCCTTCTGGGCTTCGGTGAACTGGCCGAGGCCTTTCCGGATGCGGGCGCAGACAAACCAGACTTCGTAGTCTTCCGGATTGAGTGCGCGGGCCTTTTCGGCCGCGGCGACGGCGTCGCGGCCCCGGTCGAGCGCTGCCAGGAGGGGGATCTGGGCCTTGAAGGGCGCCGCCGCCGTGGGATCAAGCCGCGCTGATTCTTCGAACGCCTTGAGCGCCTCCAGCAAGCGATCGTCGCGCTGGCAGAGAAGGCCGAGCACGTATTGATGCAAGGCCGCGCGGCGCTCGCGTTCCGCGGCCGTCGGCGGCTGTTTCGGCACGTAGAGCTGCGGCCGATCCTCAGGGATTTGTGCGGCCAACGCCGGTGCGGCGGCCACCAGGGCGAGCAGGGCGGCGAGTAAGGCGATGCCAACGGGGATGCGTCCTTGCATGGCGACTTCCTCATGGGCGCGAGGCGCAGTTCATCCGTGAACCGGGCGATTGTACCGGGAAGCCGCCCATCTTGCCAAGGCGGACTGCGGCAGTTGATGAATCAAGCGATACGTACGCGGGGATGCGCCGCGGCTGGCCGACGGGGCTTCGAAGACTCAGCCCCGGCCACCTTTAGACGGCCCCCGACGCGAGAAATGCCTCGAGCAACCGCGCCAGGCGTTCGCGAAGCTGCGCCGCGATGCCGAGCACCTCGCCGTGATGGATGGGTCCGTGGCTGAGTCCCGCGGCGCGGTTGGTGATGCACGAAATGGCCGCGCAGCGCATCCCCAGGTCGTGGGCGACGCGCACTTCCTGGGCAGTGGACATGCCGACCGCGTCGGCGCCGCAGTGCCGCAGCGCGCGAATCTCGGCGCGGGTTTCGTAACTCGGCCCGGTCACCTGGGCGTACACGCCCTCGGCAAGGACGATGTCCAGTCTTTGTCCAGCGGCCTGGAGGCGTGCCCGCAACGACGCATCGTACGGATTCGGCTTGTTGCGGCTGGAGAGCTCGCGCCACCATTCGGGCGTCGTACATTCCAGATGAGCCGTGAGAACCATCAATGTGCCCGGCACGAGATCTTCGCGAATCCCTCCGGCGGCGTTGGTGACCACGAGCGTGTCGATGCCCAGATCGCCTGCCAGGTGAACCGGCTGCGTGACCCGTCGCCAGGGGTGGCCTTCGTAGTAGTGCAGCCGCCCGGAAAACACCAGCACCGGAACGCCGGCCCATTCGCCCAACCGCAGAGACCCCTTGTGGCCGGGTACCGTCGTGCCGCACAGGCCCGGCACGTCGAGGAACGGGACGCTGCCCAGCGGCCGCATGCGCTCGTCGAGGTTGCCCAGGCCCGAGCCGAAGATGAACGCGATTCTGGGACGCCGCGCGCGCACGGCATCCAGCAAGGTCGCATACGAGACGTGTTCGGGCATGGAGACTGCTATAGAAACGGACGTCGGGATCGGAAACGCTGACCTCATGCCGCCTGCTTCCATTCACCCTGGGCAATGCGTTCCAGGGCGGGCTTCTTGCGGCTGACGGACTTCGGCGCCGAAGCCGCCGCGGCCGGGTCCTTGGCTTCGTGCCACCACAGCATCGCGAACGCCGGGACCAGGAATGGGCGGACCACGAACGTGTCGATCAGCACGCCGACCGCCAGGGCGAAGCCGATCTGGATGAGCGTGTTGAGCCCGGCGAGCATCAGCGTGCCAAATGTACCGGCCATGATGAGCCCGCACGACGTGATGGCGGCGCCGGTCTTGGCGAGTGCCCGACGCATGCCTTCGAACGAGCCGTGTCGCTTGCGCTCCTGCAAGGCGCGGCTGACCAGCAAGATGTTGTAGTCTTCGCCGACCGCCACCAGGATGACGAACAAGAAGAACGGTACGCGCCAATCGACAGTGGCCAGCGGGGCGCCGGTCCACAAGACGCCGGCCAGGACCGTGGCCCCGAGGGCGGCATAGTAGCTCGCCAGCGTCGTCAGCAGCAGGTAGATCGACAAGACCAGCCGGCGAATCAGCAGCAGCAGGATCAGGAACACCGACGCCAGCACCAGGCCGTTGACGCGCAGCCGGTCGCCCTCGGTCACTTCCGCCAGGTCTTGCGCGCAGGCGGTGATGCCGAAGCATTCCGCCTGAATCCTCTTGCCGATCAGGTTGAAGCGCGGCAGCTCGATCGCCAGCCAGGTGCGGATCAGCTTCAACGTGGCCGCGCTTTCCGGTTCGAACGGATCGCTTTTGAGGATGATGTCCAGCCGCGTCACGGAGCGGTCGGCGGCCGAGGCGACGTAGTGTTCCTTGGCCTGGGCGTGAATGGCCGAGCGGAACTCCTCGACGATGGGCTGCACGAGGATCAGCAGCCGGGTCACGAGGCAGTCGCGCTCGGGGTCGGGCGTGAGATCGATGAGCGGCATCCCCAGCGGCTGCGTCAGGCTGCGCACTTCGGCGACGTTGGGCAGGCTCGCAAAGCCCCGGCTCAGGTGGTCGATCTGGCGCTGACCGGCGCCGCTGTCCCAATCGGCCGTGGTCGCGAGCAGCACGGTGACCGGCCCGACGTCGCCGGCCGTGAAGTGGCGCTGGATGGCGGCCAGGCCGCGAAGGCTTTCCGCGTGCGGCGACAGCTCGCCGGTGGCGCGGTAGTTCGACGGCACGCGCAGTCCGAAGAACACCAGCGGCGCCAGGATCAACGTGGCCACGGACAGCACGAGCACGGGCCGCCGGGCGACGCCGCGGCTGACCCAATCCCAGAAGCCGAGCCGCAGGTGCATCTGGCGAAGGGCCTTGTCCTTCGCGGAGAAGCGCGGGGGGCGTCGCGGCCAGAACGCGGCGGCGCCGGTCAGGCTCAGCAACGCGGGGGTCAGCGTCAGCGACGCGAGCAGGGCGACGCCGAGGCTGATGGCGATCGCGGGACCGGCGTAACGGACCTTGGCGAACTCCGCGAGCGCCATCAGGCCAAGGCCGACCATCACCGTGCCGGCGCTGGCCACCAGCGCTTCGCCGACGCCGCCGACGCCGCGGGCGATCGCGCCGGCCGTCTCCTGGCCGTCTTCCAGCTCTTCGCGATAGCGGCTGATCAGGAACAGACAGTAGTCGGTCCCCGCGCCGTACAGAATCACGATCGCGAAGATCTTCGAGATGTTGACCAGTTGCACGCCGGGGAGCAGGGTCATCATGGCGAGCAGGTTGAGCGCCACCCAAACGGAACAAGCGATGGTGATGAGCGGGATCAACGCCATGACCGGGGCGCGGTACACGGCCAGGAGCACGACAATGACCAGCAGCACCGTCGCCCAGGTCGTGTCCTCCAGGCTGTTGCCGCACGCCTTGGTCAGGTCGCGGCCGACGCCGGCGACGCCGGTGGTGTACAGGTTCGGGGCGTGGTCGCCGGCGGCGCTGACGCGTTTCTTGGCGACGGCTTCGGCGCGGTCCACGGCGTGCAAGGTGGACACCGCCAGGTACGGGCTGCCGAGCGACACCTGGATGAGCGTGCATTGCTGATCGGGACTGATGAGCCGGGCGCCGACCAGGCCGTCCCGGTACGAGTCGATCTTGCCGATCTTCAATTCCGGCGCATCCCGACGCAGCGTTTCCAGATCGGCGACCAGTCGATTGACGAGTTCGTAGTCGTGCTCCGACAGCGGGTCGGTGTCGCGCTCCACGGCGAAGACGACGCGGCTGGCGAAGACATCCTGCGGAAAGGCTTGCTCGAGCAGTTGATAGGCGCGCACGCTCGTGAAGCGGTCGGGGAAGAAGCGAATGTCGTCGTCCTGGGTGCGGGCGTCCCAGTGGGGCGCCGTGCAGGCCAGCGTCACGCCCAGGATCAGCCAGCAGGCGCAGATCGTCCAGGGGTACTTGGCTGTGATCCGTCCCAAGTGCTGGAACATCCGCCGCATCCTCCGCGGTGTCTAGCCCAAGTTACTGGCGCGCATCCTCGGCGCGGGCGTCCCGCTCGCAGCGCGACGCCGTGAGCGATGCCGTGCAGCGTCGGCGCGCGAATTCATACCTGGAAGTCTCGGAGCGTGGCAATGCCCATCTCATCGGATGGACTGGCGGTCTGACTATAGGGAATCTGCCGGTAATTCACCCAACGCGGCGGGAGCGCGAAGCGGGGCAACGTGGCGAAAGGTTGCTGGGGTGGGAACTGCATGGACGCCAAGGATGCCAAGTTGCCAGCTTTGCCGCTGTGGCGTTGTGATAGCGCTGCCGCATTGTCACCTGGATCACGTTGCTGGCGGCATCGTAACTCGTTTCCGTCTGCTCCAGGATCGTGTCACCGGTCACG
>JAKEET010000033.1 GCA_022616435.1 Gemmataceae bacterium
CACGCCGAGCCGCTGGGCAACGCCACCTTGGAAGCGATGGCCTTTGGCTTGCCGGTCGTTGGCAGCCGTGTGGGCGGCATTCCGGAGATGATCGTCCACGAAGCGACGGGCCTGCTCGTCGCGCCGCATGCTCCGCGGGAGCTGGCCGCAGCGATCGAGCAGTTGCTCGCTGAGCCGGTCTGGCGAGGAAAGCTCGGCGCCGCCGGTCGCAAGCGGTGCGAAGACCAGTTCAGCCTCGAGGGCCATGTCGAGGAAGTCGTGGAGCACTATCGGGCTGTCCTACGAGTGCAAAGAAAACAGCCTCACAAGCTGGCAGGCGTCGGCGCATGACCACCATGCTGCTAACACGCGTCTTTCCACCCCAGGTCGGCGGCAGCGGGCGGTGGTTCTGGGAGCTTTATCGCCGGTTGCCGCGCGAAGAGTACGTGATCGCCGCCGGCGAATATCCCGGCGCCCGCGAGTTCGATCGCTCGCACGATTTGCAGATCGAGAGAATGCCGCTCGACTTTCGTTCGTGGGGTACGATCGCGCCCACGTCGCTGGCCGCTTATTCGCGCGCGGCCTGGCGGCTGCGGCGGCTGGTTCGCCGGCACGACGCGACCAGACTGCATGCCGGCTGTGCTCTGCCTGAGGGCTGGCTGGCGATGAGGTGCCGGCGCCGGCTCGGGCTGCCGTATGCCGTGTACGTGCACGGCGAGGAGCTGCGCGTATTTCGTTCCAGCCGCGAGCTGACGTGGATGGCCCGCCGCGTCTATCGGCACGCCGACCTGGTCATCGCCAATAGCCAGAACACGGCCCGGCTACTGCGGGAATCGTGGCCTGTATCGGCCGAGCGCCTCGAAGTACACCACCCGGGCGTCGATACGACTTGCTTTCGCCCGGCGCCGCCGGACGCCGGAGCTCGCCGACAGCTCGGCTGGGACGACCGCCCCGTCATTCTCACCGTTGGCCGGCTCCAGAGGCGGAAGGGACACGACGTGCTGATCCGGGCCTTGCCCGCCATCCGGCAGCGCGTGCCGCGCGTGCTTTACGCCATCGTCGGCGACGGCGAAGAGCGAGCCGCACTGCAATGCCTGGTGGATGAGCTGGGTTTGGGAGAGCACGTTCGCTTCCACGGCTCGCTCGGCGATGCTGACATGCTGCGGGCCTATCAGCAGTGCGAGCTGTTCGCGCTGCCCAACCGAGAAGTGGACGGCGACTTCGAAGGCTTCGGCATCGTGCTGCTGGAGGCGCAAGCCTGCGGCAGGCCGGTGCTGGCCGGGCAGTCGGGCGGCACGCCGGAGACGATCAGCCCCGGCCGGACCGGCGAAATCGTCGATTGCCGCCGTCCGGACACGTTAGCCGAAGTGGCGATCCACCTTCTCTCCGACGCGGCCGTACGCGGTTCTCTCGGCGCCGCGGCGCGGAGATGGGTTTTGGAACAGTTCGATTGGACGGCCGTCGCGCCGAAGGCCCGCGCCGGCTTCATGGCGGCGAGTCGCCCGGCTGGCGGCCGGCGCGATGCGCATGATTTGACTGGCCGTGCTGCCTCGTTTCATGGAACTAACGCGCGTTCCTAGTGCGCTGCGATCTTTCGGCCTGATGGGCACGCTCAAGCTCCTCGTATCGCGCCGCAAGCTTCGTTGGTTCTTGCCCCAGTGCGCGACCCTGCGCGCGGCGGGGATTGCGCACCCGATTCACCTGAGGCACGGCACGACGGACAAGTATGCGCTAGCCGAGGTCTTGCTTGCGTCTCAATACCAATGCCTGGCTGGCATGAGGCACGTAAGGACCATTGTCGATGCGGGGGCGAACATCGGGGCGGCCTCGGTCTTCCTGCTCAACGCCTATCCCCAGGCGACGCTGCTGGCACTCGAGCCCGACCCAGGCAACTTCAGCCTTCTCGCGCGCAACCTTCGCTACTACGGCTCGCGCGCGATCCCGTTGCAACAGGCGCTGTGGAGCCGACGCGAGCCTCTGGCGATACGACGCGGCCTGTTCCGCGACGGCGGCGAATGGTCCTTTCAAGTCATGCCCGCCGTGCACGACGCTGTCGTCGAGGCCAGGGGGACGCCGATCTCGGACCTGATGCAACAACCTCCGTTCCAGACGCTCGATATTCTCAAGATCGACATCGAGGGAGCAGAGCGCAACGTATTTAGCGCGCCCGATCTATCGTGGCTGCGCAACGTAAGAACGATTGCCATCGAATTGCACGATGCGGCCAGTCGCGACGCGTTCTTGCGAGCCGTCTCACCGCTGGCCGGATCGCTCTCTCGACATGGCGAAGTCAACCTGTGGCGCAACGGAAGCTGGCCGTCGTAGGTGGTAAGCGCGCCAGCGAGTTATGAAAGTGTTGGTGGATGATTGGGTTTGGGAGAGCACGTTCGCTCCGACTCTGAGTTGCGCCGGTCGATAGGACGGGCCGCGCGGAAATGGACACACGACTATTTCGATTGGGCCGTGGTCGCACCCAGGACCCGGGCGAGCTTTATCGCGGCCAGCATATGTCCGTCGTAACAACCGGCACACCAGCCCGCGATGAAACTGTCGGTCTATACGGCCATGAAGAACTGCATCCGCCAGGACTATCCGTTCCTGGAGATGATCCGACACCACCTGCCGCTGGCCGACGAGGTGGTGGTCAATGAAGGGCACTCAACCGACGGCACCTTCGACGCGCTGCAAGACCTCGATCCCAAGGTGCGCGTCTTCCAGACCACTTGGGACCGCCCGGCAGGCGAGAACTGGTGGATCCATTTCAAAGACGCCGCACGCCGGCACTGCACGGGCGACTGGTGCATTCACCTGGACTGCGACGAGTTCATCCCGGAGTGGGAGTTCCCGGCCATCCGGGCGCATCTGGCCTCGACGTCCGACGTCCTGGTGCCAACCCGTTTCATCAACTTCTATGCTAACTATCGTGTCTATCATGCCTCGCCGGCCAGCGTCCGGTGGGTCACGCGAAAGATGATCGTTCACCGCAACCTGCCCGAGATCGAGTTTTGGGGAGACGGATCCAACGTCAAGCTCAAGGACCAGGAGTTTACGTGGGCGACATCGGCGCGATCGTTCACCGTGCACCATTTCGGAGCGGTACGCAGCGCTGCCCGGCTGCGAGAGGGTTGGTGGTCGGCCGGCCGGTTTCGCCGCGGTCGCTCGATCCGGCTGCGGCCGCCGGCGTTCGTCTTCGACTTGTTTCCGCACCGCTGGGACGACCCGGATTTCCTTCCGGGGCTGGCGGTATACGACGGACCGCTCATTGCGGCGGTCCGAAATAATCCCGGACGCTTCGTTCGAGACGGCATGAAGATGCTCCAGCGCGTCCAGGAGCGGCAGCGGGGGGAGGCGGTCGCATGAGATCGGCCGCCAAAGCGCTGACCAAGGCCATCGCCCTGCTGCTCGCACTGCCCGCCGTGGCGATGTATCGGCTACTGGCTGTCCTGCTGGGCAAAGAGAAGGCCTTTCCCGGTTGGTCGCAGGCGATGTGCCTCATCCCCGGATTGCCGGGCATCTATCTGCGACGGGCGTTTTACCGGCTGGTTCTGCCATCGTGTGGCGAAGACGCCTGCCTCGGCTTTGGTTCGGTATTCTCGCATCCCACCGCGCGGGTCGGCCGCAAGGTCTACGTGGGCGTGTTTTGCTCGTTGGGCGACGTGACGCTGGAAGACGACGTGCTCGTCGCCTCGCACGTCTCGATCGCCAACGGCGGCCGTCAACACGGCATCGAACGGCTCGACATTCCCATCCGCGAGCAGCCGGGCCAATGGCTGCACGTCACCATCGGCCGCGACACCTGGATCGGCGACCGGGCGGTCGTGCTGACCGACGTGGGGAGACATTGCGTGATCGGCGCTGGGGCGGTGGTCACCAGGCCCGTGCCGGACTACGCCATCGCCGTGGGCAATCCAGCCCGTGTGATTCGTTCTCGCCTGGGACCGGACGACGCGGGTGACTCGCGCCCTGTGGAAACGCAGCCCTGAGAACATGGCACTGAGAACGCGGCCCTGACATGTGTGGCATTGCCGGAATCGTCCTGAACAACGCTGAGAACAGAGCATTCGATGCGTCGCTCGACGAGTCGGTGCGCCGCTCGATCGGCGCTCTGGCTCACCGTGGGCCGGACGCCGAAGGCATCTGGTGCGGCCCGGGGGTTTTACTGGCGCACCGCCGGCTGTCGATCATCGACCTGGGCGGCGGCGCCCAGCCGATGGGCAACGAGGACGGCGCGGTGCAGGTGACGTTCAACGGCGAAATCTACAACCATGCCGACCTCCGCCGCGAGCTGACCGCGAAGGGACACTGCTTCCGGACGCGCAGCGACACTGAAGTGATCGTTCATCTCTACGAAGAGTATGGCGACGAGTTGGTGCACAAGCTGCGGGGCATGTTCGCCTTCGCTCTGTGGGATAGCGTCAATCGGCGCTGCCTGCTGGCGCGCGACCGGGTCGGAATCAAGCCGCTCTATTACTACCACGACCACCAGAGGCTGCTGTTCGGTTCCGAGCTGAAGGCGATCCTGGCATACGCGAATGTCCCGCGCGAGATCGACGTCGAGGCCTTGGAGGACTACCTCAGCTTGGGCGTCGTTACCGGCGAGCGCTCGATCTTTCGCGGCATCCGCAAGCTGCCGCCCGGGCACGTGCTTTCGATC
>JAKEET010000034.1 GCA_022616435.1 Gemmataceae bacterium
ATCGGACGGGAGAGGGCATGGCACGATTCCTCGATTCATGGTGCGTCCACAGATTGCACAGATTGTCGCACCAACCCGAAGCGTGAGCGAGGGATTTCGCTGTATGCGCTCGCCCCTCGCCCCTCGCCCCTCGCCCCTCGCCCCTCGCCCCTCGCTCACGCTTCGGGTTGGTGCAGCGCAATCACGCTCATATCGATTGGACCAAGGAACGAGGTCCTTTTCCATTCTGAATCGGTGAAATCTGCGCGAGTCATGGATGAATCGGAGCGGGTCACGGCGGGCTGACGCCGCGCCGCTCGCCACATCTACGCCACCGCGATCTCCTTGCACAGGTACACATCCTGAATGGCGTTGAGCAGCGCCACACCGTCCTTGATCGGCTTCTGGAACGCCTTGCGGCCGGAGATCAGGCCCATGCCGCCGGCGCGTTTGTTGATGACCGCGGTTTCGACGGCTTCCTTCAGGTCGCTGGCCCCCTTCGATTCGCCGCCGGAGTTGATCAGGCCGCACCGGCCCAGGTAGCAGTTGGCCACCTGGTAGCGGGTCAGGTCGATCGGATGGTCGCTGCACAGCTCGTTGTACATCAGCTCTTTCTTGTCGACCTTGCCGAACTTCAAGGCCTTGAAGCCGCCGTTGTTGGTCGGCAGCTTCTGCTTGATGATGTCGGCCCCGAGCGTCACGCCCAGGTGATTGCCCTGCCCGGTGAGGTCGGCGGCGAAGTGATAATCCTGATCGGCCTTGAAGGCGCTGTTGCGGAGGTAGCACCACAGGATCGTGAACATGCCCAGCTCGTGGGCCTGCTGAAACGCCCGGGTGACCTCCTGGATCTGCCGCTTCGATTCGGCCGAGCCGAAGTAGATGGTGGCGCCGACGCCGACTGCGCCCATGTCGAACGCTTGCTTGACGCCGGCGAAGAAGATCTGGTCGTAGCTGTTGGGGTACGACAGGAACTCGTTGTGATTGAACTTGAGGACGAACGGGATCTTGTGGGCGTAGCGGCGGGCCACCGCGCCCAGCACGCCCAGCGTGGACGCCACGCCATTGCAGCCCCCCTCGATCGCCATCTTGACGATGTTCTCCGGGTCGAAATACGCCGGGTTCGGCGCGAAGCTGGCCCCGGCCGAGTGCTCGATGCCCTGATCGACCGGGAAGATGTTGACGTAGCCGGTCCCCTTGAGCCGGCCGCTGTTGAACAGCAGCTGCAGGTTGCGGAGCACGTTCGGCGTGCGATCGGAGATCGACCACACCCGCTCGACAAAGTCCGGCCCCGGCAGGTGCAGCGTTTCCTTGGCGAAGGTCTTGCAGGTATGGTTCAGCAGCTTGTCGGCGTCGGCGCCCAGGGTTTGTTGGATGTCGCGCAGGTTCATGGGAGTCCTCCCGAATTGAGGAAATGGCGTAGGTGATTGTAACCTGGGTGGTTATGATTGGCCAGGAAACACGGAGGGCGGCGGATGCTGCCGCGTTGCGGCGCTCAATCTGCACGTTGCAACAACGGCGATGACGGCCATTGAAGGGACATGCCCACGCCGGCCCCGATTCTCTGGGCGAGGTGATGAAAGTCGTCATAGCAGTCGCGAACGGCTGATACATGCGCGCCAATTGCTCCATCGGCGGGCTTCAAATGGAACATGGGCTTGTGCGCTTCCATGGCGAGAGGCATCAGCGATCGGTAATGCTTGAGCATGGCGAGACAGTACGGATCATCCGCGGGGGCAGGGGGCCGGTCGATTGCAGGTTCGCTCCGAACAGCTTCCCGATAGGACCTCGGAATCCGCTCGATCCAGCGTTGATACGCCTTGACGGGACGGGACGCACGCACTCCGTGTTGCAGCACGACGTACCCAAGCGGGTGAATGTCGCCGGGCGGCAACGACAGGTCGCTGCCGGGGGCGTTGTCAAGTCGTCTTCGCCAATCGCGCCGCCACCTTGTCAGGGCGGGTCCGAGATTGTTGAGCCCTTGCAACGAGAAAAGATCGGGAGCCAGAGGGATGACGACGTAGTTGGCTGCGATCAACGCGGCCCGGTTGATCGCGCCAAGATTCGGACCCACATCCATCAGGACAATGTCGGCGTTCCGCGCTGTCGCCGCTGTTTCGATGACGCGCCAAAAGGCCGAAATGACGCGAAACGCCCTGGGCTTTCCGTCAAGGCAGTCGGCCCACTGGCTGCTAAGATCATCCTCGGCGCGGGACAGCGACAAATCGCCAACGACCAATCCGAGCCGCCGGTTGATCACTTCCACATGCGGAACGACGACGTCGCCTGTGCCTTCCAGCAACGGTTCGATCGCTTGGTAGACGGTTTGCCGATCCCGAGGACCCCACAAGGTCTCCATCCGGTCCTCGTCGAGGAACATGGACGAGAGGTTGGCCTGTGGGTCGAGGTCGATCGCCACGACAGAGACGCCCCACTCGGCAAACATGTACGCCAGGTGATAGACCAGCGATGTCTTGCCGACGCCCCCCTTGTTGTTGAAAAAGGCAATGGTCTTCATCGGCACGCCCTCACGGTGACGCCGAAAAACGTGTCCCCGAATTCGAACTCCGCCGGCGGCGAGCCATTGTCCTTGAGCGCAGCCTGGGCGCGTTCGACCCCCCTGCCGAAGCGGTTGACGAAACCGAGCACTTTCATAGCTTCGGCGATCACCGGGTTGCGGTAGCTCGTCTGGCGCGGAAAGTTCGACGCATTTGCAAGCCCATAGAGCGGTCCAGGACTCAGAATCTCGATCCGGTCGTGGAAATGCAAGATGCGGATGAAGCTGGGTTGGTCATAGGCTCGGTGCATGACCGCGTTCATCAGCAATTCGCGCAAGGCCACCGGCGGGTAATCGCACACTAGTTTTTCCCGAAGCGCGGACTCTTCGACGGGCCGGGCAACCGGCAAGGATTTGGTGAATCCGTCCAAGTCGCGCAACATGGTCAGCAGGTCGCCGCTGAATTGTCGGTCGGCCAAAACATCTGCCCCTTGATCAGCGCCGTCATACCGGACATACGTCAGATAGGCGTTTGGCTCGTGGTACAGGGGATTCTTGCCGAAAAGCAGCACGCCGGCGTGCGTCGGGCAATTCTTGGCGAGGTCGAAAAAACGCAACGTCGCCAGTTGGATTTCGACAGCCCGGGCGTTTTCCGAGATGACCTCGGCATCAACGGCCAACGGGCGATATCCCGTTGTGAACAGATCGAGAACCAAATCGGCGAGTGTGCTGCCTGCGCACGCCTGAGCATCGAACGTGACATGTCCTGCGGTGCGGCGCTCGGCCAGAATGCGTTCCTCGCTTTCATTCGCAATGCCCTTGCGGGGTCCGCGCCGGATACGCACCTGACCCTTGTAGCGAACCGGTGGAATATCAGACGGCTGAACTTCGACCACCGCAATGTCGCCTGTGCCGGAGGAGAGAGTGAGTTTGTAAGCGCTCAACGCGGGCGCCGGAAGGATGTTGCCGTCGGTCCCGAGCCCGGCGAGCGTTTGCAGCAACTTGTCGGACACGGTCAGGCCGCTGGGCGCGCCCGTTTTGTCGTCGGCACCGATGAACAGAAACCCAGGCAACCTTGCGCCGGGCATATCGTTGCTGAAAGCGCAGATGGCTTCACAGAACTTGGTCGTATCGGTCGTAGAGATGGTTCGTTCCACACGGAAGGACTCCATGTCCGCGAGCAAGGTCAAGAGTTCCTGTTCTTCGATCATGAGTAAACCCAGTTATCATGAGCAAACCCAGCTTCGAGACCCCTGGTTGATCTTCTTGATCATATTGTAATGACACTGGCAGCCGCCGCGAAGGAATCTCACCAACACCTCAAGAACCAGCGGCGGGTTGACATGCAAGGGTGTCCATTGCCGACCTCGGTGTTGCGCGGCCTTGGAGCGGTCGCTCCGCCCTCGTCACTTGCTCCTTCGTCCGTTTCTCCGTCCGCCGTCCAGCCGCGGCTTGACTTCCTTCTCTACCCAGGCCATGAACGCGCGCGCCAGTTCGCTTTCGTCGGTGTTCGCCGCTCTGTCAACGAAGCGTTGCAATTCCGCCATGGTCACGAACGGAAAGATTCTGCTGGAGTCGATCTGCTGGTACGTTCCGTCGGGCTGCAGGACGTGGGCTTTCAAGCGGCCCTTCTTGAAACGCCACACTTCAGGCACCCGCAGCGCCGCGTAGATTCGCATCCGCTTGATCACACTCTGGGTGACATCGATCTCCACGGCGAGATCTGGAGGGGGATCGCGTTTCAGGTCCAGGTTCTTCTTGCCGCGCATTTGCTTTTCGTGCTCGAACCAGTAGCAATCATCCGGTTCAAGCCCCTTCTCTTTCACCTTGCGCTTCATGGTCGTCGAGCCGCCGCTGCGAAACGACACGTGGAGCACGATGGCCAGCAACTCGATCAACCTGCCAATCACTTTCTTCGGCGATTCGTGTTCATAGGACAGCGTCATGATCTCCAGCCTTCCGCCGTCATACGTGAAGCGCAGCGGCCGCGCGCCGGCTTGCTCCAGGAGGGACTCGTACTCGTCCCAGCTCACGCCTTCGAGGTAGGCGTAGTCGGTCATGGGAATCTGCAGGGTGTCCATGGCGTGTCCTTGGGAGCGATGCCGATTTGACCTATTGCCGGAAACCTCGTCACTTCTTCGCCAGGACGCCCGCCTCCGACAAGCGTCTCTTCAGCCAGCGCCGTTTCTCGGCCGGCAGGGGCGGCGGCGGCACGTCGTCACGATAGTCCACCACGCGCGGATAAGGCCCGGCATCGTAGACCTGGTCGAACAGCGGCTGCAGCGGCAATGGCACGTCAGGATCGCCCGGCAACAACGGTATGGCCAGGACCGGCAGCGGCTCATCGAGCTGAATGGGATAAACCCGGTACTCTTGAAACCGATGGAACCGCCAGCAGCACACGTGATACGCGCAGGCGCCGGCTTGGTCGATCAACTCCTCCCGCGGCACCGCGGTCGTGTGTTCGCCGCCGCGCAGCAGGTCGATTTCCACAAGGTTCACCTTGCTGGCGGCAAGCTCTGCTTGTTTCTGGCGATAAAGGTCCCGGCCTTGTTCGCCCGGAGTCTTGTTCGTCGGGCTGAGGATCTCGATGCTGGTGACGAGCCGGCGTTTCTTGCCCCGCCCCGTGTAGATCTCGGCGAACGTCTCGCGCACTTCGTCGTGCCGCACGGTCACGATCACCGGCTCGGTCAGGACAGCCGTGCCGCCGTTGGAGGCGGCGGTCGCGCGGACCAGCCCACCGTTCTTGCGGTGGATGCGCACATCGGGCCCGACACGCCGCCGCACCGGCTCCACCCAGATGCGCGATCCGGTGACGGCGTAATAGGGCGGCGGCAACCGGGCCATCAGCGCCTCGCCGATGTGCGCGATCAGCTTATCATGCAAGTCCGGAAACAACTCCGGATCTTCCAGATAGGGATCCATACCGGGGAATGGCGAGGGCATCGTCGCGGTCTCCTTCCAAGAGGTTCGTCTACAGCCACCAATCGGAGTCCCGGCCGCCGCGGAGGGGCGCTATGTCATTGGCCACGGCGCCCGGTCCTCCGCCCGCCGTTCAGCCGCGGCTTGATCTCGCTCTCAACCCAGGCCATGAACTCGCGGCCCAGGGTCGCCTGGTCCATGGTCGCGCTCATGTCGAGGAAGCGCTGCAGCTCGCTCATGGCCAGGAAGGGAAACAGCCCGCTACGCTCGGAAGGTTTGTACGTCCCATTCGCCTGCCGTAAATAGGCCAGCAAGCGGCTGCGCCGAAGCCGCCACACCTCCGGCACGCCCAGGGCGGCGTAGATGTTCATGCGCTTGATGACGCTGCGAGTCACATCGACCTCGACGGCCAGGTCGGGAGGCGGATCGGTCGCCAGGTCGAGCTTCTTCTTGCCGCGCATTCGTCGCTCGTGCTGGAACCAGTAGCACTTGTCCGGCTCCAGGCCCTTCTTCTTCAACCTCCGTTTCATGGTCGTCGAGCCGCCGGGCTGAAACGGCATCTTGAGCACCAGCGCCAGCAGGCCGATGAGCCAGCCGATGTTCTCGCTCGACCACTCGTGCTCATAGGACAGCGTCATGATCTCCAGCTTTCCGTCGTCATACGTGAAGCGAATCGGCCGCTCGCCGGCTTGCTCCAGGAGGGACTCGTACTCGTCCCAGCTCACGCCTTCGAGGTAGGCGTAATCGGTAACCGGTATTTGCATTGTGTCCATGGCGAGTCCATGCTTGCGACGCCGATTCGGCTTTCTTGCGGCTTGGCTGTTCGGGCCATCGTCGATTATAACAACTCCCATCACTCGGAGGAATCACCCATGAAGCTCGGCCTCATCAACTCCGCCTGGGCCCAGGCCGGCAAAGGCACGGCTTACGGCATCCGCATGACCAAGGAGATCGGCTTCGACACGATCGACATCTTCGCCGACCCGCTCGACATGGACGTCAAGGAACGGCGCCTGATCAAGCACGAATGCGACCAGGCGGGGTTGCCGATCGTCAGCATCGCCTGCGTGGCGACCGGGCTCGTCGATTTCAATCCGAGCGTGCAGCGCTTCTCGCTGCAGCGCTGCCGGGCGTATCTCGATCTTGTTTACGAATACGAAGCGAAGAACTTGCTCCTGGTGCTCGGCGAGTACATCTGGGAACAGCAGGTGATCCCGCCCAAGGAGCAGTGGCAGACGGCGGTGAAGAATTGCCGCGAGCTGGGCAAGTATGCCGGCGACCTGGGCGTGCAGATCGCCCTGGAGCTGGAGCCGTTCAAGCTGTCGCTGGTCAACGACGTCGATAGCATGGTGCGGTTCATCGACGAAGTGGATCATCCGGCGGTGCGGGCCAACATCGACGTGTCGCATTTGCAGCTATCGAACACCAAGCCCGAGGAGCTGCGCCGGCTCAAGGGCAAGGCGATCCATGTTCACCTGTCCGACTGCGACGGCAAGGTCCACGGCGACTTGCCGCCGGGCCGCGGCGTCGTCAATTTTGCTCCGTACCTGCGCGAGATCAAGGCGCTGGGCATCGACGGGGCCGTGTCGATCGAGCTGGAGTATTCGCCGGAGCCCGACAAGATCGCCGACTGGGTGCGCGAGGCGTATCAAGCGACCGACCGCTTGATGCAAGCGGCGGGATTGCGGGGCTGAGGCATGTCGTGCGTCAGCGGTCGTTGCTATACTGAAACGCACACGTTGGCTCACGCGTTGGCTGACAAGGTGTCTGGACCCCTGATGTCGCGTCGTAAGTCGCTTATTCCACGTCGCGGCGGCAAGGGTCCAGGCACCTTTTCGGACAGCCAGGCAACGATCCGGGATCGCTTCCCCATGCGTTTCGGGCTGAGCAGGTTGATTCGGCCATGGACCTGGTCCTGGTCCTGGCGCGGCTGGCTGGCGCTTGTTTTCCTGGCGCTCGCCGGCGCCTGGGGCGGGCGGCAGGCCTATGCGTGGCAGCAGCGTCGAGCGGCCGCCGACGCGCTGGAGCGCTATCACCCCGCGGAAGCCCTTGTTCATGTGACGGCCTGTCTCTGTATTTGGCCGAACGATCCGCAGGCTTTGTTGCTGGCCAGCGGCGCCGCGCGGCGCCTTGGCGATTTCGCCGCGGCCGAGCGGCATCTGCAGGCCCTCGAAAAGGCGGCGCCCCACGACAAGAACGCCCTCGACCTGGAATGGTCGCTGGTCCGCGCCACGGCCGGCGCCATCGATCACAAGGTTGAAGACTTCCTCATCCCTCTGGCGGCTCGCGAGCCGGCCCTGGCCCCGGCCATCTGGGAAGCGCTGATCGAGGGCTATGTCCGCGTCTACCGCATTCGCGACGCCTTCATCTTTGTCGAGCGCTGGCTGGAGCTGCAGCCCGACAACGTGCAGGCCCTGTACCAGCGCGGCATGATCAACCGGCACATCAAGCGCCTGGCGCGGGCGGTCCCCGACTTGCAAAAAGTCGTGGAGCTGGACCCGGCCCGCGACGACGCCCGCAAGTGGCTGGCCGCCGGCTTGATCGAATCGGGCTACTACGCACCGGCCGTCGACCATCTCCGCGAGCTGCGGCGGCGGACGCCGGGGGACGACGCCGTCGTGATTTACCTGGCGCGTGCCTACAAGGACCTGGGTCAGACCCAATCAGCGCGCGACCTGCTGGACGAGCTCCTCGCCGGGCAAGCCCGGCACGCCCTGGCCCTGCGCGTGCGCGGCGAAGTGGAGATGGCGCACGATCCGGTCCAGGCCGAAGCGTGGTTCCGCAAATCGATTGACGCGTTCCCGTTTGACTACCAGGCGCAATTCCTGCTGTCGCAGGCCTTGAGCCGGCAAGACAAGCCATCGGAAGCCCAGGCCCAGCGCATCGCCGCCGACGCCCTCAAGGACCGGGCCGAACGCCTGGGCGACCTGATGTCGCGGCGCATGTCGATCCACCCGCACGATCCGGCCCTGCACGTCGAGATGGGAACGTTGCTGATCAGCCTGGGGGAAAAGGAAGTCGGGCACGGCTGGCTCTTGAGCGCGCTGCAAAAGGATCCCGCCTTCCGGCCGGCCCACGCGGCGCTCGCCGATTACTACGAGGACACCGGCGCTGTGGAACAGGCGGCGCTGCATCGGCGGCAAGCGGGGCCGTGAGGATTGGACACGCCTCGTCTCACGCCGCCGGGTACGCGCCCCGCGGAGTGAGTCATCTTTTTGCCGCAGTCCATTCATCAAATCTGGCTCAACAATCTTCGCTTGCGCCATGTCAACCGACCTAGTCCTTGCGAAACATCTTGGCGCCGCGGTCGCCGCGCGAGTACAGGTACGCCACCAGGTCGAGGATCTCGTCGCGCGTCAGCGTGTCGATCAACCCCCCCGGCATCATCGAGATCTTCGACGGCACAATCGTGTCGATCAGGTTGCGGTTGACGTTCACGTTCTTGTTGGGATCGAGCATGTCGGTGTTGATGCTGATGTTGTCGCCGTGCAGGTTCACGATCCGGCCCGACACGCGCCGGCCGTCGGCCGTGATCACGTCGATGGCGGCGTACTGATCGCTGATGACCTTGTTCGGATCGATGATCGCCTCGAGCAGATCGCGTGGGCCGAAGCGGCCGACGACTTGCGTCAAATCGGGACCGGTGCCGCCGCCTTCGTTGTTGAAGCGATGGCAGGCGAAGCACTTGGTCTCGCCGAACAGGTTGCGGCCGCGGTCGAAATTGCGGCCGGCGAGCTTCTGCTCGACTTCCGGCACGAGCTCGTCCACGCCCCACTTCTTGACGAAGGGGCGTTGCTTGAACGTGAACGTGGGGGCCGCCGGTTGCGGCACGTTGTCGATGGCGGCCTCCAGGGCCGCCCGTTCCGCCTTCGACATCGACTCGATCGCCTCGGCGCGGATGTTGTACATGAACTTGTTGAAGCTGTGGTGGCCGCGATAGTTGGCGGCCTTGTGGAACCAGTTGAGGTACTGTTCACGCTGCGGGATCGTCCAGCCGGGTTTGACGATGCGCAGCGACATGACGTAGTCGATCTGCTCTTCCTGGGTCGGCGCCTTGGCGAGCAGGGCCAGCGTCTTGGCGACGCCGCCGGGGACTTCCAAATAGGCGATCAGGCGCGACAGCTCGGCGTTCACTTCACGCACGGCGGCCGGGTACCACGCATCCAGGCGCTTGCCGACGCGCTCCTTCCAGACAGCCGTCGGCGCAGCGCCGCGCGAAAAGGCCAGCTGGTACGCGCGCAGGTAATCGAGCTGCTGCGGCACGGTCAGCTTGCGGAAGTCGACGCGTTCGAGGGCTTCGAGGATGGCCCCTTGATCCTTGTCCCCCACGCGGACCAGGCCGATGAGCGCATTCGTGAGCGCGACCGGATCGGGCTCCGCCAGTGCCTTGTCGCGCCACGTGTCCGGGTCCTGGAACTCGAGCACGGTGCGGGCCGCCCAGCGGATGTGCCGATCCGCGTGATTCAGGTGCGGCCAGGCGATCGCGACGGCGTTCGCATCCTTCTTGAAGTGCCCTTCCAGCTTCCGGCGCACGTCGCGCAACGGGTTCGGCGCCGGCTCCACTTTCCGCGGTTCCGTGGCTTCATTGCCGACGTAGGTGATGCGATACAACCCCGACATCGTGCCGCGGCCGCCGATCGTGAAGTACATGGCGCCGTCGTTGGGGTTGATCACCACATCCGTCAGCGGCAACGGCGAGCCGTTCATGAACTCCTCCGCCTCGCCGACGTAGCTGGCGCCGTGCGGCTTGAAGTGGACCGCGTACAGCTTGCCGTAGCTCCAATCGCAGCCGAAGAACGCCTCTTGATACTTGGCCGGGAACCTGGCGCCGTAGCCGAACGCGACGCCGCACGGGCTGCCGGGGCCGATGTCCACCGCCGACGGCAGGTTGTCGGGATAATAAACCGGCTTGGTCGCCGAGCCGCTCCGCCAGCCGAAGTCGCTGCCGGGGACGGCGTGCATCATCCGCGTCGGCCGGTAGAACGGCAGGTTCATGAACCATTCCATGTCGGAGTCGTAGGTGAACAGCTCGCCGTCCCTGTTGAAGGCGGCGTCGAACTGGTTGCGATAGCCGATCGATTCGATCTGCCAGTTCTTGCCGTCGGGATCGACCTTGTAGATGTGGCCGCCGGGCGCGAGGATGCCCTTGGCGTGGCCGCTGGCGTCCCACATGCGCGGCACCAGGTAGTCTTCCTTCCAGATTGGCGGGACGGAGCCGCCGGCGAGATCCGTGAGCTTGGTGTGGTTGCCGCAGCAGACGTAGAGCGATTTGCCGTCGGGGCTGAGGATGACCGCGTGGGGGCCGTGCTCGCCACCGCCGGCGAGCGGGCGGAGCAGCTCCTTGGTGTCGAGCATGTCGTCGTTGTTGGAGGATCGGACGCGCCACAGCCCGTGCGTGTATTTGCCATCGCAGACCACGACGTACAGACTGTCGAAGGCCCAGAGCAAGCCGTGTGCCCCGCCCAATTCGACGGGGAGCATTTCGACCGTCGTGTCATCGGCATTGCCGCCGATCTTGGGGGGCGTGCAGCGATAAAGCCGGCCGTTCTGGTCCGACGTGATCAGCCGGCCCTTCGGATCGACGCACATGTTGACCCATGAGCCCTGCGTCGCCTTCGGGACCGAGTACAGCAGCTCGACCTTGAAGTCCTTCTTGACCTTGATCAGCTCGACCGGCGTCGCGGTCGGCTTCCTGAACTTGCCGCCGCCGGCCAGCGCCGTCTCGGTGATCTTCCACGGCCCGTGGCCAAGCTTGGCGACCACGGCCGCCGGCGTCCAGCTGGCGTCGTTGTGGTTGACCTCGTTCCAGCCGGTGGCGCTCTTGTCGGTCGCGCGCCACGAGCCGTCGGTGCCGACGATGGTCGTCTGCTTCTTCGGCGCTTCGAGCTCCAGGCGCAGCACCAGCCCGGCGGGCCCGTCGCTGTTCTGCGCCTTGACGGCGATGACATTCCGCATCGGCCCGTCGCCCTTGCGCGGCGCCCGGAGCAGGTCGGTCACCTCACGAAACACCGGCGTCTGCCAGTTATCGCTGGCGAGCGCTTCCTTGCCGTTGACGTAGACCGTCATCCGGTTGTCGCAGGTGGCGAAGAGCTTCGCGCTCGTGATGCGGTGCTTGAGGATGATCTCCTTGCGAAAGTACACGGTCTGATCCGGCTGCGCCGCGCCGGCCAGCCAGATCCAGTCGCTCACCGCCGCGGACTTGTTCGGAAGTTGAGCGTGCAGTTGCAGGACCACCGGCAGACCGAGGATGGCCGCGAACCCGGTGGCCGCGAGACATTTCAGCGCTTTCGACACGGCAGACTCCTGGAAGCGTGGACGCGAGGGAGGTACGACGGCGACGCGGACGGATGTCATGATACTTGGGGAAACCGCTGAAAGCAATTTGTCAGAGGCGGCATGAACCGAGTTCGGGCTACGTCTCACGAAGCACCGCGCGGTGAAGATCATCGGCAATCAACAGCCGTCGGCCGGCCAACGCGTCGCCGCCGAGGCCGAAGAGCGGCATCGGCAATTTGCCTTGGTCAGCGGCGAAGAGGGCGAAAATGTCAGCCGGACCGATGACGCGGCGCGACCGGTGCCAATCGACGACCTCGATGGCGACGCGTCCGAGCCGACATGGGCATGGTCCACTGGTAGCCGCGCTGATGAACTGTCTGCACCAGATTGGAAGGCGGACTGAAAGGCGCTCGTGATGAACGGCGCCGATTTCGCCAAGGAACGACTGTCGTCGTTGAAAAAACAGCTCGACTTGTGCCATGGCCAGCAACTTTCCACGCATCACACCCAGAAATCATCGACGTAGATCACGGGAACGTTTGATCGCTTCACCATGAAGACTATGCCCGGCGCGCAAGCGCCGCAAGAGTAATCGGCGCCTGCCGGCTCCGAGCCAGTGCTCAAGCACGCACCAATTGTTCCAGAGCAGCGCTAAACTCCGCCGCCAGCTCCGGCCGCACCATGTTCAACAGGGCGATCTTGCCGCGAAGCTGGGCGACGAAGTGCGGATGGCCCGTGCGGTTCTGGCGGTCGAGCCCCTCCTTGGCCGCCCGGTGCAGGATCGCCCGAATCCTGCGAATCTCTTTGCGGCGCAGCGTCGGCTTGTCGTTGACCACCAGGCCGGTGACGATCTGGGCGGCGTTCTTGCGCAGCACCCGGCTTTTCTTTTCGTTCACCGTAAACCCTTCGTCCTGGGCGATGTGGCGGACGCGGGCCATCAGGTAGCCGATGCGCTCGTTGATCAGCTCGGCGCTCGACAGCGTCAAGTCGTCGGCATAGCGCGTATAGGCGAGGTTCATCTTCTTGGCGAGTCCGGCAAGTCGGCGATCCAAGCGGCGGGCGACCTGGTTGGCGAGCGCCGGGCTGGTGCACGCGCCCTGGGGCAAGCCGCGCGGGCCGGTGGCGACGAAGTACGTCTTGCCGTCGTAGCGCACTTCCCGGCGCGGGCATTCCGTGCACAGCAACGCCAGGAGCGTCGCGGCCGCGCCGGAATAACCGAGCCGCGCGAACACGCTGTGCACGCGCGGGAAGTGTACGCTCGGGAAAAAGTCGGCGAGATCGAGGTTGACGAGCACGGCCCGGCCGGCATGCGGCCGGGCATTGCTCAGGATGCTGCGGCCAGCGACGAAGCCGTGCGCCGACTCATCGACGGGCAGCCGCTTCAGGATGTTGTTGAAGATCCAGCGCTGGGCCTGGGCCAGCGTCCGGTGCGGGGCCGACAGGGTGCGCGTGCCGCCGCTCTTCTTCGGCACGGTGAAGCGCACGTAATGGATGCGGCCGGCGACTTCGGTGTGAAACGCCAGCCAGCGCAGGCGCGGAATCGTCAAGCCGAGGGCGGCGGCCACGTCGGCAGGCGCGTGCAGCACCGGCAGACCCAGCGCCGCCAGCTTGGCCGCGTCGCTGGTCCGCTCGTGCATCCGGCTGGAGACGCCGCGGCCGACGAAGACGATGTCGGTCGCCCGGCGCTGCGCCACCGCCTCGGCGCGCCGGCGATTCTTCTCGGCAGCTTCCTTCTTTTTTTGCTCCTTGATCGCAGCGCGCCGGGCCTTGTCGGCTTCCACGGCGGCTTCGCCGGCCATCGCTGCCTGATGCTGAACGTGCTCCAGCGTGCGCCGGTGCTTCTCCATCTCGGCGCCGGTCTCGTGAATCTCCACCAGCTCCTTCGGCGTCAGCAGCCCTTCGCCCACCATGCCCTTGTCGATGAGGGCCGTGCGCCGATCGTCGGCGGGCGGAATCAGGTCGCGGCGGCCGAACCAGGGATTCGACCAGAGCGCCCGGCCGACCGCCTTGGCCTCGTCGACCATTTCATCGCGCGGGATGGGCAAGAAGTCGGCGGCGCCGAGCTGCAGTGTAGGACCGGGCCGGGGCGAGGCGCCCTGCGGACGACCGGCCTGAATCGCGTCCGATGATGAACGGCGCGGCGCCGCCGGGGTCGCCTGAATGCCGGTCTCGGCACGCGACGACACGCCGGCCGGCGGCGCATCGGCCGGGGGCTCACCCGCTAGCCAATTCAGAAGTCTGCGAAACCAGTTCATGGTCATCCACCGCCGCTTGCGGCTTAGCGTTCGCGTTGAACCGCCAGATGCGGGTATGTCTCCCACGCTAAGCCGCAAGCGGCAGGTTTAATTCCACAGCGCCTCGAACCAGCGCTCGACCGACGTCTGCGCCGTGCCGCCGATCGCGGCATTGCGGAGCGCTTGCAGGTGCCGGCACGGCCCGCGGCGCAGCTTGCTCTTGAAATGGTGCGAGCAGTTGCACTTGCCGCGCAGCATCCGGCCGTCGGCGTCAAGCAGCACCGCCTTGTCGCTGCCGTCGATCTTGCCTTCCAGCACGCGCAGGCCGTCGGGCCGGCGGTCGTCCTTGGTCACCTGTACCCGGCGGCGGGCGACCAGGTCGCGGGCCGCGACGGTCTCCGGGTTTTCCGGGCCGAGCTGATCCAGCGACAGCGCCACCGGCAGCATCTGCCGCCAGCGATAGACCCCGGCAGGTAAATCGTGAATGAGCTGCCCCAGACCCGCGAGCCGGTTGAGCCCGGCCGCCACGTACGGCCCCGCGGCGCCGGTGCGCTGCTGAATCTGCGCGAAGGTCAGTGCCGGCTGCTGCCGGAACACGTCGGCCAGGTCGCCCATCAGGTCGTTGCTCGGCTCGGCGGGCGGCGCGATCTGGTCGAGCGCGTTGGCCGCGGTCCAATCATTCGCGGTCCAGCCCGACAGTCCCAAGGTCAGCCGCATGCCGCCCAGGTGCAGCACCCAGAAGCTCGGCAGCCCGGTGCCGAGCAGATACGCCTCGGCGCGCTCGACCAACGGGAGCAAGCGCGCCAGCACACGCAGCCGGTCGCGGCCCCAGGTGCGGATCGTCTCGGGCCGCTTGCCGGGGTATGGGGTGTCGGGCAGGACGATGCGTTTCTCCCACGGCTCCAGCACGAGGTGAATCGGCTTGCCCGGTTCCAATTCGAAGCGCAGGCCGCGCGGGCTGCGCTTGGCCCGATGGCGCTTCAAGTACGCCACGACGTTGTAAAGTCCTTCGAGCGCGATCGGCACGCGCCGCATCGGCAGGCTCATGGCCGATTGCAATTGCAGAAAGCCGCGCAGCCAGCTCGACGGCAGGTCGATCTTCTCTTCGCGGTAATCGGCCGAGCCGGCGGTGGCGACGCCGAAGCCGGCCGGATCGATTTCGAAGCGGGTTTCGCGGTAGCTGCGCAGCTTCTGGAAATGCTCGTAGAGGTCCCACGAGTAATCGACGTTGGTGGTCCCCAGGGCCACGTCGCGCTCGTTCGTGAACAGCGCACGATCGACGCTCAGGCAGCCGTAGCTGCTTTCATCGGCGCTGAAGCACTCGAAGAAGACCACATCCGGCGCCACCGTGATGACCGGGTCGCACGGCATGAGCAGCCGCCACAATTCCGGATCGTGGCGGGCGAGGATGTCGGAGTAGCGCAGCCGCGCTTTCCAGTAGCGGCTGCGGCATTCGTTGAACTTTCGTTCCAGACCCGGCGGGATCGGCTCGGTCGCGCGCGCCAGGAGCTCGGTGCGGACATCGCGGGCGATCGAGCGGCGAATCTGATTCTCGCGCTCGCGTTCCTGCGCCTTGTAGGCCTCGTAGGCCGACTTGTCGCGCGGCTTGAAGCGCAGATCGCTGATGACGACGTCGTGCAGCGCGCTGATGGCCTCGCGAAACCGAAGCGGCTGCCGGAGCGTGCCGGAGTAGCTGACCCGATCGCGGCGCAAATTGGGCGCCAGCGAAATCGCCAGCCCCTGTGGATCGGGCGCCACGCGGCTGCGCCGGGAGTAGGCGACGAGGAAGTCCATGAGAGAATCCGATGAACTGTGTTTGGTCTGTGGCTCTTGGGATCGAAAAGAAGGAGGCGGCCGGCCGTACCGACTTCGAAGCGAGGACCAGGGACGTTCACGAAGCCCCGTGCAGCCTCTGCCGTCGGGAACCGCGTTTCCTTAGCCTGTCGGCAGAGGCTGCACGGGGCTAAAGAACAACGGCCCTGGGGAAGCAATGGAAGGCCAATGTCCACCGCGGCGGAACACCGCAGTATCTTGGTCTCGGAAACGGCCGGACGCGCCTCCTTCAAGTTTGGTTGTCAGTTCTCGCACCGGTTCGCACACCGGGGCGTGTGCAGGCGGCGTTTTGACGATTGGGATCGTTGGACACATCCACCCCGTTTCTTCGAAACGGGGCTAAACGTAGGCCATTTCTTGTCACGACACCATCTGCAGCTCCGGAAACGACTCTTGGATCACCTTGTCCAACTGCGGCTGACGCTCGAACAGCGTCACCACCCCCGCCAGGCCGACGCGCCATTCGGGGCCGCGGACCGAGCGCAGCGCGACTTTCAGGATCGGCAACAGCGCCGCGGCGTCGTCGGGCCGTTCGGTCAAGCGCCGCACGAGCTGGCCGACGACGAGCGGCTTGGTGCGGCTGCCGCGCTGGATGTTCAAGAGCACCGTCGCCCACAAGAGCCGTACGTGCTCGGGATCGAGCGGCACATTGGCAGGCATCGCGAGGCCGCGGCGGGCGTAGCGGTTTTCAAGGTAGCCGACCAGCTTCAGACGGACGTCGTCGTACGGCGATTCGAACAGCCGTTGCCAGATTTGCACGTCGTCGTGCACCCGCGGATCGTCGGCGAGCCACGCCCAGCCTTCGCCGCGCACGTCGTCGTGCCGGCTGTCGAGATAGTCGAGCGCCCACTGCGGCGAAAAATCGGCGGCGCGGCTCAGCACCGTCCGCGCCCAGCGGACCATCTCCGGCCGCAGCGATTCGGCTTCCGCGTCCGTCAACCGCGCCAGGGTCGCCCAGTCGCCCGCGCCCAGCACTCGTTCTTGAAGCCAGCCGAAACCGAGCCGGGCCACCGGCAGCGGCCGGCGGCACGCCAGGCCGACGAGCTGGTCGAGCGTCAGACTGGCCGGCTGCAACCGCGCGCGGACCAGGCCGCAGACTGCGTCGAGGGCCGTGGGCGGCGCCGTATCCAGCAAGCGCAGCCAGCGCTCCACGGAGATGCCGTCGAGCCCGGGCCGATTCTCCAGGGCGCGGGCGGCCAGTGCCACGACTTCCGGCTCGTCGGACTGAAGCAATTCGAGCAGAACGTCCAGGCCGGCCCGGTCGAGCAAGGTCGGGTCCTGGCGCATGAAGAAGAGGGCCCACTGGCGGACCGGCCGGCAGCGTGCGGTCCGCAGCAGCTCCAGAATCGCCGAGGGCGTTTGCCGCCACAGGTCCGGAAACGCCGGCGCCGGCGCCAGGGCGCTGAGCGGCTGCCCCGGCCGCAGCGTCCAGCCGTGGCTGCGCGGCCATAGCGCGGCGCTATGATGGAACAGGATGTGGATCAGGCCCCAGTTGTCGAGCAGGGCGATGCCGTCGGCGACGTCGGCATCGTCATACAACTTCAGCGCGATCATGACGGCTGGCACGTAGCGGTCGGGGGCCGTCTCGCTCAGGTTGCGGAAGTAGCGCCACACACGGCGGCGCAGATAATGGCGGGTGTGAACCGAAAACAACCGGAGTTTCTCGATCTGCGTGCGCACTTTCTCCGGCAGGTCGCGCGGGCTGCCGGGCGACCGTCCCAGGCTGATGCGCATCAGCTCCAACCACGTGATCATGGACCCGGTTCGCGGGTTACGGTACTTCGACGCAGTCAGGTCGCGCGGCATGGCCGTGTCGCGCGGCACGACCAGCCGTTCCACCGGCCAGCGCGCCCAGGCGTAGAAATTGCCGCCCCAGCCGCTGATCCCGGTGTTCTCGGCGCCGTCCGCTTCCCATTGCCGCTGTTGCGCAAGGGCCGCGGCCTGGCTGGAAAACGTCTCGTTGACAAAACGGCTCGTCTTCCGGTGGCGGCGGCGGATCGAGCGGTCGAACAGCACGAGGAAATGGGCCAGCGCTTCGTCGTCGCCGGCCTTCTCCGCGATCTTGAAGAGCCGCTTGACCAGGCCTTCGTGGTGGAAGGCGTTGAGCGGCCGGCGCAGGTATTCGAGCAGGAAGCGCCGCGCCGCCGGCCGGCGATCGGCATGCCAGGTCGCCGCGAACGCCGCGAGCCGCGGCGCGTCCTCGCAGGCGCGCAACTCATCCACGAACGCCGGATCGCCGCGCTCGAGGAACTCTTCGATCACCAGCCAGGAACCGCCGGCCATACCGGACTCTCCGCGACCTGAATGTTGCTAGCGAGAGTACGGCACGAGGGAGGCCGCGTCAATGGGCTGAGGCAGTGCGGGCCGAAACTCCGGTCCGCAGAGTCTCCAGGTCGGCCTCGTCGACCGAGGCCAGCAGGTTCAAGTACGCCAGCTCCTGCCAATCGTGTTCGCACACAGGTCCATCACGGTCATTCGTGCAGCCATCCCAGCCCGCCGCAACAGCAAACGAAGCGATCCGCAAACTCCGCCGGGATTGCCAAATGTCTTCCCGAACCGCCGCACCACGAACAGGTCACCGCATCCGCCGGCCGCCGGGGCACGAGCGGGGCCAAGCCCGGATACTTGAGGCTGGCCTGGTAATACACGATGTTGCGGATACGGTTATCCGGTTCGGCCCGCAGACTGTGCGGTTCGTTCCACGTGAAAGACGCCACCTCGCCGTTTCGCTTGAGACCCAAGCAGCCGCCGAAGTCGAGCATCGCGGGGAGAAGTTGCAGCTCGGCGGCAAGCGCTCGCAGATCAAGCGGCGGATCGAGGCGAATCGTGTACGGTTCCCCGTCCGCGATAAACGCCGCGAGCGCGGCCGCGATCTCGGGTATGTCCTGCGCTGTCGACATGAAGCCTCAATCCCAAAAACACCGCACCGCCTCCATCCCCGCCGGCAGCGCGTACGGCTCCACCTTCACGCCCGGCGGCCAGCCGCGCCGGCAGTCATCCGGCCTCATCTCCTCCTCGAACCAGCCGGCGATGTGTTCGGGCGCGGCGCTCGTGATGATCCATACGGTGTCGCTGAACGGCCAGGCAGGGTCGTCGAACATGGTGACTTGCACGCGAACGTCGGCAACCTCGGGGCGGGCGGCGATGCGTTTCAAGAGATCGTGGAACGTCGCGGGTTTCGGCGGGGGATTCAAGTTGCAGCCGATGCTGCCGACGACGTCGTTGCCCTCGAAGAACTCCGCGAGGGTCAAGAGCGGCCGCGGCGTGGCGAGGTCGTTCACGTCGCCGTTTCGGTTGACGCGTTCCGTGATGCGTTCGAGCGGGGTCATGGTTCTGGCCCAATGAAATCGACGGAAATCTGACGTTTCGCCGCCGTTACGAGCTGGCCAGGGGAAAGCTTACGCGAAACGTCGCCCCTTGCAACGGCGCGGAATCGATCTCCAGCACGGCGCCGTGGTGCTGCAGGATCACCTGCACGAACGACAGCCCCAGTCCCATCCCCGCGGTCAAGCCGGCGAACAGGGCGTTGTCGCGCTTGGTCGAGAAGTGCGTCTCGATGCAGCGCCGCCGCACGTCGTCGGTCATGCCGATGCCGTTGTCGGCGACCTCGATCACCGCCCGGTCGCCCGCCAGGCGCGACCGCAGCGTCACCTGGCCTTTCCAGGCGGCGGCGTCGATCAACGCCTGGCGCTTGCTGTCGGGCAGGGGGGAGGCTCCCGCCGTCTTGGCGACTTCGGACGTCTTGCCGCGCGCCTGGTCG
The DNA here is from genome assembly GCA_022616435.1 of Gemmataceae bacterium. Lineage (GTDB taxonomy): Bacteria > Planctomycetota > Planctomycetia > Gemmatales > Gemmataceae > JAKEET01. The sequence continues at coordinate 19,499 of JAKEET010000034.1, forward strand.
CGGAGTCGGCCGCGCATCTCGAAGGTCGAATCGCGGGCGTTGAACAGCAGGTTTTCGAAGGCCTGCTGCAAGTGCGACAGGTCGCCCTCGATCCACAAGGGCTGTGAGCTCGTGTCCAGCTCCAGCGTCAGCTTCCACTTCTCGCGGGCCAGCTCCGACCAGGCGGCGTGCATGTCGCGCAGCAGCACGTTCAGGTCGATCCGCGTCCGCTCCGACTTGCTCGGATCGCGGCGGACGGTCGAGAGAATCTGCTGCAGGCGCTCGGTCACGGTCCCCAGGGTGTGCTTGACTTCGCGGAGCATGTGGGCCTGGTCGCGCTCGGCGACTTCCTCTTCCAGGCAACGCCGCAGCAGGTCGTTGGGGCGGACCAGCAGGTTCTTGATGTTGTGGGCGTACGAGCCGGCCATGATGCCGATGTTGGCGAAGAGCTGCGACTTCAGCTCCAGGTTCTGCCGCTGGGCCTCCTGATGCTTGCGCTCGGCCTCCTGGCGGCGCAGCTCCTCTTCGAGACGCAGCCGCTCGACCTCGCCGAGATGTTGTTCGGTCAGCAGCCGCTGCCGGTCGCGGCGGCGCTCGCGGCGCTGGGCCAGCACGACCCAGGCGATGGCCAAGAGCGCGAACATGATCCCCAGGCCGCTCAACCACAGCCGTCGCGTCGCCTCCTGGCGTTCCTGGGTCTGCCGTTTCTGGTAGGCGTGCAGATGATACTGGACGCCCACGCTCGCCGACGCGTGGATCGGCTCGCTTTCCAGCTCCCGGTACTGGCTGCGCTGCCGCGGCAGTTGCGAATCCCACACGATCGGCGCCGCCTGCAATTCCTCGGCGAACGTCACGCGGAGCTGATAGATGATCGGAAACAGCGGCAACTGGCCCGTGTAGATCTTGGTCGGCGGATTGCCGATCGACTTCAGGAACTCGCCGATCTCTTCGCGCTTGCCGGCCATCTCCTCGTGGGCGGCGTCCTGCAGGCGCTCCAGGCGGCGGCGCTCGTCCTCGTCGGCCGCCGCCGCTTGCTCGGCCAGGAGGCGCTCGCGGCCGTGCAGGTCGAGATACTCCTTCACCAGCTCCGGCAGCGTCTTGACGTTGCGGGCCTCGCGAATCCACTCCTTGATCGCTTCCTGGTCGTAGATTTCCTGGCCGTGCAGCCACCAGGCGACCGGCTCGCGCAGCACCAGGACGACGAGAGCGGCCAGGATCAAGGGCGGCAGCAGCGCGCGAACGGTTTGCCACAGCGAGCGCATGCTACTCCCCCGCCGGGACCAGCTGACGGTTGTAGAAGACATCGAACGGCGGGCACGACGGCGCCCAGCCCTGGCCGGCGACGTTCCACACGCTGATCACGGCCCGCGGCAAGTTGCGCGTGCCGTCGTACGTGGGCCGCAGCCAGACGACGTGCGCGCCGGTGCCGGGCGTGCGGTCGCCGTCGGCGTCGAAGAACGGCAAGCCGTTCGCCGGGCCAGCCGTCGCCGGCAGCCGCACCCGCTGCCGGTCCCAGCGCAGCCGCGCCAGCCGTTCATGGACCGCGTCCGTTCCCGCCAGACCGCGCCGACCATCGAAGCAGCAGTGCAGCAGGGCTTCGAAGATGTCGCGAAACAGGAGCAGGTCCTGCGTTCCCGTCGCCGCCTTCTGCGGATGGAAGCCGGCGGCTTCGTCCACCGGGCTGCGATGGCTGAAGAACACCAGCGGCACCGGGACGTCGAGGATGTGCCAGGCGACGTCGCGGTCGCGGTAGATGGTGTTGAAGGAGATGGCGTCGCCATTGACGACCACGACGTTGCGCATCTCCAGCGGCGCTTGCCGGCACAACGTCCGCAGGAACCGCCGCATGCGCTGGGCGCCGGTGGGCAGGACCAGCAGGTACTGCTGGTCGCGGACGCGGGCGCGGTCGTTGAGGAAGAAGCTGATGGCCAGGTCCTCGCGCGGATTGGCCTGGAACTGATCGCCCACGCTGTACGGCACCGACGTTTCGTGGACGTTGCCGGCGTAGTTGCCGGTCTGCTCGGCGAACTCGGTCAAGAAAATCTCGGCGAGGTCCTTGGAATAGCCGTCGTCGCCCCACTCCATCGCGTACAGGAAATAGGGGAGATGTCCGGTGGCGCCGAGCAAGCCGAGGCTCGCCCACGGATCCGCCGGCGCGACGATCCCCGCCAGGACGCCGGGGTCCAGGTTTTTCTGCGGCCAGACCTGCGGCGTCTGCCGGATGAAATCGAGCACCGCGTCCACCATGCGCTGGTTGGTGAAGGCGAAGCGGAAGCTGCGGCCGGCATAGACGCCCATCAACTTCGGCCAGTGTTCGTGAGCGGTGATCGCGGCGCCATCCTTGGGGAAGTAGCGGTCGGCGGTGGCCGTGGTGATCAGCAGCAAGGGCGCGGGACCGGACCACAGCTTGCGCGCGTCGGCCAGGGCCGTGGCCAGGGCCAGGGCGCGGTCGCTCGTGTCGCCGCCGACCACCGCCAGCGGCGGCGTGCCGCGCTGGCGCAGGGTGTTGATCCACTGGCGGCTGTCGGTGTCGCCGGACAGCTTGTACCAGCGCACCCAGAGTTTGTGGCGGCCGCCCGGTCCAAGCCGCAGACCGATTTCAGGCACGTCGGCGGTCAGATCGAGGAAGGCCTTGTCCAGGTCAAGTTCGAGCTTCGTGCCGGGTTGCAGCTTCGGCCAGTCCTGCTGCAGGAGCTTGAGGGCCGCGACGAGCCGTTCCCAGGCGTCGCCGCTGGTGGCGGGAAGGATCCAGGCGATTTCCTGATCGCCCGGCGGCACGGGCCGGACCTGGCCGGGGACGCTCCAGATCCCCAAGGTCCGCGCGGCCACATAGCCCGCGACAGCCACGCCGGCCAACAAGAGCACGAACACCAGCGAGCGATAGCGCATATTGTTTTCCGAGCACCAACCTTTCTTGATTGGATTCTATCACCAAGTGCCGCTCCCATATACAATTGGCGCTCATCGAGGCGGCCATGCTGTCCATCCGACCCGAACGCCCGGACGACGCAACAGCGATCCATGCGGTCCACGCCGCCGCGTTTCCGACCGACGCCGAGGCTCGATTGGTGGGTCGCCTCCGCGCTGCCGGCCATGCCTGCGTGTCGCTGGTCGCCGAACTGGACGGCGCTGTCGTCGGGCATATCCTCTTCAGCCCCGTGTCGCTCGAGACGCCCGCCGGCCTTATCTCTGGACTCGGTCTGGCGCCGATGGCGGTGCTGCCTGGCCGGCAACGGCGCGGCATCGGCTCGGCTCTGGTCCGCGACGGGCTGGCCGCGTGCCGGCAGAAACCTTGCCCGTTCGTCGTGGTGCTGGGGCATCCGGAGTTCTACCCGCGCTTCGGCTTCCGCCGGGCGAGTGAAGCCGGCTTGAACAACGAGTACGGCGCGGACGAAGCGTTCATGGTCATCGAGCTGGAACCGGGCGCCCTGCCGGCAGGCGCCGGCCTGGTGAAGTATGGACCCGAGTTTGCCGAGTGGAGCTAGAGGAAAGTCGTTCTTCATTCTCTGCGTTCCTCCGCGCCCTCTGCGCTCTCTGCGGTTCGAATTCTTAACCGCAAAGGCCGCAGAGAACGCAGAGGGCGGACGAAGAACGGCGAAGAATCATCCGACCAGTTGAAAGAACAGCTCTTCCAGGTCCTGCTGGCCGTGCTCCCGCCGCAGGTCGTCGAGCAGGCCGTTGGCCAGGATGCGGCCGCGGCTGATGATGGCCACGCGGCGGCACAGCTTCTCCACTTCGCGCATGGCGTGGGTCGAGTAGATGATGCACTTGCCCTGCTCGCGCAGCCGTTCGACGTTCTCCAGCACGGCGCGGGCGACCAGCACGTCCAGGCCCAGCGTCGGCTCGTCGAAGATCAACACCGGCGGATCGTGGATGATGGCCCGCGCGATCGACACCTTTTGCCGCATGCCGGTGGACATCTTGCCGCCGAGCACGTCGCGGAAGTCGTTCATCTGCAGCGACTCGAAGACCTGCTCCATGCGCTCTCGCAGCCGGTCGCCGTCCAGGGCGTAGAGCTTGCCGAAGTATTCGACCATTTCCCAGGCCGACATTCGGTCGTAGATGGCGGTGTTGGCCGACAGAAAGCCGATCTTCTCGCGGACGCGCTCGGGCTGGGTGGACACGTCGAAGCCGGCGATCAGGGCGATGCCCGACGTCGGCTTCAGGACCGTGCACAGCATGCGCAGCGTCGTGGTCTTGCCGGCGCCGTTGGGGCCGAGCAGGCCAAAAACTTCGCCCGGCTCGGCGTCGAAGCTGATGTCGTCCACGGCCAGCACGGTTCCCCGGCGCAGATCGCGAAACGATTTGGTAAGATGCTCGACGTGGATCATGAGTACGGTATATCAATTCCTCCGGCTTGCCGTTGAGCGCAAGCGCAGCGCCAGGCGCGGCGTGAACGCCAAGCGGCAAAGCCGCAACCTGAGGACATCCCATGAACGCGACCGCATTGCGATTGGATGTTGCCGACCGGCTCGCGGTCATCACCTTCGATCAACCCGGGAGCAAGGCGAACACCCTGGGCCTGGCGGTGCTCGGCGAGTTCGAGCAGGTGGTCGGGCAGCTTGACAAGATGTCGGGCCTCGACGGCGTCGTGCTGCAGAGCGGCAAGCCGGGGATGTTCATCGCCGGGGCCGACCTGCGCGAGCTGGCGACGGTCCGCGATGAGGCGACGTCGCGCATGCTCGTGAAACGCGGGCTCGACATGATCGGCCGCCTCGAACAACTGCCGTGCCCGACCGTGGCGCTGGTCGACGGCGCTTGCATGGGGGGCGGGCTGGAAGTCGCGCTGGCCTTCGACTATCGCCTGGCCGGGTCCAATCCCAAGACCGAGCTGGGCCTGCCGGAGGTCAAGGTCGGCCTGATCCCCGGTTGGGGCGGCACCCAGCGGCTGACGCGCCTCATCGGGCCGAGCCAGGCGGCGGAGCTGATCTGCGCCGGCGAAGCCGTGAACCCGCGGCGGGCGCGGGAGCTCGGCCTGGTGTTCGACGCCGTGCCGAGCGACAAGCTTCTCGACGAAGCCAAGCGCCTCATCGCGTGGTCGCGGCAAAGCGGCGACTGGCGCGAGGCCCGCCGGCGCAAGCAGCAGCCCGTCGGCCTCAGCGAGGATCAACTCGCGTTCACCTACGGCGTGGCCCGGGCCCAGGTGCTCGCGAAGACCAAAGGCCAGTTCCCGGCGCCCATCGCCGCGCTCGACGCTATTGTGATGGGCTGCAACCTGCCGCTCGACGACGCCCTGAAGGCCGAGTCCGATCTGTTCGTGCCGCTGGTGGGCAGCCTGATCTCGCGGAACCTGATCGCGGTGTTCTTCATGAATCAGCGGCTCGCCAAGGACACGGGCGTCGCCGACGCGACCTTGCAGCCCAAACAGCTCCAGCGGGTCGGCGTGATCGGCGCGGGCATCATGGGCGCCGGCATCGCCGGCGCCCACATCCGCCGCGGCGCGCCGGCGCTGATGCTCGACGTGGCCCAGCCGGCGCTCGACAAGGGGGTCGCCGCGATTCACAAGTCGCTGCAGGGACGCGTCGAGATCGGCCGGATGACGCCGGCCGAGCTGCTCAAGGCCCTGTCCCTCTTGAACACCACCCAGAACCTCGGGATGCTGAGCGACCGCGACCTCGTCATTGAAGCGGTGGTGGAGAACGAGGCCGTCAAGACCAAGCTCTATCGCGATCTGCACGCCATCGTGGCGGACGACGCGATCCTGGCGTCGAACACCTCGACGATCTCGATCACGCGCATGGCCCAGGCGTGGAAGAATCCCGCCCAGTTCGCGGGGCTGCACTTCTTCAATCCCGTCGACCGCATGCAACTCGTGGAAGTGATTCGCGGCGAGCAGACCAGCGATCAGACCGTGGTGACGCTGGTGGCCCACGCCAAGCGCGTCGGCAAGAGCCCGATCGTGGTCCGCGATTGCCCCGGCTTTCTCGTCAATCGCATCCTGTTCCCCTACATGAACGAGGCCTATGCGCTCTTGGAGGAAGGCGCCAGCCCGCGCGACCTCGACAGGGCCGCCACCGAGTTCGGCATGCCGATGGGGCCGATCACGCTGTCGGACGTCGTCGGCCTCGACACGGCCCTGTACGCCGGCATGGTCGTGAACACGGCGTTCGCCGGGCGCTCGAAGAGCACGCGCATCGTGGGCGAGCTGGTCAAGGCCGGTCGGCTCGGACAGAAATCGGGAGCGGGGTTCTACAGCTACGCCAAGGGCTCGCGCGGCATCGACGATCCCGCCCTGGCCGGGTTCCTGGAGAAGTGCCGCAGCGGCCAGCGCGGCTTCACCGAGGAAGAGCTGACCGACCGCATGTTCCTGCCGATGCTGGTCGAAGCCAGCCTGGTGCTGATGGAGAACATCGTCCGCGACCCGGCCGACGTCGATCTGGGTTTGATCCTCGGCATCGGCTTCCCGGCCTTCCGCGGCGGCCTGCTGCGCTGGGCGGATTCGGAAGGGCTGGACACGATCTTGCAACGGCTGGCGAAGTACGAGCCGCTCGGGAAACGCTTCGCGGCAACGCCGCAGATGAAACAGCTCGCGCAAGCGGGGAAAGGATTCTACCCATCAAGTTGATCGATCTGGATTCACTACTGCAGATGGCTGGTGGACGGGCGCCAAGTGAAACCGGCTGTTCAAACAACGCTCAGTCGTTGGATGCCCGAAGGAGTCATGCCATGGGCACGATGGTCAAATTCAACACGTGGCTCGAAGCCATTGAAAAACTCGGATCAGGTTTCCATGAATCCATGCTCGCGGAAGCCGCTGCGCATACCTCGTTCCCAGCGCCATTGCCGCCGGAACTGTCCTTCCTCGCCGGCCGTTTCGTGGACCTGGGGTTCGAGAACCTCGGGCTCGGGCCAAAGAAATTCAACGACTTTCTTCGCGCGTTCTCCGGATCGGGGGTTCGCGTTCCGAATACAAGCTGGCGCTTGCGGTTTGCCTATCCGCATGCGGTGGCCGAGCCCGCGGACGGCAGCGAACAAGAGATCTTGCCCGACTGGTGGAGGGAAGCTGTGCTGGTCACCGACGATCAGTTCATCCCGACCTGGGTCGGCAAGCGGGTTCGCCCCGACCAGACGGCCGGATTCAATCTTCAAGGGTATCGGGACGCGGGTGAAGGCCTTGTGCGGCCGTAACGTGCGCGTCAGGACGCCGCCTTGGCCAATCTCTCCAAAGCCGCGCGCATTTGGAAAATCTCGCGGTATTGCGGCGTTTTCAAGAACGCTTCGCGCTGGGCGCGGTCGGGGAAAAGCTCGCCGAACTTGCCGCCAATCCCGAAGAAGGCGTTGTGGAAGTCCGTGGCCGACCTTGCCGTCTTGGCCAATTCTTTGGCAACCTTGAGCGCTTCTTCGGCCTTGCTTTTGTTCATGGGCTTCACCTTTTCCGGCGTTTCCTCGGCTCGGGCACCTTCAGAAACTGCACGCCATCGTAATCGCGGACTTCGAAGTACATGGCGTGTTGACCAAGTTCCTGGCCGATCTTGATCACGGCCCGTTCCGCCTCGCGCAGCTGAGCGTTGTCGCAGACGACGGTGATTCGACGGCTTTCGTCGCGATAGAGCCGGGAGTCTTTCGGATCAAGCCATTGTCCCTTCGTGATTCCTTCGTCCGAACAGCCGTTGAACCGGGCCGCCAGTTCGTCAATGATTCGGCTTATCTGCTCCAAGGAAACTTTCCGGCCGTCGTTGAACCGCAGCGGAATGAGCGTCGTGAACTTCATCAGTCATCTCACACGCCTCGATGATTATAGCCGAAGTCGCGCCGTCAAGCGGGCGATTCCTAGCGATCTTGGCGACCCAATAGGCACAGCAAGTCGCTTCAGCAGCGGCGCCGGCAGCACGTTTGGACATCATCATCGAACGGCAGCCGCCGCGCTTCGTTGAAACCGGGAATGAACCACACTCGCGGCCTGTGGGCGCGATCCGCTACGAACCCTACGCCCGCGCCGCCTGCGCCCCTTGCTTCATCTGCACCCACTCCTCCGGCGTGTACAGCACTTCGCGGGCATTCGAGCCGTTGTACGCGCCCACGATGCCGTCCTCGGCCATGAAGTCGATCAGCCGGGCTGCCCGGCCGTAGCCGATGCCCATGGAGCGCTGCAAGAGCGACACGCTGCCGCGGCCTTCGCGGACCACGATCTCCACCGCCTGCTCGTACAGGTCGTCGCGGGCCCGCAGTTTGTCCATGGAGCTGCCCGATTCGCTCGACGGCTTGAGCTGCACCAGCTCGGCGGCGTAGCACGGCTGATCGCATTCGAGATGGGTCACGACGCGGCTGATCTCCTCGTCGCCGGCGTAGGTCCCCTGGGCGCGCACCAGCGTGCTCGTGCCCGGCTGCAGGAACAGCATGTCCCCCTTGCCCAGGAGCTTGTCGGCGCCCATCTCGTCGAGCACCACCCGGCTGTCGGTGCGGCTGGACACCTTGAAGCACAGGCGGCCCGGCAGGTTCGACTTGATCAGGCCGGTGATGACATCGACGGTCGGCTTCTGCGTGGCCAGCACCAGGTGGATGCCGGCGGCCCGCGACTTCTGGGCCAGGCGGATGATGTGCCCTTCCACCTCGCGCTTGAGCAGCATCATGAGGTCGTTGAGCTCATCGACGAGGATCACGATGTACGGCATCTTTTCGGGGATGCGCTGCTTCTCGTCGTCGTCGGGTTCTAAACGGCGGTGAATCTCCTCGAGACCCAGCTCGTTGTACACCGAGATGTGCCGGACCCGGGCCCGGCTGAGGAGATCGTAGCGCTCCTCCATCTTGTCCACGGCCCAGGCCAGGATCGCCTCGGCCTTTTTCATGTCCTTGACGACCGGGTGCATCAGGTGGGGGATCTTGCCGTACTCGGTCAGCTCGGTCATCTTGGGATCGATCATGATCATCTTGACTTCGTCGGGCCGGCGGGTCATCAGCATCGACAGGATGATCGAGTTGAGGCACACGGATTTGCCGGTGCCGGTGCTGCCGGCGATGAGCAGGTGCGGCATGTCGGCGAGGTCGTACACGAGCGGCCGGCCTTCGGTGTCCTTGCCGAGAAGCAGGGGCAGCTTGGTTTTCGTCAGCCGGCGGCCGGCGGTCTGGATCACTTCCTTGAGGCGGACGATGGCGCGGTGCTCGTTGGGGACTTCGATGCCGACGGTGTTCTTGCCGGGGATGGGCGCCACCACGCGGACGCTGGGCACGCGCAGGTGCAGGGCGAGATCGTCGGCCAGGGTGGTGACCTTGTTGACGCGCATGCCGGTTTCGAGGGCCAGCTCGTACTGGGTGATGACCGGGCCGGTGTTGATGCCGACGACGCGGATGTTCAGCTCGAAGTCCTGGAAGGTCTTTTCCAGAAGGGCCGCGGTGTCGCGCAGCTTCTGATCGTGGTCCTCGAACGGGAACGGCTCCGGGTCCGACAGGAGACTCAGCGGCGGCAGCTCGAAGTTGTCGAAGCGATGCTGATCCTCGATGGTCGCGCCGAAGTTGCGCTGGATCGGCAGGATCGCCGGCTCATCGGCGTCGTCGTCGGGCACAGCGTCGTCGGGGACCGTCTTGACGCCGGCGTGATGGATGGGGATCGCGCTCAGGTCTTCGGGAGGAGCGCTGTTCGGGCGGCGCTGCCAGGCTAGGCGGCCGAAGAAGCGCAGCGTGCCGGCCACGGCGGCGCCGCAGTATTTACACATCGTCCACAAGGCGTTCAACAGGCGCAGGACGAGAAAATCGAGGGCCAGCAGCAGACCCATCGCGACGGCCGTGCCGAAGGCGAGCCCGGCGAAGAACGGCGTGAACGTTTCCCGGAGCCAGGCGTGGACCACGACGCCCACGGCCCCGCCGCTGCCGGTGATCGGCCCGCCGGCCGGATCGGGGGCGAACCAATCGGCGGCGACGGCGGCGCACGGCACCAGCACCAGCCAACCGAGCAGCCGCAGACTCCACGACGCCCAGCTTTGCCGCAGCAGCAAGAGCAGCACCAGCACGAACCAGCTCGCCAGCAGCACGTGGACCGCGACGCCGAGGGTGGCGTTGATTTCCCGCGCCAGCCAGGCGCCGAGCGGGCCGAAGAAGTTGCCGTGGGCGCGCACGTCGTAACTGAGGACGCACAACGCGAGCAGCAGGCCGGCGATCAGCAGCAGCCAGGCCACGCCGTCGAGGCGGTGGGTCCGCGGTTTGGCCGTCGAGCGGGATTCGCGACGCGCTTTGGCCATGTCGATGCCGTCTCAGTAGGCCCCGCGAGCCGAGCGGGGCCGGGACCGGCGTCGCTCGGCTCGCGACGCCTCCGGGCAGGGAATCCGCGCAGTCTCGCCAAATCATATCCACGCCTGCGGCGCACCGACGACGGCGCCGCACTGGAAAACGCCGGAATCGGTGGCGCGGCGTCGGGTGCAACGCGCACCGTCGGCAAATGTGGAATAATCGGAACGCGCGAGAATCTGCTTGACTCTCCCCTTGGGGGAGACCGTTATCATGATGGCGCTGGTAGGGCGGCGGCTCGCTTCCCGCCTGGATGTGGAGGCGTAAGGGGCACGCGAGCCGCGTGCCTGCGAGAATGTACACCATCGGCGAATTCTCGAAGATCACCGGCCTGACGGTGAAGACGCTGCGCTTCTATCACGAGAAGGGCGTGCTGGTTCCGGCGTACGTGGATGACCGCACCGGCTATCGCCACTACGACGTGCGCCAGATCGACAGAGCCCGCGTCATCACGCAACTGCGCGGCCTCGATTTCACGGTGGAGCAGGTCGCCGACTTGCTCGCCACGTGCGACGATCAGGCCGACATCCTCGATTTCCTCGAACAGCAGCAACTGCTCCTGGAGCAGAAAATCCGACACTTTCGCGGCGTGGTGGTTTCGCTGCAACAGATGATCCGACAAGAAAAGGAGGCACGTATGGCGGCACACAACTCGAGCTTTGCCGTCGAAGAAAGGACGCTCGGCCCGATGCTGATGGCCGGCGTCCGCATGAAGGGCCGCTACGCCGAGTGCGGCAAGGGCTTCGCGCAAATCGGCAAGAGCTTTTGGCGGCACATCGCCGGGCCGCCGTTCCTGCTGCACTACGACACGGAGTTCAAGGAGGAGGCGGACTTCGAAGCCTGCATGCCGATCAAGAAAGGCAAGGACGTGGCCGGCATCTCGGTCCGCGAGCTCCCCGGGGGCCGCTGCGTGTCGCTCAGGCACCAGGGCCCGTACGAGGAGCTGAGCCGGTCGTACGCCAAGATCGCGGCGTACATCAAGGAGAAGGGCTACGAGATCGTGATGCCGACGCGCGAGATCTACATCAAGGGGCCGGGCATGATCTTCCAAGGGAATCCGAAGAAGTATCTGACGGAGATTCAGATGCTGGTGAACGGATGAGCGCTCGTCTATGATGTTCGTTGTGCCGCCTTCGCCGGGCCGCGTCCACGGCCGAGCTAATCCCGTTTAGCCCCGGTTCGCAGAACGGGGCGGACAGGCGGTTGGCAATGGATGAATCCCACGCGCGGGATCATGTCCGCCCCGTTTCTTCGGAACGGGGCCAAACACAAGTCCGACCTAGTCCAGGCTGGTCAGCAGTTCTTGCATTTCCCCCGCCGCGTGGGTGTTGCCCTGGGCGAAGGCGATCGGGATGCCGCGTTCCAGGAGCGCCTTGGCCTCGGCGACGCGATTGAGGCGCACCAGCGTCCGCGCCCCGGTGTGATAGGCCGGCACGTAGTCGGGGGCGACGGCGGTCAATTCCTCGAAGCAGCGCGACGCTTCGAGATCGTTGTCCTCGCTCGCGTATTCCATGGCCAGCATGTAACGCAGCTCCGGGTCGTTCGGCTCGTTCTGGAGGTGATCGAGGATGAACTGCTTGCGCGTGGTGGTCATGGCGTCCTCCTTTTGGTGTCATTGTAGCCAGTCAACTCATAATGACGACGCGAGCGCGCCGCGAGCCGCCACAACCGGCGCCGCCGACAAAGGTTCGCCATCCTCTATCACAGGCGTGCGATGCAGCTTGGGTGCAACTGGCGCGCGATGCGTGTTAAGAGCAGAACCGCGGCGAACTTGAGTGGCGTTTCTTTAGCCCCGGCGACGGGTTCGCCGAATATCACTGAGAACTTGCGACGGTTTTACGCAGTCCCGCGCCTGCCTGCTGTCGCCGGTCCCATCCCCTGTGTCGCACCTTGATGCCGCTGAGGACACCATGAGTTCGCACCGTCGCTGCTTGCTCGCGCTCGGCGTCGTGCCATTGTTGTTGGCCGCCGTCGCGTCTGGCCCAGCGCAGGATGCCCCGAGCCGATCCGCCGCCGTCGTTCCCGATCTCCGGCCCTCCGATCTCCGGCCCAAGGAAGCCAAGCCGGGCGCCGTGACCGCGCCAACGCCGACCGCGCCAAGGGCTGCCGCGCCGCTGACAGAACCGGCGCCGCGCGCCGGCACGCGCCGCAGCGCCATCGTGCGCGCCATCGAACGCGTCAAGGGCGCCGTGGTCAACATCCACAGCGAGCGCTCGGTCATCGCCGGCGGCGACCACTTTACCTTCACGCCCTCGCAGAACCGCGTCAACGGCATGGGCACCGGCATCGTCGTCGATCCGCGCGGCTACATCGTCACCAACCACCACGTCATCGAGGACGTCAGCCTGCTGCGCATCCGCCTCGCCGACGGCACCACCCAGAACGCCAGCGTCGTCGCCCGCAGCCCGGACGTCGACCTCGCCCTCATCAAGATCGATCCCGTCCAGCCGTTGCCGACGATCCCGCTCGGCACCGCCGCCGACCTCATGGTCGGCGAAACCGTCCTGGCCATCGGCAACGCCTTCGGCTACGAGCACACCGTGTCGCTGGGCATCGTCAGCGCCATCAAGCGCGACGTGAGCCTCAACAAGGACATGTCGTACAAGTCGCTGATCCAGACCGACGCCAGCATCAATCCAGGCAACTCCGGCGGGCCGCTCGTGAACGTCAACGGCGAGCTGGTGGGCGTCAACGTCGCCATCCGGGCCGGCGCCCAGGGGATCGGCTTCGCGATCCCGGTCGATCACATGGTCCGGGCGGTGGCCGACATGCTCCGCACCCGCCGCCGGCCGTCGGCCTACGACGGCCTGGCCGTGCGCGACCGCGTCAACATCGCCAACGAGATTCCGGTCCGCTCGGTGATGATCGAGCGCGCCGACGGCCCGGCGGCCAGCGCCGGCTTGCGGGCGGGCGACACCCTGGTCCGCATCGGCGACGTCCGCGTCGTGTGCAGCTACGACGTCGAACGCGCCTTCCTCGACGTCAAGGCCGGCGATCAGGTGCCCGTCGTGGTGCGCCGCGGCGACCACGAACAGCGCGTCGACCTGGCCGTGGGCGGCGTCAGCACCCCCGACCGCGTTGTCCGCACGCGGGTGACGCCGGCCTCCGACGTCATCTGGACGAAGCTCGGCGTGCAGCTCAACCCCGTTCCGACCGACATGGTCACGCGCGTCAATCGCCAGCTCAACGGCGGCCTGGAAGTGATCGACATCGCCGACGGCCCCGCCGCCAAGGCCGGCATCCGCAAGGGCGACATCCTGGTCGGGCTGCACAGCTACGAAATGCTGTCGGCCGACAACGTGCTGTACGTGCTGAACCATCCGGAGCTGGAGACGTTCCAGCCGCTGGCGTTCTACATCGTCCGCGGCGGCCAGGTGCGCAAGGGGACGATCGCGAGCGTGAATTGATTCGGAAGTCAGTAGTCATAGTCAGTGGTCAGTAGTCAATAGCAACGACAGGTGAGTGGTGCGTGCTGGTTGGCTGACGCATATCCACCACTCACCACTCACCTCCCAGCCACTCACCAAACACCTCGCATCGCTGGCTCGCAACCTGCTAGAATTCGGATGCCGGCGTCGTCCAATTCACCATCCGCGACGCCCGTCGTTCGGAGGTTTCCTCCTTGTCGCTGACGAGCTACCAGGCCAAGCGCCGTTTCGAGAGCACGCCCGAGCCCAGGGGCAAACCGCAAAAAATCCGCGGCGCCCCGCGGTTCGTCGTGCAGAAGCACGCGGCCAGGCGCGTCCATTATGACTTTCGCCTGGAAATGGACGGCGTCCTCAAGAGCTGGGCCGTTCCCAAGGGGCCGTCGCTCAATCCGGCCGACAAGCGCCTGGCGATCCTGGTCGAGGATCATCCGCTGGAGTATCGCACGTTCGAAGGCATCATCCCGGCGGGCAACTACGGCGCCGGCACGGTGATGGTGTGGGATCAAGGCAGCTACGAGCCGGTCGACGGCGGCCCAGGCGGCGGCCCGGGCGGCAGCAATGCGGGCGGCAGCAGCGCGGGCGGCGCCGGCGGCCGGGAGGCGCGGGAAGCGCTGCTCCGGCGGCAGCTCGACAAGGGGCATCTCCGCTTCGTCCTGAACGGACAGAAGCTGCGCGGGGAATTCTCGCTCGTCAAGCTCAAGCACGGCAAGGGCAACGAGTGGCTGTTCTTCAAGCATCACGACCCCTTCGCCGGCGCCGGCGATGTGCTCGCGCAGGACCGGTCGGCCAAGACGGGCCGCAGCATGGAGGAGATCGCCAAGCGGCGCTCCGGCCGCGGCGCCGTCTGGTATTCAAATCGTGGGAAAGACGGCGGGCCATCCACAACGCCGGTGACGGCCGGGCGCCAGGCCGAGATGCCGCACCGCATCAAGCCGATGCTGGCCACGCTGGTCGACAAGCCGTTCGACCGCGCCGGCTGGCTGTTCGAGATCAAGTGGGACGGGTTTCGCGCGCTCGCCGAGATCGAGCGCGGCAAGGTCCGGCTCTACTCGCGGAACCTGCTCTCCTACGAGCAAACCTTCGCCCCGCTGGTGCGGGCGCTGGAGGTCTTCGGCCATGACGCGGTGCTCGACGGCGAGATCGTGGCGCTCGACGCCCAGGGTCGGTCGCAGTTTGAATTGCTGCAGAACTATCAGAAGAGCCGCGAAGGGGTTCTGGCGTACTACATCTTCGACCTGCTCTACCTGGACGGTCAGGACCTGCGCGGCGTGCCGCTGCGCCAGCGCAAGGAATTGCTGGCGTCCTTGCTGGGGCGTCATCCGGCGCTGCGGCTCAGCGAGCACATCGAGGAGCGTGGCGTGGCGTTCTTCAAGGCCGCGGCGGACCAGGGACTGGAGGGCATCATCGCCAAGAACGCCGCCAGCCGCTATCGCGAAGGCAAGCGCGGTCCGGAGTGGTTGAAGCTCAAGGCCCGGAAACAGCAGGAGGCGGTGATCGCCGGCTACACCGAGCCGCGCGGCACGCGCCAGGAGCTGGGCGCCCTGATCCTGGGACTGTTCGACAACGGCGAGCTGACGTACATCGGCCACACGGGCAGCGGCTTCGATCAAGACAGCCTGGCCGCGGTGCGCGCCAAGCTCGAGCCGATGCTGCAGAAGGCCTGTCCTTTCAAGAAGACGCCCAAGACGAATGCGCCGGCGCACTGGGTCAAGCCAGCGCTCGTCTGCGAGGTCGCCTTTCAGGGTTGGACCGGCGACGGCTCGATGCGGCACCCGGTCTTCCTCGGGCTGCGCGAGGATCGCGCGGCCGACGACGTCCACCGCGAAGTTCCCCAACACGTGCCGGAAGTGATCAAGGCGGCGGACGCGAACCCGGCGCGCTCAGCGTCGCCGACACACCAAAGCGCTCCTCGTGCCGCGCGGAACGATGCCGCGCCCAGCGACCGCGCGGGCGGCGGCGCGAGCGCCAGCGCCGCGGCGGCGGCCGTGTTGCCGGCGGGAGCGTTCACCAACCTCGACAAGATCTACTGGCCCGATGAAGGCTACACCAAGGGCGACATGCTGCGCTACTATCACCAGGCGGCGCCGTGGATCGTGCCCTACCTGCGCGATCGGCCGCTCAACCTCAACCGTCACCCCAACGGCATCCGGGGGCAGGGCTTCTTCCACAAGGACATGGGCCACCAGCCGCCCCCGGCGTGGGTGCGCACGGCGGCGATCCACTCGGAATCGCGGGGCAAGGAAATGCGCTACCTGGTGTGCCAGGATGAAGCAACGTTGCTGTACGTCGCCAACCTCGGCTGCATCGAAATGAACCCATGGCATTCGCGGGTCGAGTCGCTGGAGAGGCCGGACTACCTGATCATCGACCTCGATCCGCAGGACGTGCCGTTTGCCGAAGTCGTGACGGCCGCCCAGGAGGTGCGCAAGCTGCTGGAGGACCAGGGCGTCGAGTGCTGCTGCAAGACGTCGGGCAAGCGCGGCCTGCACGTCTACGTGCCGCTCGGCGCCCGGTACGCATACGACCAGGCGCGGCGCTTCGCCGAGATCATCGCCACGCTGGCGCACACCCGGCTGCCGCACACGACCAGCATGCTCCGCAGCCCGGCCCAGCGCCGGCAGCGGATCTACCTTGATTACCTGCAAAACCGCCACGGCCAGACCATCGCCGCCCCCTACTCGGTGCGGCCCGTCCCCGGAGCGACGGTATCCACGCCGTTGCGCTGGCAGGAAGTCGGCAAGAAGCTCGATCCGGCCGCGTTCACCATCGCCACCATCCAACGGCGGCTCGACCGGGTCGGCGATCTGTGGAAACCGGTGCTCGGCCGGGGCGTCGATCTCGAGAAGTGTCTGAGCAACTGGCAGCAGCGGCGCGGCGGAGATCGAGACCGCCATCCGTCGACGAAAGAAAAGTAGTCAGGACCGCTGACGTTCCATTAGAATTCAACGTGGAGCGCACATGCCGCTACCAGATCATGCCACCCGATGCCGACGGCGTTTGGCGTTCGCGCGTGTTTCCAGGCCTGTGGCTCGACGGCCCAGCGTTGCTCCGGCGCGAGGTAACCTGCCTGCTCGCGACGTTGCGCCAAGGGCTGCACAGCGCGGACCATCAGGCGTTCGTGGAGCGCCTGGCGAAAGCCAAGGTAGGACGGTGAGCGGCACACCGTCACGTGGCACTCTTCCCCTTCCCCCGCCGGCTCCAGGTGCACGTGCGCCGCGGCCGCGCTGCCGCGCAGTCAATCACGCGATCTACGTTCTGAATTCGTGCGAATTCCGATCACACTCCCCTCTTCCGGAGGCTGCGGATGGGACAGTTTTTTCGACCGCGCGGCAACGATCGTCTGTGGCTTTACTCGGAACGAGGGCTACTCTCCTACCTGTTTCATACGTTGCTCGACAAGAATCTGGAACCTGTCTTGGAGCATGCCAAGAACGGCAACGGCAGAAAACTCCGTGACGTACCGGGGATGAACGGACTCCACCGCGTCATGACCGAATTCAGTCTCGGCAGCGACGGATTCGGCAATCCAGACGGCGCGATCTGGGGCCTCGACCAAGCCCAAACGTCGTTCGTGTTCGTCGAGGGAAAACCGAGCACATTCGCGAATTCCTTTCGACCACGTCGAACCCTCGATGCCGTTCATAACAAGCTCGCGGAACCGGATGGCAAACGCGCGGCGCGCAAGCTGATTCGCGGTTACCTGTCGACGCTCAACGGACAACTCGAACTGAAATGGCGCTTCATCAATGCGTTACGAGCATCGCTCGGCAAGCGTGAGATCAACGAGCGCCATGTTACGCTCGATCCCGAAACTGCTGCCAACGACGTCTTGTACTGGCGTCACTCATTTTGCCCGGACCCGACGAAGCGAAAACAATGGCGGCGCGTCCGACTGGATCATGATCTCGCCGTTCTGCGACGAGCACTTGAAACCGTGCGCGAATTCTACCTGCTCGCGATCACGCCAGATTCGGAGTACCCGCGTGAGCAGATGAATCAAGTCCGTCTCTTCGACGCGGCGGGGCAGCCGCTCGGCGATGCCGCTGATCGCCTCTACTGGATGTCGCTCAACCGCGTGAAGGAACATCTGGAACGTTGCTTCCCAGATGGGTGCTGGAAGCGATTGGAAAACGGATCGTGGGTTCCATGCGTCTGAAAAACACGTCTGTTCTAAATTTAGCACCGCGTTCGCAGATTTTCCTCTGGCGCGCCGGGCTTCACTCCGCAATCTCCTTCAGCACCCGAAATCCCCCCTTCCCCATGGTGTTGCCGGGCGCCCAGTCCCGGGCCGCGGAGCGCAGGCGTTCCGCCGGGTCGGGGAAGTTGCCGCCGCGGCTGGGGCGGTCGGCGGGGTTGCCGCCCGGGATCGGCGTGAACAAGGGTGAGTCGGGCGGGGCCAGGCCGCACCACTCGTTGTGGTTGCCGTGCATGTCGAACAGGCCGAAGCCATTCGGCTCCTTGCCGCCGACCGGGTGCAGCCGCCACAACGAGTTGGGCTGGAACCAGGCGTAGCGCTGCAGCGACGCCGCGTCGCCGCCACAGTACGGCGTCAACGTGCCCGCCCGGCACGCGTATTCCCATTCCGCTTCCACCGGCAGCCGATAGGTCGCTTGCCCTTTGCTGATGCCGTTGAGCCAGTGGCAATACGCTTCGGCGTCCTGCCAGGCAATGTTGCCGGCGGGGAAGTCGTCGCCGGCGGCTTGCTCGCCGAGATCGCGCCAGGAGAAGCGGTCGGCGCGGATCCATTCGCCGTCGACCACGCCGTAGCCGCCGCCGAACTTCTCCGCCGCCGTCGGGTAGCCGGTCGCGTCGATGAAGCGCCGGAACTGGCCGACGGTCACTTCGGTGGCGCCGAGGTAGAACGGTTTGGCGATCGTGATCGACCGCGCCTGTTCGGCCTGGATGCGCAGGCGGGTGACCTCGCGGGCCGCGCGCGCGCGCAGTGCGGCGATTTCCGCCTCGGACGTGCCCATCGGAAAGGAGCCGGGCGGAATGAACACGAACTCCAGGCCCGTGTCGTCGGCGACCTTGACCGGCACGCCCAGATGTCTCGCCCAGCGTTCCTGGTAGGCGGCGGGATCGGCGAGCGGGTAGTCGGCCATGGCCGGCGGGGCGGTTGTCTCATTCCTGTTCAACCACCAAAGCCCGAAGAACCCCAGCACCGCGGCCGCGATGACGGCCAAGGCGAGGGCGGCGCCGTAGACGGCTCGGTACGCCGCGCGCGGCGTCGCGGTCTGCGTCGCGGACGCCTTCAGCACCTGGGTGCGTTCCGCCTCGTCGCGCGATCGGCGCAGCGCCGTGAGCGAGGCAAGCACGGCCGCGGTCGAGGCCGGCCGCTGCCGCGGGTCCTTGGCGAGCAACTGCCGGCACAGGTCGCGCAATGCGCCCGGCGCCGGCGCTTCGAGGTCGGGAATCGGCCGCTGGCGATGGGCGACGAGGACTTCCATCGGCCTTGGCGCCGGATAGGGCGGCTTGCCCTCGAGCAGGAAGAACAGCGTGCAGCCGAGGCTGTACAGGTCGCTCTGGACATCGGCGGCGTCGGCGCGGCCGGCTTGCTCCGGGGCCATGAAGTCCACGGTGCCGATGATCAGGCCCGAATGCGTGAGCGACGTGGGGCCTTCGGCAAGGGCCCGGGCCACGCCGACGTCGAGGATGCGCACGCGGCCGGCGGTGTCGATCATCAGGTTGGCCGGCTTCAGATCGCGATGGATGATCCCCTGGCCGTGCAGGTACTCCAGGCCGAGGCAACCCTGGACGAGCACGTCGATCGCCTGCTCGGCGGTCATCGGGCCGCGGCTCCGCACCCAGCGGGACAGGTCGATGCCGTCGATGAACTCGGTGACCAGGAAACGCCAGATGCCGGTGCGGCCGGCGTCGAAGGCCGTGACCAGGTGGGGATGCTGCAGCCTGGCGAGGGTTTCGATCTCCTTCTGGAAGCGCGCGTCGGCCGCCGCCTGGCGTTCGGACTCGGCGACGTGCAGGAACTTGATCGCGACCGGCCGCTTCATGATGCGATGCACCGCGCGGAACACCCGGCCCATGCCGCCGCGGCCCAGCTCTCCCTCCAGGACGTACTCGCCGATCTCCCGCGGCGGCTCGGCGTCGGTTTCGTCCCGCCCTTCGTCGCGCCGCGCTTGCAGGATGGCTTCCAGCTCCGCGCGGAGGACCGGGCGGTCTTCCTCGGCAACCTCGGTCAGGAACTCCTCGACCGCGACCGACGCGCCGCCGCGGACCGCGCTTTCGAAGCGGTTGCACACGTCGTTGGCCTTGAGCAGCCGATCCAGCGGCAGCTCTCCGAACGCCGTGCTCATGACGCGCCCTCGCGTTCCCAGATCCGCACGATCACCTGCAGCTTGCGCTCGACCGTGCGGCGCACGCAACCCAGGCGGGCGGCGATCTCGGCCGCCGAGTCCCCGTGCATCTTGGCCAGCGCGATCGGCTTCAGGTCCGCGTCTCCCGTCGCGTCCAGGAGCGCCAGCAAACGATCGAGCTGCTCGGCGACTTCGGCGGCGAACTCCGGCGACGGCTCGTGGCTGATGAGCTCGTCGAACGAAGGGACCGCGTCCACGCCGGGCCGGCGCTTGTGCCGGTTCTCGCGCCGCACCAGATCGACGCACTTGTGGGCCGTGATCGCCACCAGCAGCGACCACAGGTTGTTGCGGTCGGCCAGGAGCGAGAACCGCCCCCCCAGAGCGCCCTGGCAGAAGCTGTGAAAGGCGCTCAGGGCGACGTCTTCCTCATCGGCGGCGCGGCGCGGCGCGGATTGCAGCCGATGCCGGGCCAGCTCCACCATGCGCGCGAAGTACACTTCCCACAGCTTCTGGGCGGCGTCGCTGTCGCCGCCCTTGAGCCGGCCAATCCAGCGCGTGATCGATCCCTCCGCGGCCATCGCCGTTTCTCCGGAGACGGGTTCGCCCCAGATGGGCATGGCTGATTTTACACGTTGGCAGGGGTTTTGGGTGGAGGGAACCGGGCGGCGCTGGAGTTGCGCTCGTGTCGACGAACGGATGAAAGAAAGGCCGGACAGATTGGAAATCCATCCGACTGCGTCAATTCAACGAAGCCGGCGCCGTCGCCAGGTCCGCGAGCGCCCGGCTCACCAGCCGCCGGAGCAACTGGGCCACGCTCAGGCCTTGCTGCTTGGCCGCTTCGATCAGCCCCAGCGCCTGGGCGCGCGGCAACAACAGGACCATCTCGGCCATGTCGTGATCGAGGGAAACCGGTGCGTCAGTGCCGCGAACTGTTGCATTCGAATCCATGGAACATGCCTCGGTCGGGGATGTGCCTCGGAGTAGAGACAGCAATTCTGATACCGATTCGTCTGGACGACTCGAATGCCACAAACCGTTCACGCTCAGGCAGTTATGAATCAGGCCGCGCGAGGCCACCAAAGTCTCATGAAGAACCTGCCGAACGTCAGATCACGAATGCCAAGGAACGCGGCAACAAACTCTCGCCATCCAGGGCGACGACGACTCCCCTCTCCCGATCGACAGGGGGGGGAAGGATTCATTGCATTGCGCGCACACACACACACACGGCTTTGCAACGCAATTGCCTCGCGCAATGCAATTCGGCGGGCTGCAACGTATTTCACTTTATTGACGCTGCTCGTGTTGCCGCTGCCTTACGACCGGCAGCGCGGCGTTTTCTCGTAAGCGCCGCCTTCTGCCGCCGACTTCAGCTGCCCAGGAACTTGTGAATTGGCCATCTAGTTTCGGCACCACCAGAAAAATTCCCTTGCTGCATACGGTCTGCCTATCTTATCATGGAAAAGTCGGATTTCGCTTGACACCGTCAATTGCCGATGACATCGTTTCAGCTAGAATGACAAGCCGGCTGAAAAAAGGTCAAACTGCATGGTTCGTCCGATTCTGCAAGCCCTTGTATTGGCAGAGCGGATTTACACCGACGAGCAGTCCAAGGAGAAAATCATCTGCGGAACCTTCAACAAGGTCACGCTGTCACGGTTTTCGGAGCCGCCGCATCAGCTTCCAGATGGGACAAAACGACCAGCGATTGCAGGCGGCACCGATCCAGGTTGCCCGTCCGTTTACATCAGCCTTACCGATGTAATCGATGGGACGGAGCTAACCTTGCAGTTTGTCAATGTGTCCAAAAGTCAGGTATTGTTTGAAAACGGATGCACAATCAACAAGGCGCACCGGTTGGCAACGATTGAGATGGTACTACCCCTGCCGCCGTTCAGGGAGATGATGCCGGAGGCCGGAACTTACTCATTTGAAGTCTTGTGGAAAGGAGAAATCTTGGGTTCGCACCGTGTTCTGGTCGAAGAACGTCCAGACCGAACTTAAAGGAGCAAGCAATGACCGAAATCCTTGAAAATGCCCAGTCCAATGCGACCATTCAGCCGAGAGTTTGGAAGGCAACGCCGCGAGCATATCGCGTTTATGTCGTCACTTCAAAAGACGACGACGGCACCGTATCAGCAATCGCCGAGAGTCTTCCTGGCGCTGTGGGATGCGGAAATACCGAGCCAGAAGCGCTGAAAAGCCTTGCTGAAGCCGTAAAGGGTGTGATTGAGACTTATCAGGCAGATGGTCAAGAAATTCCCTGGAAGAATTCCAGAGAGGTGTCGGGCAAAGGCAAATGGATTACCGTTCATGTCGAAGACACCGCGAATATCGGGTAAAGAGGCCATGCGCGTTTTTGAGCGCCATGGCTTTTCCCTTGTACGAACGACGGGCAGTCACTATATCCTGAAAAAGCCCGGTCACCGATATCTGCTGACAGTTCCGATCCATGGCAACAAGTCGCTCTCTGTCGGTATCATGGATCATCTGATTGAGACTGCCGGTTTGACAGTGGAACAATTCAGGACGATCCTGGACACGAAAAAGCCTCTCCAGTTGCCACCGTCGCCACCATCGTCGCCAAGGCCAAAGCAGTAAACCGGCCTGCAACGAATTCCCTCCCGTGCAACGCATTCAGCGGTTTTCCCTGATTGCGTTGCAAAGCCCACACACACACACAACACCCCTCTCCCCATCGACCGGGGGGAGACGGGTGAGGGGGTTTTGGTTCGACCCGCAACCTGGGCTTGACCCGCCATGGCGCGGCCGCTACAGTCCCGCCGCTGTCGTAGGGCGAACATCCTAGTTCGCCCGGCAAAACACGGGCACACAGCAATGTTTGCCCTCATTAGGGAGAGGCGCATGGCACGGAAGCTCGGACTTGGCTGCGGCCTGATCTGCACCTGCGTGGTGCTCGCCGGTTGCCAGAGTGGCCAGAGTGGCGGCGGATCTCGCCTGGCCACGAACAGTAATCAATACCGCGCTCCCTCGGGCGCCTTCGTCAAGCAGGGGACGGGCACTTCCCCGAACTTCCAGAATCCGAACGCGGCCTTCCCGCAGAGTCCGCAGAACCCGAGCTTCAACACCTCAACGAACAACGGCGCCTTCCCGGTCGTCAACAACAATCCCAACGTCAACGGCGGTTTTCCGGGGCAGCCGAACCTGACGCCGAGCGGCGGCAGCAACAATCCGCCGCCGGTGCCGCCTGGCCCGCAAGGTTTTGGACCGCAAGGTTTCGGAGCGCCGTCCACCACGAGCAGCCGCATCACCCAGCCAAGCCCGCCGGGCTTCCCGCCGCCGCCGATCGATCCGCCGGGCCTGTCGCCGATCCGCTGAAGCGCGGCCCGATCTACCTGACACAACGAACTCACGGCATCTTTCGCCGTGAGTTTTTTTTTTGATGGCGATTGATGATTCCGCCGCGAGTCCGCACATCTCCGCGCCGCTCCGGCCGCGGAAAACATGAAGCCCTCTGCCCGGATAGCCTCTAAGATGCACGGAGGTGACGAGTGAAGAGAACCTGCGATGACACGAACCAGACAGCGCCGCGGGCAGGTTGTGGTTGTCAAGCTCCTCGTCGGGATCGCCCTCGGCGGACTGGGCATCGGCGGCTGGTATGCGCTGCAGAAGGTCTCCAGCGGCGGCGGTTCCGGGCCGAAGTTCTTGACCAACTCGCTGGGAATGAAGTTCGCGCTGGTTCCCAAGGGCGCTTTCACGATGGGTTCGCCAAAGACGGAGGCGGACCGCGGCGACGACGAGCAGCAGCACGAGGCGGCCATCACCCAGGACTTCGTGATCGGCATCCACGAAGTCACGCAGGGTCAATACCAACGCGTCATGGGCAACAACCCGAGCTGCTTCACGCCCACCGGCCTGGGCAAGGCGAAGATCCGGTCCAGGGACACCAGCCGGCATCCGGTCGAATGCGTCACCTGGCATCAGGCGGTCGAGTTTTGCAAGAAGCTGGGCGCGCTCGCCGAGGAGAAGGAAGCCGGCCGCACCTATCGGTTGCCGACCGAGGCCGAATGGGAATACGCGTGCCGCGCCGGGACCACGACCGCGTTGCACCTGGGCGACGTGGTCGATTCGTCGTCGGCCAACTTCAACGGGCTGTCGCCCTACGGCGCCGGCCAGGGGGGGCAGTTCCTGCGCCGCACCGCCCCCGTCGGCGAGTATCCCGCCAACAAGCTCGGCTTGCACGACATGCACGGCAACGTCATGGAATG
Organism: Gemmataceae bacterium; assembly: GCA_022616435.1. GTDB lineage: Bacteria > Planctomycetota > Planctomycetia > Gemmatales > Gemmataceae > JAKEET01. The sequence goes on from JAKEET010000034.1 coordinate 43,664, forward strand.
GTGCAGCGACTGGTACGACGCCCACTACTTCTCGGCGAGCCCCAAGCAAGATCCGCCGGGCCCCGCCACCGGCAAGCAACGAGTCACCCGCGGCGGCTGCTGGTCCAATTCCGGCAAAGCCTGCCGCAGCGCCGTCCGCACCAAGCTGGCGCCGGATGACTCGCACTACGGCCTGGGCTTCCGCGTCGTGATGGTGCGGGGCAAATGACCGAGATCAGAAGGCAGAGATCAGAAGTCAGAGGCGTCCATGAAGCCGACCGACATCCGCATCGACGACGTCCAGTTTTCCTACGAGGACTTCCAGTACCGCACGCCCATCAAGTTCGGCGGCGTGGCGCTCGACCAGGCCACGATCGCGAACGTCACCATCGATATTAGCACCCCAGCCGGCAAGAAGGCCCGCGGCTTCGGCTCGATGCCGCTGGGCAACGTCTGGTCGTTTCCCTCGAAGACCCTGACGTACGCCCAGACCCTGGCGGCCATGAAGGCGCTGACCGAACGTATCGCCGGCATCACCGTCCAGCACAAGGACCACGGCCATCCCATCGATCTGACCCACGCGCTGGAGCCGGCGTACCTGAACGCCGCGACGGAGGTGACCGCGGCGCTGGGCGTTGGCGAGCCGATTCCCCCGTTGTGCACGCTGGTCGCGGCCAGCCCGTTCGACGCGGCCCTGCACGACGGCTTCGGCAAGGTCCACGGCCTCAATTGCTATCACACCTACGGCCCGGAGTTCATGAGCCACGACCTCGGCCATTATCTCGGCGACGACTTCCGCGGCGACACGCTGGCGAAGTACGTCCGCACGGACCCGCAGCCGCGGATGCCGCTCTACCATCTCATCGGCGCCCTGGACCCGCTGGAGGACAAGGACGTCGCCAAGCGGATCGGCGACGGCTTGCCGGAGACGCTGCCGGAGTGGATTCACGCCGACGGCTTGACGCACTTGAAGATCAAGCTCAACGGCGAAAACCTGGCCTGGGACGTCGAGCGCGTGGTCAACGTCGACCGCGTCGCCGAGGCCGCCCAGCGCCAGCGCGGCGTGACCCAGTGGCGTTATTCGCTCGATTTCAACGAGAAGTGTCCGAACGTCGCCTACCTGCTGGACTTCCTGGCCCAGGTGCGCCAGCGCCGGCCCGATGGGTTTTCGCGCATCCAGTACATCGAGCAGCCCACCGCGCGCGACCTCAAGGCGAACCGGCACAACGTGATGCACGAGGCGTCGAAGATCCGGCCGGTGGTCATCGACGAATCGCTGCTCGATCTGGAAAGCCTGCTGATCGCGCGGGACATGGGTTACACCGGCGCGGCGCTGAAAGCGTGCAAGGGGCAGAGTCAATCGCTGTTGATGGCGGCCGCCGCCCAGAAGCTCGGCATGTTCCTGTGCGTGCAGGACTTGACCTGTCCGGGGGCGTCGCTGATTCAATCGGCCGGCCTGGCCGCCCACGTGCCCGGCGTCGCCGCCATCGAATCGAACGCCCGGCAATACTGCCCGGCCGCGAACCAGCCGTGGGCGGCGCGCTTCCCGGGCATGTTCCACATCACCGACGGCACGATGGAGACGGGCTTGTTGACCGGCCTTGGGCTGGGCGCCATCTGACGCCCGCGACAATGCCAATCTGCCAACTCTGCCAACTGGCCAGCGCATGCGTCACGGATTGTCCGGCGTTATCTCGTTCCCG
>JAKEET010000203.1 GCA_022616435.1 Gemmataceae bacterium
CGGAATTTCCTTGGTGTCGTCGCCCTGGCGGCGACTCTCGTGCTGTTAAACTGAACCCAGACAATCCAGCTTGATGGCTGGACTGTCAACAGGCCCTAGCCACCAGTCGCACACCCGCGCCGACCGGCTCGGGGAATTGGCCTGGAACGCGAGCGAGGCGGTGTCGCCGCTGATCCGCCTGGAGATCGCGCTCCATCCCTGGGTGGCCTTCATCATCATGCCCGTGTTCGCCCTGGCCAACGCCGGCGTCCGTCTCGAACACGCGGCCATGCGCGAGCCGGTCGCGATGGCGGTGTCGACAGGCCTGATCCTCGGCAAGCCGCTGGGCATCGTGCTCTTCAGCTTCACCGCCGTCATGCTGGGCGCGGCCCGGCTGCCGTCCGGCGTCAACTGGCGAATCATGATCGGCGCCGGCTGCCTGGCCGGCATCGGCTTCACCATGTCGCTGTTCATCGCCGGCCTGGCCCTGGACGCCAACCTGCTCGACGCCGGCAAGATCGGCACGCTCACCGGCTCCGCCATCAGCGCGGTCCTCGGCTGCGTGCTGCTGCTGTCGTTCCTGCCGCGCCGGAAGGAATCGACGCCGGGCTAACGCTTCCGATACTGCTCCGGAATGGACGCGGTCTCGGCGGGCTCGTGCTCCAGGGCGGCGCTGAAGTCGCGCTGGGCCCGGGCCGTGTCGCCGAGCTGATGGAAGGCGTGGCCGCGGTTGCGCAGGTACGACGCGTTCCGCGGCTGAATCTCCAGGGCGCGCGTGAAGTCCTCCGCGGCCCGGGCATGATCGTCCTTGGCGCCCCACACCGTGCCGCGATTGTTGTAGAACTGGGCCTCGTTCGCATCCAACCGCACCGCATCGGTCAGATCCTTGAGCGCCTGGTCGAGGTCCCCCTTCTTGCTGTGGGCGTTGCCGCGATTGCCGTAGGCCAGCGCGGTGAACGGCGCGATCTTGATGGCCGCGGTGAAGTCCGCGATCGCCAGGTCATACTCGCCGCGCAGGTGCCGGACATAACCGCGATTGACGTACGCCTCGACGCACTGGCCGTCGCGCTCGACGGCGGCCGTGAAGTCGCCGATCGCCTTGTCGAACAGGTCGATCCCCAGGTACAGCAAGCCGCGGTTGAGCGGCACATTGGGGTCGGCCGCGTCCAGGTTCATGGCCTCGGTAAGGTCCGCGATTCCCTGGGCCGTCTTGCCGAGCCGGTGCAGGATCACGCCGCGGTTGAAATACGGCGACGAATCCTTCGGGTTCAGCTCGATGGCCTTGGCGTAGTCCGCCACCGCCTGCTCGAGATCGTTCCTGGCGGTGTGGGCGACGCCGCGGTTGTAATAAGTCTTCGAATCGGGCGCCTTGGCCAGGGCGGCGGTGTAGTCGTCGATGGCCTTGTCGAAATCGTTGAGCACGAAGAACGCATTGCCGCGCAGCCGCAGACCCTCGGCATCGGCCGGCTCGGTGTTGATGAGCTCCTTGGCCTTCTCCAGCATGTCGCCCGGCGCCATGCCGCCCGGCGCCGTCGTGGCCGCTTCGGGAAACACCGATTCAGTCGCCACCACGACCGCCGGCGCGGCATCGGGCTTGGTTTCCGAGACGGTTTCGCCGGCCTCGTCGCCGCCGCAGCCGGCGAGGGTCAACGTCATCACCAGACCGGTCATCACAAGACAGGCAAGCGTGCGCACGGCCGCATCCTCGAAGGACCAGGAAAGCTGGGGAAGGTCTGCGCCGAGGGAACGGCGCATCTCTTTAACGGTTTCGGCACGGGGGCGGGGGAATCTTCGGGGAAAGGGCGGCAAAACCGGCAGACACGGCCTCCTCGATGGGCGGGTTGCGATACCCATTCCAGTGGCTTTCATGTCGGTGCCGGCTTCATGCTTCCGCATTGCGGTTTCTTGACCGTCCCGACCTACTGCCCGCAGGCGACGCTTACAATGCCTTCATGCGAATCGCCTACATAACCGCCGGCGCCGGCGGGATGATTTGCGGCAGTTGCTTGCACGACAACACGCTGGCCGCCGCCTTGATCGGGCTGGGCCACGACGTGCTCCTCATCCCCACCTACACCCCCATCCGCACCGACGAGGACGACGTCAGCCAAGCCCGCGTGTTCTTCGGCGGCATCAATGTCTATCTGCAGCAGAAGTCGGCCCTGTTTCGCAGGACGCCGTGGTTCCTCGACCGCCTGTTCGATTGGCCGCGGCTCTTGCGCTGGGTGGGGCGGTTCGCCGTCAAGACGCAGGCCGAGGACCTCGTCGATCTGACCCTGTCGGTGCTGCGCGGCGAGGACGGCAACCAGCGCAAGGAGATCGACAAGCTCGTCGGCTGGCTGAAGACCGAGGTGCGGCCCGATATCGTCATCCTCACCAACGTGCTGCTGTCGGGCGCCGCGCCGCGGCTGGCGCGGGAGCTCGGCGTCCCGCTGATCGGCATGCTGCAGGGCGACGACATTTTCCTGGAAGCGTTGCCGGCCGAGGCGCGCGCTCGCGCCAAGGAGCTGATCGGGGCCAACTGCACGGCGCTGTCGGGCTACATCGCCACCAGCCGCTACTACGCCGACTTCATGTCCGGCTATCTCGACTTCCCGCGCGACCGGATCGACGTGGTGTACCCCGGCATCAACCTGAAGGGGCACGGCGGAGCGCGGCCGGACCACGCGTGGCCGCATGACGCGGCGCCGGCTCACACGTCGCCGGAGAGACCGTCGCACAACGCAGCGCCGGACAGTCCGTGGCGGGATGGGCCGCCGCCGGACGGGCGGCCAGCAGGCGGGAATTCGCGGCCATTCACGATCGGCTACTTCGCCCGCATTTGCCCGGAGAAGGGGCTGCACGTACTGGTCGAGGCGTTTCGCCTGCTCCGGCGGATGCCGGGGACGCCGCCGTGCCGGCTGCACGTGTCGGGTTGGATGGGCGAGAACCATCTGGAGTACCTCAACGAGCAGAAGCGGCTGCTGGCGGCGGCGAACTTGCTGAGCGATTTCGAGCACGTGGCGGCGCCGGACCACGCCGGCAAGGTGCGCTTCCTGGCGCGCTGCGACGTGCTGTCGGTGCCGACGGTCTACCGGGAGCCGAAGGGGCTGTATATCCTGGAGGCGTGGGCCAACGGCGTGCCGGTGGTGCAGCCGCGGCACGGCGCGTTTCCGGAGCTGGTGGAAGCGACCGGCGGCGGCGTGCTCGTCAATCCGGAAGATCCCGCCGACATCGCCCAGGCGCTCAGGCGCTTGATGGACCAGCCGGAGCAGGTCCGCGACATGGCCCGCCGCGGCCAGGAAGCCGTGCGGACCCGCTTCCACGCCGCGGCGATGGCCGAGGAAACGGTGAGAGTGCTGCGAAGACACGTGACCGCAGCCACAGATGAAACACCGATCGAACACAGATAACACGAGACGGCATTGCGCGGTCTTCCATCGGTGTTTCATCGGTGTTCGATCCGTGGCCGAGTTCTTGTTGGGGAATCCATGCAACCATTTCGCACCACGCGCCGGGTCGAGTTCTGCGACACCGACATGGCGGGCATCGCCCACTTCGCCAACTTCTTTCGCTGGATGGAGGCGGCCGAGTGCGATTTCCTGCGGTCGCGCGGGTTGTCGGTGACGATCGACTGGGAAGGCCAGACCCTGGCCTTCCCGCGCGTGGCCGCCGCCTGCGACTACGTCCAACCCGCCCGCTTCCAGGACGTGCTCGACATCGACGTGACCATCGACCGCATCGGCGGCAAATCGGTGACGTTCGCGTTCTCGTTCTCGTGCCGGGGCGTCAAACTGGCCGGCGGCAAAGTCACCTCCGCCTGCTGCCGCGCCACGGACGACGAGCGTCTGGAAGCCATCCCGATCCCGGCGAGCTATCGGGCCCGGCTGGAGTAGGCCCCGCGCTCGCCGCGAGCCGAGCGCGGCCAAACCTTTTCACTGGCCGTCTCGTCTTTTCCCGTGAAACACCATCCTCGGTTTTCCATTCGAAGGTGCGCCATGCGAACGATCGCTCTCGCCATCCTGACCCTGACGCTGCTTGCCAACACCACCGTTCGCGCCCAGGAGCCGCCGGCCGCCCAGGCGCCGGCCCAGAACCCGGCCCAGGCCGCGCCGGCCCAGGCCGCGAACGTCGATCTCGCCCTGTGCCTGGACGTGTCCGGCAGCATGAGCGGGCTGATCAATTCGGCCAAGAGCCGGCTGTGGGACATCGTCAACGAGTTCGCCAAGGCCAAGCCGACGCCGAACCTGCGCGTCGCCCTGTACAGCTACGGCCACACCACCTACGACAAGAACGCCGGCTGGGTCCGCAAGGAGCTGGACTTCACCGCCGACCTCGATCAGGTCAACGACAAGCTGTTCGCCCTGACCATCAACGGCGGGACCGAGCTGGTGGCCCGCGTGACGACCGCCGCCCTCGATCAGCTCAGCTGGTCGAAGGACCCCAAGGCGTTCAAGGTGATCTTCGTGTGCGGCAACGAATCGGCCCGCCAGGACAAGCAGATCACCCTGCAGGACGTCGCCGCCAAGGCGCTGGAGCGCGGCGTCATCGTCAACACCATTTTCTGCGGCGCAGAGACCACCGGTGTGTCGCTCGGCTGGCGCGACTTCGCGCTCCAGGCCGAAGGGCGTTACGCGGCCATCAACCAGAACAAGGCGGTGGCGCGCGTGCCGACGCCGTACGACAAGAAGATTGCCGACCTGGGGGCGAAGCTGGGGACAACGTACCTGTTTGCGGGCCGGGAGCGCAAGGCGCTGGAGGAAAACCAACGGAGGCAGGACGCCAACGCCGCCAAGCAAGGCGCCGACGTGGCGGCGGGGCGCGCGCTCTCCAAGGCGACCGGCGTGTACCGGTTCGCGGAGGACCTGGTCGAGCGGGCCCAGAAGAAGGAGAAGCTCGAACTCGACAAGATTGCCGAGGCTGAGCTGCCGGAGGCGTTGAAGAAACTGCCGGCGGCCGAGCGTGAGAAGCACGTGCAGGACCTGGCCAAGGAACGGGCCGCCATCCAGAAGGAGATCCTGGAGCTGAATCGGCAGCGCGAGCAGTTCCTGCGCGACGCGGCGCGCCCGGCCGCGGGCGCCGCGCCGGGCCTCGACGACGCCCTCCGCGGCACGATCCGCGAGCAGGCAAAGAAAAAAGGCATCAAGCTGGAGAAGTAACCCTGATTGGCGAGCGTCGCGGCGTCAGCCCGACGTGACTGGGCAGCCATGTCACACAGCCAGGTCACGCAGCCAGGCAGCCACGTCGGGCTGACGCCGCGACGCTCGCCAGTCACGTCGGGCGTACGCTCGCCAGCTCACACCGCGGCATCCTCCTCGTCGCCGACGATTTGCAGGTCGGCGAGCAATTCTTCCGCGGTCTGGTAGCGGTCTTCCTGGCGCCTGGCCAGCATTTTCACGACGATCGCGTTGAGGCGGTCCGGGATGTCCCCTTGAAATTCCCGCGGGCGGGCAAGCTGCCCCTCGCGGATCTTGCGGATGGTCTCGGCCTGCGACGCGCCGGTGTACGGGAACTGCCCGGTCAAGAGGGCATAGACGACGATGCCCAGGCTGTAGATGTCGCAGACGCCGTCGATGTAGTTCGCCGGCTCGGTCTGCTCGGGCGAGAAGTAGATCAGGTCCGATTGCAGCTTGTCGCGCAGCGTGATCTTCTTCAGGTTGCTGCCCTCCAGGGCGCTGGCCAGGCCCAGGTCGGTCAGCTTGGCGGTCTTGTCGCTCTTGCGCCACAGGATGTGCCGCGCGCTGATGTTGCTGTGGACGATGCCGTTCTCGTGGGCGAAGGCCAGGGCCCGGCCGATCTGCACCGCCACGCGATGGCCGCGCCGCCAGTCGATGGACTCCTTGCCCGCGAGCCGCTCGATGATCTCCACGAGCGGCGTCCCCTCGACGCGTTCCATGGCCAGCCAGCAGAACGGTCCGGTCTTGCCGACCCCGAGGAGCGTGACGATATGCGGATGCCGGAGCGGCATCACCGCCTTCCACACCTCGACGTAGCGCTTCATCTCGGCGTCGGTGTTGGGGAAGTCGGTGGCCAGCACTTTCAAGGCGACGCGCTGATCTTTCTTGAGGTCGCGGGCCTCGAAGACGACGCCGCTGTGCCCCATGGCGATCACGTCTTCCACGTGAAAATGCGCCAGCGGGTGGCCGACCAGTTCCTTGAGCCGTTCACCCGGGAGCGGCTGGGCTCGACCGGCGGCGCCCTCGCCGCGCGCCGCCACGTCGGCCATGGCGACCGCCGGGCCGGCCTGGGCGGGGCTGCCGGGTTCTGGGCTCGCGGGTTCGGCGCCGACTGGTTCGGCACTGTCCTCGGCCAGCACTTCGATGTCCAGCTCCGGCACGTCTTCTTCCGGCGGGGCTTCCGTGGCGGCAATTTCGACATCCTCCAGCCGCAGGTGCGAATTGCCCATGCGGACCACGTCGCCGTGGCGGATTTCTTGCTGGAGAATCTTCTGGCCGTTGACCAGCGTGCCGGCCGGGCTGTCGTGGGCCGTGAGGACGACGCGGTTGCCGTCGGTCTCGACCTCGCCGTGGACGCGGGCCACGTACAGGTCATTGAGATGGATGTCGGCGTGACGGCGGCTGCTGCCGATGGTGGCGATGCCGGCGTCGGGCAGAACTTCGACGCGGCCTTGATCGGCGCCTTCGACGACGCGAAACTGCCAGGGCATGAGCGCCTCCTTTCGGGTGCTCTTGCCGTCCCCAAGCCGTGATGGGCTCGGCCCGGGGGTGGAGTGGTGGCATGACCCAAGGTGATTTGCAGGGAAGTTTCACCTGCCGGCGGGCTGTTGTCAAGCTCGATTCGCGCCGCGGCGCCGAATCGATCACCAGCGAATCGTCAACCGCGGCAACGGCAGGTTCGCGGCGTCCCGTTGTTCGAGCCAGAACTGCAGGCCGCAGGCGACGACCGCCGCGGCATGGAGCCGAAACGCCAGCTTCATGGCGATCGTCGCCTGGGTGCCGAACGGCAGGAACTGGAAGTCGATGTAGTCGCCGAGAAAGAAGATGAACGGCAACCCGATCAGCCCGCCGACGACCAGGGACCGCCAGCGCCAGTAGGGTTGGAGACCGTCGGGAACAGGAATCCAGCGTTTCTCCAGGCACAGCGCGACCACGGCGATGGGGAACGCCAGGAACATGAACACGACGGTGTAGAAGGTGTAGATCGAGTAGCCGCGCGCCGTGAAGGCCAGCTCCCACAGGTTCAGCGCGTAGTCTTCGCGGTAGTACCAGGCAAACAACGACAGCAACAGGATCGCCACGGCGCAGCCTGGCGCGATCCACTCGATCACGTCGGGGCGCAGGTGGAGGCGCAATGATCTTTGGTATTCGCCCTTGCGGGCGATCGACGCCTGGGCCGGCTCGGGAATGATTTCCGGGGCGTCGAGCACCGGCGGCGCGGCCGGCGGGAGTGCCGGCAAGGGCTCGGCAACCGGAGGCGGCGCGGGTGAGGCGGCGGCGGGGACCGTCGCCGGTTCAGCCGGCGGCGGGGGCAGTGATGACATTGGTGCAGACGCGGCGGCAGGCGAAGCTGGTGCAACGGCCGGCGCCGGTGGCGCCGCCGGGGCCGACGGCGGCGGCGGCGGCGGCGGCGCCGCCGCCGCGGGCGGCGCTGGTGGCAGAGGCGAAGCCGGCGGAGCGGCGAGGGCGGCCGGGGGCTTCAACAGCGCCGGCGCTTGCAGCATGCTGCCGCACATCGGGCACTTCACCACCTTGCCGGCGTGCTGGTCGTCGATCGTCAAACGCCGCTGGCAGCTCGGACAGACGAGGTCCATGGAATCGTCCAGGAGGGCCTACATCGCATGCGGTTCTCGCAGATATTGTTGAATGGCCTGCGGCAAATAGTCAATCAAATCCGTGGCGATCAAGCTGATTTCACCGACCGCGGCGCGGGCGCAGTCGCCCGCCAGGCCGTGGAGGTACGCTCCCAGCTGAGCCGCCGCCAACGGCGCCAACCCCTGGCCGATCACGCTCTGGCCGATCACGCTCTGGCCGATCAGGGCCGCGATCACGCCGGTCAGCACGTCGCCGCTGCCCGCCGTCGCCATCCCCGGGTTGCCGGTCGGGTTGCAGAACAGCCGCCGGCCGTCGGTCACGACCGTCCCGAGCCCTTTCAGGACCACGACCAGGCGATGGTCCCGCGCGAAGCGCGCGGCCAGTTCGCGGCGGTTGGCCTGGACCGCCGCGGTGTCGACGTGCAAGAGCCGGGCGAACTCCCCGGGGTGCGGCGTGATCGTCACCGGCCCGGCATGACTCTGCAGGGCCTTGGGATCATCCGCCAGGTTGTTGAGTCCATCCGCGTCGAGGACGATCGGCTTGTCATACCTGGCGAGCAAATGGCCGACGAAGTACGCCAGTCCCGGGCCGCGCCCGAGTCCCGGCCCGATGGCGACGACGTCGTGCGCCTGGGCCAGGTGCAGCGCCTCGGCCGCGGCATCCGCGCGAAAGCGTCCGGCCTCGTCGCAAGGCAGCGCGGCGGTCATCACGCACGGGTTGGCGACGGCGACGCGCGGCGCCAGTTCCTCGGGTACGGCGAGCTTGACGAGCCCGGCCCCGGCCCGGAGCGCGGCGCTGGCGCACAGCACGCCGGCGCCAGCCATGCCCCGGCTGCCGGCGATGACCAGCACGCGGCCGAAGCTGCCCTTGTTGCTGTCGGGCCGGCGCGGGGCGAGGCGGGGGAGCTCGGTGATGATGTCAAAGGGATCGGACATGGGTACGAATTCTTGGATGAAGGACACGGCCGGCCCGGTTCTTCGAACCGGGCGAAACGGGGCCACAACGATGTACGCCGGTTTGCTGCCGCCCAGTGCGCCTCCTATAGTAGCATCAACATTCATCGTAGCATCAACATCCGTCCTCCTTTGGCAAGTACGCCGTCATGGCCTTCCAGCCCGCCGACTCCCTGAAGAGCCGCACCTTCTGGGGGTTGATCGTCGCGCAGTTCCTGGCCGGGTTCAACGATCAGGCGATCCACGTCGCCGCCATGTTCTACGCGATCCATCAGGAAGTGCTCACCGAAGCCCAGGCCATCTCGTTGATGCCGATCCTGTTCTATTCCCCGTGGGCGATCTTCTGCACCGCCGCGGGCTACTGCGCGGACCGATTCAGCAAGACCTACGCCATCATCATCTGGAAGGCCGCCGAGGTCGTCATTTCCGTGTTCTTGATCGCCGGCTTCTACATCGGCTTCCAGGACAAGACCTGGGGCGTGATCATCGTGATGTCCACGGTGTTCATGATGGGGACGCACGCCGCCTTCTTCGCCCCCGCCAAGTACGGGGCCATGCCGGAAATCCTGCAGCCGCACATCCTGTCGCGCGGCAACGGCATCCTCGAATCGACCACCTTCCTGGCGGCGATCCTCGGCACCGTCTCGGGCGGTTTGCTGATCGAGATGTTCCGCGGCCGCGAACAGTGGATCGGCTGGATCCTGCTGCTCCTGTCGGCCGTCGGCGCCGCCGCCAGCCTGATGGTTGCGTATCTGAAGCCGGGCGATACCGAGCGCCGCTTCCCGTGGAACCTGTACCAGCCGCTCATCGGCAACCTCAAGGTCCTCATGAAATCGCGGCCGCTGGCGCTGTCGGTCCTGGGCATCGCCTTCTTCATCTTCATGGTGTCGTACATGCGGGCGACGATGTACATGCACGGCCAGTCGCGCAACCCGCCGTGGGACGAATTCAAGACCAGCATGGTCGTCGCCAGCGTGGCCCTCGGCGTCGGCCTGGGGAGCCCGCTGGCCGGGTTTCTGTCGGGCGGCAAGATCGAGCTGGGGCTGGTGCCGCTGGGGTGCGTCGGCATGATCCTGGCCGCGATCCTGTCGGCGGTGGCGATGGATCACACGACGGCGCTGGTGGTGGCCCTGGTCATCATCGGCTTTTTCAGCGGCTTCTACATGGTGCCCCTGTACACGCTGCTCCAGCATCGCGCGCCCAAGCAGAAGAAAGGCGACCTCATCGCCACCAGCAACTTCATCAACGTGACCGGCGCCATCGCGGCCTCGCTCCTGTTCTACGTGCTGGTGCTGCTGGCGCAATCGGCTGGACTCACCGCGGCAGTGCCGCAAGAGGACCGCGTCGTCGTGGGGACGTTGATGCAGATCGACAAGAACAAGCACGGCAAGCCCGAGAAGGTCGTGGTCAAGCAGGACGACGGTGTTCAGCGGACCATTCGCGTGTCGCCCACGTTCGAGTTTCGAGAGGACATACCTTTCATCCGACAAGTGATGGAGCACATGCCGCCGCCGGGCGACATCGAATTCGACGAAAACCTGCTCGAAGTGCTAGGCGGCGGCGTTCAGCAAGGCGATCGCGTGATCGTCAGCAAGTACCAGCTCGGCGAGCTGCAGCGCTACCGCGTTCGCGCCGAGGAAACGCCGCTCAAGCCGGTGTACGACAACCGCGGCTTGCCGAAGTACCTGTTCTTCGGCGCCGCCCTCATGACGCTCGGCATCCTGATCCTGCTGGTGAAGAAGCTGCCCGACTTCTTCGTGCGCTCGCTGTTCTGGCTGCGCAGCCTCGGCCGGTTCCGCTTGAAGGCCGTGGGCATGCAGCACCTGCCGACGGATGGCCCGGTCATCCTGGCGGCCAACTGCGACCGCCTCGAATCGAGCTTGCAGCTCGTGTCGGCCACGGACCGCTCGACGCTGTTCGTGCTCTGGGAAAACCCCGAGCGCCGCGACGACGCGCCGTTGCTGCGAGCCCTGGCCCAGCGCGCCAACGTCGTCGAAGTCAGCAAGGCCAACCATGAGGAATGGCTGGCGGCCCACGGCCAGGCCAAGAAGGCGCTGCGGCACGGCGACCTGCTGGCCCTGACGGTGGACGGCCACGCCGACGACGAGGTCGAGTCGCTGATCGCCGATCTCCGGCAAGGCGGGCAAGCGCAAGGCGCCGAGACGCCGATCGTGCCGGTCTACTGCGGCCCGATCGACAACGGCGCCCACCCGCGGGTGCGCGTGGTGTTCGGCCCGGCGATGCGCGACGGCGCCTCGCTCGCCGACATCCGCCAGGAAATCCGCCAGCTCGGCGACTGGGTCCGCGCCAACGACGGCGCGGCCGAGGCGGCCCATTGATTGCGTGAAGGCTGGCCGGCCCATGCGGATCGCACACTTCATCCAGCGCTATCCGCCCGCCCTCGGGGGCTCGGAAGCCTACTTCGCGCGGTTGAGCCGGTTCCTCGTGGGGAAAGGCGATCGCGTCAGCGTCTTCACCTCCACCGCCGTGGCGCTGGCGGCGTTCTGGGGCCGATCTCCACAGACCGTGTCAGGCGGCGTCACGGTGGAGGACGGCGTGGAAGTGCGCCGCTACGGGTTGGTCCGCGGGATCGGCCGGCGCTTCGTTCTCAAACCGCTGTCGCTGATCCCGCACCGCCTCTGGCAGTGTCTGACGCTCCCCTGCAACCCCATCTGCCCCGGCATGTGGCGCGACGCCGGCCGAGCGGATCTCGCCTTCGACATGGTTCATGCCGCGGCGTTTCCGTACGCCTGGCCGATCGCGTGTGCCCGCCGGCTGGCGCGGAGGCTGCGCGTCCCATTCCTGATCACGCCGTTCCTTCACCTCGGCGACCCCGCCGACCCCAAGGACGCCACGCGCCGCGGCTACCTGTCGCCGCCGCTCGCCTGGCTGCTGCGCGAGGCGGACGGCGTCTTCGTGCAGACGCCCAGCGAACAGGACGCGGTGCTCGGCCTCGGCATCCCCGTCGGGAAGGTTGTCCTGCAAGGCCTCGGCGTCGATCCGGCCGAATGCACCGGCGGCGACCGGATGGCGTTCCGCCAAACGATGAACATCGACGACGGCGACGTGGTCATCGGCCATCTGGCGAACCAGAGCCGCGAGAAGGGAACCGTCGACCTGCTGCAAGCGCTCGAATTGCTGTGGCAGCGCGGCAACACGGCGCATGTCGCTCTCGCCGGGCCGGAGATGCCGAACTTCCGCGCGTTCTGGACAGGCTTCGAACAACGCATCCGGCCTGAGTGGCGGTCGCGGATCCATCGGCAGGGCGTGCTCGACGACCGGCACAAGCGCGACTTCTTCGCCGGCATCGACGTGTTCGCATTGCCGAGCCGGTCCGACTCGTTCGGGCTCGTGCTGCTCGAAGCGTGGGCCAACGGCAAACCGGTGGCCGCCTATCGCGCCGGCGGCATCGCCGACCTGGTGCGGCATGGACGCGACGGGCTGCTGGCGCCGTGCGGCAACATCGCGGCCCTGGCGGCCGCGCTCGCGTCGCTGTGTGAATCCGCCGAACCCCGGTCGGCCTTCGGTGAACATGGCCGATCACGGCTCGCGAGCGAGTTTCACTGGCCGGACAAGTTGGAGGTGGTGCGCGCGACCTATCGGCGGCTGATTGAGCGACGTTGCCGTTGATTGCGGCGCACGGCCACAGTTTACAACGCGATCTGGCCAATCATGTCGGTGATTCTCTGAAGATCCTGATCGTCCAGGGCTCCAAGTTGAACCACAAAGTTGCGCTTGTCCTGAGTGCTGAGCTGAAAGACCAGGGCCACGGAAGGTACAGTCAAGCCATTGTGACCATCGGGCTGCACCAGAACCGTGCCGGGAAAGCGCGCCGCCGTTGTTTTGCTTGTGAATGGAACCACCCAAACGGTTGGCAACGACCGGATAAAGGCGTCGTTTTGGACAATCACCGTCGGTCGCTCGCCGCCCTGGGTATGGCCGGGGAGCATCGGCAGCCGCACGCGCCACACTTCACCCTTGCGCATGGCTGGCATCCGCATCGAGTTGCCGTTCAAACGCCGCGAGCGCTTCGCCACTGCCCAATGCCCAAGCGTCGAACTCGGCCTGAAGGTCCGGGGGCAGCGCCGGCGCTTCGGTGTCTACAACGATTTGGACCCGTGCACCTTCGGGGAGCGGCGTCTGCGGAATCACAAGACCGTTCTTGACGACACCCCAAATCGCATTCATGGTTCCGATTCTCCGAGGTGAAGTCAGTTTACCAGCCGATCTGTTCGTACACAAGGAAGATGCGGATTCGTTGCATCAATACACACACCCGAATCCATCCGAGTTGATCTCAGAGGCTATCCGAAAAGGGGTCAGACCCCGGGGTCTGACCCCTTTCGGATAGCCTCTCAATGCAACGGGATGCGGTGCGTCTCCTCCATCTTGCCGCGCAGGTGGGCGAAGTAGGCCCGCAGGTCGGGCTGGCCGGACCCGCACGAGGAGCAGCCGCCGCCGGTGGCACACGTCGCGCAGCCGCCCGCGCCGTTGACGCGGCCGCAGTCCGGCTTGTCGCAGCCGCCATGAGAGTGGTCGTCGTGCTCGACATGGGGGCCGGCGAGGTTCTCGAAACGAATCTGCAGCTCCCCCTGGATGCTCCCCTGGATGCTCAGGGTTTCGACAAGCTTCGTCACGTCGGCATCGCCGCCGCCCACGAACTGCACCAGCGCATGCCGGCCGTCGAGCAGCATTTCGACGTCGAGGATTTGCACGGGCAGGGCCAGCCGCGCCGCCGCCGCCCGGGTGGCGGCGAACAGGTCTTCCGCTTGCTGCTGCAACCGTGGCATGGCCGCTCGATCTTCCCCGCTGGCGCGGCGCAGGATGTCGCCGGACGCCTGGGCGCCGATCAAGCGCGCTTGCCGCAACGTGGCCTGGCCGAGGACCTCGCCCAGCTCCAGCCCGCGCGGCGTCCGCACCACGACCTGGTCGCCGCGCTCGAGCTCCAGCGGCTCGATGACGGTGAAGCAGCCCAGGCCGCCGCTCTTGCCGAACGCGACCACGTACTGGTCGGAAACGACGGCAGTGACGGCGGGCGCCAGCGGTTCGCGGCGGGCAATCATGACAGGCCCATTACCCCCTCACCCCCGACCCCTCTCCCTGTTCGATGGGGAGAGGGGAGGAGTGAAGTTCTCACGTCAAGCCCAGGGTTTCGCGCATGATCTGGTCGTAGATCTCGGCGCCCTGGTCGGTGCTGAGGTCGAGACGCATTTCGTTGATCACCTTGATGCTCAGGTTGCGCAGCCAGTAGTCCCAGCACTCCGCGCAGACGCTGGCATGGATCTTCTGGCCGAGGGCGTCGTTCATCGGCGGCCTGGGAAGCTGGCGGGCGCGGGCGCCGGCAAAACAGCCCGGCCGCTGGCAGCGGAAACCGTCGCCGGCCGCGCCGCCGGCCGCGCCGCCGTCCGTTCCGCCCTGCGGCTTTTTCGAGACCGGGGCCGGCTCGCCCTCCTGGACCAGCAGCTTGCTGATCTCGTCGCGCGGCACATAGTCGCCGCGCTCGTCGGCCACCTCGAAGCCGTCGCGCAGCACCTTGAGGGCCTCGTCGCGCCGTTTCAGCTGCAGCAAACTGGTTCCCAGGAGCTGGTAGACCTTGGAGAACTGCGGGCTCAACTCCAGCGTGCGGCGAAACGACCGGACGGCGTCGTCCAGGTCGCCGGCCTCCATGAGCAACTGGCCCAGGCGATAGTGGCCCAGCTCGTTGTCGGGATCGTCATTGGCCATCTTGCGGAACTGGGCGATGCGCTCTTGCAGTTGGTTGCTCATGTGCGGGCTCCGGACACGAGGCGATGCGAGAGGTCTCGTGGCCGGGGCTGAGTCTTCGAAGCCCCGGCCACGAGACGGACGCTTCAATCATCATAACCGCCGCCCGGTCATTTGCCACCGGAGAAGTCGAGCACGTTGAGCGGGTACTTGAGCCGCGCCTCCTTGTTGCCGGCCTTGTCCTTGGCGTGGATGTCGATGGTGAAGCGGCCGGAGCGGTTGAGGTAGATGGGGTAGCGCATGGGGACGAAGTTCTCTTTCTCGAGGTCGGCGCCGACCGGGAGATCGCGCGGCAGGATGCTGACGATCGGCTTGGCCACTTCCTTGCCGGCGTCGTCGAAGACGCGCATGGTCACCTCGACGTCGGGCTGTTTCTTGCCGTCGAGGGTGAGATCGACGAGGGCGAACTCGGTCGAGTGGTGCTGGCCGGGAAAGCCGATGGCCGGGGCGACGATGCCGGCGATGCCGAACGTGGGCGGCAGCAGCTCGAAGGAATAGACCTCGGAGTCGCTGCTCTTGGCGAGGCGATCGAGCACGGTGAGGCGAATCCGGTACTTGCCGGGCTTCTGGGCGCGGCCCATCTGCACGTGGAGGTCGCCGGGCATGCGCGAGCCGCCGAGGTGGGCGACGACTTCGCTGGGGGTTTCCTTCTTGAAGATCTCCTTGGCCTGGGCGTCGAAGAGCTCCAGGACGGTGACGAAGCTGGCCTTGCCGGTCTTGTCGTCGAACTTCAGGGCTTCGATGTCGTAGGTGACGAACAGGAAATCGCCGGGGAGGCACTTGGCGTCCACGCGGGTGGCGCCGAACGGCAGCGGCGCGTAGCAGACGCGGAAGTTCTTCAGCTCGACGGCGGGCGCGGCGGCGGGCGCCGCCAGCAACGCCACGATCGCAAGCGGCAGGCATCGTTTCAGCATCGGCGGCTCCTTTGTGCTCGGGGCTTCTTGGTAGTCTTTGTCGGGTGGGGGAGTCCTCGGAACCCACCACGGCTCCGGCCGGCACTGGTTTATTCTGGTGGTCCCAACCGTGAAAAACCAGTGAAATCGCCGCGCGGCCTCGCCGTTTCGTCGATAGTTTGCTTGACCCGGCGCGCGCCCGTGTTTAGAATGTCGCCATCGGGTCATGCTGACGTGGCGTGACGGGGCTAGAGGCCCGCGGCGATGGGTTGATTGCCGGTCGCTGGCGGGGTGGTCTAGCGAAAGGAGGTGGTCCCGTGTGTAGTGGCAATCAGGTGCGGCTCGCCTAGGGCAGCCGACGGGCTGCCGTCGACGCAGCCGCAAACTTGTAGGGAGCCGCGGCGTCTATCCGCCGCGGCTCCCCTTCGAATTTGGACCGCGGTGAGAAAGACGAAAGAAAAAGAAGGGAAAAAGAAAGCGGTGTAAAGCACCGCACTCCAAGGAACGCATCATGACCGAACTTCCAACCAGTTCGAATGCGCCGCGGATCGCGTTTGCGTACTCCTATTGGTTTTATCGCACCCCCCGGCGGGGTCGCGGGAGTCTGGCCATCGCGTAGCGGAACGATCACGAAACGCACCAGCCCTGGACCCCAATCCAGGGCTTTTTCTTTTGGTCAGTGGTCAGTAGTCAGTAGCAAGAAGACACACCGTGTTGTTGCTACTGACTACTGACTACTGACCACTGACTCCCTGACTGTCGTGTGTTATGTCCCCGTTGCCGCGACGGTTCCTGATCTGGGGACGCGGAGTGCTTCCATGATTGTCGTCATGAAACCGGGTTCGTCCCAGAGACAGGTGGACCATGTCATCGAGCTCATCGAGCAGCTTGGCCTGCGCAGCCACGTGATCGTCGGCACCGAGCGGACGGTGATCGCCGCCCTGGGCGAGAAGCGCGACGGGGCCAAGCAAGCCCTCGAGACCGGTGACGGCGTGGAGAAAGTCGTGCCCATCCTCGCTCCGTACAAGATGGCCAGCACCGAGGTGAAGAAGGAGCCCACCTGCGTGTCGGCGTTGAACTTGAAAGTGGGGGCCGGCCACATCGGCGTGATCGCCGGCCCGTGTTCGGTGGAGAGCCGCGACCAGATCGTGCAGGTCGCCCAGGCGGTCAAGGAGGCCGGCGCCACCGGGCTGCGCGGCGGGGCCTTCAAGCCGCGCACCAGCCCGTACAGCTTCCAGGGGATGAAGGAAAAGGGACTGGAGCTGCTCGCCGCCGCCCGCGCCGCCACCGGCCTGGCGATCGTCAGCGAGGTGATGGCCCCGGAGCACGTGCCGCTGTTGACGCGCTACGTGGACGTCCTGCAAGTCGGCGCCCGCAACATGCAGAACTACCCGCTCCTGGAAGCCGTCGGCGAAAGCGGCAAGCCGGTCCTCTTGAAACGCGGTCCGGCGGCCACCATGGATGAGTTTCTGCTGGCGGCCGAGTACATCCTCAAGACCGGCAACACGCAAGTGATGATGTGCGAGCGCGGCATCCGCACCTTCGAGGAGCACACGCGGTTCACGCTGCCGCTGGCGACGGTGCCGTACCTGAAGCAGACGACGCACCTGCCGGTGGTGGTCGATCCGAGCCACGGCACCGGCAAGGCCAGCCTGGTGGCGCCGATGGCCGTGGCGGCGATCGCCGCCGGCACGGACGGTCTGATCGTCGAAGTCCACCCCGATCCGGAAAAGGCGCTCAGCGACGGCTACCAATCGCTGACGCCGGCGGCGTTCCTGGCGATGATGGCGGATTGCCGGAAGGTGGCCCAGGCGCTGGGGCGGAGGATGTAGTTGGTCATCAGTCATTGGTCATTAGTCATTGGTCATTGGTCATTAGGAATTGTCGTTCGCCGGCGGCGTGCTTCATGACCAATGACTAAATGACCAATGACTAATGACCAAACACAAAGACTCCCGCGGTCCTGGGTCGAGCCGCGGGAGTCTTTGAGAATGATAGCAGCAAGGCAAGCCGACTCGTAACCGCCCGAGAGCGATCCCTGGATCACGGCAGGCGCCACGAAATCTGGTAGTCGGGCGCCCGGGGACGGACGGGCTCTTCGCCAGCCCACCCCTTCGGCAACCTGGCAACCATGAACCCGACGAGCGCTCCGCGCCCGGCCCAGGGGGTTCAAGGCCCATGGCTTTGCGTCACCGCTTTTCAGCGGTTTTGCCCTTTCGAGGATGAAAGGCGTTGCGATCCAAGCTCGACGGGTTTGCTTGCCTCCAAAGCCGCCACTATATCTGGCGGCTTCGTTTGCTGCTCAACTCTAGGTCGAAATCGGGATGCTGGCAAATCGCCGAAGGCCATTTTCGGAGTGCGAAAGTGGAAATTGTCCCGGCCTCATCCAGGTGAAATGCGTATGCTTTCGCGGCGGCTGTCCTGAGTTCTCCGGGTAGTGTCTCCGTTTGCCGTATTGTCGCCTTTCGCGGAGCGAAAGGTCGCACTAGTCGCACTTTCGCGGAGCGAAAGGCGACTATGTGAGACACTACCGTTCCGCCCAGGCGTCAAAACGGGCTGGACACGCCGGCGGCCGCTCCGTTATCGTCGCGGACGCCATGAATCCAGCCCAGCCACTCGTGTCGATCGTGTGCGCCGCCGGCCCCTGCGTCGGGGCTTTGGGCCGCTATCACGGCGCGCTGTTCCCGATCTTGCGGGCCCTCGAAGGCCATTATCGCTTCGAGATCGTGTACCTGACGGCCGATGCGGCCGATTCGATCCATGGGCTCGCCCAGCTCGATCCGCGCATTCGTGTCACGCCGCCGCCGACGGCCTCGGCCGATGACGCCGCGCTGCACGCGGCGCTGGAGCTGGCCGGCGGCGCGTGGGTGATCGTCACCGATGCCTCGCAGCACCCGGCCGAGATCGTGCCGCAGCTTCTCGAACAGGCCAAGGGAACGGCCAGCGTCGTGGAAGGTGTTCCGGCGTCGGCCGCGCCGGCGACGGGATGGCGGCGCTTCAGGGGGTCGAAAACGCCGACGTTGCGGCCGTGGCTGCTCAAGCGCGACGCGCTCGAGGCCCTGCGAACGGCCCGGGAACGGCAGCAGAATCTTGCGGCAGCGCTGGCCGCCATCGGGGCGCCCCATGCGGAACTGACGTACACGCCCCATCCACCGGCACTGCGTCGCGAATCGCTGACCGCGAGCTGGCTCGCCGAGATTCGCGACACCTGGCGGCGAGCGCCGCTCGAACTGTTCACGACCATCGGCGTCAGCGTGCTCGGCATCGGCGTGTTCCTGGCGCTGTGGTTCGCCGTGCAGGGGCTGTTCGCGCCGGGCACCGTGTGGTTCTCATGGTCCTACCTGATCGTGCTCTTGCACCTCCTCGGCGGCGCCATCCTGGTCGCGCTCGGCAAGCTCGGCGCGCTGGCGCATCGCATCCTTGAACGGTTGGACGATGCCGCGGCGCCGGCCCCCATCGAGTCGTTGACCGCCGACCCGCTCCGTCAGTCCAAGACGGCCGCGTAGTTCCTTCACGCCTTTTTCTTTCCGTCCGGCCCTTTGTCCGCTATCCTTTCAATAATCGATCAGGCCGCGTACCGCCGGGGTTGCTCCGAAAGTGCGAACCAGGCGTTCGGAGCATTCGGCCCTGCCCTTTACCAAGGAGTTCGCGCCGTGAACGAGCCGTTGCCCGAAACCATCGTCACGACCAAGCCCAAGGACAAGGACCGCACCCGCCGCATTCCGCCCTACCACGTCATCCTCGAGAACGACGACCTGCATTCCTTCGAGTTCGTCATCGAAGTGCTTCGCAAGGCCCTCGGCTGCAACGAGCAGCGGGCCGTCGCCTTCACCACCGAGGCCCACACCAAGGGACGGGCCGTCGTCTGGACCGGCACCAAGGAAGTGGCCGAGCTGAAGGCGGAACAGATCCAGAGTTTCCACGAGATTCGCGCCGACGGCCGCAAGCTCGGTCCGCTCGGCGTGATGATCGAGCCGGCGGTTTGATCCCCCTCACCATGGAGTTGCGTCATGGCCATCGATCCCCTCGCGATTGGCGTGTGCAGTTGGTCGCTGCAGGTGACCAGCGTGCCGGAGTTGCAGAAGTTCATGGACAGCCTCGACATCAACGTCGTGCAGATTGCCTGCGGCGATCCGCACCACGCGTCGTGGAGCGAAGGCGACGCCATGCCGGAGGCCGCCAAGCAGGCCGGCTTCACGATGTCGGGCGCCATGCTGGGCTTTCCCGGCGAAGATTACACCACCCCCAAGACCATTGAGAAGACCGGCGGCTTCGGCAACCCGGCGACCCGGGCCGAGCGGCTGGAGCGCTTCCGGTGGGGCCTGGAGCGGACGCGGGCGCTGGGGCTCACCGACATCATGCTGCACGCGGGCTTCATGCCGGCGCTGGACAGTCCCGACCGCAAGCCGTTCCTCGACACGCTCGCCAAGGTCAGCCAGCTCGCCCAGGACAAAGGCATCACGGTCGCCTTCGAGACCGGGCAGGAATCGGCCCAGCTGCTGCGCCGCACCCTCGATGACTTGAAATGCCCGAACCTGAAGGTCAACTTCGATCCGGCCAACATGATCCTGTACGATACGGGCGACCCGTTCCTGGCGCTCGAGATCCTCGGCCCGGACATTCGCAGCGTGCACGTCAAGGACGCCATTCGCACCACGGTCCCCGGCGAGTGGGGCGACGAGGTGCCGCTCGGCTCCGGACACGTCGACATGCGGATGTTCATCAAGGCGCTCAAGAAGATCGGCTACACGGGCCCGTTGTGCATCGAGCGCGAGGTCGGCAACCAGAAGGAGCGCTTCGCCGACATCGCCCACGGGATCTGGGTGCTGAGGGAGTGCTTGGCTGCGTGAGTGACACCTATGAGATCAAGAAGGACTGCGGTCGCCGGAGCACGCCGCGTTCGTCGACCTGCTGGCCCGGAATCGCGCGCGGCCGAGTTGAACCCGATCCGTCGGCGCCATCGTCGCTACCATATTCATCATGGACGGTTCCACTTCCATCAACATCGACGGCGTCACCCTGCGGCTGGTGGTCGAGCGCAAGCGCGTGCGGCACATCAACGCCCGGCTGCGGCAGGAGACGCTGTTCGTCAGCGCCCCGGCCGGCGTCTCGCAGCAGATCCTGGACCAGGTCGTTCCCGATCTGGCCCGCAGGCTCGTCCGCCGCGTGCATGCCCGCAAGGTCAACACGGAGGAAGACGCCCTGGCCCTGGTCCGCAAGGTGGCGGCGCGCTTCCCGAATCGGCCCGAGGTGGCCCACGTCGAGTTTGTCACCACGCAGATGTCGCGCTGGGGGAGCTACAGCTCGCGCACGCGCACCATCCGGCTGCACGCCGCCTTGTGCGACATGCCGCGCTGGGTGCTGGAATCGGTGGTCGCCCATGAATTGGCCCACGTCAGCTATCTCGATCACGGGCCGGCGTTCTGGGCGCTGGTGCGCAGCGTCGATCCCGACTGCGACCGCGCCGACGGCTTTCTGAACGGGGTGAGCTGGCTGGCGCGCAACGATGGCCAGCTGCCGCCGGTGACGCGGGCGCTGCTGCAAGGCCTGTCTGGATGTACTCCGGATGATGGAAGCGTACGATAATCATTGCCATGAAACAAAAACCCAACGGCAACCGGCTGGAGGAATCGACCGCCCTGTTGCAGCAGGCGATGACGAGCCTCATGCAGCATCAGACGACGCTGATGCAAAACCAGGCGATCTTCGTGCAGAACCACGCGCTGCTGGTGGCGCGGATCGATCGGCTCGAAGAGAAAATGGATCGGAAGTTCGCCGAAGTCGATCGCCGTTTCGCCGAAGTCGATCGGCGTCTGGAAAACATCGAGACACTCTTGGCCAAGATGTTCGCCGAGTTGCCGGAGAAGATTTTCGGTTTCGCCCAGGCCGCCGCCAGGAAATCGGCCCCGTGACAGGACGGTGCGAAATTCACGTCGGGCTTACGCCTCGCCGCGTAGCGCCATTCTTGCTTGAAGTTCACGCCGGGCGCTGCAACAATCGGGCGTGTCGGGACCGGGCAGGATCGGTCCCTCCTCTCTACTCCCGTCAGGAGATTCTCCCATGGCTACCGCCACCGCTCCCAAACCGAAAACCGCGAAGGCGCCCAAGGTCAAGGATCAGCCGCTGCTCATCGGCGGCAAATGGCAGGACAGCGTCTCCGGCAAGACCTTCGCCACCCAGAACCCCGCCACCGGCGAAACCATCTGCCAGGTCGCCGAGGGGGACAAGGCCGACGTCGATCTGGCCGTGAAAGCCGCCCGCAAGGCCTTCGAAGAAGGGCCGTGGTCGAAAATGTCCGGGGCCGAGCGCGGCCGGCTGATCAACAAGCTCGCCGATCTGATCGAGCAGCACGCGGAGGAGCTGGCCGCGCTCGAATCGCTCGACAACGGCAAGCCGCTGCGCGATTCGCGGGCCGCCGACCTGCCGCTGACGATCAAGTGCTATCGCTACTATGCCGGCTGGGCCGACAAGGTCCACGGCAAGACCATCCCGGTCGAAGGGCCATTCTTCTGCTACACGCGGCACGAGCCGGTCGGCGTGGTCGGCCAGATCATCCCGTGGAACTTCCCGCTGCTCATGCAGGCCTGGAAGTGGGGGCCGGCGCTGGCAACCGGCTGCACGATCATCCTCAAACCCGCGGAACAGACGCCGCTCACCGCCCTCAAGGTCGGCGCCCTGGCCCAGGAAGCGGGCATCCCCGACGGCGTGATCAACATCATCCCCGGCTTTGGCCCGACCGCCGGCGCCGCCATCAGCGGCCACATGGGCATCGACAAGGTGGCGTTCACCGGCGAATACACGACCGGCCAGATCATCATGGAAGCGGCGGCGCGGAGCAACCTGAAGCGCGTCACGCTGGAGCTGGGCGGCAAGAGCCCGAACGTGGTGTTCGCGGACGCCGATCTCGACGCCGCGGTCGAAGGGGCCTACTTCGGCCTGTTCTTCAACCAGGGCCAGTGCTGCTGCGCCGGCAGCCGGTTGTTCGTCGAGGACAAGATTCACGAGCAGTTCGTGGACAAGATGCTGAAGAAGGCCCGGTCGCGCAAGGTCGGCGACCCGTTCGATGAGGCGACCGAGCAGGGTCCGCAAGTCTCGCAGGAGCAGTACGACCGGGTCATGAGCTTCATCGACGCCGGCAAGAAGGAAGGGGCCAAGATGCTGTGCGGCGGCAACCGCGTCGGCAATCAGGGTTACTACATCGAGCCGACGATCTTCGACGGCGTCACCGACAACATGAAGATCGCCAAGGAAGAGATTTTCGGCCCGGTGATGAACATCCTGCGCTTCAAGGACATCGACGAGGTGATCCAGCGCGGCAACCAGACGTTCTACGGCCTGGCCGCCGCCGTGTGGACGCGCGACGTCGCCAAGGCCCATCGCCTGGCCAGCGCTCTCCGCGCCGGCACCGTGTGGATCAACTGCTACGACGTTTTCGACGCCGCCGCCCCGTTCGGCGGTTTCAAGATGTCCGGCATCGGCCGCGAGCTGGGCGAGTACGCCTTGCAAAACTACACCGAAGTGAAGACGGTGTACGTGAACCTCGCTTGAGGATGGACGACGATGCGTGGCCGGGGCTGAGTCTTCGAGGCCCCGGCTGCCGGATGCATGAATGCTCCCGAAGCCGCACGCGACTTCGGGAGTCTGTTGAGCACATCATGGCTTCGAAAGAGGCTCCCTGTACCTACTGTGGCACGGTGTACAGCCTGCGCCGGCTGCGCTGTCCGAAGTGCCACCTCGACCGGGAAGACCGCCCGGCGCCGGTCTCGGCCAAGGACCGTCTCGCCGGCCTGGTGATGATCGGCCTCGCCGTGGTGATGAGTTTCGGCATCGGCTTGTTTGTCTTCCGGACCCTGTTCATCCGCCATGCCGTGTTCCTGCTGCTGCCCGCGTGGCTGTTGCTGCACGGCAGCCTGCTGTTGATGGGCGTTCATTTTCGCGATTTTCGCAGCTGGTGGTACGGGCTCGCCCAGCCGGCGCGGCTGGGCTTGCAGTTGCTGGGCATCGTGGCGTTCGCGGCTTTGGTGTGGCTGCTGGCGACGGCGGGGCGGTGGCGGTGAGGTTCCTGGATTGAGTAGCCTGAATCGGTGAGGCGCTCCCATTGCCTTGCAAAGCCCTTGGGGTCTTGGGGAGTGGACGGCAATGCCTACCGCCGCACCTCAAACATGCACTCAATCTCCACCGGGATCCCGCCCGGCAGCGACGCCATGCCGACGGCGCTGCGGGCCCCGGTGCCGCGCTCCTTGCCGAACACCTCCACCATCAGGTCGCTGAAGCCGTTGATCACCTGCGGATGCTGCTTGAAGTCCGCCGCGGCGTTGACCATGCCGAGCGTCTTCACCAGCCGCTCGACCTTGTCGAGGCTGCCCAGCTCGGCCTTGACCGTGGCCAGGATTTGCAGACCCACCTGCCGCGCCGCCGCCCGGCCACGGTCCACGTCGTAGTCCTGCCCGAGCCGGCCGACCATGCCCTTGCCCGGCCCGGTGCCCGACACATACAGCATGTCGCCGACGCGAACCGCGTTCACGAGCGTGTTGGTCGGCCTGGTCACGGCCGGCAGCTCGATCTTCAGCTCGCGCAGCCGCGCTTCGGCGCCGGCCTTCCCCTGGACTGGCTGCTGGGCCACGACGTCCGGAGCCGGCCCACGCGTCCAGCACAGGCCGACGATCACCCCGGCCGCGAACAGGACACACGCCTGGACATAGGGGCAGCAAGCGAGCGGGTTTCTCATGGCAACTCTCGGGTAAGGAGATGGAAGGAACCAGGGCACGAACCGGCCGTCAACCGGCCGGGATTTCTTACGCAACACACGCGGATCGGCCAACTCGAGGGAACAACGCCGCGGTGGAACGAACAATAATATGAGCACGCTCATTTTCCTCTTGACGCCGCCCGCCGGCCGGTTACAATGTGAGCATGCTCATAAAAAGATCGGAAAGGAGCGCGGCATGCGGGTGACGGCGGAAACCAAGACAGCCACGCGGCAGCGAATCCTCGAAGTGGCCCAGGAGCGGTTCGCCGCGCAGGGGTTCGAGGCGACCACCACGCGCGACATCGCCGGCGCGGCCCGGATCGCCGTCGGCACGCTGTTCAACTACTTCCCCACGAAAGAGGCGATCGTCGAGAGCCTGGTGGGCGAGGCGTATGCCGCCGCCGCGGCGAAGTTCGCCAAGGCGATGGATCACCCGGTTCACGCGGCGCCGCGATCGCTCGAAGAAGAGCTGTTCGCCCACGTCGCCGCCATCTTGCGGAAGGTCAATCCCTACAGGAAGTACTTGCCGGCGGTGCTGGAAACGGCGCTCTCCCCTCTGGCGACGGTCGCGGACGGTGACGCAGCGGCGCTGCGCGCCGCCCATCTGGAAACCGTCGGGAGCATCGTGACGCGGCACGGCCGGCAGGAGGCGCTCTCGACCGTGGCGCTGCAGATGTACTGGACCCTGTTCACGGGCGTGCTGGCCTTCTGGGCGAAGGACGCCTCGCCGCGCCAGGAAGACACGCTCGCCCTGCTCGATCAATCGTTGGCCATGTTCGTGGGCTGGCTGACCGGCCAGGGCGACACGAGTCAGGGCGACACGAGCACCAACCCAAGCAGCGGAGGATAATCCCATGGCATCGGTGACAGAGCTCATGCGTGCGCTTCCCGAGCCGGCTGAAGACCAGGCGGGCGAAGTGGTGGCGCCGCACGGCGTGCCGGCAGCCGGCTTCCCCGCGACCTGGTCGCTTCGCCCCGTCGCGGTGGGCTGGTTTCGCCGCCTGCGCGTCCTGGGGACGCTCCAGGCCAAGATCGGCGCCGCCTACCTGTTCCACTGGCTGCGCGGCTGGTTCAAGGACGCCGACGAGAACAAGCGCCTGCTCGCCGAGACCCACTGGCGGACCGCCGTCCGCGTCCTGGATTCGATGACCTACCTGCGCGGCGCGGTGATGAAGGCCGGCCAGATGCTGGCCGCCTTCCCCGATATCGCCCCGCGCCAGTTCGTCGAGACGCTCGAGCAGCTCTACTTCCGCGCGCCGCCGATGCACTGGTCGCTGATCGAGGAGCTGGTGTTCCGCGAGCTCGGCGACGATCCGGACAACCTGTTCGCGGCGTTCGACAAGAAGGCGTTCGCGGCCGCGTCGCTGGGCCAGGTGCACCGGGCCCGGCTGAAGTCCGGCCAGGAGGTCGCGGTCAAGATCCAGTACCCCGGCATCGCCCGGACGATCCGCGCGGACATTCGCAATCTCCTCCTGTTCCTGACGCCCGCGCGCCTGAGCCGCGACTGGGACAACACCAAGGACCAGCTCGACGACTTGCGGATGCGGCTGGAACGGGAGACCGACTACGAGCAGGAAGCGGCCATGATCACGCGGATGCGGGCGCTGTTTGGCGAGGACGACGGCATCATCATACCGCGCGTCATCCCGGAGCTGTCGACGAGCCGCGTGTTGACGATGGAGCGGGCGCCGGGCGTTCACCTGCAGCAGTTCCTCGCCGGCAACCCGTCCCAGGAAGTCCGCGATGCGTTCGCGTGCAAGATCGTCGTGGCGTGGTACCGGATGATGTACGCCGGCCGCGTGATCTACGGCGACATGCACCCGGGCAACTTCCTGTTCATGGATGACGGCCGGCTGGGAGTCATCGACTTTGGATTCATGATCGAGCTGGATGACACGCTCTGGAGCCTGATGGAGGGCGTCGACCGGGCCATTACGACCGGAAGTTACGACGAACGCATCGCCTGCTTGAAGGCGTGGAACTGGATCGGCGACGACCCCGCGGAACAGGACCGGCTCCGCTTGGCCGAGCGGTTCGTCGATTGGCAATGGCGGTCGCGGTCCGACGCCCGCGCGTTCGACTTCGGCGACGAGGCCGACTTTCGCCGCGGCGTCGACCTGTTCGTGGAGATGGTCCGCAAGCGCTACTCGCGCAGCCGGCCATGCGCGCCCGCGATCACCCGGCAATTCTTCGGCCTACGTTCGCTCTTGTACCAACTGCGGGCGAAGCTCGACATGGCGCGGATCGCCGAGAAAGAAGTCCGCGCCGCCGGCTGGGACCGGAGCGATTTTGCGCGCCGCGCCGAAGGTGAAGCATGAGCAAACCTCCCCTCTCCCCATCGAACAGGGGGAGAGGGGTTGGGGGTGAAGGGGTTTCGTCAAGAGACAACCCATCATGACCAGCACAACCGCTGCCGACCTGGGCGCCGACAGTCTGCGCCCCGACAGTCTGCGCCCCGCCCAGGAACCCGACGAGCTCGGGCCGTACCGCATCTTGCGGGTCCTCGGCCACGGCGGCATGGGCGTCGTCTACCTGGCCGAAGATCCAAAGCTGCAGCGGCGGATCGCGCTCAAGGTGATGCACCCACGCCACGCCGGCCAAGCGCAAGCGCGGCTGCGCTTCCTGCGCGAAGCGCGAACCCAGGCCGCCCTGGAGCATGAACACATCGTCGCCATCTACCACGTCGACGAAGACAACGGCGTGCCCTTCATCGCGATGCCCTTGCTGCGCGGCGAGACCTTGGCGGACCGTCTCAAGCGCGAGCGCACACTGCCGCTCGGCGAAGCGCTCCGCATCGGCCGGGAGATCGCCGAGGGGTTGGCCGCCGCCCACCGCCAGGGGATCGTTCATCGCGACATCAAGCCGAGCAACATCTGGCTGGAGGGACAACGGGCCCGTGCCAAGATCCTGGACTTCGGTTTGGCGCGCGCCGCCGAAACCAGCGACGACAGCCAGATCACATACACGGGGGCGGTCCTGGGCACCCCGGCCTACATGTCGCCCGAACAGGCGCGCGGCGGGCGGGTGGACGGCCGCAGCGATGTCTTCAGCCTTGGCGTCGTCCTGTACCAGGCGATCACCGGCGAGCTGCCGTTCAAGGGCTCGACCACGTTCGCGATTCTGAGCGCGCTGGCGCTGGATGAGCCGATGCCGCCGCACAACCTGAACAACGACGTGCCCGCGTGGATCAGCGACGCGATCGTCAAGATGCTAGCCAAGAAGCCGGATGACCGCTGCCACAGCGCCTCGGCCGTGGCCCTGCTGCTCGCCTATATGGAGCACGTCGCCGGCGCCGTCGATGATGGTGTAGATCCCGCTTGCCGAGCGGGACCTTCGACAGACGCCAGCCGCATGGAAAGCGCCACGACACCTGAAGCACAAGTGCCCGCGCGGCCAAGGTCCCGCCCGGCAAGGTCCCGCCCGGCAGGCGGGACCTACATCAGCGTCCTGCAACGGTTCGTTCGGTTCGTTCAATGCCCCGCGAGCCCTGCCCGTCCCTCAATTCCCAGAAATAATGTCTGTAACAGTTTATAAAAGAATTCATTTGGTCCAGTTATTGTAAGTCATGTTGACATTGAATAATGATCTTATGTACACTATACAGGGCACTGGCCCTGGGGAGGTTTTTGCACGAAAGAAGGAGGTTCACCATGGAACGCTGGCAACGAGTTTGGCGGGAAGGATTGGTTCCGCGGCTGTCGCGCCGCAGCCTGCAGGCATTGAAAACCGCGCTGCTGCGCGACGACCCACGCCTCATCCAGAAACGCACGATGACGCCGCCTCCCCTGCTCGGCTTGCACGACGCCGAAGTAGAGGCGGCGTGCGCCTTGGGGCTGTGCGGCTGGCAGGGCGACGGCTGCGCGACGGTCGGCGCCCTGGAGGCCTACTTCGACGAGCTGTGCACCGCCGCGGATGAGGCCCTGGGGGAACCCGCGGCCTGCCGGCACTTTCTGGACTGGTTCGACGCCACGCCGCGCTACACCATGCGCCGCCTGCTGCTGGCCGAGGTCGAGCATGCCCTCGACAACACGCCGACGCCGGTGGCGGCGTAGTGCGTGTGCTGGGTGCCATGCCCACGGCCTTGCGAGGGCATGGCACCGTCATCATTCCGAAGACGTGTCAACGTCGGGAGCATCTCTCATTTCCGGCGGATCTTGGGGAATTCGCCATGGAATTGTGCTGCCACTGCGGACATCGGCGAGCCACCCGGCCGCGCCAGCTGTGCTGGCGCTGCTACGGGACGCGGCGCGTGCGCATGCTGTATGCGCTGACGAAACCGCGGGGGCGCCGGCGCGCACGCCCTGCCACCCATCCGACCGACGCCCTGCCCGGTTCGCTGGAGAAGATCCTGGTGCTGATGCGCCGCGCCGAGCTGCGCCAGGACCTGTGGCACCCGGATGACGCGCCCTTCGGCGGTCGGCCGCCGCTGGAGCAGGCGGGATAGACGCTCGCCTTTCAAATCTTGACCTGAATCCGCGCCGCCGAGATCGTCGCCCCGCGATTGCGGCAGGCGATCAGCTCCGCGACGATGCTCACGGCAATCTCCGGCACCGTCTGCGAGCCGATGTCGAACCCGAGCGGCGCGTGCACCTTGGCGAGCGTCTCGGCGGCAATCCCGCGCGCCAGCAGGTCCTCGTAGATCAGCTTGATCTTGCGCTTGCTGCCGATCATGCCGACGTAGCCGGCCGACGTCGTGGCCAGGTGGTAGAGCGCCTCCTCGTCGTGGGCGTGGCCGCGGGTGACGATCAACGCGTAGACGCTGGGCGTCAGCTTGGGCGCCAGCTCCCGCAGCACCTGGCCGATGTCGCCGACCAGCCTTTTCTCGGCCGTCGGGAATCGTTCGGCGCTGGCGTAGGCCTCGCGGTCGTCGAGGACCCAGATGTCGAAATCGACGTCGCCGGCCAGCTTGGCGACCGCCTGGCCCACGTGGCCGCCGCCGACGATGAACAGGGCGACCCGCGGCAGCACCGGCAGATACGAGACGCCGTGGTGGACCCAGGGCTTGGGCCGCTTGGCCAGGGGAATGAGCTGCTCGCGCAGCGCCGCCGCGGCCGGCGCGGGCCCCAGCGCGGCGATCAGCGCGCCGTCGATTCCGAACAGATACCGGCTCCCCGCCGGCGCGCCGGCCGTTTTCGCCATCACGACGGCTTCCGTGCAGCCGCGGCCTTGATCGGTCAGCTCGCCGAAGGCGCGATAGTAGCCGGCGGCGGCCGGACGCCGATGCGTCGCGGCCACCGGGTCGGCAAGGATGCTCATGCGGCCGCCGCAGATCAGGCCGTCGTCCCAGCCGTAGTTGTCGTCCAGGCAAAAGCTGAGGATTCTCGGTCCGGGGGCCCCGGCGCCGTCGGCCCCGCCATCGGCCAGGGTTCGCAGGGCCTGCCGCTTGACTTCGGCCTCGACGCAGCCGCCGCCCAGCGTGCCGGTCTGGCTGCCGTCGGCAAAGACGAGCATGGCGGCGCCGGCCTTCTGCGGCGTCGAGCCGCGCGTCTCGACGACGGCGCAGTAGACGCAGTCGCGGCTGCGCTCGAGGGCCTGGTTCAGTTGGGCAAGGAAGTCGCGCATGCGCCGGGCTCGGACGGTTGGTGTGCTGCGGGTTCATGATACCGCGCGCGGACGCGGCCGCACAGCAGGGGATTGGTGTTTAAGTCACACCGCTGCGATTGACCGCGCCGTGGTGAGCCGGCTCGAGAATGGCAAGCAGGACAATCCAACGGTCGCCACGCTGATGCGGTACGCCGCCGCCCTGGGCAATTGGTTCTTGTGGTCGTACGAAGACCTTACGGGCAAGAACATGGTGGATTCGTCGCGGACACAGATTCGAAGAAAGGCCTTCTCGAGGAGTCGTTCATGAAACCAATATCGCTGCTGCCATCGACCATTCCGGGGACCATCGTCGCCATCCTGCTCGCCTCAGCCGCGGCCGGCGCCCAGGAGCCCAAGCAGACGAACAAGAGCTTGCTGGGCAAGACCCAGACGGTCGAGGGGCTCACCCTGACCGCCGTCGAGCTGCCGGCCAAGGACGTCGTGCCGGCGCTGCGCTGGGCCGACGCGGAAGGGACCGCCTGCCTCGTGCTCGATCACAATGGCCTGCTGCGGCGGATCAGCGTCCCGAAATTCATCGAGACGCACCAGCTTGATATCGGCCGCAAGTGCGAGTGGCTGTCGATTTCGAGCCAGGGCCTGGTGGTGAGCGTGTCGGGGTCGCAAGAGGTGTGGCTGGTCGATGCGGCGTCGCTGCGCGTGAAGAAGAAGCTGGCGGCGCCGACCGTCAAGCAAGCGGTCAGCGGCAGCAAGCTGAGCGTGGCCTACGTCACCAACGGCAAGCAACTGGCCACGCTCGGTCTGGTCACCGGGAAGATGTCGGGCGCCGTCAAGGGCGAGTTCGAAAGCCTGGCGGTCACGCCGGACAGCAACTACCTGCTCACCGGCAGCGACCGGATCACGCGTTCCAAGATCCTCAAGAGCGGCACGCTCAAGGTCGAAGAAGTCGGCCCGGTCATCGCCTCCGGCCGGCGCGGCAGCGGCTTGATGGTCAGCCCCGACTCGAAGTGGGTCTGCCTGCCGACCGGCGGCGGCAACATCACCGGCCTGCCGTTCCACCCGGCCGCCAAGAACTATCCCACGTTTGTCTATCCCATCAAGAACCTCAAGAAGCCCGACTTCGCGCTGGAGCTGGGCGGCTACCCGGAGGTCGTCGGCTTCGACCCGGCCGCCAAGCTCGTGCTGGCGCAGAGTGCCGACTTCCCGTTGATCGTGTGCGGCACGACGGGCATCATGCAGCAGGGGCATCGCCTCAAGGATGTGCGCGACGTGCGGCAATACCTCGCCCACCCCGCGGGGCGCAAGCTGCTGTTGCTGGCGGCCAGCCGGTTGACGTGGGTGGAGCTGGGGAAGGAGTGAGGCGCCGACGTCCGGTTGTTCGTCATGACGCGTGTCACTCCGCTGCCCGAAAGTGTCCAGCTTCCGCGCGCGGGCGCATTTTGCCAAAATCCCCGCTTTCTCCTTGCCGAACGTTTGGCAATTTGGTGAAATAATCGAGAATTTCGGGAAAGGTTTCTCACTCTTTTCACTCAGGGAGGGACGGCTATGTCTCGTGCCACTTCGACCAGCACTCCGGTCATGCAGCCCCAGACCAAGTCGGCCATGGCGGCGATCCCGCAGGAGCGGATTGCCAAGCTGGCCTACGAAAAATGGCTCAAGAGCGGCTGCAAGCACGGCTGCGACCAGCAGCACTGGCTGGAGGCGGAAGCCGAACTGATGAAGGAGATGGTCCGGACCGGCACGGCCCCGATGGCCACGAAGCGCTAGACCAGCGCCGGCAGACCTGCGGCGGCATGGCGCGGCGCCGCCGGTGCGTGAATCTACGGCAGTGTCCCCCATTGTCGCCTTTCGCTCCGCGAAAGGTCGCACTTTCGCGGAGCGAAAGGCGGCACTGCCGAATCGTCACTCCGTTCATGAGGCGGCTGCGGGCCAGCTCCTGGCCGCGCAGCCGCGGCGCTGGCGGTTTCCACCTTGCGCCGCATCGGCGGGTCAACTTGCCGTCCCTGACGAACAAGGGGCCTCCGCATGCCGCTGACGATCGCGCAACTCGGTCAGCCGATCCTCCGCGGCGCGACGGTCGAGGTCCCTGTCGAAGAGATCGCGTCGCCTTCCTTCCAGCAATTCTTGAACGACACGCGCGATACCCTGCGCGACGCCGGCGGCGCCGGTCTGGCAGCGCCGCAGGTGTTCGATCGCCGCCGCGTCTTCCTGGCCGCGATCTTGCCGCCCAGCGAACCGGACGGCGAGCCGGAGATCGAGACGTTCATCAACCCGCGGCTGGTGGGCGCGTCGGACGAGCGCGCCGAAGCGTGGGAAGGCTGCCTGAGCTTTCCGGAACTGCTGGTGCTGGTGTCGCGGCCGCTGGCGGTGCGCGTGCGATACCTCAGCGAGCGCGGCGAGCCGTGCGTGATGGACCTGATCGATTTTCCCGCGCGGGTGGTGCAGCACGAGCACGATCATCTCGAAGGGATCTTGACGCTCGACCGGGCGAAGTCGAGCCGGCATATCGTCAAGGCTTCGGAGATCGACGCGTTCCTCGGGAAGGATCCGTTTAGCCCCGTTTCGTAGAAACGGGGCGGACGTCATCCCTCGCAATGCAGTTATCCTTCGCGCGGGATCCTGTCCGCCGGGTCCTGCGGCAATGGAGTCCTCTTTCGCGCCGGATCCTGTCCGCCCCGGTTCTTCGAACCGAGGCTAAACGGGGCGGCCCCGTACGCGGACGTGACGAGGTTTCACTCTGGCTTCGCTCGCGCATCCAAGGTCCACAGGTGCACGCTCCGATCCCAGCAACCGGCGGCCAGGTAGCGGCCGTCCGGCGAATAGGCCAGCGACAGCACCTCGCCGGTCGTCTTCAGCAACCGTTTCTCCTTCCAGGTCGCCGTGTCCCACAGGCGCACGTCGCCGGGGCGGTCCCAGTCGCCGTCGCCGGAGGCCAGGGTCTTTCCGTCGGGACTGAAGGCGACCGCCCAGACGTCGGCGGCGTGGGCCTTGCGCGTGGTTACGGCCTTTTCGGACACGTCGATGATCTTGATCGATCCGTAACGGACGCCGGCGACCAGGGTCTTGCCGTCGGGCGCGAAGGCCAGCGCGCGGACCTCGCCTTCGGGGAATTCGAACTTGGCGAATTCGGTCCACGTCGGGCCGCGCCAGAGCCGGACGGTGTTGTCGGACGAGCCGGTGGCGAGCAGGCCGTCCTTGTTGAAGGCGACGGCGTTGACCCAGCTCCGGTGGTTGGTCAGGGTGTGCGCGGGTTCTCCGGTGGCCGTGTCCCACAGGATGACCGTGGCGTCGATGCTGCCGGTGGCCAGGTGTTTGCCGTCCGGCGCGAACGCCACGGCCATCACGGCGCCTCGGTGGCGATCGAGGGTATGTGCCTTGCCGTTGGCAAGATCGACGATGCGGGCCCAATGATCGAAGCCGGCGGTGGCCAGCCGTTGCCCCTTGGGTGCGAAGGCCACGGCCGCAATGATGTCGCGATGCCCGGCGATGACGCGCTTGCGCGACGGGTCCTTGAAATCGACGATGTAGACGGCACGATCGGCCCCGGCCGTCGCGAGGAGCTGATTATCCGCGGAGAATGCGACGCCGCCGACCCAGCTTTCGTGCATCTTGAGGACGCGCGCCTCCTGTGCCGTCCCTGGCGATGCCAGGACCCAGATCGCGATACTGACCGTGAGATAGCGCATTCGGTGACCCCGGAAGAGTTGGTGCGATTATCGCGGAAGTCACGGCGAACGCAAGCTTGAACCACAGAGAGCGCGGAGGGCCGCGGAGAAGACAGCGGCGAAGACAACATTACCGTTGCTCGGTTCTGATTTCTCTGCGTTTCTTCGCGTCCTCCGCGGTTCGATTCGCGATGGATTGTCCAGCCAGAGACGGTATACTCAATCGCTGAGCTCCCGACCTCTGGACGTCAATCATGCGAATCCTGCCAATCATCGTGCTGTTGCTGGCGCCCGCGTCGACCCGCGCCGGCGATCCCGCCACGCCCGAACAAGTCCTCGCCGGCCTCAAGGACTTCTATGCCAAGACCGCGCGGGCCGACGGCGCCTTCGCCCCCGGCGTCGATCCGGATTACCAGGGAATCTCCGATTCGGCGGCCAGCGATCTGGCGCCGCCGACCTACGCCGTCATCATCCATCGCACGTTCGGGTGGAAGTTGCCGCACGAAGCCAAGACCCGCGAGTTCTTCCTGGGCCGGCAGCAAGACGACGGCGCCTTCGTGAACCGGGCCGGCACGCTCGACCCGAAATCCTCCGGCGCCCGGCTCTACAACACCACGCAAGGCCTGGTGGCGCTGCACGGCCTCGGCGCCAGGCCGCGCGTCGATCCGCTGCCGGTGTTCGACACGATCATGTCCAGGGACTACGCCACGCTGCCGCCGTACACGACCAGCTTCTTCCCGCTGGCCTACGCCACGCAGGGCAAGAAGTTCACCAAGGACTACGACCTCAAGATCCGCGCCCTGATGGTGCAGGAAGACGACGGCTACATGCTCAATCACATCGCCAACACGTTTCACCTGGCCCACTACTACGCGCTCATGGGCGAGCCGACGCCGAAGGCCGACGCGATCCTGAAGCGCTGCCTGAAGGACCAGAAGCCCGACGGCAGCTGGCTGATCAACCCGCCGGCCCGCGACCGCCACGCCACGTTCGACGCGGTGTTCACGCTGGTGCACCTCGGCAAGGACCGCGCCGATTGCCGAAAGGCCGTGCGCCGCGCCGCCGCGTGGGCGCTGCGGTGCCGGAACGCCGACGGCGGCTTCGGCCACTATCCCGGCAGCCCGTCGGACGGCGACGCCGTGTACTTCCAGGTGGGGACGCTGGTGCTGGCCGGCTGGCTGACGGCGGCGCGGGAGCTGCCGGCGGATGCGCATTTGCTGGGGTGGGGGCATTTGCTGGCGGGCAGGACCATTCGCTGAAGCGCGCTCGAGACGTCGCGCGGCGCGTACGGAAGACTACCGGCCCCGGAGAAGTGCGCATTTCATTCGATCGCGCGGCGGCATGAGATGAGGAGGCCGCGACTCCCGTCTGAACCGGAGGATTTATGATCGGCGCCTTCGGATCACAATCTCGGACGCGATTCCTGCTTGTCGTCCTGGTTTCCGGGGCGTGGCTGGGGTTGGCCGGCGGTCAGGACGAGCCCCGCGGCGACAAAGGATCGGATTCGCGGCTGCACCTTCCCCTGACCGGGACGACGGAAGATCTGTCCGTCGCAACCCGGATCGGTCCCAACGCGGAGAAGTGCGTACGTTTCGAGGCTGCGGGCGTGCGCATCACGTTGCCGGCGGGCTTTCCCGGGGAGCGTCCCCAGACCGGATTGAGCGTGCCGGTCTCCCTCAAAAGGCGATTTCACGGTCACGGTGAGCTTTGAGATCCTCCAAGAACCCGACGGCGCGGCAGCCGGGAAGCGCGGCACGAAAGCGATGCTGAGCGTCTTGCTCGACACGCCGGAGCTCCATCTGGCCCGGCTCGCGCGCCGGAGCAACGTGGACGAAGGGAGCCAGTTCTCCACCTGGACCAAGGCCGGAAAGAAGGGGCCCTTTGCCGCTTTTGCCACGACCGCGACAAGCGGGCGACTTCGCCTGGTGCGCACCGGCGCCGCCATTTCCTACTACGTCGCCGAAGGCGACGCCGCGGAGTTTACGCTGCTCGAGCAGCGGCCGTTTAGCGGCGGCGACGTGAAGGAAATCCAGATCGCCGGCTCCACCGGCGGTCCGGAGGCCACGCTCGACGCCCGTTTTCGCGACTTGCGAATTGGCGCCGATGTTGTGCCGGAGGATTCGCGCTCGCGGCCAACCTGGGGAAGACTGGAGCTGCTCGGCCTCGGAATCGTGATCGCGCTGGTGGCCGCGCTCGCCACAAGCCGTTGGGCTTATGTCCGGCGCCGCCGGCGCGTCGCAGCCGCACCGGCGCCGGAAGCGGAACGTCAGCAGGGCGCACCGACGGCGAACCAAAGCACAACGGAAGCCGCGCCCGCCACGATGCTGATTCGCTGCACCGGCTGCGGCAAAGAACTCCGGACCAGACCGGAGCTGGCCGGGAAGCACCTCAAGTGTCCCCGTTGCGGGGCAATCGTGAGGTAGCATGTGCGGAGGCGACTGAATGCCCCAAACGCTTCAGAACCTGATTTTGTAAGCCGATTCCGCAGTCCTCCGCTAAACTGAACTCCTTGAACCACGCTCGCCAACCATGGGACGGGATCATGAATGCGTCTCCGGCCGTGCCGCTGAGCCAGTTCGCCCGCGGCCTGTCCACCGAAACCGCGTTCGACGTCCTCGCCGTCGCCAAGCGCCTCAAAGCGCAGGGCAAGGACGTCATCGAGCTGCAGATCGGCGACAGCCCGTTCAACAGCACGCACAGCGCTCTGGAGGCCGGCGTCCAGGCGATCCAGGGCAACCAGACCCACTACTGCCCGTCGCTGGGCCTGGTCAGCTTTCGCGAAGCCGTCGCCGCCAACTATCGCAAGGAATACGGCATCGACATCCAGGCGGAGAATGTCGTCGTCGGTCCCGGCGCCAAGGTCTTCGAGCAGTTCTTCTGCGAAGCCTTCCTCGATCCGGGCGACGCGGTCCTGGTCTTCAGCCCGCATTTTCCGACCTACGGCCCCAACATCGAACGCCGCGGCGGCCGGATGGTGTTGTCGGCGCTCAAGCAAGAACGGCAGTTCCGGCCCAACCTGGATGACGTGGAACGCTTCGTCAAGAATGAGCCGAAGGCGCGGGCGATCTTCCTCAACTCGCCGCACAACCCGACCGGCGGCGTCGCGACCGAGGACGATCTCAAGGGGCTCGCCGACCTGGTCCGCGGCAAGAACATCGCGGTCTTCTCGGACGAGCCGTACAACCACATGGTCTGGACCGGCAAGCACCATCCGCTCCTGGCCCAGCCGGGCATCCTCGACCAGGCCGTGGCCTGTTACACGTTTTCGAAGTCGTACAGCATGTCGGGCTGGCGGCTGGGCTACGCCGTGTCCAGCCCGCGCGTGATCGACGCCATCGGCAAGATGATCAACACCGCCCTGTCGTGCGTGCCGCCGATCGTGCAGCTCGCCGGCGAAGCCGCGCTCAAGAACGACGACCATGAGCGCGACCAGGTCATGCTGCGCTTCAAGAAGAAGGTCGAACTGCTGGTGAGCGAGCTGAAGAAGCTGGACGGGGTCACCGTCATCATGCCGGCCGGGACGTTCTACGTGTTCCCAAGCGTCAAGCCGATCTGCGAGAAGCTCGGCATCACCTCACACGGCCTGGCGATGTATCTGCTCGAAGGCGCCGACGACGCCAAGGGCGTCGCCTGCCTGGGCGGCGAATGCTTCGGCCCCGCCGGCCAGGGTTTCCTGCGGTTTAGCTGCGCCGAGCCGGACGAGCGGCTGGCGCAGGCGGTGGCGTTCTTGAAGGAAGCGATCACGCGGACGGAGCGGGTGCGGAAGTATCTGGAGGGGCACGCGAAGTATCGGGTACAATGATGGATAAGCGCGGCGACGACGAACTGCTGATTCCGGATGCGTTCGAGGAAGAAGGCTACGCGGACATCATCAATTGCCTTGGTGATTCATGGGAGTGATTGATGGCAAAGTCAACCATCTCAATCGATGACCGGCGACTGAAACAGGCTGTCAAGGAAGTATTGCGCGAAAAGCTCGAGCAAGACCGCTCGTGGTTGCAAGGAGTCATCGAAGAGGTGCTGGAAGACATTGCCTTGGCGGAGGCGATCCGGCAGGGTCGCACGGGAAAGCTGGTTTCCCGAGCCGCCGTATTTCGGGTGCTGCAGGGCAAGGAATGAAAACAGCGTTTCGTCCGAGCTTTCTGCACGACTTGAAAAAGGTGAAAACCGCCGCGATACTTCGTCGCGTGCTGGCAGCGATCGAGAATGTGGAAGGCGCCAAGACGTTGATGGAGATTGCCCACCTCAAGAAGCTTTCCGGCACCAAGGACTGCTATCGCATTCGCATCGGTGACTGGCGATTGGGAGTGGTGAGCCTGGGAGAAACTGTTGAATTCGTGCGTTGTCTGGACCGGAAGGACATCTATCGCTACTTTCCAGAGTAGGTAAAGCTTCACGATTGCCGTGAGGATTGCCAAGTGCACTGCCGCCGCTTCCGCCCCCAACCCCTGACGCGCCGCGAACTGCTCCTGCAAGCGGCCAACGGCTTCGGCGCCGTGGCGCTGGCGGCGCTGTTGCACGAGCAAGGTCATTCGCAAGCCTCCGGTCCCCTCGCGCCCCGGCGGCCGCACTTCCACGCCAGGGCCAGGAGCGTCATCTTCCTGTACATGGACGGCGGTCCCGCCCAGATGGACACGTTCGATCCCAAGCCGCGCCTGGACCGCGAACACGGCCAGCCGCCGCGCTTCCGGGTCGAGCCGACGCAGTTCAACAACAACGGCAACGTCATGAAGTCGCCGTGGCGCTTCCGGCAGTACGGCCAGAGCGGCATCCCGGTCAGCGATCTGTTCCCGTACACGGCGCAATGCGTCGATGACCTGGCGGTCGTGCGCTCCGTGGTCTCGAACTTCTCGGAGCACACCAACGCGAATTACTTCCTGCACTCCGGCCACGGCCAGCAAGGCCGGCCGAGCATGGGGGCGTGGGTCACGTACGGATTGGGCACGGAGAATCAAAGCCTGCCGGGCTTCGTCGTGCTCGACAGCGGCCAGATTCCCCCCGGCGGGCTCGATTGCTTCGGCAGCGGCTTCCTCCCGGCCGCGTTCCAGGGCTCGCTGTTTCGCGGCGGCAACGAGCCGGTCGCCGACCTGCGCTCCGGCGGCAACCTCAATCCGCAAACGGGCGCCGCGAAACTCAATCTCTTGCGCCGGCTGGATGAGCGGGCCCTGGAGCGCGGCGGCCGCCACGATCAGCTGGAAGCGGCCATCGCCAATTTCGAGCTGGCCTGCCGCATGCAAACCGCCGTGCCGGAGCTGATGGACCTGGCCGGCGAAACCCGGGCCACGCGCGAACTGTATGGCCTCGACGATCGCGTCACCGAGACGTTCGGTCAGCGCTGCTTGATCGCGCGGCGGCTGGTCGAGCGCGGCGTGCGCTTTGTCGAAGTGCTCTGTCCGCCGACCGGCGGCGACCGCTGGGACCAGCACTCGAACCTGCCGCAAGGGCACCTGAACAATGCACGGGCCACCGACAAGCCGGTGGCGGCGCTCCTGAAGGACTTGAAAACGCGCGGCTTGCTCGATGAGACGCTCGTGATCTGGGGCGGCGAATTCGGCCGCACGCCCTTCTCGCAGGGCAGCGACGGCCGCGACCACAATCCGTACGGCTTCACGATGTGGCTGGCCGGCGGCGGCGTCCAGGGCGGCACGGTCTACGGCGCGACGGATGACTACGGCTACCACGTCGTCGAAAACAAGGTGGAGATTCACGACCTGCACGCCACCATGCTGCACCTCCTCGGCCTGGAGCACACCCGCACCACGTTTCGCTTCGGCGGCCGCGACATGCGCCTGACGGATGTGCACGGCGAGGTCCTTCACGGCATCCTGGCGTGAGCCGCTCGTTCGCAATCCACCTTGTCATTTGGCGGCTCTTCGGTATTGATGATTTCTGGCCTCTGCAATCTCCCTGGTGAGCTTGCCGGCCGTCTAGCGGAACATCGCCGCGAACTTCACCTGCAAGGAGCGCCGGTGCGCAGCACGTCTGCCGCCGCGACCAGAGCATGAAACTCACCCGCGCCGCCAGCTATGCCCTGCACGCGTTGGCCTACATGGCGACGCAAAAAAAAGATCATCCGACCGCGTCGCACATCATCGCCGAGAAACGCCGGATCCCGGAGCGCTTCCTGCTCAAGGTGCTCAAGCCGCTGGTGTCCGCGCAGCTCTTGACCAGCGTCAAGGGGCCCAACGGCGGCTATCGGCTGGCGCGGCCGGCCAGCGAGATCAGCGTGCTCGACGTCCTCGAAGCGGTGGAAGGCCCGATCCGCGGCCTGGCGCCGAGCGAGGAGCCGAATCATCCGACCAGCCGCCGGCTCGAGGCCATTTGCGAACAGTCGGCCGAGCAAGTCCGCAAACACTTCAGCCGCGTGAAGATCGCCGATCTGAACGAGATTCCGGCCGGCGCGGCCCCGCGCGGCCACCGCCCGCGCCGCTTCGTCGACGTCTAAAGCGTGGCCGAAAAAATGGGGACAGGCACCGGCCTCGTCTCCAGAATCGCGGGATGTTTCGAGGGATGGCCGGTGCCAGTCCCCATTTTTTCCGGATGCGTGGCCGGGGCTGAGTCTTCGAAGCCCCGGCCACGACTCGGGCATGGACTGCCGAGCATGGACTGGTGTGCATTGATCTTGACTTGGTCAGTGCGCCTTTGTTACGGGTGGTTGCACGAATCCCAAGGATGGGTCCATGTTCAGCAACAAATCCGCGGCCGCGTTCGACTGGTTCTGGTTTCTCGCGTGGGCGCTGGGCTCGTCCGCGTGGTGCCTGTCGGCCGCCGCCGAAATCGGTGCGACGTTCGACGAGCCGTTCTACATGCGGGCCGGGCTCGAAGGCTGGCGCAAGGGGACTCACGCGCCGTTGTTGCGCATGGGAACCATGCCGTTGCCGGCCGACGTCGCCACGCTGCCCTTGTACCTCTACGAACAGTCCACCGGCACGAAGTTCGACTTCCGCGCAGGCGACCGCGGCACGCCGCTGTTCTGGGCGCGGGCGACCACCCTGCTCTTCTGGTGGCAACTGCTGTTCTTCGCGCGCCTCGTGGGCCGGCATTTCGCCGGGCCGTGGGGCGGGCGGCTGGCCGTCGCGCTCATCGCTTGCGAGCCGAACTTCCTGGCCCACGCCGCGCTGGCCACCACCGACATCGCCGCCGCGGCCTTCCTGCTGCCGGCCGCCTATTACTTCGCCATCGGGCGCGACCAGCCCTCGTGGCGGCGCCGGATCGGTCTTCCCGCCGTTTGGTTCGGCCTGGCCTTGTTCGCCAAGGCGTCGGCGCTCGCCTACGCCCCGCTGGCGTGGCTCTTGATCGAAACGCATCGCCTGTGGGGCCGGGGCGCGTTCGCCCTTCCCGAGGGCGCCGGACCGTTCACCATCTGGCAGCGCGTCAAGCACGGCTTGCGACAGTACGGCCCCTGGTGGCGCGATTGCTGGCGCATCGGGCCGATCGGCCTGGTCATCGTCTTCCTGCTCTGCGGCAGCGACTGGCAGACCCAGCCTTCCTTCGTTCGCTGGGCCCACGGCTTGCCGGAAGACGCCGCCGGCCGGGACACGATGGTCTGGCTGGCCGACAACCTCAAGATCTTCAGCAACGCCGGGCATGGGCTCGTCTACCAGATTCGCCACAACCTGCGCGGCCATTCGACCTATCTGCTCGGCGCCATGCACGAGCGCAGCCTGTGGTACTACTACCCGGTCCTGTTGACCATCAAGCTGCCGCTGCCGCTGCTGGCGCTTCCGGTGATCATCGCCCTGCTTCGGCCGCGCGCGCTCGGCAACTGGGCCTGCGCCGTGGCGGCCGGGCTGTTGATCTACAGCCTCAACTGCAAGGTGCAGATCGGCATTCGCCTGATGCTGCCGTGGCTCGCGCTCGGCATGGTCGGCTTGTCGGCGGCGCTGGTCACTGCCTGGCGCGATGCCGGCGGACCCTGGACGCGGCGGATCGCGCTGGGGGTCGGCGCGGCGTCTGTCGCCTGGCTCGCGACCGCGGCGCTTTCGGTTTGGCCGCACGGTCTGTGTTACATCAACGAAGCCTGGGGCGGTCCCGAACGGGGGTATGCCCTGGTCAGCGATTCGAACTACGACTGGGGCCAGGGACTGCGCGAGCTGGCGCGCTGGCAAGAAGAACACGAAATCGACAACCTCGACGTGTGGTACTTCGGCACCGATCCGCTGGTTCGTTCGTTGCCGGTGAGGCCGTTGCAAGCGGCGAAGATGTCCGCGCTCGAGTTCTCGGAGAGCGTGCGGGGCCGTTATCTGGCGGTCGGCATGACCTATGTGTACGGCTCGTATGCGCCGCGAACCAGCGAGGTGACGCGGCTGCTGCGCGGCTTGCAACCGGTGGCGCGCACGCAGACATTTCTGATCTACGACTTCACCAACGACGCCGATGCCATCGCGGCGCGGAATTGCGAGCCTGTTTCGTCGCGTTGACTACTGCGTCGCGCTGGCGCACGCCAGCTTGAACGTCGCCGCCACCGCCGCGTTCGTGACGCGGCCGGCGCGGATGTTGACGCCCTGGGCCAACGCCGGATTGTCGCCGACCGCTTGCTCGTAGCCCTTGTTGGCAAGCTGCACCACATACGGCAGCGTGACGTTGCACAACGCATACGTGCTGGTGCGGCCGACGGCGCCGGGCATGTTGGTCACGCAATAATGAACGACGTCCTCTTCGATGTACGTCGGCTGGCTGTGCGTCGTCGGCCGGGCGGTCTCCACGCAGCCGCCCTGATCGATGGCCACGTCGATGATCACGGCCCGGCGCGGCATCTTCTTCAAATCCTCGCGGCGCACCAGATAGGGGGCCCGCGCTCCCGGGATCAGCACGGCGCCGATCAGCAGGTCGGCGCGGGTGAGGCAGTCGAGGATGTTGTGCCGGTCGCTGTACAACGTCGTGACGTTGGGCGGCATGACGTCGTCAATGTACCGCAACCGGTCGACGTCGATGTCGAGAACGAACACGTTGGCCCCCAGACCGGCCGCGACCTTGGCGGCGTTGAACCCGACCACGCCGGCGCCGAGGATCACGACGTTGGCGGGCAACACGCCGGTGACGCCGCCCAGCAGGATGCCGCGCCCCTCGAACGGCCGCTCCAGGTACTTGGCCCCTTCCTGGATGCTCATGCGGCCGGCGACTTCGCTCATCGGCGTCAACAGCGGCAAGCGATTGTTGCGGTCGCGGATCGTTTCATAGGCGATGGCGGTGATGCCCGACTCCATCACCGCTTCGGTCAGCGGCCGGTCGGCGGCGAAATGGAAGTAGGTGAACACGATCTGGCCCGACCGCAGCAGCGGCCACTCGCCCGGCAACGGCTCCTTCACCTTGACCACCAGGTCCGCGCGGCCCCAGATGTCCCTGGCGTCCGTCACGACTTCGGCGCCGTTGGCGGCGTAGTGCTCGTCGGCGATGCCGCTCCCCTGCCCCGCCCCGGATTGGATCAAGACCTTGTGCCCCGCGCGGGTCAGCTCCTCCACGCCGACCGGGATCATGGCGACGCGGTATTCGTCCGTCTTGATTTCCTTGGGGACGCCGATGGTGAGACGTGTGGTCATGAAGAGGTCGGAAGTCAGAGGTCAGAAGTCAGAGATCAGTGTAGTTTCAGCCTGGCGAGCGTCGAGGCGTCAGCCCGACGTGGCAGCACCCAAGACTACACGGCGGGCTGACGCCGCGCCGCTCGCCAAGCGACTCATTTGCTGGAACGGTTCGTCGCCTGCGCCGGCACGCCCTCAGGCGATCGCTGCGCGGGCAAACGCCGGCCGACGACAGCCAGCCGTTTGGGAATTGCCTGGCGATTGCGGTCGAGCGACACGGCGCCGATTTCTTCCCAGGCGAACGGGAGCGCGGGCCGCGCGTCTCCCGAGGTCATGAAGCAGAAATAGTCGAGGTCGCCGCCGCCGCCGTTGTTCCTGGTTGGCCAGGGCTGCGGCGTGATGAACGGCAG
This sequence comes from Gemmataceae bacterium, assembly GCA_022616435.1. Classification (GTDB taxonomy): domain Bacteria; phylum Planctomycetota; class Planctomycetia; order Gemmatales; family Gemmataceae; genus JAKEET01. Next base: position 43,223 of record JAKEET010000203.1, read on the forward strand.
CCCGTAGTGATAGGCAAACAGCGCCGGCATCCGCCCGTTGACGCGGCCGATGCTCACCAGTTGCTGGCCCGGCGGCAACTCTTGCTTCACGGCGCGCATGGCCTCGTCGGCGTGTTCGCTGGTTCGCAAACGCACGTTCGTGATGACGCCGGTGAACGTCATCACCAGAAAGCCGGCCAGCGCCAGCACCGCGAGACGCACCTGACCGGCGTTCGCCGCACGGCGGCTGCGGGCCATGACCAGCGCCAGGCCAGCCGCGACGGCCGCGTAGGCAACCGCGACGGCCCACGATTCCTTGAACCGCGACAACGGCCCCGTCTCCGGCGCCAGCGCCGCCAGTGCCACCGCGGCTACCGCGGCCGCGACGGCGATAGCCGCGCAGGTCGCCAGGGCGTTGCGCCACGCCAAGCGCAACAGCGGCGCGGCTTCCGAGTCGGTAATGCGTTCGATGACGAAGCCGACCAGGATCGCCAGCGCCGGAAACAGCGGCGCGAAGTAGCGCGGCAGCCCGCCCGGCGGCAGCCAGCAGGTCGGAAAGGCCACGGCGACGGCAATGCCCAAGAACAAGACCTGGGGCGTGGCGCGGCCAACGCAACGCCGTAGATCGCGGTGCAGCAACATCGGCAGGAAGATCGACCAGGGAAGCGTCCCTGCGAAAACTTCGAGTGGAAACACGAATAAGTGCCGGGCGGTTTCGACCAGCCTCCAGTTGCTGAGCTGACCGTTGTAGCGGACCGCCGGATCGCCCAGCCAGACGTGCCCGACCTTGGACCAGCCGACCGCGCCGGCGTACGGGACGATCCAGGCCAGCAGAATGCCGGCGCCGACCGCGATCCCCAGCAGATGGGCCCGGCTGAACGCCTGCCGCCACTGGCCGGCAACGAGCAAATAGATGCCCATCGCCCCGAGAAAATAGGTGGGCGCCTGAACCCCCTTGGTCAAGGTCGCCAGCGCCATGAGCGCGTAGCCGACCGTGTAGGTCACGCCCGCGGGCCAGCCGCGCACCTGCCCCCAATGCCACAGGAGCATCGAGGCACTCACCAGACAGGTAAACAGCGCCTCCGTCTCCGCTTGCCGCCCCATCTGAAACATGTCGGCCAGCGTCGCGAACGCGGCCGCCCCGGCCAGCGCGCCCAGCCGCGACAGAAAGGTCCGCGCGTAGCCGTAGATCAAGAGCGTCGTCAGCAGCGTCGCCGCCAGCGAGTGAAAGCGAACGGCGAAAGGTCCCCAGTTTCCGAAGCCCAGGCAACTCAGGGCGATTGTCCAGTTCTGCAAAGGCGGGCGCACCAGGAAAGGCTCGCCCTGCTCGCGCGGCACGATCCAGTCGCCGCGCTCCACCATCTCCCGGGCGACCTGCGCCCGCGTCGGTTCCTCGCCGCGGATCGGCAGCACATGGGCCCGCGTGAAATAGGCCGCCAGCACCAGGATCAGCAGCCACAGCACTTCGACCTCGCGCCACCACGGACCGCTGGAGGCCGACTCGTGATCGTTCGTTGCGGCGGTGACTGCCATCGTCACGTGTCTCCGGCGTCGACAGGATTTGTCTGGATCGTCAGTTTCCTGCGGTGGGATGTTCTGAAGGCACCGTCATAGCACGTGCGTTCACCAGGAGAAAGCCCAAAATGACCGCGACTGTCTTGACTTGTTTAGCCCCGGTTCGAAGAACCGGGGCGGCGAGCATCCCGAGCTTGCGATGCATCCACTGCCAACCGCCTGTCCGCCCCGGTTCTGCGAACCGGGGCTAAACGCCGGCCGGCGAATTTCTACAACATTCCCGAGGACGACGACCTTCAACGAGGTGAACAATCATGAAGCAACTCCTCGGTTTGGCTCTGGTGGCGGCCGGGTTGGGCGGCCTTTCGTTGCCCGCTCAAGAGAAAGGCAAGAACCCGGTCGTCATCATGGACACGAGTCACGGCAAGATCGCCATCGAGCTGTTTGCCGACAAGGCGCCGATCACCACCAAGAACTTCCTGCAGTACGTCGATGACAAGTTTTATGACGGGCTGATCTTCCATCGCGTCATCGCCGACTTCATGATTCAGGGGGGCGGCCTGGAGCCGGGACTCAAGAAAAAGGACACCCGCCCGCCGATCAAGAACGAGGCGGGCAACGGCCTGTCGAACGAGCGCGGCGCCATCGCCATGGCGCGGCTGGGCGCGCTGGACGATACGCCCGAGGAAATCCAGAAGGCGGCCGACAGCGCCACGTCGCAGTTCTTCATCAACGTCAAGGACAACAACCGCCTCGACCGGGCCCGCGCTGCCGACAAGGTGGGCTACACCGTCTTCGGGCGGGTCATCGACGGCATGGACGTGGTGGACAGGATTCGCCGCGTCGAAACCGCGTCGCGCGGCGGCCACAAGGACGTTCCCGTTCAGGACGTGGTGATCCGCTCGGTGCGCAGGAAATAGTTTGGCCGATGCTTGCGGCTACCGTTCGCGCGTGACTTCGGGAGTATTGAAACGTGAAACGTCTGGTGCTGGCTCTGTTGCTGTTGTCCGTCGCCGCGTGCGGGACGGCCCCGCCGAACTATCCGGTCGTCATCATCGAGACGTCGATGGGGACGTTCAAGGCCGAGCTCTTCGAGGACAAGGCGCCGATCACGGTGAAGAACTTCCTGCGCTACGTGGACGACAAGCACTACGACGGCACCGTCTTTCATCGCGTCATTCCCGACTTCATGATCCAGGGCGGCGGCTTCGAACCAGGTCAGCTCGGCAAGGAGGACGGCGAGAAACAGACCCGCGCCGGCATTCGCAACGAGTCCGACAACGGCCTCTTGAATGAGCGCTTCACGCTGGCCATGGCCCGTCTTGGTCCCCGGGACGACACGCCCGAGGAGATCAAGAAAGCGGCCAACAGCGCCACCGCCCAGTTCTTCGTCAACGTCAAGGACAATCGCTTCCTCGACCGCTCCAGGGCCGCCGACGGCGTCGGCTACGCGGTCTTCGGACGGGTGATCGAGGGCATGAGCGTGGTGGACAAGATCCGTCAGGTCGAAACCCACAATTTCGCCGGGCATGAAGCCGTGCCGAAGAAGGACATCATGATCAAATCCATCCGCCGCGCCGAAACCAAGCAGTAACGCCAGGACGCGGGATGAGCGCAGCGATTCCCGCGGGTCGGCGCGTCGTTCCTGGGGGGAACATCATGAAGCTGTGGACTTTGACGCTCGTGGTCGCCGTATTCGGCTTCGGCCTGCTCTCCGCCCAGCAGGGCCAGAAGGACAAGGATAAAGACAAGGACAAAGGCAAGCCGCCGCCTCCGCCCGCGGTCAATGCCGGCATCGCCAAGCTCGACGTCACCATCGGCAACCTGGACGGCCCGGCGTTCAGCATCGCCGGCAACAACGACATCCTTGCCGTCGCCTGCGAGAAGGACACGATCCAGATCTGGAAGAAGGACGCCATCGAGGCGTCGCGCAAGGCCCCGGCCAAGCCGGAGATTCTCAAGGGGCATCAGGGCCCGGTCGTCGCGATTGCCTGGAACGGCGGCCCGATCCTCGTCTCGGCCGGGGCCGACAAGAAGCTCATCTTCTGGAAGATGCCCGAGGGCAAGCCGCAGCAAACCGTGCCCCTGGAGAGCATGCCGCGCGCCCTGGCCATGTCGAACGACGGCAAGCTGCTGGCGAGCGCCGGCGAGGATGCCGCCGTTCAACTCTGGGATGTCGCCAGCGCCAAGCCCGGGGCGAAGCTGAAGGACCACGCCGATTGGGTCGCGTGCCTGGCCTTCCATCAGGACGGCAAGCAACTGGCCTCCGGCGATCTGCTCGGCCGCGTCCTGATCTGGGACGTCGGCGGCGCCAAGAAAATCGCGGACCTGCCGGCCAAGCCCAATCCGCCGCCCAAGACGCCGCTCGATCCGATCGCCGCCCGCTCGCTCTTGTACTACCCGGACGGCAAGTCGATCGCCGTCGGCGGCGCCAACGGCTTGATCTCCGTCCTCAACCTGGCCGACGGCAAGACCATCCGCACGTTCACCGGCCACACCGGGCCGGTGACCGGCATGGCCTATCACCAGGCCGCCAATCTGCTGATCTCCGGCAGCAAGGACCGCACCGTGAAGATCTGGAACGCCGTCGCGCCGCAGCCGGCCAGCCAGGCGGTCAAGAACCTGGAGGGCCACACCGCGTGGATCGAGGGGGTGGCGCTATTCGATCGGGGGACGAAGATCGCCTCGGTGAGCGCCGATCGAACGCTGCGCACGTGGGACATGGCCGATCCGAAGAAGAAGTGATTCACTGACTCCAAGTAGCCACGGCATCCAGGTCCATCGGCGCGTACGCGCCCTGCCGCCACTTCTCGACGGCGATCGCGGCCATCGCGGCGTTATCGGTGCAGAGGCTCATCGGTGGGATCAACAGCTCGGCGCCGGCCTCACGCGTCAGCGCCTCCAAGTGCGAGCGCAGACAGCGATTGGCCGCCACGCCGCCGCCGACCGCGAGCCGCTGCAAACCGGTCTTGTCGAGCGCCTGCCGGCATTTCGCGGCCAGCACGTCGACCACGGCCTGTTGAAAGCTGGCGGCCAGATCGGCTCGTTGCTTGCCGGGCGGCGGCGCCGGTCCTTCCGACACATTCTTGCCGTGGAGCGCGTACAGCACCGCCGTCTTCAGGCCGCTGAAGCTGAACGACAACCGCTCTTGATTAAGAAAGGAACGGGGGAATTGATGCGCCCTCGGATCGCCGCACTGCGCTTCGCGTTCGACGGCCGGACCGCCGGGAAAGCCGAGCCCGAGGATGGCCGCCACCTTGTCGAACGCCTCGCCGGCGGCGTCGTCGATGGTGGCGCCGAGCAGATCGAACGCCAGCGCGGACCGGCAATGGAACAGGCTGGTGTGTCCGCCGCTGACGACCAGGCCGACGCACGGAAAGATGTCGCGGCCGGCCGCCATGCGGCAGGCGTAGATGTGGGCTTCGATGTGGTTGGCGGCGACCAGCGGCACGTCGAGCGCCAGGGCCAGCATCTTGGCGGCGCTGACCCCGACCAGGAGGGCGCCGACCAGTCCCGGCGAATTCAGGACGGCGATGCAGCCGATGTCCGCGAGTTGCAAATTCGCTTGGCGGAGAGCTTCGTCGAGGGTCGGCAGCAGTCGTTCCAGATGCGCCCGTGCCGCGACTTCGGGGACGACGCCGCGAAAGCGGGCATGCAACTCGGTCTGCGAGGCGACGACGTTGGCGCGGACCTCCAGATCGTCGGTGAACACGGCGACGGCGGTTTCGTCGCAGGAGGTTTCGATGGCGAGGAAGTTCAACTCAGTCTTCCCACAAGATCGTCGGCAGTTGTTTGGTTCATCGTGTCACTCACGTCGTTCTCCTTTCAAGATGCAACGTCAAACTCCTAGCCGAATTGTGCGACCGTCGCCCATGGTCCGGAAGCTTGAGGTGTGGGCTGGCTTGATCGTCGGTGAGCGGCTCCATGCGCAACGTGGTGAATCGGATCCAGCCGCCGCACGACGGGCACCGCCCCACGAACCCGCTGCCTTCCCACCAGGCCTTCACCAGCGGTTTGTAGATTCCTTCGAGGTCGCCGAACAGCTCGAGCTGAAAATCAATCCACTCCATCTTGTGTCCGCAGCCGGGATGCGGGCACGCCGGCTCGTGATAGTGAATGTGCGGTGAGGCCATCGTCCGCAATCCCCCCTCGCGGTAGACGCGATCCAAGCGTTCGACTTCGTCCGCATCAAGAGTAAGGTTCCTGTTCATTTCTCTCCTCTGTTGGTCACGCGTGCGCCTTGGCCGGTTTGCGTTTCGCCTTTTCCACCTCAGTCTCCGCCGGCCACTCCTGCCAGCGGGCGCATTGCCGGAAGAACGCCAGCGGATTGTCGTACACCACCTTGCGAATCACGCTGTCCGCATGGCCGCGGCGCTTCATCTCCTGGATCATCTCCGGCACCGCCAGCGGGTCCGACTTGCCCCAGTCGCCGGCCGAGTTGGCCATGATGCAGTCGGTGCCGACCATCTCGATGATGTCCACGGCCCGCTGCGGCGTGCACTTGGTGGTCGGATACAGCGTCATGGCGCACCAGAAGCCGTTGTCCAGCGCGTGCCGCACGGTGTGCTCCTCGACGTGATCGATCAGCACGCGCTCGGGCTTCAGGCGGCGATCCTGCTTGAGCATGTCGATGATCATGCGCGTGCCCTTGTACTTGTCCTCCAGGTGCGGCGTGTGGATCAGGATCAGCTCGTGGTACTTCATCGCCAGATCGACGTGTTCCTGGAACACGGTCGCCTCGTTCTTCGTGTTCTTGTTGAGGCCGATCTCGCCGATGCCGAGCACGTTCGGCTTGTTCAAGAACTCCGGTATCATCTGGATGACGCCGCGCGACAGCTCGACATTCTCGGCCTCCTTGGCGTTGATGCACAGCCAGGAGTAATGGCGGATGTTGAACTGGGCGGCCCGCTTCGGCTCGACCTCGGTGAGGTGGCGGAAGTAATCGCGGAAGCCGTCGACGCTGCCGCGGTCGAAGCCCGCCCAGAACGCCGGCTCGGTGATCGCGACACAGCCGGCGTAGGCCATGCGGTGGTAATCGTCGGTCACCCGCGAGATCATGTGGATGTGAGGGTCGATGTAGTACATGTGGAATTACTCCTGCATGGGTTGTCGCTTGTGGAAACTCAGGTCGACGTCAAATTCATCTTCCATATCGTCAGCTCCTTTGCAAGAATGCGGGCCTCGCGTCGAATCTCGGCCCAGTCCTCTGCGGTCATTTCGCTCACATCGTTCTCTTGGAGTGTGTCACGGACCTTGGCTTTGAGCGTGTCCTTGGCCGCTCGCCGCTGTTCGTCACGCACGAGTCGACAGATGTAGTCGATCGCACTGACATTGGCGCCGCTGGCAACCTGTTCGTCAATGTACTTGCGAATCGGTTCGGGCAAGGCCGTCAATGTGTTGTCCATGTCGTTTCTCCGTTAGTACCGCGGTTTCGGCTTGTCCCAGCCCGGGTCGTAGTCCAGCGAGAAAATCTGCTGGATGCGCTCGGCCCGGCCGCCCGATTGATCGTGCAGCACTTCGAGGGCCTTGCGAATCTTGTCGAGACGCGGATCGTTGTCCACGGCGCCGGCGCCCTGGCCGCGGTTGATGCGGTCCAGGATCGCGGCCAGGTCCAGGATTTTGCAGCGCGCTTCGAGAAAGAAACTGTCGAGCGCTTTGGGTGCGGCCAGCGGCGTCATGATGCAGACTCCGTAGCGTACAAGCGTTTCATGTTCACATCGACCAAGTCGTTCAAACTGCCCGAGCGGAAGCCTTCCAGATCGAGCGTCACATATTTGAAACCCAGCTCCTTCAGGCGCGCGACCAGCGCCTCGCGAACGTCCGGCTCAGCAAGCCGTGGCAGTGCGCTGAGCGGAGCTTCAACGCGAGCCAGCTCGCCTTCGTGCAAACGGACGCGGCACTGGCGCAGGCCGAGCTGCTTCAACCAGGCTTCAGCTTGCTCGACGCGGCCGGTGCGTTCGGGGGTCACCTGAACTCCCGGCGCTAGCCGGCTCGACAGGCACGGCGACGCCGGTTTGTCCCAGGTCGGCAGGCCGAAGTGTTTGGCCAGGGCCCGCACGTCGGCCTTCGTCAGGCCCGCATCCTGCAAGGGATGCCGCACGCGGTGCTCCGCCGCCGCCTTCAATCCGGGACGATAGTCGCCCTGATCATCCAGGTTGGCGCCGCTGCAAATCACCTCGACGCCAAGTTCCGGCAGCAGTGTTTCGATTCGCGAATACAGCTCGTCCTTGCAGAAGTAGCAGCGGGCCCCGTCGTTGCGCACGTAATCGGCGTCGCTGAACTCGTCGGTCTTCACCAGAAGATGACGAATGCCGATCTGCCCGGCTAACGCTTGCGCCTCGGCGATCTCGGCGCGCGGCACGCTCGGGCTGTCGGCCGTGACCGCCACCGCCCGCCCCGACAGCACCTGATAGGCGACCCGCGCCACCAGCGTGCTGTCGATGCCGCCGGAGAACGCCACGGCGACGCCCTTCAGGCTGCGCACAATCTCCATCAGCCGATCGAGCTTGGCGGTCAGTTCCGGCGACAATGGTTCGAGTGCGAGCATGGCTTCATGATAAGCGAAGCGCGAGGTGAACTCAACGAATTCGGCTCGCCGGGACCATCGCTATCCCAGCACGCGCTGCAGGAACATCTTCATCCGCTCCGTGCGCGGCTGTTCCAGCACCTGGGCAGGGGGGCCGTCCTCGAGAATCTTGCCGTCGCACAGCACCACCACGCGATCGGCGGCCTTGCGGGCGAAGCCCATCTCGTGCGTCACCAGGATCAGCGTCAAGCCGTCGCGCTTCAGGTCCTCCAGCACTTCCAGTACTTCATGTTTCAATTCCGGGTCGAGGGCGCTGGTGATCTCGTCGCACAGCAGGCCGCGCGGCTCCATCGCCAGGGCCCGGGCAATGGCGACGCGCTGCTTCTGCCCGCCGGAAAGCTGGCCCGGATAGGCGTGCAGATGGCCGGCCATGCCGACGCGCTTGAGAAGCGGTTCGGCCCGCTCGACCGCCTTGGCGCGCGGCCAGCCAAGCACCTGGATCGGCGCCTCGATGACGTTGTCCAGCACGCTCAGATGAGGGAACAACTGAAAATCCTGAAAGACCATGCCGAATACGCGCCGCACCGCTTGCAGGTCGGCCGCGTGGTTGCCGGGCTGCAGCACATGTTCGCCGATGCGGATTTCACCGGCGTCGAAGGTATTCAACCCATTGAGACAGCGCAGCAACGTCGACTTGCCGCCGCCGGACGGACCGAGCAGCGCCACCGTTTCGCCCGACTGGATGCTGACGCTGACTTCGTTCAGCACCAGCCGCGGACCGAACCGCTTGGTGACGTTGGCGATGTCGATGTTCCAGGTCATCCCTTGTGCCCCCAGCGCTGCTCCAGGTAGCGCGACAGGTATCCCAGCGGCACCGACATGATCAGGTACAGCGCCGCCGTCGTCAGGCCGATCTGCAGATAGCCGCCTCCGGACTTGGTGAGAATCTGGTACTGCTTGCTCAGTTCCACCACCGCGATGATGCTCACCACGCTCGTGTCCTTGAAGAGCGCCACCAGGTCGCTGGTCATCGGCGGCAGGATCACACGGATCGCCTGCGGCAAGATGATCCGGCGAAAGGTCAACGCCGCCGGCATCCCCAGCGACGCGGCCGCTTCCCATTGCCCGCGCGGGATCGAGGAGATGCCGGCCCGATAGATTTCCGCCTCGTAGGCGCCGTAGTTCAGCCCGAAGCCGAGCACCGCCGCCAGGAACGGATCGAGCTTCAAGCCCGGGATGATCGCGGGGATTCCGTAGTAGATGAAGTACAACAAGAGCAGCACGGGGATTCCGCGAAAGAACTCGACGTACCCGACGGCGAGCCAGCGCACCGGCGCCGGCCCGTACATGCGGGCGACGGCCACGACCAGGCCCAGGATCACGGCCAGGGCGAAGCTGACCAGGGTGAGCAGCACTGTCACGCCGGCGCCCTTCAACAGCAGCGGCAGGTAGTCGCCAAAACGCATCTCCTGGCCGCCGGCGACGATCTCGACGGTCTTGTACAGGCGATATTGATCCGGGGTCCAGAGCTTCCACTTGTGCAGAATCTCTTCCAGCTTGCCGCTGTCGAGGAGCCGATCGATGCCGCCGTTCAAGTCCGCCAGCAGTTTCGTGTCGTTCGGTCGGACCGCGATCCCGTAGTAGCCGTCCGCGAACGACGGCCCCAGGAACTTCAGCCCCGGCTTGAGCTGGCTGTACTTCAGACGCGGGTCGGGGGCGGCGTAGTAGATCGCGATCGGCAAATCCATGAGCACGCCGTCGATCGCCCGCTGCACCAGGTCGTCATAGGGCCCCTGCTGGTCGTCGTAGGTCTTGAAAGGCACATTCTGAACTTCGAGCAGCTCGGCCGCCGCGGTGGCGCCGAGCGTGCCGATGACCAGCCCTTTCGCCTTGGCCTCGTCGAGATTCTGAAACCGCGTTTCATCCGCGCGGGCGACGAGCTGAAGTTGATAAATGTAGTACGGCCGGGTGAACGCGACGCGCTTGAGCCGCTTCGGCGTGATCTCCAGGCCGTTCATGGCGATGTCGATGTCGCCGCGCTCCAGGTCGGCCAGCAGGCTTTCGTAAGTCCGCTGCTTGAACTCGATGGGCCGGCCAATTTCATCGGCGAGGGCCCTGGCCAGGTCCATTTCGAAGCCGATGACTTCCTCGGGATTGGCGGGGTTGGCGAAGACGTACGGAAAGCCGCCGTCGGTGTCGCCGCCCCAGATGAGCGGTTCCTTGGATTGAGCGCCGACGGGAAGCGCCGCGCCGAGAAGTGTTCCCACGCAAAGAACCGCCAGCAGCGTTGGCTTCAACGCAATCGCCCCTTGGACCGAAGCGGACCGAACGTGTTTGCCGAATTGATGGAATGATATGCGCGGCGCCGGGAATTCACAGAGGGCCGGCGGTTTTCCGTGGCCCCGCCGCCGCGAATGGTGTTTAATAATCTACTGTCAAGAACGTCCCCACCGACTGATCCAGAAAAGTCATTCCGTCCAACCGCCGAGGCGTGTCGATCATGCGCTGTTTCCGACTTGCCGCCTGTGGACTGATCGGCTGGTGCCTGGCAACCGCGTCCAGTCGCGCCGCCGATCCGCAAGCGGCGCGCTCGCCGGCGGCCGCCAGCGAGTTCTTCGAGAAATCCATCCGCCCCCTGCTGGCGAATCACTGCTTCGAATGCCACGGTCCGCAGAAGCAACGGGCCGGCCTGCGCCTCGACAGCCGCGACAACATGCTGGCCGGCGGCGACACCGGCCCGGCCATCGTCCCGGGCCATCCCGAGCAAAGCCTGCTCGTCAAGGCGATCGGTTACAAGGATGAGCTGCGGATGCCGCCCAAGAATCCCCTGGCCCCCGCCCAGGTGGCGGCGTTGACCCAATGGATCAAGCAGGGCGCGGCCTGGCCGCAGCCCGCCGGCGTGGTTCGTTCCGCGTCGAAGGAGTCCGGCTTCCGGATCACGCCGGAAGATCGGGCCTTCTGGGCGTTTCAACCGATTGCCGATCCGCCGCTGCCGCGCGTCAACAATGCCGGCCGGATGCAGACCGCGCTCGACGCGTTCATCATGGCGAAACTCGAGGACAAGGGCTTGACGCCGGCGCCGCCGGCCGATCCGCGCACGCTGCTGCGGCGCATGTACTTCGACGTGATCGGCCTGCCGCCGACGGCGCACGAGGTGGAGGAGTTTGTCCGGGCGTGGGATGGCTCGAGCGCGAAACGGCAAGCACTGATCGCGCGGGTCGCGGACCGGTTGCTGTCGTCGCCGCATTACGGCGAGCGCTGGGCGCGGCACTGGCTCGACGTGGCCCGCTACGGCGAGGACCAGGCCCACACCTTCCAGGCCCGCAAGTATCCCCAGGGCTTCCGCTACCGCGACTGGCTGATCAAGGCGTTTAACGACGACATGCCCTACGACCAGTTCATCAAGGAACAACTCGCCGCTGACCTGCTCCCCCGGGCGAACGGCGAGAGAATCGACAACCTCCCAGCCCTCGGCTTCTTCGCGCTGGGCCCGGTCTACTACGGCGACCCGAAGCGGCTCGACCAGATCGACGACCGCATCGACACGCTGTCGCGCGGCTTGCTGGGGCTGACCGTCGCTTGCGCCCGTTGCCACGATCACAAGTACGACCCGATTGCGACGAAAGACTACTACGCGTTGGCCGGGGTGATCGCCAGCACGGACTACGTGGAGATTTCGCTGGCGCCCGGCAAGGAGGGCCAGCCGCTGGCGCTGCCGTCCAGGAAGGACAAGGAGAAGAAGCAGCCGCCGCGCGGCCCGTTCATCCACTCGGTCCGGGACGGCAAGGCAGTGACCATGAAGGTGCACATCCGCGGCAACCCGAACATGCTCGGCGAGGAGGCCCCGCGGCGGATGATGTCGATCCTGACGGCGGAAACCGCCCCGTCGTTCAGCCACGGCAGCGGCCGGCTGGAGCTCGCCAACGCCATCGCCGCGAAGGACAACCCGCTCACCGCCCGCGTCATGGTCAACCGCATCTGGCAGCACTACTTCGGCAAGGGCCTGGTCCGCACGCCCAGCAACTTCGGCGAGCTCGGCGAACGGCCGACCCATCCCGAACTGCTCGATTACCTCGCCAGCCGCTTCATCGAGTCCGGCTGGTCGATGAAGGCGATCCATCGCATGATCCTGCTGTCGGCGACGTATCAACAGGAGTCAGGGATCAAGCCGCGGGATGAGCGCAGCGATTCCCGCGGGTCAGCCGATCCGGAGAACCGCTTGTTGTGGCACATGAACCGCCGCCGGCTCGACGTCGAAGCGTGGCGCGACGCCATGCTCGCGGTCTCTGGAAAGCTGGATCGCCGGCTGGGCGGGCCGTCGGGCGACCTGGCGTCGCCGGACAATCGCCGCCGCACGCTGTACGGCAGCGTCAGCCGGCACGAGCTGAATCCGCTCTTGCGGTTGTTCGACTTCCCCGATCCAAACATCACCGCCGATGAGCGCACAGTCACCACGGTGCCGCTGCAGCAGCTGTACGTGCTCAACAGCGAGTTCCTGATCGGCAACGCCAAGGCCCTGGCCGCACGGCTGGCGACCGCGGAAGCCGACGATGCGGACCGCATCCGCGCGGCGTTCGTGCTGCTGTACGGCCGGCCGGCGACGCCGCGCGAGGTCGCGATCGGATTGGAGTATGTGTCCGCACCAGCGCCGGCGAGTGGTTTGTCGCGCTGGGAGCAGTACTCTCAGGTGTTGTTGAGTACGAATGAATTCATGTATGTTGATTAGTCGCCCGCGGCTTGCCGTTTAGCGTTCGCGCCGTAGCCGCAACGCGCAGGGGAAGCCTTGCCGTCGAGAATCGGAACGGAGCAATGATCCAATGATGCAGGCAGCAGAATCACTTGCCGATCTTTACGAAGCGGATGAAGTCGCCTGGCTGGAGACGATGGCGGACCTCATCGCAGAGGGCAAGCATGCCGATTTGGACTTCGACCATTTGCAGGAGATCCTCACCGACATGGCGCTACGCGAACGGCATGAAGTGGAAAGTCGGCTGGTCGTGCTGATAGCGCATCTGCTCAAATGGACCTATCAGAAGAAAAAGCGAACGAGAAGCTGGCGGACTACAATCTTTCTCCAGAGCGATCGACTCAGCCGCACCTTACGGAACAAGACTCTGCGAAATCACGCCGCGGAAGTGTTGGCAAACGTGTACAAGTCCGCCGTCAAGGCAGCCTCAATGGACACGGGCCTGCCGGCCAGTGCTTTTCCCAAGAAATGTCCGTGGACGTTACCCATGTTGCTGTCGGAAGACCCGCTGAAGTACAACGGTCGCAAGACAAAGGAAGATGACAATGAGCATTGACAAGCATTGCTCCCGCCGCTCCCTCCTCTGCCGCCTCGGCGGCGGCGTCGGCGCCCTCGGCCTGGCCCACGTCTTCGCCGACGCCGGCTTCCTCGCCGCGGCGCCGTCCGCCGCCGCCAACCCGCTCGCGCCGCGAGCCCCGCATTTTCCCGCCCGGGCCAAGCGGCTCATCTTCCTGTTCATGAACGGCGGGCCGTCGCACGTCGATACCTTCGATCCCAAATCAGCCCTCACGCGCCACGCCGGACAGCCGTTGCCCGAGCGGATTCGCAACGGCATGAGCCGCCGCGACACCACGCCGCTTCTCCCGTCGCCCTTCAAGACGCAGCGCTACGGCCAGAGCGGCATCGAAGCCACCGAGATCTATCCCGAGATCGGCAGATGCATCGACGACCTCTGCGTCCTCCGCTCGATGTACACCGACAACCCCAACCACGAGCCCGGCCTGTTGCTCATGAACTCCGGCAACATGCAGCCGATCCGGCCGAGCATGGGCTCGTGGCTCACCTACGCCCTCGGCTCGGAAAACCAGAATCTGCCGGGCTTCATCGTCCTGTGCCCGGGCCGGCCGGTCGTCGGGCCGCAGCTGTGGAGCAACAGCTTCTTGCCGGGGATCTACCAGGGAACGCACATCAACAACCGCTCGATCGATCCGCGCACCATCATCCGCGACGTCAACAACCGCTACCTCGCCCCCGCCGAGCAGCGCGCCCAGCTCGATCTGCTGCAGCGCATGAACCAGGCGCATCTCGAACAGCGCGGCCGCGACGAGCAGCTCGAGGCGCGGATCGCTTCCTTGGAAATGGCCTATCGCATGCAAGCCGAGGCGCAGGAAGCGTTCGACATCAGCCGTGAAACCCAGGCGACGCGGCGACTCTACGGCGACGGCGAGTTCGCCAACGCCTGCCTGCTGGCCCGCCGGCTCGCCGAGCGCGACGTCCGCGTCATCCAGATCTATTACGGCAACGGCCAGCCGTGGGACGATCACAACGACATCAAGAACCACCGCACCCACGCCCGCGCCAGCGACCGGGCCATCGCCGCCTTGCTCAGGGACTTGAAGTCACGCGATCTGCTCAAGGACACGCTGGTGCTGTGGGGCGGCGAGTTCGGCCGCACCCCGACCGCGCAGGGCCAGGGCCGCGACCATCACCATCTCGGCTTCACGATGTGGCTGGCGGGCGGCGGCGTCAAGGCCGGCCACGTCCACGGCGCCACCGACGAGTTCGGCTACGCCGCTGTGGAGAATCGGATGCACGTCCACGACCTGCACGCCACCATGCTGCACCTGATGGGCCTCGACCACGAACGCCTCACCTACCGCTACAGCGGCCGCGACTTCCGGCTCACCGATGTGCACGGCCGGGTGGTGCGCGAGATCATGGCGTGACCCTCACGCCCCGTGATAATCGATCTCCTTCACCTCCAGCGCATGCTTCTGGATGAACTCGCGCCGCGGCTCGACCTTTTCGCCCATCAGCGTGCGGAACATGTCTTCGGCCTTCAGCGCGTCTTCGAGCTGCACTTGCAACAGCGTGCGGCGGGCGGGGTCGAGGGTGGTTTCCCAGAGCTCCTCGCCGTCCATTTCGCCGAGGCCCTTGAAGCGGATCACTTTCATGCCGCGCTCGCCGAGCCGGCGGATCTCGCCGACCAGGACGCGCAGGTGCGATAGCGGCTGCTTCTTGTCGTCGTGCTCGAGCTGGAAGCGGAGCACGGGCTCGCGGCCGGCGATGCGCGGCGCGGGGACGAGGTCGCTGGGCAACAGGCCGAAGCCGCGCAGCTTGTCCAGGTCGCGGTTGATGCTCTTGACTTCGTGCAGCTCCTGGAACGAGAACAGCTCGCCGTGGCCGTTCGGCTTGGCCTCCTCGTCGGCCACGATCAGCTGCCGGCCGGCCTTCACCTGATCCTGGCGGAACTGATCGACGTCGGTGTCGCTGAAGAACCAGCTCTCCTGATTGCCGAGCAGGACGCGGAAGGTCGGCAGCTTGCCGTCCTTGATCTTGCCGATCAGGGTGGCGACGTTGAGGCCGCGCCGCTCCAGGATCGTGAGGTAGGTCTCCAGGTCGTCGAGCAAATCCATCAGCGGCCGGAGCCGGTCGCCGTCCAGCACGGAGACCTCGGAAGTCTGGCCTTCGGGCGGCAACACGTGCAGCCTGGTGCCGTCGAGGCCGCGCGCCACGAGCTCGCGATTCATCTCGGCGATCGTCTGCACGTAGCGGATGTTTTTCTTTTGCTCGACCTTGAACAAGGGCGGCCGGGCGACGAACATGTGGCCGGCCTCGATCAGCTTGCGCATCTGCCGGTAGAAGAAGGTCAAGAGCAGGGTGCGGATATGCTGGCCGTCGACGTCGGCGTCGGTCAACAGGATGATCTTGCCGTAACGCAGGCCTTCGAGCTCCTCGGTGTTGCCGATGTCGATGCCGATCGCCGAGATCAGCGAGACCAGCTCGGCGTTGTCGAGCAGCTTTTCGACCCGGGCCTTCTCGACGTTGAGCACCTTGCCGCGCAACGGCAGGATCGCCTGGAAGTGCCGATTGCGGCCGTTGTCGGCGGAGCCGCCGGCCGACTGGCCCTCGACGAGGAACAGCTCCGATTCGTCGCGGTCGCGGGTGGTGCAGTCCATGAGCTTGCCGGGCAGGCCGCCGGAATTGAGGATGCTCTTGCGGTCCTTGAGGGCCTTCTTGGCCTTCTGGGCGGCCTCGCGGGCCTCGGCGGCCAGGATCACCTTCTTCATGATCTTCTGGGCGTCCTTCGGGTTTTCCTCCATGAACTTCGCCAGGTACTCGTACACGACGCTGGTGACGATGCCGTCCACCTCCGGGTTGTTGAGGCGGATCTTCGTTTGCGATTCGAACTGCGGCTCCGGCACCTGGAGGTTGATGACCGCGGTGATGCCTTCGCGAAAGTCCTCGCCCTGCGGCGTGACGTTCTTGAACATGTCGGCCTTCTGGCCGTAGTTGTTGAGGGCGCGGGTGAGGGCGGTCCGGAAGCCGGACAGGTGCGTGCCGCCGCCGGGGTTGTGGGCGTTGTTGGCGTAGCAGCGGGCGCGTTCCTCCTCGCCGGTGGTGTACTGGAACGCGACCTCGACGCGGACGTCGTCCATGGTCTTGTCCACGTACAGGACCTTGTGGACGGTCTCCTCGGAGCGGTTCATCCACTCGACGAATTGGGCGACGCCGCCGTCGTAGTGGAACACTTCTTCCTTGTGGGTGCGCTTGTCGCTCAGCTTGATGGCCAGGCCCTTGTTGAGAAATGCCAGCTCGCGCAGCCGGTTTTCGAGCGTGTCGTAGTCAAACGTGGCGTCCTTGAAGATCTCCTTGTCGGGCATGAAGGTGATCTTGGTGCCGGTGCGGCTGCCGGGGGTGAAACCGATTTCCTTGACTTCCGTGGTGGCGACGCCGCGCTCGTATTCCTGCACGTAGACCTTGCCGTTGCGGCGCACCTCGGCCTCGGTCCAGTCCGAGAGCGCGGTCACCGCCTTGGCGCCGATGCCATGCAGGCCGGCCGAGGTCTTGTAGGTGCGCTTGTCGAACTTGGCGCCGGCGCCGACGGTCGTCAGCACCACTTCGAGCGTCGGCCGGCCGATCTTCGGATGGATGTCCACCGGGATGCCGCGGCCGTCGTCGGTCACGGAAAGTGATCCGTCGACGCCGATCTCGACATGGATGTTCTTGCAATAGCCGGCCAGGGCCTCGTCCACGGAGTTGTAGACAAGCTCATAGATCAGGTGGTGCAGACCCTTGCTGCTGGTGTCGCCGATGTACATGCCGGGCCGGGCGCGGATGTGGTCCTTGTCGCGGAGCACGTCGACGTTTTCGCCTTCGTACTTGCCGTCGGCCTGATCGACACCGGCCTGATCGACACCGGCCTGATCGAGGCTCGTCGGCGAGTCAGGGGCCGTCGAATCAGGGGCGACGGGCGTTGCATCGTTCATATCTGTTCCTTGCATGGAAAGGGTAGCGGTCACCAGGTTCCCGCCTTGAAACGCAGGTCCGTGACCGTTTGGTTGGGCAGCTGTTCGCGGAGCTTGGCGAGCAGCTTGCGTTTGTGGTACGAGGCCAGCTCCTGCAGCAGCACCGGCGTGTTCACCTCGACTTCCAGCACGCCGCGCCGCAAGCCGAGCACGCGGGTGTGCGGTCCATGTTCCGGTCCAATGGCGGCGGCCCAGGCGCGCTCCAGGTGGACGCGGGCCTGACGCCGGCCCCAGCCGCGGGCCGCGATCAGCCGCGCGAGGACTTCACGCAGCGGTTCGACGCCCAGATCTGGACCGGTGCGCGGCCTCATCGCGTGTCCTGGTTTCGCCGCTTGCGGCTTGGCGCTCGGACCGGGATGTTGCGAACGCGAAGCTGCAAGCGGCGTTGTTTAATCCTTCTTCTCCGCCGCGCTGCCCACCAGCGGCACGACGACGTAGAGGTAGTTCGGCTCGTGCTTGAACACTGCCGGGGTGGACGGGTCCGTCAGCTCCAGCAGGAGCGGCGTGTCCGGCTCCAGCACGCGAAGCATGTCCACCACGAACTTTGGATCGAAGCTGATCTCCAGGGCCTTGCCGTCGTAGTCGAGCGGCATCTCGACGCGCGAGCGGCCCGACTCGGCGCCGCGAGCCTGCAGGGTCAGCTTCTTCTTGGCGAAGTTGAACACGACGCGCTTGCTCTCTTCATCCGTCATGATCGCCGCCTGGCGCACGGCGCTCAGGAACGGTCCGACGGTGAGATTCACCTTCGAGTTGTGCTTGGCCGGCAGCACCTGGCGATAATTCGGGAACCGGCCCTCGACGAGCCGGCTGTAGATCATTGCTCGCTCGGTCTTCATCAGCACCTCGTTGGGACGGACGCTGACCTTGATGGTCTCGTCCGGCTCGGTCAGGTTGCGCTCCAGGAGGCTCATCGCCTTCACCGGCACGACGGCGGTTTGACCCTTGGTGCTGTGGCCGCCGTGGGCCTGGGCCGCCCCGTGCATCAGGGCCAGGCGGCGGCCGTCGGTGGCGACCAGCGTCGCCTTGTCCCCTTCCAGCTCCCACAGGATCCCGGTCGTGGCCCCGAACCGTGAATGCTCGGCGGAGGCGGTGGCGAAAATCACCCGGCGGATCATGTCGCGCAGCACCCCGGCGGTCAGCTCGTGGTACTTCTCTTCCGCGAACGACGGAATGTCGGGAAAGGCCGCCGGATCGTCGCCGGGCATTTCGAACTCGTTGTGTTCGCCCTTGACGAGGCAGTTGTCGACGCTGGCCTCGATGGTCAGCTGCTCGTCGGTGCTCTCGCGCAGGATCGAGATCAAGCGGCTGGTGGGCAAGAGCGCTTCCCCGGGCTCGGCCACCTTGATGCCGCGCACGTCCAGGCGGATGCCCAGTTCCAGGTCGGTGGCCATCAGCGTGCAGCGTTCGTTGTCGACGACCGCTTTCAGATTCCTCAGCACGGGTTTGATGTCCCGTGCGGCCACGGCGACGCTGGCGAGCTGGCAGGCGTTCAGCAACCCTTCACGATGACAGACAACCTTCATGGTTCAACTCCCGGATGCCTTCCAAACTTGATTGCTTCTAAAGGATGAAAATACGGTGGTGATAGTAAAGACTCGGCCACGAATGTTCCCAACGATTGCAGCTGACACCGGTTCCGTTCAGCTGCTCGCATCGCTGCTGTGCAAAAGCGGTTGATGATCGGTCAATCCACGTATGATCGACCTTCGCCAAACACACGTCGGAAGATCAGCCACTTCTTCTCGGGATGCCATGGGGCGCTGGACGACAACAATCCAACACGGCTTCGACACATTTTCCACACACAAGGTCCAGTCCCCTTTTTCAACGGGCTGCTAGGCCAGCTCGGCCTGCAACTGCTTCACGGCGCCGGACAAGACGGCGTCCTCGGCCAGCGCCTGTTCCACCTTTCGGCAGGCGTGGAGCACGGTGCTATGATCGTGCCCGCCGAAGTGACTGCCGATCTGGGCGAGCGACAGCCGGGTCAGCTGCCGCGCCAGGTACATGCCAACCTGGCGGGGCACGAGGATGGCGCGAACGCGGCGGCGCAGCAGCAACTCGCGCGGATCGACGTGGAAATACCCGCTCACCTGGGCAACGATTCGTTCGACGGAAGGCCGCACGGCGTCCACCTGGGCGCGGAAGTGGGAACGCACGTCGGCGAGCTTCAACGGTTGGCGGTGCAGGCGGGTCAGCGTATCGAGCTGGCCGATCGCGCCGTCGAGCTGGCGGCCGCCGCCGGTCAGGTTGGTCGCCAACCATTTGAGGATTTCAGGCGCCACGGCGAGCTGGCGGCGCTGGGCAAACTCCTGGATCAACAGCAACCGGCTGGCACTGCCCGGCGAGTCGAGGGCCACCACCAGGCCGGCGGCCAGGCGCGACGTCAAGCGCGCCGGCAACCCCACACGACATCTCGTCGCGTTGGCGAGCGCGAGTTGCCGGGGTCCGTGGCGCGACGTCACCAACGTCGGCAGCCGCCGCGCTTGCCGGTAGTCGAGCAGCCGGACGATTGCCTCGGCGGCGCGTTCGGGGAGGTGGTGCAGGTCTTCGAGGGCCAGGAAATCGCATTGCCGCGCCTCGGCAAGCCAAGCGGGGCCGGCGCTGCTGTCGTCGTCGGGCTGCTCTGGTTCGGCGTGTTGTCCCTGCGACCAGGTGTTGAGCGAAGCCTTCAGATCGTCGGCCGAGATGTGCTGACAAGTGATCAGCGGGGTCAAGCGTGTCAGCTCATGAACGAGTCCGGCAGCCAGGTGCGATTTTCCGGTTCCACACGGGCCGTGAAGGACCAGCGGATTGCCCATCCGCACGGTGCGGCCTGCGCGGAAACCGGCAATGATTTCTTGAACCGCGATCCATGCCAGGCGACTTTCCGCGGTGGGAATGAATCGAGCGAGCGTGCCGGCAGTGTGCATAAGACGCCAGGTAGCAAGTGCTTTTCGCACAAAGAGTTAAGGGCATTAACCCCGAGTGGAAAGGATGTAAGTATTGTATTCGAATTCGACGATGCCGTAAAGGGAATTGGCAAAACGTAACTTCATTCCTCTCAACCTGTTAGGTCGCAAAAAAGCAGTTAGCGGCGTGCTCGGATGTCGGAGACGAGTGCATCCATAATCTGTTGCGCAGAAACTGGTTATATCAACCGTAACTTCTCAGTAACTCTGGATAAAGCCGTGCTGGGCCTTGGCTGTTGTGTTGTGTGTGTGTGCGCGCGCAATGCAATGAATCCAGCCCTCTCCGCCAGGGTTTATTGAGAAGTTACTCGGAGGCTCTTAACTTTCTGACAGACTTGAGAATACGTCGGCCGGCTTCGTCGATCTCCGCCTCGGTCGTGGCGTTTCCCAGGCTAAACCGCATCGCCGAACCGAGGACTTGAGCGGGGACGTTCATTGCCCTGAGCACCGGCGAGGGCAACAACGACCCGCTGGAACATGCCGAGCCGGTCGAGCAAGCCACACCCGCCAAATCGAGATTCATGAGCAACGCATCCGCGGCGCATCCAGGAAACGACAGGTTGAGCGTGTGCGGCAGGCCTCCCGTCTCGGGGCCGTTCAGCACCACGGGTTCAGCCTCAGCCCGCAGCAAGTCCAGCAATCGTTGCCGCAGACCCAGCAGATGCCGGCGCTGGCGATCGAGGTCCCGCAGCGCCAGCCGCAGGGCGGTGGCCATACCTACCGCCAGCGCGACCGGCTCGGTTCCCGGGCGCTTGCCATGCTGCTGATGGCCGCCAAACAGCTGGGGCTGAAGCTTCGCCTGCTTGCGGACGATGAGGGCGCCGATGCCCTTGGGGCCGTGAAACTTGTGCGCGCTCAGGCTCAGCGAGGCAACGCCGAGGCTGCGGAACGAGACGTCCATCTTGCCCACCGCCGCCGCCGCGTCGCAATGGAACGCGACGGATTCGGGAAGCGCAGCCGCCAGCTCGCGCACCGGCTGAACTGCCCCGGTCTCGTGGTTGGCCAGCATGACGGCCACCAGGCGGGTTCCGAGCGGCCAGCCCTCGGGCAACGGCTGGACGACCCCCCGCGCGTCGACGGGGAGCGACACGTACCGATGACCGCGGCGGACGAGCTGCTGAATCGGTTCCGTCACGCAAGGATGTTCGATGCCGCTGCTGACGATCGTCGCCGGGGGATGGCCGGGGGGAGGCTCGCCGGCCAGGCCGAACAGGGCAAGGTTGTTGGCCTCGGTGGCGCCGCTGGTGAACAGCACCTCGTCGGGTTGGGCGTCGAGAAGCTGCGCCAGACTTTCGCGGGCCTCCTCCAGGGCCTGGCGGACGCGGCGTCCCAGGCGGTGGCTGCTGGCCGGATTGCCGGCCGCGACCATCAGCGGCCGCATCGCCTCCCACACGTCCGGAAGGACGGCGGTGGTCGCGTTGTGGTCGAGGTTGATGATGTCCATGGCTACTGGCGGAATCGCCACCGGCGCAACTCCGGCGCAACAAAAAAAACGGCAGCAAATGCTGCCGTTCATTGTACCGGTAGATCCGCGACGACGGGATGACGCGAAGACCTAGGATGCCGATTCTTTGGAGTCGCCGCGAACCAGCCAGAAATACACCGCGACGACCGCCAAGATGCCCATCACGCCGATCAGAATCTGTACCGTCATAGCCGAGCCTCCGGTTGGGATATTGCGGGGAGTAGTAAACTCTAGGTTACAGAGCGGAGCTTGTCAAAGATGGGCGTGCCAAAAGATTTGATCGGCCAGCGGCCGCTCGCTATGCTGGAAACCATGACCGAGACCAGCGGACGTAGGCAGCTTTGGGTACGCCTGGCGACGATCCTAGGCATCTGGCTGATCGTGGGCGTGGTGTTGACGGGCCAATCCGCGCTGGTCATCTATTCGGCGCGGCGGGCGTATGAGGACCTTCCGCAACAAGCGCCGCGGGCGACCACGACCGAGCTGTTCCTGCTCAACATCGCGGAAAGCGTCATCTGGGCCGGCTTGACGGTCGGCATCCTCTGGCTGGGCGCACGCTTTCCGCTGGCGCAACGGCGCTGGTGGAAGAGCCTGGCGGTCCACGTGCCTGCCAGCCTGGCCACCGCGGTCCTGCAAACCGTGCTGGCGGTGGTGGTCAACGACATCGTCCGCCAGGACTTGCCGCGGCCCACGCTCACCGCCAACGTCCTGTTCCTGTACTTCGTGGCCAAGATCCACAGCAACGTGTTCCTCTACTGGGCGATCCTGGCGGCCAGCCAGATCATCAACCACTATCGCCAGGCGCGCGCGCGCGAGCTGCGCGAGTCGCAGCTCGAGGCCAAGCTGGCCCAGACGCAATTGCAGCTCCTGAAGATGCAACTGCATCCGCATTTCCTGTTCAACACGCTCAATGCCATCTCCGCGCTCATCCACCAGGATGTGGAGCTGGCCGACCGCATGATCGCCCGGCTCGGCGATCTGCTGCGCATCACGCTGGAGAACGCCAGCACCCAGGAGGTGCCGCTCAAGCAGGAGCTCGACTGGATCCAGCCGTACCTGGACATCGAGAAGGCGCGGCTGGGCCCGCGTTTGACGGTGCACTTCGAGATCGATCCTGCCGTCATGGACGCGCGGGTGCCCAACCTGATCCTGCAGCCGCTGGTGGAGAACGCCATCCGGCACGGCGTGGCGCCGCGGCCGGAGCCGGGCCGCATCGCCATTGCCGCCGGCCGCGACAACGGCAAGCTGCGCCTCGCCGTCAGCGACGACGGGCCCGGCCTGCAATCGCCCGAGGCGCCGCGTGCCGGAATCGGCCTGGCCAATACGCGGGCCCGGCTCGAAAAACTGTACGGCGCCGAGCAACGCCTGGAGCTCAGCAACGGTCCGGAGCGCGGCTTGCGCGTCGCCATCACCATTCCGTTCCATGAGGCCGCGCCACTTCGACCATCCGAGCCCAACGGAAGTCATTCGTGAAAATCCGCACCCTGGTCGTGGACGATGAGCCCCTGGCGCGGCAGCGACTGCGGACATTGCTGGCCGCCGATCCGGAGCTGGAGCTGGTCGGCGAGTGCGGCGACGGCCGGCAGGCGGTGGCGGCGGTCCAGCAGCTTCGCCCCGACCTGATGTTCCTCGACGTCGAAATGCCGGCGCTCGACGGCTTCGGCGTGCTCCGGGCCTTGGCAGGCACGGCCTCCGCAAGCACGGCATTCGCAGGCATGGCCCCCGCAGGCACGGACTCGGCGGCGACGCTCATCCCCGTTGTCATCTTTGTCACCGCACACGACCGCTACGCGCTCAAGGCGTTCGAGGTCCACGCCCTCGATTACCTGCTCAAGCCGTTCGACAAGTCCCGGTTCGCCGCGGCGCTGGAGCGCGGCAAGGCGCAGGTCCGGCTGGGTCAATCGGGCGGCATGGAGCAACGGCTCCGCGCGCTCCTGCAAACGGTGACGGAGCGGCAGCCGTTGCCGCCACGGCTGGTGGTCAAGTCCGGCGGCCGCGTCAGTTTTGTGCGGGTGGACGAGGTCGACTGGATCGAGGCGGCCGGGAACTACGTGCGCCTCCACGTGGGCAAGGAGGACCATTTGCTCCGCGAGTCGTTGAGCGGGCTGGAAGCCAAACTCGATCCGCGCCGCTTCGTCCGCATCCACCGCTCGACCATCGTCAACATCGACCGCATCCGCCAGCTGCAGCCGGCCTTCCACGGCGATTGCGTCGTTACCCTGCGGGACGGCGCCGAGCTGACCCTGAGCCGGAGCTATCGTGACAAGGTCGAGGCGGCGTTAGGCCACGAGTTCTGATCCGTCCTCTCGGCCGTGTGCGCTTCGGCCGTGTGCGCTTCGGCCGTGTGCGCTTCGGCGGTGACCCTTCAGCATCGGTTGCCGCCGGTTCAACCCGGTTTCGGCGCGCTTGGCCCCAGCGGAGCGCCGACTCGTCCCAAAATCGTTGTCGCCCGCGCCGACGGTGCTACGATGACGTGGCGATCCCATAGGCGTTTACCGCGGGAGGTGTCTCATGCGTGGCTTCGTGACGGCGAGTGTGGCGGCGGCGATGTTGCTGGGGCTCTTGGTGCGCAGCCAGGCCGGCAGCCAGGCCGGCGAGGAGGCGTTGGCCATCCTCGACAAGGCCGCCCAGGCGCACCGGTCCAAGGACAAGGACGACAAGCGGCAGGCCTACACCGGCAAGAACAAGGGCAAGATCTACGTCGCCGGCCTGGAGCTGGATTTCACCCAGCGGGTGTGGCTGCAGCCGCCGGGGAAGTTCAAGGAGACCATGGAAATGAACGTCATGGGCCAGGCGGTGAAAGTGACCACCGTGTTCAACGGCAAGGAAGGCTGGATCAAGGCCAATGACACGGAGATCAAGGTCGCGGACGAGCTGCTGGCGGAATTCAAGGAAACGGCCCACTGGATGAAGCTGGGGCAGCTCACCGGCCTCAAGGACGACAAGGACCTCAAGTTCTCGGTGATCGGCGAAGCGCAGGTCAACGGCAAGCCGGCCATCGGCGTCAAGATCTCCAAGAAAGGCAAGAAAGACATCGACTTCTACTTCGACAAGCAGACCGGCTTGATGGCCAAGACCGAGCGCCGCGCCCTCGATTTCCAGACCAAGCAGGAAGTGACCGAGGAACGGATTGTCACGCGGACGCATTCGGCGACGCGGAATTCGTCCAGCCGTGACCGAAGGGCGTGAAACCTTTTCGCCGGTTTCCGGTAGCGAATGTAGGTCCTGCCTGCCGGGCGGGACCTTTCGTGGGAACGGCTCGCCAGGTTCCTCGCCCGTATGTCCTCGCCCGTAGGTCCTCGCCCGCCAGGTCCCGCCCGGCAGGCGGGACCTACAGGGCGGGACGACAGCCTCATCGCGGCGCGCCGTTGACGGCTTCGGGCCGCGGCGCCGCCTGCAGCCCGGCGATCGACAGCTGGACCACCGCGTCGGCCAGCTCCTGGATCGGCACGGCGCCCAGCGGGGTCTCGCGCAGCACCTGATCGACGTGCAGCACCGCCAGGCCATGGACCGTGCTCCAGGCGAAGGTGGCGGGGACCGCCGGGTCGTTGCCGGGCAGCTCGCCGGCGCGCTGCGCCGCTCGGATCGCCGTCAGCAAGGTCCCGAAGGCGCGGGCCTCGGCATTCTGCAACACCGGATGCGCCGCCGGCCGCGTCAGTTCCGGGCGGAACATCAAGCGGAAGATCGCCGGATGTGTGAACGCGAAGCGCAAGTAGCCGACGCCGACGGCGCGCAAGCCTTCCAGGGCGCTGCGCGGGGGGTGGTCGACCGTGGCCTGGGCGATGGCGGCGACCATGCGATCGAAGCCGGCGGCGGCCACGGCCGCCAATAATTCGGCCTTGTCGGCGAAGTGATGATAGGGCGCGGCGTGCGACACCTGGGCGTGGCGGGCGACGGCGCGGAGCGACAGCGCCTGGACGCCGCGCCTGGCCACCAGGTCGAGCCCGGCGTCGATCAGCGCGGTCCGCAGGTCGCCGTGGTGATAGGCGCGCTTGCGCCGCGATTTCGCCCGCCGCGATTTTCCCATGACCGCTATCTTGACAATGTAAAGTTGCCGGCGTACCATGAGACGCTGTCCCATGGTCTCCGAGTCCGATCGTCCAATCACCACGCCCCTGTCGATGTCATGGAGCCCAAACCATGCGCAAGGCCAGCGTTCTCCGTGGGTGTCTCTACACCGTGTTCGCGCTCGCCCTGTTGTGGCTTGTCCTGGTCGAAGCCCATCCCGGCAAGGACAGGTTGTACGCGGATTTCGGCCGCTGGCTCGGCCAAAACATCTGGGGCGATCGGGAGGTGGACGCGGCGTTGATCCAGCGCCGCGACGCCCTGGACCGCTTTCGGTCGGCGACCCAGCAGACCAAGCGGGCCCTGTACGCCGGGGAAGTGAGCCTGCCCGACGCGGTGGATCGCATCCTGGCCGACTGGCGCCGGGAATTCCCGAATCCGCTTCCGGGCGCCGCCGCGGCGGACTTCGGGGATGGGGAGCAGGAGCGGCTGGCCCGCGCCCTCGTCGAGCACATTGACAACAACGAGCACCTCCGCGACAACCAGCAATTGCGCGAACGGCTGCAAGCGCAACTTGCCGATATGATCAAGAAGCGGCCCAAGACCACACCGCAACCGGGGCTCATCGTCTCGATGGCCTGATGCATGCGCGGTGATCCATGTGGCCATGCGCAATTCCTGCTCCCCTCGCTTACGCTTCGGGTTGGTGCAGCGGAATCGCGCACGCTGAGCTAGCGTGCCGCCTTGGTCAGCGCCTCGAGCACGCGGTCGATGTCCGTCACATACGAGGTGGGCGTGGCGAACGTGGGATGCGCCGCGTAGCTGAGCGTCCCCTTGCGATCGATGACGAACCAGCACGGATGGTTCTCCACCCAGCTGCCCCAGCGCACGCACTTCCGTGACACGCCGTACAGGGCCGAAGCGTGGCCCGCCGGGTCGGACAGCGCAGTGGCGAAGACCAGGCTCTTCTCCTTGGCGAACGGCCCTTTGCCCTTCGACAGTAGCAGGTTTTCCTCCTTGAACACCTTGGTGCGGTAGCGATCGAGGGCCAGCACGACGAACGCCTCCACTCCCAGCTTCTCCACCTCGTCCTTCTTGAGGCGCAACTGCGCCTGCTCGTGCATTCAGCCCCCTCAGCCTTCGAAGGCCGCGAAGTAGATGGCGATCGGCTTCTTGCCCAGGACGGACGACAGCCGGAAGGGCTTGCCGTCGCTGGTCTGGGCGGTGAAGTCCGGCGCCGGCTTGCCGACCTGGGCGGAACCCATCGCCTCGCGCCGGATGCCCGCCGCGAAAGCGCGTCGGACATGTGCGGCATCGTCCCAATCGACCTGCGCATGGCCGGCGGCGATCCGGGCCGCCCATTGCACGCCGGCGTCGCGGTCCTTCTTCGCCAGCTCGATCGCCTCGGGCCTCATCTTGAGAAAGCCCAGCGCGTCGACCGCCCGGATGCGGACCATGTACTCCGGATCGGACTGGACCAGGTCGGCCAGCGCATCGGCCGAGGCCTTGTCTCCAAGGATGCCGAGCGCCCGCGCCGCCATGGAGCGCACGAACGCGTTGTCGTCCTTGAGCGCGGCCCGGAGCGACTTGAGATCGGCGGCGTTGATGATCTCATATTCGAGCGCCACCCGGTCTTTCCAACCTTTGTCGAAGTTCTCGACGACGGGCGGAAATTCCAGGGTCCGGTACTTCTCGAGAGGTGATGGCGGCTGCGCCCAGCCGGTGACCGCCGCGGCGACGAAGCCGGCCAGGAGAAATCCAGACGCTCTCCATGTCAACGTCATGGTGCTCGTGGCGGAATTCGCAAGAATTCCGCTCCTCCATGGGAATGTCTTCGCATTACCCCACGATCCGCCGGTACGCCTCGCCTTCGTTGATGGTGGGATTCTCCGGCCGGCCCTTGTAGCGATACGTCAGACGCAGGTTGTCGATGCCCAGGAGCCACAGGATCGTGGCGTGAAAATCATGGACGTGCAAGCGATCCTCGACGGCGTGCAAACCGACTTCATCGGTCGAGCCGATGGTCTGCCCGCCGCGGACGCCGCCGCCGGCCAGCCACATCGTGAAGCCGTAGGGATTGTGGTCGCGGCCGTCGCCTTTCTCCGACATGGGCGTGCGGCCGAACTCGCCGCCCCAGATCACCAGCGTCGATTCCAGCAGCCCGCGCCGTTTCAGGTCCTTGAGCAGGCCGGCGATGGGCTTGTCGCTCGACCGGCAATGCTCGGTGTGGTTGGCCTCAATCCGGGCGTGGGCGTCCCACTTGCTGCCGGCGCCATGATAGAGCTGCACGAAGCGCACGCCGCGCTCCACCAGCCGGCGGGCCAGCAGGCAATTGCGGCCGAACACGGCCGTCTCGCGCTCATCCATGCCGTAGAGCCGGCGCGTCGCTTCGGTTTCGCCGGCGATGTCCACCGCCTCGGGGGCATGGGCCTGCATGCGAAAGGCCAGCTCGTAGCTGGCGATGCGGGCGTCGAGCTCGGTCTGCTGGGCCCGCGTCAGTTGATGCTGGCGATTGAAGTGATTGAGCAGCTCGATCCGGCCGCGCTGCTGCTCGGCACTGATGCCCGGCGGCGGATTCAGGTTGGCGATCGGCTCGGTTCCGGCCTGGAGCCTGGTTCCTTGAAAGACGGCCGGCATGAACCCGGCGCCCCAGTTGCGCGGGCCGTTCGTGACCTGGGCGGCGTTGTCCTGGATGACCACGAAGGCCGGCAGGTTCTGATTCTCGGTGCCCAGGCCGTAGGTGACCCAGGCGCCGAGCGACGGCCGGCCGGCGTTGGTCGAACCGGTGTTCATCTGGCAGACGCCGTTGGAGTGATTGAGCCCGTTGGCCCAGCAGGAGCGGATGACGGCGAGATCGTCGGCGCAGGTGGCGACGTGCGGATACCAATCGGACACCCACAGACCGCCTGAACCATGGCGGGCCCAGCGGCGGCGCGACGCCAGGAGCGGCGCATCGCTCTCGCCCATCGGCGTGATGACCGGCCGGAAGTGCGAAGGGAGTTTTTGCCCGGCGAGCCGGTTGAGCAGCGGCTTGGGATCGAACAAGTCGATGCTCGACGGTCCGCCTTCCATGAACAGGAAGATGACGCTGGTGGCCCGCGGCGCCAGGTGCGGCGGCTTGGGGGCGAGCGGGTTGACCGCGGCCGGCGGTTGCGCGAAGAGCGGGTTGCCTTTGAGCAGGTAGGAGAGCGCGAGGGCGCCGAAGCCGGCGCCGCCCTGGAGGAGGAGGTCGCGGCGGGAGGGGAGCGGTTCGGTGTGCATTGATGTCGACATTGTTGGATACCTACGAACCCGTTTCTCTTGCAAGGTGCTGCGCAACAGGACCTTGATGATCTTGTCAAAGTCAAAGTTGCGGGTTGGCATCGCGAATGCGTTGGATGGATTTCATGGTGTTCTCGAGTGTCCGCAACCGTTCCGTCGGCGTCAATGTCAGGAACCAGCGGATCAAGGTCAAGTCGACGCCTTCGGGGCTGTGGGTGGGACGATCGACCTTGCGCCGAGGCTTCTTGGCCTTCCTGACTGTCGATCGCAATACTTTCGCTTTCATGGCCTGATTCACCTCGATCCACGCCCACGCCTAACGCTGAAATCGCTTCAGGTCGATCGTCTTGAAGTCCCCTGCATGGCCGATTTGAACACGCAACTCTTCAGGTACATAATACACGTAACCTGCTTCTTTCGTCGACATAGACCACTTCACTTGAATCGAGCCTGCCTTGATCGCCAAGACACTGCCTTCGTCAAACCCGTTGAATTTCGACGGATTGTCGGTGGGCTCCGTTCGATACTTCTCGCGAACGATGTCGCCGCCTGTGATTTCCTTTCGGCCGTCCATGGCGAGATACCGAAAGCGGTAATGCGTGCCCACATCACGCCGTTCGATCTTCCCTTGCCGATTGATCTCGTCAAATTGCTTCTCGAAGACGACGACCGCAACCCCTTTCGCGTCGACAAGTATCAACATGAGATCCTCGTAGACTACGGGCGCCAAGATCGACTTCGCCGACGCACCCTCTTGCGCGGGCTGATCCCCTGTTTGTCCGTGAACCCCAGCGAACATCAATAGAACGGCACAGCTTCGCATGATGATCCTGCCTTCGCGACAACATGGACAACCTCAATCCACATACACAAACTCACTCGCATTCAGCAGCACCTGGCAAAAGTCCACCAGCGCCGTCATCCGCGCATCCTGCGGCGCCGCCGCGCCCGCAACCGCGCCGTCGCGGACCAGGTGCAGGCCGTGGCTCGATGAATCCTTCAGCATCCCCGGGTTCGGCTCGAATTGCCAGAAGCCGACCGTCTCCTTCAGCGTGCGGTCGGAGGTCAGCAGCAGCTGGTCTTCGGGCAGGACCGCCGCCGACAGCCGGACGTCGTCGATCAGGCCGTCCCAGGTGCGGGCCAGCTTGCCGTCCGGGCCGCCGATGGTGAAGCGGCCGGCCGGCGGCGGCAGCTTCAGGATCTTGTGGAACGCCTGGTCCTTCTGCAGCGGCTCCTCGTCGTTGGACAGGTCCTTGGCGTAGAACGTCACGCCGCCTTCCTTCGGATTGTCCAGATCGACCGCGACGCCCACGTAGTACGGCTTGTTGAGGCCGATGTGGAGCGCCGAGAAGACCGGCTCGTAGTCGAACTTACCCTTCTCGTTCTCGCCCCACAGCTGCAAGACGAGCACCTGCGGCTTGTACGCCGACTTCTTGCTGGTGATGCCGAGCGACCAGCCGGGCTTTTTCTGGTCGCCGTTCCAGCGCGCGGCGATAGTGCGGACCGTGCCGTCGTCAAACACCGAGCGGAGCATGACGACCGCTTCCAGCGTGAAGTCGGCCCTGGGCAGCATCGAACTGTCGGCGACGTGCAGCCGCGGATGCGGCCCTTTCGGCGTCAGCGCGATCGCCCGGCCTTCACGGAACGGCATCTTGCCAGTGTCAAACGCCACCGTCGTTTTCGGCTGGATGCGCTCGGCCTGCTTTTTCAGGAACGCCGTCCCCACGCGCAGCTCGTCGGACGTGGCATTGCGGCCAAAGGCGTGGCGAATGGCGGCGTTGACGAGGGCGTCGTCGGTCGGGTGCTTTTCGCGGTGCAGGCGGGCCGCGAAATCCTGGGCTTGGCGCAGCATGGTGGGGCTATTGAGCATCAACAGCGCCTGCGTCGCCGTGGTGGTGACGTTGCGCTGGGCGGTGCTCTGGAAGTTTTCCGGCCAGTCGAACACATCCAGGAGCGGCTCGCGGGTGTTGCGCATGACCTTGCAATAGATGCTGCGGCGCGGCTCGCGCGGCTCGACGCCCGGCCCGCCCGCGGCCAGGTCGAGCTTGCCGGTGACGGCGAGGATGCCGTCGCGGATCTGCTCGGCCTCGAGGCGGCGCGTCGGCATCTTCCAGAGCAGGCGGTTTTCGGGGTCTTTCTTCAAAGCGGCCTCGGTCGGTGGATGCAGCGCGGATTGCATGTAGGCGCGCGACGTGACCATCAGGCGGTGCATTCGTTTCACGCTCCACGGATGCGGCCCGCCCCGGTTCTTCGAACCGGGGCTAAACGGAATACCGGTCAACGTGGGTTTCACGAATTCGGCGGCCAGCCAGTCGAGCAGCTCCGGATGGCTCGGCTTCTCGCCGAGGCGGCCGAAGTCGCTGGAGGTGGCGACGATGCCGCTGCCGAAGTGCATTTGCCACAGGCGATTGACCATCACGCGGGCGGTCAGCGGGTTGTCGGGCCGCGTCAGCCAGTTGGCCAACGCGAGTCGCCGGCCGGTGCTGCCCTTGATCGCCGATGGGATGAGAGCGGATTTCTCGTCGAAGATCGTGAGGAAGCCCGGCTCGATCGATTCACCTTTCGCCTTCTTGGGGATGAAGGTCGGCGGCGCCGCCGGTCCCACGTCGCGCACCGACAGGCCCAGCGGCAGGTCGGGCGGCTTGGCGACGTCGAACTTGCGCAGCTCCTTGCGCAGGTCGATCAGCTTCGCTTTCGCTTCGCCCTTGACGTGCGTGTCGATGCGGTCGAATTCGTACTGCACCTGCCGGTACGCCAGCGACGCCAGCTGCTGCTCCAGCGGCGTGCGCTGCCCGGCCGGCTTGCGCATCATGTCCTGGATGTCCTTGGGAAACTTCGACGTGAATTCATCGTCGAGCTTCTTCTTCACCGGCGCTTCGAGCCTGGCGATTTGCGCCAGCACCGGCCCGGCTTGCTTTTCCCATTTGGCGAGGGAAGACCGATATTCCTGCAGCTGCTTCGCCGTGGCCAGCGGCTTGTCGTCGTGGAACATCAGCGGTTCGAAGAACGCCCGCAGCCGGTAGTAGTCCTTTTGCAGGATCGGATCGTACTTGTGATCGTGGCAGCGGGCGCAACCCATGCCCAGGGCCAGGACCACGTCGGCCGTCACGTCGGTGACCTCGTTCAGCATGTCGTTCCACTGGCTGCGGGCGTCGCGCTGGTTGTACTCGTAGATGCCGTGGCACAGGTAGCCGGTCGCGGTCAGGCTGTCCCGGTCGTCGGGATTGATCTCGTCGCCGGCGAGCTGCTCGCTGAGAAATTGATCGTACGGCTTGTCATTGTTGAAGGCGCGGATGACCCAGTCGCGATAGCGCCAGGCGTTGGCGCGGTAGCTGTCGAGACGAAAGCCGTCGGACTCGGCGTAGCGGACCAGGTCGAGCCAGACGCGGGCCATGCGCTCGCCATAGCGCGGGCTGGCGAGCAGGCGATCGACCAATTCCTCATAGATCGCTTGCCGTTTCGCGCTCGCCGCATCCCACGCCGCGACAAACTCATCCACTTCCGCGGGCGCCGGCGGCAGGCCGATCAAATCGAAATACACCCGGCGGATCAGCTCGCGCGGACCGGCGACCGGCGCCGGCTGCAACCCCTCCTGATCGAGCCGCGCCTTGATGAAGCGATCGATCGGGTTGTGCGACCACTCCGCATCCTGGACCTCAGGCAACCGCCGCACGCGCACGGGCTGAAACGACCACCACGCCCGGTCTTCGGCGGTGAAGGTCCCCGGCGTCCGCGCGGCCTGCTCCTTGCCGGCCGGCCAGGGCGCGCCGCGTTTCACCCATTCGCGGAGGATGGCGAGCTTGGCGTCATCCAGCTTCCCCTTGGGCGGCATGCGCAGCTCGTCATCGGCGTAGCCAATGGCCTTGACGAGCAGGCTTTTTTCGGGATGGCCGGGGACAATCGCCGGTCCGCTGTCGCCTCCCTTGAGGACGGACGCCCGGGCATCGACGACGAGGCCGCCCTTGGCTTTCTTGGAGGCGTGGCTGTGACACTGGAAGCAATTGGCTTCGAGGATCGGGCGGACTTGCTTGGTGAAGAAGGCGTCGTCGGCTGTAGGGCGCTTGGGTTCCTGGCCGGGCAAGGACCATACGCAGACGCCGAGAAGCCACAGGGCGCAGCCGCCGATGCTGACGCGCATGAACATCGCGAATCTCCGCAGGTGCCGGAATTCGTTGGGAACGGGTCTATCTTAACCGGTTTATCGCGACATGCAACGGCGAGCGCTACGTTGGGATGGAGTCTTACTTGTACGGCGGAATGGCCGCGGGCAGACCGACGCGCATGAAGAAACGGGCGAACGCCTGCGAAAAGTGTTCCAGAAACGGGGATTGCAGGCGCCAACGATTCTGCAGGCGGCTTGCGTAGCTGGCCAGATAACCGTAGGGCAGACTAG
>JAKEET010000035.1 GCA_022616435.1 Gemmataceae bacterium
GAGTCTCTAGTTTCGTGTCTCAGTCGAAGGGTGCAGTCCACGCGCCAGCCATTGTATTTCATTGTTATTTGCAATGGCGGCCGGAACGGCCGAGACCAGCCTCTCGTTTCGTGTCCCGGTTGAAAGGTCCAGTCCAAACAATCCGCTCCTGTAAATAACAGGAAAAATACAGGACGCGGCCGGTGGACCGTCGTCGTTGCGCGCTCCCGCCGTGCTACGCCACCGCCGCCTTGCCCCGGCTCAGGGTCTGGCGCACCTCGAAGCCCTCGAATTGCGGATGGTCGATGTAGAGCGGCTTGTTCTGGCCGGCGTCCCGGTGGGCGGCGCGGAATTCCTCCGATCGCGTCCAGGCTTCGAAGGTCGCCCGGCTCTGCCACACCGTGTGCGAGGCATAGAGCGTGAAGTCCTCGTGCTCGGGCCCTTTGAGCAGGTGGAACTCGACGAAGCCGGGGACCTTGGCCAGATGCGAATCGCGGCGCAGCCACACCTTCTCGAAGTCCTGCTCGGATCCCTTCTTCACGCGGAAGCGGTTCATGGCAATGAACATCGTTGACTCTCCAGTTGACGGTTGAAGCCTCGCCCCGGCCGGCCCGTGACGCAAGCGCAGCGCCCCGATCGGGCGGCCGGCCCCCGGCAGGGCCGGCCGCGGCACAAGGCGACGGGCGGATCGGTCTTCCTTCGGTGTCATCCTCCGAACAGCATCTGGTCGGTGAACCGCACGGTCAGCGCGCCCTTGATGGTAATGCCTGGGCTGAAGAACGGAAGCGGCGTCGAGTTCAGCCCGTGCTGCGGGTTCGGGTAGACGTCGAGATAGCGCGAATACTGCTCGTTGAGCAGGTTTTCCACCGAGAACGACGCCAGCGCATCCGGGTTGATCTGGTAGCCGAGATAGAGGTGCACCAGGTTGAAGGCTTCCGTCGGGAAGTACGCCCAAGGGGGGCCTTGCTTGGCTCCGGCAGGCGCCTCGGGACCCGGCGGGATGTCGTTCGGGTCCTTGGCCGCCACCGCTTGCCAGCGCACCGACACGGTGAGCCGGCGATCCAGGAACCGCGCGCCCAGCGTGGTGGTCACCTGATCCGGCGGGATCGTCGCCAGCGGCAGACCGTTGGTGATGTCGCGTCCGACGATGTGACTGCCGGCCACGCCTCCGAACCAGTCGCCGGCGTCATAGTTGGTCTCGAACTCGATGCCCTCGATCTTCGCCTTCGGAATATTCTGATACTGCTCGCAGAAGAACACGACGAAGTTCCTGCATCGCTGGCCGCCCGCTCCCTGGAACGGCCCGAGAAACTTCAGCTCGATGTAATTGTCGAGGTCGTTGCGATAGATGTTGACCTTGGCGCGGTACGCATCGCCCGGCCGCAGCACGTTGTCGTAGCGCAGATTGAGGCCGAACTCCTTGTTCTTGCCGACCTCGGGCTTGAGTCCCGGGTTGGGCAGGAACGTGAATTGCGGCGGAGCGGGGTGGATGCCGGCGACCAGCGTCTCGGTGACGGCCGGGGCGCGATAGCCTTCGGCATAGATGAAGTACGGCGTGAAGCCCGGAATCGTCGTCAAGCCGACGGTGACTTTCGGCGACACGCGGTTCCCTTGCGTCCCGACCCCGCCGCCCGACAACGAGTACTGGTCGTAGCGGGCGGCCGCGATGGTCTCGAAAGCGTTGGCAAAGTTCGTCTTCAGCTGGATGAAGCTGCCGGAGACCGTCCGCTCGCCCGACGGCGTGAACACGGTGCCGAACCCGGTCGTGCTGACCACGTCGTGGAAGCTGTCGCCGCCCACGTTGAGCGCGTGCTGCAGCGGGCCGAAATCGAAGCGGGTTGTGTTGTTGACGTCGAAGCCGGTGGTGTCGACCGTGAAGTTGCGGCGATCGCCGATGAATCCCGACGCCCGATCGCCGGTGCCGGCGATCTTGGTCTGGTCGGTCGCGGTCTTCACCGAGTAGACGTTCGCGTCGAAATCGAGCAGGCCATCGTCCGGCCGCGCGTAGGTCCAGCGCGCGGTGGCGATCTCGTTGCGCGTGCCGGTGTCGTAGATCGATGCCAGCGGCGGCGGGGTTCCGGGCGGAAACGGCTGGCCGGTCCTGTAGGTGGAGTCGTAGTCGATATAGCCGAGCTTGACCTGGTGACCGTAGGCCGGGCGGAACGTCCCCTTCACCATGCCGGTCTGAACGTTGTAGCCGGTGTTCGGCACGATATCGCCGTTGCCGTCCTTGTAGCTCTCCTGCGCGCGGTAGGTGCCGCCGGCGAACACCTCGGCCGCGGGAGTCAAGCGCGCGGCGGCGAAGGCGGAACCGACGCCGCCGAAGTTCGAGCTGCCCATGGGGTTGGTGAGCACGCCCCAGCGCTCGCCGGCCTTGAGCACGTCCTCGACGTCCTTGGTGCGGAACGAGGCGACGCCGCCGATCGCGCCTGAGCCGTAGATGTTGGCGACCGGCCCGCGGATCACGTCGATGCTGCTGAGGAGCTGCGGCTCGAGGTAGAAGATGCCGTTGGCGTTGTGGCCGCTGCGCTGGAAGTTCTGCCGCGCCCCGTCGATGACGACGTTGACGCGGCCGAAGTCCTGCAGGCCGCGGATATTGATCGCGGTGCCCGGATCGTCCGGCCGCTCCTGCACGTAGACGCCGGGCATGCCGTAGAGCAGGTCCGCCGGCCGCGTGGGCATGAGCTGGTTGATCTGCTGCTGGCGCACCGTGCTCACGCCGGCGAGCGCCTCGCTCCCCGGCATGGGGTCGCTCACCGCCGGGGCGGCAGGCGCGCTCACCGGCGCCGCGCTCGCCGGTGGGGGTTGGACGACCCGTTGCTGGCGAGCCGTGGTGCTGACGCGGGCCGGCACCGGGCTCGCCCGCTGCACCGGTTTGGTCGCCACGATCGTGATCGGGTCCAACGCGACATCTTCCGCGACTGCACGCGACGCTGCGCCGGCAACGGTCAACGCGATCACCGAGACGCCGGCAAGGAGCGCGGGCGCGCTCCCACTGCAATAGGGCATGACACCCCCACTCCCCTGGTTGTGGCCGGGGCTGGCGGGCTACCGCATGGCGGAGGCTTGCTGGCTGGGCCTGCCCGCAAGACAAAGCGTCGGCGGGCTCGATGTTGTCTTTGTTATGCAGTTGTATTACTCACGTCAATCATTGGAACGGCAAAGATTATACCGTATAAAAACTAGTCATTCGTTGTAATAGTATGGTTTAAAACTCTTCTAATCTGGTATTGAGGGTCGGAATTGCTGGAGCAAATGGGGACCATGGACTAAGATGAACGCAAGACGAGACGAGGACAATGCCGAGCGCGGCGACGAGAGGGAACAGTTGTTCGCCGGTACCCGGCGGCACGTTTCGATCACGAACGATCGGCTGGACAGCCGAGAGCTGTTCGTCGGCACGCGCGAGATCACCATTCTGCATGGCGGCGACGCGTATCACTTGCGGCTCACCGCGCAAAACAAGCTGATTTTGACGAAATGAGCGTGGCCGATGGGTCACACCGGGATGAGAAAGAGCGTCGTTCGACTTGGCCTTGCGCTCGCCGCCTGCCTCGGCGCGATCGACGCCGGCGCCGCCGGCATCAACGTGCAGGACGCCGCGGGACGCTCGATCGCGATCTCCGATCCGAGCCGCATCGTGTCGATCGGCGGATCGGTGACGGAGATCCTCTATGCCCTCGGCCTCGAGGATCGCGTCGTCGCGGTCGACACCACCAGCCTCTATCCGCCGCGCGCGCTCAGCGAGAAGCCGAGCGTCGGCTACATGCGGCAATTGTCGCCCGAGGGCGTGCTCGGGCTCGGCCCATCCCTCGTGCTCGCCGCCGAGGGCGCGGGCCC
>JAKEET010000036.1 GCA_022616435.1 Gemmataceae bacterium
GGCAACAGATCGACCAGCGTCGCCGGCAAGAACCGTTTGGCACGGTTGCCGAACGCCCTGGTCTCGTCCGCGTGGCGCACGGTTGTCAACCCGGCCGGCTTGTGGACGATCACGATGTGGTCGTCGAGGTGGCAAACGTGAATGGCGCGCGCCAGCGGCGGCAATTCAGGCGAGCGGCGCGGCGTAAGCCCGCCGTGTGGACGTTCGGGCGCCCGCTTGCTGGACCGCGGGATCACGACTTGCAACCGTTGGCCGGCGCGGACCCGCTGGCCGGCGTTCCGGCACAGCTCCCCGTCCAGGCGCACCCAACGATTCTTCAAATGATGCTCGACCTCCGCGTGTGACAAGCCGATGGATTGGGTCAGCACCGCGGCGACAGTCTGGCCCGCGTGGCGTTTGCCCAGGATGTGGACTTTGACGGGCATTCAAAAGATCATTTATTGACCGTCAGATTGATAGGGCGCGATGTTGGAGGGTGGCATGCTTTCGCCGATCGCTCGCCACACGTGAAGGTTCTGGACCATCACGGCGAAAGCATGCTGTCCCCGGCGACACCCCGCATGCTTTCGCGGTGGTGGTCCGGAACTCTCTGCGTCGCGTGGGAGCCGCGAAAGCATGCCACCCAACACGCGTTTTGGCAACCTCATCGTCAATAGCCGGCGAGCAAGCTCGCCGCGGACTGCATCCGGCCACGGCGAGCAAGCTCGCCGGCTATGAACGTTGATGATCACTCCGCGTCCGGCGGCCGATTTTCCGGCGGCCGATGCACGGCGTCGTGGATCCGGTCGAGCAGCTCCGGCGAGACCTCCTTGGTGCCGCGGCACTTCGGGTACTTGCTGCACCCCAGGAAATACGTGCCGCCGCGGCCTTCACGCAGCTTCATCGCGGCGCCGCAATCCGGACACGTGTCGTCGATCTGAATCTGCAGCTCCGGCTTCTTCGGCGGGGGCGGCGGCAGGATGTCCTTGAGCTTCTCCTTCAGGTCGGCCGGCATCTGTTTCGTGCTCCGGCACTTCGGGTACGCCGAGCAGCCCAGGAACGGCCCGCGCGGACCGCGCCGCACCGCCATCGGGCTGCCGCACTTCTCGCACACGATGCCCGTGTCGATCGGCTTCATCGGGTTGCCCTGGGCGTCCACGTCCTTGGCGTTCTTGCACTTGGGGTAGCCCGTGCACGCCAGGAACGGCCCACGCCGGCCTTCGCGCAGCACCATCGGCTTGCCGCACTTCTCGCAGGTGTGCTCGGTCGGCTTGCTCGTCTGCACCGGGTTTCCCCCGGCGTCGATGCCCATCGTCGTCTTGCACTCTGGATACCGCGAGCAGCCCAGGAACGGCCCGCGCGGCCCGGAACGCTGCAGCATCGGCGCGCCGCACTCAGGGCACTTGTGCTCGGTTTCCTTCGGCGGCTCGCGCGTCATCCCGTCGCTCCCGGTCTTCTTGATGTACTTGCAGTCCGGGTGCCCCGTGCACCCGTAGAACATGCCGAACTTGCTGAACCGCTTCGCCAGCGGCTTACCGCACAGCGGACACTTCTCCGCGTCGGCCTGCATCCTCGTCTCGGCCACCTTGAGCGCCTCGCTGAACGGACCGTAAAACTCCGCCAGCACCTGGTTGCGCTCGTACTTCCTCGTCTCGATCTGGTCCAGCTCCTCTTCCATGTGCCGGGTGAACTTCAGGTCCATCACGTTCGGGAAGTTGTCCACGAGGATGTCGTTCACCTTCATGCCGATCTCGGTGGCGTAGAAGCGACGGTCCTTCTGCGCGACGTAGTTGCGCTCCTGGATCTTGCTGATGATCGTCGCGTAGGTGCTGGGCCGGCCGATCCCTTCCTTCTCCAGCGTCTTGACCAGCGACGCCTCGTTGTAGCGCGGCGGCGGCTCGGTGAAGTGCTGCGTCGGCTTCAGGTCCAGCAGGTCGAGCTTGTCCTTCTCCTTCATCGCCGGCAGGATCACGTCTTCCTGCTTGTGATGGCTGTACACGCGACGGAAACCGTCGAACTTCAGCGTCCGGCCCGACGCGCGAAACATGCCGTCGCCCGCCCGCACCTCCACGCTCGTCACCGCGAACACCGCCGGCTTCATCTGGCAGGCGACGAAGCGGTTGTAGATCAGCGTGTACAGCTTGAGCTGCTCGTGCGGCAGATGCTTGGCGACCTTCTCCGGCGTGTAGCTGAGGTCGGTCGGCCGGATCGCCTCGTGGGCGCCCTGGGCGTCCTTCGACGCCGCGTAGCGGTTGGCCGTTTCCGGCAGGTAGGCGTCGCCGAACTGCTTCTTGATGTGGGTCCGGCACGCGTTGATCGCGTCCTCGGCGACCCGCGTGCTGTCGGTGCGCATGTAGGTGATCAGCGCGACCGAGCCTTCGGCGCCGAGATCGACCCCCTCGTACAGCCGCTGCGCGATCATCATGGTGCGCCTGGCCGAGTAGTGCAGCCGCAGCGACGCCTGCTGCTGGAGCGTGCTGGTGGTGAACGGCGGCGCCGGCTTTTCTTGGCGGTCCTTCTGCTCGATCTTGGCGACCACGTACGGCTTGCCGTCGAGCCCTTGGACGATCTCGTCGACCTTGTCCTGATTCGACGCGGCAAACTTCTGCCCGGCCCATTCGGCCAGCTCCGCCTTGAAGGCGCCCGGAGGCAACGGCGGCGGCTCGTCGGGCTTCGGGGGGGCCGTCGCTTCGTCCCCAACCCCAAGGCTCGCCGCGCTCGCCTTGGAGCTTGCATTGCCGGCGCCTTTCCTGACTTCTGACTTCTGACTTCTGACCTCTGACTTCTGACTCCTGACCTCTGACTTCTGACTCCTGACCCCTGACTCCTGGTATCCCTCCGGCCGCAACAGCGCCGTGATCTTCCAGTACTCCTCGGGCTTGAACGCCTGGATTTCGCGCTCGCGTTCGACGATCAGGCGGACCGCGACGGACTGCACCCGCCCGGCGCTCAGATGCTGGGCGAGCTGGTTGCTCAGGAGGGGACTGATCTTGTAGCCCACGATGCGATCGAGGAACCGCCGCGCTTCCTGGGCGGCGACCAGGTCCATGTTGATGTGGCCGGCGCTGGCGAACGCGTTCTGCACGGCGGTCTTGGTGATCTCGTTGAAGGTGACCCGGCGCGTCTTGCTGTCCTTGAGGCCCAGCGATTCCTTCAGGTGCCAGGCGATCGCTTCGCCCTCGCGGTCGGGGTCGGGGGCGAGGTAGACGGTCTCCGCGGACGCGGCCTGCTTCTTGAGGGCGTTGATCAGCTGCTTGCGGTCTTGCAGGACGCGGTAGGTCGGCGTCCAATCATTCTCGATGTCGATGCCGAAGCGGGTTTTCGGCAAGTCGCGGATGTGCCCCTTGCTGGCGACCACCTCGTACCCGGCGCCCAGGTATTTGTTGATCGTCTTCGCCTTCGCCGGCGACTCGACGATCACCAGGCTTTTTTTCTTCCGTGCAGCCACGGCAGTCTCCGATGTTGGTCATTGGTCCTTAGTCAATAGTCATAGTCAGCCAGCGCGTCCCGCCGGGGCCGGCGAACCGGGCGTCATCGGCCGTTATGCATATCAGTATCGTTGGATGACGGCAACCTTGAGCCAGCGCTAAACGGCAAGCCACACGCCACTCACCACTGACTTCTGCTGACCTCTGACCTCTGACTCCTGACCTTCCGGCCTTCCCCCGAATCGGCATAATCGCTACAATCGGTATTTTGGGTCGTTGCAACTTCCTACACCATGATGGCGCGGCCTGTCAACCCTCCCCAGGGCGCCGCTCGCCGGACATCAGGTCCTAAACCGAGAAATCCCATGGCCTTCAATCCCTTCGCGACCTTCCGCAAATACCAGAAGATTTGGATGGCCGGCGTTCTATTGATCTGCATGCTGACCTTCGTCCTGTGTACCGGCGTGGGCGGCGACCTCAGTGATTGGATCCTCGCCGGGTTCCGCCCCAAAGGTCAGGTGGTGCTCGAGCTGGATGGCCGCAGCGTGCGCATGAACGAGCTGGATGACCTGAAGGAGCGCCGCAAGACGGCCAATGAATTCATGCGCAAGGCGGCCAAGTACACCATGGCCCGCATGGACGAGGTGCTGAAGCCGGAGAATTTCAAGAAGGTCGAGGGCAACCCCAAGGAGCTCGAAGCGCTAAGGCGCGTGCAGGCCTTGCGGCTGCGGCTCGAGGAGAAGGCGCGGCAGCCGAACTTCTTCGGCGACAGCGGCTTCAAGTTCGACGACCTGGTGGATTTCCAGGTCTGGCTGGCGGAGGCCGACCGTCTGGGCATCGAGCTGACCGACGAGGCGGTGCTGTCGCTGGTGCAGATCGAGCTGGTGCTGGGCAACAGGGAATTCTTCGATGCGCAGTTGTACAAGTCGGCCCACTACGACGTGCGCATCCACAACAGCCGGCTGACCGAGGCCGCCCTGCGGCAAATCCTGCGCGACGAGTTCCGGGTGCTGCTGGCGCAGCGGGTGCTCGGCCAGAGCACCGGGCGGATGGCCCTGACGCCGGG
Organism: Gemmataceae bacterium; assembly: GCA_022616435.1. Lineage (GTDB taxonomy): Bacteria > Planctomycetota > Planctomycetia > Gemmatales > Gemmataceae > JAKEET01. Next base: position 4,474 of record JAKEET010000036.1, read on the forward strand.
GCAGCTGTGGGAGTTCTACAAGGAAAAACGCCTCGAATACAAGGTGACGCTGCTCCCGTTGTTCGTCGAGGATTTCGTCGCCAACGTGAACCCGCCCAACGAGGTCGATCTGTCGAGCTTCTTCGAGAAGTACAAGGCCAACCCGGACGATCCGACCTCGGACAAGATCGGCTTTGCCATTCCGACGCGGATCAAGGCGGCCTGGCTGTCGGCCGATCCGAATTCGGAGCACTTCAAGAAGCTGTCGAAGCTGGCGGTCCAGTTGCAAACCTCGCCGCCGCTCCCCGGACCTCAGCTCGCGAGCTGGCAGACCCTCGGGGCCAGCCTGGCCAAGACCGCGGCCGCCGAACAAGTGTTCGAGGCCATCCGCAACCGCTACCGCATGGTCGGCCCCATGAAAAACGGGGCGGCGCTCACGATCGCCTCATACCTGAGCGACAAGGACCCCGCGGTCGCCGGCGCCATGCTGGGCGCCGGCGCGCGCCTCGACGGCGGGTTCGCTGTGCTCCCCAGTTATTTCTCGGTGGGCATGCTGCGGCATCAGAAGGAGTTCAACGCCGCCGTGGCCGCGGACCTCAAGAAGCGCCTGCCGATCTACGCCAGCCTGGCGCTCATGGGGACCGCTCACCAGGGCCTGGCGATTCCCGGCGCCTGGGACCATCTCCCCTTCAGCGACTACCTGCCCTTGCCGCTCATTCAGAACGAGCTTCTCGAAATCGTCGAGCGCCGGCAAGCGCATCAATGGGTCGAGCGGCACATGACGGCCCTGCGCAAGAAACTGGAAGATCCGAGCATCAAGACGAGCGCCAACCTGCAGCGCGAGCTCAACTTCTACCCCAAGGACCAGGGCCTGCCGATCGGCGACATCACGGGCCTGGGCCTGGAGCTGGTGGAGACGAAGGGCCTCTACCACAAGTTCGACATCCAGGACGCCAAGGAGCTGGAGCCGCTCATGAAGGCGTTTGTCGCCTACATCGACCAGATCAATATCTATGAAGGCCGCAACGCCGCCCCGGAGACGATCCTGCGCGAGAGCGATTTCTGGAAGATGTTCTTCAGCGACGGCGGCGAGCACTTCGCCGGCACCGCGAAGTACCAGGTGAAGCCGTGGCCCCCCGCCGTCCGCATCGGGCCGCAGCGCGTGCAGATGGCCCGGTTCGCCCCGCGCAACCAGTTGGATCTGGAGATCGCCATGCGCGCCGAGCATGCCGCGGCCCACGAGACCGTCACCATCGACCTCTTCAAGGACGCGCAGCGGCCGTTCCTGTTCTGGCGCACCGCCGAGAAGGAGCCGCTGGTGCCGACCAAGCTCGACGAGGTGAGGGATCGCGTCATCGCGGCGTGGAAGTTCAACCGGGCCCGCGAGGACATCGCGCTCAACAAGGAGGGCCGCGAGATCGGCCTGCAGCTGGCGAAGAGCAACACGCCGGTGCTGACCATGAGCCTGGAGCTCGACAAACTCAAGAAGGACTACAACGTCAAGCGCGAGCTGATCCCGCTGGGCAACGCCTTCGAGCCGCTGTCGCCGCTGGTGCCGGTCCGCCAGGGAGGCCCGGGCGGCGGCCAGCGCATCTACACCGACTACCAGCTGCCGGCCGGAACCATCCCGAACCCGCGCAAAGACACGGCGGCGCAGTTGCTCGGCCTGTACGACCTCAAGGAGCCGATCCAGATCGGCTACGACCCGCTCGACAAGCTCAACAAGGCCCTCTACGACGAAGTCAGCAAGGAAAAAGACCCGCGCGGCAAGTTCGTGCAGGTCCTGACCAACCAGCCGCGCACGGCCTTCTACGTGGCGGCGGTCCGCGACAAGCCGGCGGCCGACCGCAAAGATTTCCTGCAGGCCGCGCTGCAAGCGGTCGGCCACGACCAGCTATTCGACCGTGGCCAGGTCGAGGCGGCCAAGAAGCTGCGCCAGGACTTGATGCGGCAGCTGCGGGCCGACCACCGACTGGAGATCGTCAACGAGGAAGCCAGGAAGCGGTTCGACGACGCCGGTTGATGCTCCGCGATATCGTGAGCGGCGCATCGGCGCGAATCAGTCTTCTTCATTTTTTTGCTTGGCAAACGCCGTTCGGCTTGCCAAGATAGTGGCAATCCAACTCCTCTCCCCGGCGGTTTTGTGGGAGGCGCTGCCATGGCGGATTGGTACTACGCGCTGGGCAATCAGCAGAAGGGTCCCGTGTCGCTCGACGCCCTCAAGCAGCTGGCCGCGTCCGGCAAGCTGCAGCGCACCGACATGGTGTGGCGCGAGGGCATGGTCGAATGGAAGAAGGCCGGCCAGGTGGACGGCATCTTCACGCGCGCCGAAGTCCAGCGCGCCGAGGTTCAGCGGGCCGAAGTCCAGCGGTCGGAGGTCCAACGGGACGAGGCCGAGCCGTTGCGGCGGCGGCCGCAACGCGAGATCGAGGAGGAGGAGGCCGACGAGACCGAAGACGACCGGCCGCGCCGCAAGAAGAAGCGCCGCCGGGAGCGCTCGCCGGGGCAGATGGCCGCGATCATCGGCGGCAGCGTGGGCGGCGGGATCCTGATCTTGATCCTTGTGATCATCCTGGTGGCGCGCCTGGGCCGGACCCCGGCCAACGACGGCAAGCCGGCGGCCCTGCAGGGCGGCAACACCTACACCTTGACGCTCAAGCCAGGCCAGGACGACATGCGCACCTTCAACTTCCTGCAAGGCAAGAAGGTGGAGGTCCTGGTGCGCACGCCCCAGGGCATCCTCCGCAACCCCGACGTCGATCTGTACATCACCCGCGCCGGCGACCAGGCCTTTGAGTTGATCGACGACGCCATCAGCGAAAACTGCTATCTCCAGTTCGTCGCGCCCGCCAGCGATCAATACATGATCGAGGTGCACAACCTCGGCCCAGGCTCGGCGACGTGCACCGTCACGATCCGCGAGTCGTGACCGGCTTCGTCCTCATTCTTCATTCTTCGTTCTTCTTTCCTCGTCCGTCCTGGCGCTGCAGCTCGAACTCCCCGTCCAGCTCGGTGTCTTCCTTGTTCAGCGGAACCTTCCAGGTTCCCTTCATGGTCTTGCCGGCAATCGCGCCCCGGTAGGGCACGCGCTCGACGGCGATGAAATGCTCGCTCGAGATGACCACGCCGACGGAATCGAACTCCACCTTGAACGCGCCTTTCTCTCCCGCCGTGACCTTGCCCTTGCAGTGATAGGTCACCGTCGCGTCGCCCGCCTTTTCGCGCAGCTCGCATTCGAAGTCCGCGCCCTTGCGCTTGGTGACGACCAGCACCGCCTCGAACGCCGCCGGAATCTCCCGGTCGCCCTGGATCTTTCCGCGCTGCGTCAGCTTGCCCTTCCATTGCGAATCGACAGTCAAGCCGTCGGCCTCCTTGTTCGGATCCTGGGCGGCGGCCGTCAGCCAGCTTGCCGCCGTGAGAAGGAACGCCGAAAACACGAGTCGTTTCATGGGAACTCCTAGATCAGTGCAGTGCGTGATGTCAATGACCGCCCCTGCCCAGCAGCTCGTCGCGATAGGCGAACACCGCCGGCGTGCCCCCTGTGTGCAGGAAGACGAGCGGCTGATCGCGGCCGGTTCGCCCCTGGCGCACGTCGTCGATCAGTGCGGCCATCGCCTTGGACGTGTAGGACGGGTCGAGCAGGATGCCTTCGGTCCGCGCCAGGAGGTCGAGGGCTTCGCGGCCGGCCGGCGTCACGGCGCCGTAGCCGGGGCCGATGTAGTCCTGACGGATATCGATGTCGGCCGCGGTCAGGCGGTGCGGCAGGCCGAGCAGCTCGGCGGTCTGGTTGGCGACGTGGGCGATGTCGGCCGGCGTGTCCCACGGCCAGCGGATCGGGCAGATCAGGCGAATCTTCCACGGCAAGCCAAGCGCGGCGCGGCCCAGGGCGAGGCCGGCGCCCGTCGCCCCGGCGGCCGAGCAGTACACGGCCGCGGGCTCGATGCCGAGCCGCTGGGCTTGTTCCGCGATCTCGGCGAGGCACAGGACGTAGCTGACCGCGGCGCGTGGCCGCCCCAGGTGCCGGTCCCATACATAGGGCTTGCGTCCGGCGGCGCGGAATTCGGCCGCCTTCGCGAGCAGCAGATCGTCAAGCGCCGGACCCAGGGGGGCATCGACGATGTGGACGTGCGCGCCCATCAGGTAGTCCAGCAAGAGATTGCCCTGGATGTCGTCGTTGTGGGCGGCCCGCGTCAGGAACAGATGGCACTCCAGACCCAGCTTGGCGCAGGCGGCAGCCGTTTGCCGGCAGTTGTTCGACTGGACGCCCGCGCCCCAGACGAGCAGGTCGGCGCCCTGCTCCAGGGCGTGGGCGAGCAGGAACTCGTTGTGGCGGGTCTTGTTGCCGCCCATGAGCATGCCGGTGCAGTCGTCGCGCTTGATGTACACCGGCGGACCGCCGAGCCGCCGGGCGAAGCGCGGCAGTTGCTCGAACGGCGTCGGCAGATGGGCGAGCGGAACACGCGGCAGGCTGGCGGCGGCCTGGCGGATTTCGTCCGGCGAGAGCAGTGGCGGCATGAGGGGTCCTATCAGTCGTATGGGTCCTATTGGGCACTCCCCGGCACCACGCGCGTCAAGTCCGCGCCCATGATCGACGGGCACCAGTGTTTCTCGATGTGCTCGATCACCATGTCGGTGCCGCGGGTGTGGCTGACGAACGGCGGCTGGCGCGGGTCGTACATGGCGTCGGTGAGATCGCGGGCCAGGACCACGTTCTTGCCGAGCCGCACCAGCTGGCGAATGCCGAACGGCCTGCCGAGGACGCACATGTTGGTGTGCACGCCCATCAGCACCACGTTGTCGATCCCTTCCTGGACGAGGAAGTTGTAGATTTCCTGGCCGCTGTCGCTGACGCCGTCGTAGCCGATGATGTCGAGCGCCGGGTGCTGGCGCGTGAAGCGGCGCACGGCCGGGCCCACGACCGGATCGTCGCACGATCCCTTGGTGGTGTCGACCGGCAGCGGCGGCTCCTTCTTCGGGTCGAGATGGCACCAGCTCAGGAGCGGCACGGGCGGCTTGCTGGCCTTGGCCTGCTTCAGCCGCTGGCGATACGGGGTCCCCTCGTACAGGTCCAGCGTCCCCGAGGGCGCGTGGATGATCATGACGCCGTGGCCGCGCGCCGCCGACAGGACGTCGTTCATCCTGGGCGCCATGACGCCGACGCGCTGGGCGGCCAGCTTGCAGTAGTGATCGTCCCACATGTCGCAGACGATGATCGCGGTCGCGCTGACTTTCCAGTCGGCGCTGCGCTCGACCACCTTGAACTTGCCGCTCGCGGCGGGGTCTTCGCGCCGTTCGCGCAGGCTGAGCCGTAGCGTGCCGGCGAGCTTCGGACGGTTGGCGACGGCTTCCGGGTCTTTCTGCTGCGACGCCAGCGGCGCGGCGAGACAGCACAAGGCGAAGATGGGAATTGCGTGGCGCATCGTGAAGCGTCCCCCAGCGCCCGAGCCCGACGCGCAAGCGAGGGTCACGTTGCCCTCGCTCGACGCCGGACCGAGGCCACTCCACGATAGTGGGATGCGGTCACGGATGCAAGCGGCGAACTCAGTCTTTCACGACGGTGACGATCGGCGTGTTGATGGGCGTCGCCGGCGGACCGTGCTTGGCGATGTCGGCGGCCCAGCGGAACACGGTGTGATAGGAGACCGGGGCGCCGATGGCGGTCAACTCCCAGGCCTCGCGCGGACGGACCTGGCGGGGCAGGTTGTGGAACGGACGATAGGCCAGCACGGTTCCGGTCTTGGCCTCGACCAGCGACGCCTCCAGCTCGTACTTGTAGCGCGTGATCGGCGGCGCGCCGTTCGCGTACCCCACCACCTGGACCGCGTACTTGCGCGACCCGCCCACGACGACCACCAGCTCGGCTTCTTCCACCCGGTCGGTGTGCCATTCTTCATGGTAGCCGGCGTGGTCTTGGTGCCAGCGATGGGTCTCTCCCTTGGGAGTCAGAAACGCCATCTTGTGCGGCCGATTGCCCGCCTCGAACGCGGCGGCGATCGCCACCGGCTCCCCCTTCAACGCCGGCGCCAGCTCATCGGGGAATTTCGCGCGCGTGAGGAGGATTGGCTCCTCCTCCGCCGCTGCCTGCTCAGTTTCCCCTTCTTCCACGGGTCGCTGATTGCCGAAGAGTCCGAGTTGCATGCCCATCGCGAAGAAGCCGATGGTGCAAAAGACCGCACAAATCACATAGGGCTTCATGGCCGTTTCCCCGGTATTGCACAGGAGAATGGGATGGAGTGCCGAGTACCCAACTTGCCGGTGGGCAGTGATCACAGGCCGCCCGCGGCAAGAACACTAGGGGCGCGTGGGCAGCATGCAAATCTAGCTCAAGAAACCCACTGATGCGAAATGCGTCGTTGAAATTTGGACACGGCGTTCGCGTATCGGAATCCAGGAGGCTGGCGCATCCAGACGGCGCCTTCCGACGGCTTTCATAACCCGTTACTTGGCTACGTGTTAATCGATTGCCTTGCGCCTGCGCGTTATACACACACACGCGTCACACGTGTCGGCGTCCGCATGGCCGTGAACCCAGCGCCTCATTGTAAGCCTGGTTCATTTCACGACTTGCAGCTCACGACCCACCTCGGCGAACGCTTGCATTGCGCGGCCGAGCTGCTCCGCCGTGTGCGCCGCCGATAGCTGGATGCGAATCCGCGCCTGGCCCTGCGGCACCACCGGGTAACTGAAGCCGATGACGTAGATCGCCTTCTGCAAGAGCTTGTCCGCCATCGCGGCGGCGACGACCGCGTCGCCAAGCATGACCGGGAGGATCGGGTGCTGGCCCGGCTTGAGCTGGAAGCCGTCCGCTACCAGACCCGCGCGCAGCGCTCGCGCGTTGGCGTGCAGCCGGTCGCGCAGCTCGTTGGATTGCGACGCCAACTCGAGCGCCTTGCGGGCGGCGCTGACGATCGGCGGCGGCAGCGAATTCGAAAAGAGATACGGCCGCGACCGCTGCCTCAAGGTATCGACAATCTCCTGATGCCCGCAGGTGAAGCCGCCGGCCGCCCCGCCCAGGGTCTTGCCCAGGGTGCTGGTGAGGACGTCGATGCGGTCGAGGCAGCCGAGCGCTTCGGCCGTGCCGCGGCCGCCCGGGCCAAGGATGCCGGTGGCATGGCTGTCATCGACCATGACCAGGGCGTCATACTTGTCGGCCAGGGCGCAGATGTCGGGCAAGGGCGCCAGCGAGCCATCCATGGAGAAGACGCCGTCGGTGGCGATCAAGCGGAACCGGCTCGCCTTGGCGGCTTGCAGGCCTTGTTCCAGATCGGCCATGTCGCGGTTCTTGTAGCGATGCCGCTGCGCCTTGCAGAGGCGGATGCCGTCGATGATGCTGGCGTGGTTCAGCTCGTCGCTGAGGACGGCATCCTCGTCGTTGAGGATCGTCTCGAACAGGCCGCCGTTGGCGTCCCAGCACGAGCTGTACAGGATGGCGTCGTCCTTGCCGAGGAAACGGGCAAGCTCCGTCTCGAATTGCTTGTGAATCGTCTGGGTGCCGCAGATGAACCGCACCGACGCCATGCCGTAGCCGTACTGCGTCAACCCCTGGGCGGCGGCGTCCACGATCGCCGGATGGTTGGCGAGACCGAGATAATTGTTGGCGCAAAAGTTGATGACCTCGCGGCCGCCGACGCGGATCGCCGCTCCCTGCGGACCTTCGAGCTGGCGTTCGCGTTTCGTCAGGTCCTGCCCTTGCAACTGGGCGAGCTGGGCGTGGAGATGATCGCGGAGGCGTTGGCGGCTCATGGCGGTCCTTTCACGGATCACTTCCCTCGTTGCTTGCGGATCTCCGCCAGTACCTCGGCGGCGCTCAAATCGTTGCGGTACAGCGTTTCCAGCGCGGTCCAGATCTTGTCCGCGTCCTCGACTTTGCCCTCTTGCTTCAGGGCGGCCGCACGCTCCAGGATGGGTTGAACTGTCTTCAGCCGGTCGCCGCGGACCGACTTCTTTTCCAGCTCGGCCAGGCCCTTCCGGGCGCGCTGCACCCAGTCGCGGTCGGCGTCGTTGCCGGCGAAGGCGGTGGCCAGGCTCGACCAGATCTCGCGGGCGCCGCGCTCGTTCCCCTCGTGCCGCAGCCGCTCGCCCAGCTGATAGAAATGCTGCGCCTCCGTCGGCTGCGGGTTCAAGGCGGCGTCCCGCTTGATGCGGAACTTCTCCACTTCCTCCTGGTACGGATGATCCGGGAAACGCCGCTCCAAGGGCTCCAGGTATTCGCGCCAGGCTTGATTCATGTCCGACAGCCGCGACGACGCCATCAAACGCGCGCCGCGCTCGAACAGCGTGTCGCGGTCGAGCGGCCACATCCCCCACACGATCAACCCGATCACCACGGCCAGGAGCGTGACCAGCACGGCGGGATGATTGATGAATTGCGACAGCGCCGAGCCGCGCTTCTGCCGCTCCAGCTCCTCGCGCATCAGCTTGCTCATGAGCGTCGCCGGACCCGGCAGGCCGAGCGACTCGGCGGTCAGGTCGGTGCGCTGCTCGGCGAGGGTGGCGTCGTTGCCCCCGGACAATTCCGTGTGCTGCAGGCGCCGGTCCAGGCGTTTGCGCAAGCTGTCGAGCTGCTTGTAGAGCACCAGGCAATCGGGCGGCCGCCTGGCGGGGTCCTTCTCCAGCAGCTGGCAGACGATCTCGTCGATCTCGTAGGGAATCTCGGGCACCAGCTGTTGCGGCTTGTCGAACTGGGCATAGCGATGCTTGTGCAGCAGATCGAGCACGCCGTTGCCCTCGAAGGGCGGCCGGCCCACGAGCAGGATGTAGAGCACCACGCCGAGCGAGTACAGATCGCTGCGCTTGGTGACCGGCTTGCCGGAGGCCTGCTCCGGCGAGATGAACTCGGCGGTGCCGACGACGCCGCCGGTGGCGGTGAGATGGGTGCTGGCGAAGATCTTGGCGATGCCGAAATCCATCAGCTTCACTTGGCCGGCGGGGGTGCGGATGATGTTGGACGGCTTGAGGTCGCGGTGGATGACGCCGTGGTCGTGGACGTGGCGCAGCGCCGGGCAGAGCTGCAGGGCGAGGTCGAGGACGTCGCGCCAGGGCAGGCGTTTTTGCTCTTCCAGCGCCTCGTCGAGGGTGTGGCCTTCGACGTATTCCATGGCGTAAAAGTAGTGGCCGTTCTCGCATCCCGATTCGTAGAAGCGGACGATGTTGGGATGGGTCAGCTGACTGAGCGTTTCGATCTCGCGCTGAAAGCGCTGCAAGAAGCCGATGTCCTGGGCCAGCTCGCCGGCCAGGATCTTCACCGCTGCCTGCCGTCCGGTGCCTTCCTCCTGGGCCAGGTAGACCCGGCCCATGCCGCCGCGGCCGAGCTCCTTGAAGATGCGCCATTTGCCCAGGCGTTCGTCGATCATGGCAGGCCGTTCCGCTTCCAAGGAAACCGTCCCCCTTACGAATATACTATCGAAGCTACGCGACTCCTCTCCCCGGAACAATGAACGCGAGACCCCATTCATGCGGCAGCACTTCATCCTGTGCGGGCTCGGCCGGATCGGCTGGCGCGTCCTGGAGCAACTGCGGACGGCGGGGGCCGACGTCGTGGCCGTGGACAACCGCTGCCGGCCCGACGATCCGCGCCTGGACGGGGCGACGCTGGTCTCCGGCGATTGCCGCGACGCCGCGGTGCTGCGCCGCGCCGGCCTGGAGCACGCCCGCGGCGTGCTCATCCTCACCAGCGACGACCTGGTCAGCCTGTCCACCGCCCTCTTGGTCCGCGACCTGCACCCGACGGTCCGCGTCGTGGTCCGGCTGTTCAACCAGCAACTGCTCCCCCGGCTCGGCGCCTGCGTCGGCAACATGCAGGCCTTGTCGGCATCGGCGCTGTCGGCGCCGCTCCTGGCCCTGATCGCCCGCACCGGCGCCACCGTCGGCGTCGTCCACCTGGGCCCCGAGGGCCGTGGCCCCGAGGGCGGTGGCCAGGAGCGCCGCCAGATCGCCACGCTCAAGATCGCGCACGGTGCGGCGCTGGTCGGCCGGCGGCTTGGCGATATCGCCGTGCAGCGTCACGTCGAGGTGGTGTGCCATTTGCGCGCCGGGCAGCCGGTGCGTTTCCTGCGCGACGTCGATCTGGAAGCGCTGGTCGCCGCCGAGGATCGGCTGGTCGTGTGCGGCGCCCCGGAATCGGTGCGCGCCCTGGCGGCGGACGTGGACAACGAATCGCTGCCGGAGTTGCTGTGGGCCGGCACCGTCAAGCGTTTCAGCCGCGTCCTGGCCCGCGGCGTCGCCCAGGTCGACCTGCCGCTCAAGATCTGCGCGACGATCTTCTTGACGGTCGTCATCGCCAGCGTGATCATCTTTCGCTTCGGCATGAAGAACGACACCATCGTCGACGCCTTCTACCGCACGATCAGCCTGCTCGCCACCGGCGCCGACATGCACGGCCACGACGTCGACCCCGGCTCGTGGCAGAAGGCCTTCATCAGCAGCATGCGCCTGGTCGGCACGGCCCTGACCGCGGCGTTCACGGCCATCTTCACCAATTACCTGATCCGCGCCAACCTGGGCGGCGCCCTGGAAGTCCGCCGCATCCCGGAGAGCGGCCACATCATCGTCTGCGGCCTCGGCAACGTCGGCTTCCGCGTCGCCGAGGAGCTGCTGCGGCAAGGCGAGCGCGTCGTCGTGATCGAGTCCAACGCCGCCAACTCATTCATCGCGACGGCGCGGCGCCTGGGGGCGGCGGTCATCATCGGCAACGCCAACGTCGCCCAGGTGCTGCGTCAGGCCAACGCGGCCACCGCCCGTGCCGTCGTCACGGCCACGAGCGATGATCTGGTGAACGTGGAAATCGGCCTGCTGGTGCGCGAGCTGGCCCCGAAGCAGCGCGTCGTGCTGCGGCTGATCGACGCCCAGCTGGCGCGGACGCTGCGGCAATCCGCCGACATGGGCCTGGCGGTGTCGATCCCCGAGCTGGCGGCGCCGGCTTTCGTGGCGGCGCTGTACGGCGATCAGGTGCGCGGTATGTTTCAAATCGAGGCGCGCATGGTGGCGGTGTACGATCTGGTGGTTCGCGAATGCGACAGCGATGCTCGGAATACGCCGCTCGAAGAGCTGGGCCGGGAGCACCGCTTCTTGCCGATGGCGCGGACGAACGCCGCCGGCGCGCAACTCACCTGGTCCGCCGACACGCGGCTGGCGGCGGGCGATCGCTTGACGGTGCTGATTTCGCTGGACGACCTGCAGCAATGGCTGGCGCGGGAGACGACGGAAGCGGCTCAGAAGGCAGCGGGGCAGCAGGAACTGGCCCAAACGGTTCAGTCAACCACCGCCAACGCGTAGCGGTCGAGATACTGGGCCAGCTCGGCGTGGCAGCACGTGCAGCCATCGCCGGCCCCGGTGTGGTGCCGAATCTCACGAATCGTCCGCAACCCGAAGCCGGTGATCAGGTTGACGACTTGCTCTTCAGTGACGTTCAGGCAACGGCACACGACCTTGGCGGGGCAGGTGTCGCATCGTTGGGCAGTGCAGGTGGTGCTCATCGGGTGAACCGAGCGGGTCGCGGCGGGTGGGATTCCTGCAATTGAGATTCCGTCTCAATTCTATCGGACAGGCGGGCGGTGTCAAGAGGGCGCCATAAAGATTATGAGATTTCTTGGTGCCGGGGTCTCGCCGAATCATCATGCACTTCGGTCGCCGAGCAAGTTCTTCAAGTTCGCAATGTACTGTTCCTGTGCCGCAACAATCGCCCGAAGCTCCCGCGTTTCGGCCGCGAGGAGATCGACCTTTGACGGATGGCCCATGTCTCAGCTCTTGGCGCCGAGCAGTTCGCGCGCGCGCTGTCCCAATTGGCTCTCCAGATCCACGATTTCGACATCGAGCCGTGAGCGTTGCTCCTCGAGCCGGATACGTTCTGCCTCGAGCTGGCGCAGCTTCGTACGCGTATCCAACGCGCTTCGCAACGGCTCAAGCGGCTCGTTCCCGTCGAGCTGGCGCATTATCGTTTCGTAGTACGCCTGTTCCTCAGAAGCGAGCAATTCCCCGCGAGCCACCCGCAGGTGCAATCCCCACCAGCGTTGACGTTGTGTTTCGTCCATCGTCGATCTCCTGGATGACTTGACTGTGTATTATTGCCGATCGAGGTCCGAAATGGGAGGCAAATCGACGATTGGCGCCGCGAGCAGGCAAGCACGAACGCGCCATCACTTCATCCCATGCTTCTCGAAAAACTCCCACATCACGTCGTTGGCGCTGATGTTGTACGTCGTCTTGCCCAGGAACCCGCCCGGGCTCGGGCGGCCGGGCCAGACGTGGCCGGCGCCGTCGATCACGTACAGGACTACTTCCGCGCCGTTCTTTCCGGAGTTGTATTGCTTGCGCGTCACCTTGAGCGTGTCCCACTTGACCGGCAGCTCCGTCACCACTGGCTCCTTGTTGCAGCCGTTGGCCTTGACCCATGCGGCAATCGTGTCGTCCACCGAGGATAGCTTCACCAGCTCCTTGGCGACGCCGTTGAAGGGGACCAGCGTGTCCTTGGTGCCGTGAAAGTGCAGCACCGGCACCGGGCGTTTCGGCTTGCACTCGCACACCATCGTCCCCGCCACCGACGCCACCGCCGCCACCCGGTCGGACAGCTCGGCGGCGACGCGGTAGGCCATCATGCCGCCGTTGGACAGGCCGGCGCAGTAGACGCGCTTGGGATCGACGTTCACCTTGTTCGCCACGTCATCGAGCAGCCTGGCGATGAAGCCGACGTCGTCGAAATTCTTCTTGCGCAGCGGCCCCGGAAAGGTCCCCGAGTTCCACAACTGAAACAGGGCGCCGGCGCCGCCGTTGGGGTAGACGACGATGAACCCTGCCTCCTCGGCCTTGGCGGACAGGCCGCAGAAGCCCTCCATGATGCGGGCGGTCATGCTGGCGCCGTGCAGGGCGAGCACCACCGGCGCCGGCTTGGCGGCATCGTAGCTCTTGGGGATGTAGACGTGGTAAGTGCGCTCGACGTTCTCCCACGTGAGGGCGCGGGTGTGCCGGCCGGGGCCGAGCGCTTCGGTTTGCGCCGGCGTCACGAGAGCCAATGTCAACAAGGCGGTTTGCAGCATTGCTCCACCAATCTCCTGTGTCCGCGGTGGGTACACCATGAGCGGTATGCGAAGGGCGTGCCTCTGCTCTCAGAAATACCTCATTTCATCCCCAAGGTTTTCGAAAACCGGGGCTCGTTCAGGCCGTGCACCATACCCTCGCGCGAGTTGGCCAACAAGGGCAATCGGTCGTACGTAACCCGCTGCCTGGGAAGGAAATGTGACGCGCGCCTTTGTTGGCCAACTCGCTCGGTGAGTTGGCCAAGTACGGAGAAAGGTTGGAGATCTTGAATCGTGCGGCCAGGCGGCTACTCGTTCTTCCATTGCCCCGGATCGAAGCTCACGTGCTTGATGTGGCGGCGGTTCCAGGTGTAGGTCGCGTGCAGCCGGCCGTCCTGCGCCTGGATGACGGCCGGGTACGAAAACTCCCCGAGCACGTTCTCCAGCGTCGCCACCGTCTTCCAGCTGCGGCCGTTGTCGGTCGAGCGGGCGATGTTCAGCGGCGTGCGGCCCAGGCGGCTGTGATTGTAGATCAGGTAGAAGGCGCCGTTGCCGGCCCGCACCGCGTCGATGCCGCTCCCCGGGTTCGGCAGGTCGCTCGGCCTGGCGGCGGACCATGTCTCGCCCTGGTCCTTCGATTCCGCGACGCAAATGGCCCCCAGCCCGCGCGACCGGCACAACGCCAGGATGCGGCGGTCGCCGGTCACCAGCAGCGTCGGCTGAATAATGCCGTACGGGTGGCCGGGAACCTGGATCGGCCCGACGCGCCGCCAGGTGCGGCCGTCGTCGGTGGAGCGTTCGACCCAGCAGGTCCAGGCGCGGTAGCTTTCGACGGAGGTGCCGGCCAGGATGGTGCCGTCGCCGAGCTGGATCGGCTTGTTCTTGATCGGGCCGTAGAGCCCGGCGGGCAACTGCTCTTGCCTGCCCCAGGTTTTGCCGAGGTCGCGCGAGCGCTTCACGTATCCCGACCAGCTCATCGGGTTGGGCCCGGCCTTGTAGAAGAGCATGAGCGTCTTGGCCCGGCTGAGGAACAGCACCGGATTCCAGCAGGGGACGTTCTTTTCCTCGGCGACGACTTCGGGCGCGGTCCAGGTCTTGCCGTCGAAGCGGGCCAGCCAGATTTTCACATCGTTGGCCCCCTCGGCCCGGCCGCCGAACCACGCCGCCAGGAACCGGCCCGGCTCGCTTTCGACGATCGTCGAAGCATGACACGACGCAAACGGGGCTTTCTCGAAGATGAACATGGATTGGATCCGCCGGTGAAATCATGACCGCCAGGTCACTTCCTTCAGCACGTCGCGTTCGTATTTCTTGATGGCTTCGGCGATATGTGTGCGCAGCGGTTTATCACGAATGAGTTGATCGAGGGTCTCGATCACCGCTCGCGCGGCCACGACAGCATCGTCCGCCTGGCTGGCAATGACGGTCGCGTGTTTGTCGTAGTCGGCTTGGTTGCGATCGGATCGAAGGGCATTCAAGGATCTGCCGGCATCGTCGATGCGCCACTCGCCTGTGTTGCTCCAGCGACGCCATGCGAACGTATGGCTCTGTTCGGTGTGCGTTGGCACTCGAAAGCCGAGGGCAACGAGACATTCGCAGGCGACATGGAAGGCTGCGTAATAGGCCCGGCTGACCGTGGTACGCCATTCCGCTTCCGTCGTTCCTTCTGCCAGCATTTCGGCGACGACCAGGAACTCGCGAAAGTCCATCATGGCCTCCGCCGGATCAGAAGCGTGAATTCCATCAGCAGCGGCTTCGGGCACGCCTCCGCAGTGGCCCGATACCAGGCCTTATTGGCCTGCATAGCCTGTGCACTCGTCTTCCACGGAACCTCCACTTCGAACAGCAGCCAGCTTAGCCCGGCGATCTCCGGGTCGTGATGCACTTCCGCGCCCATGCGCGTGGCGTCGGCGCAGATGCTGTGCAGCACCTCCACGAGCTTGGGCAGGTACGGCGTCAAGCCGCGTTCCTTGGCGAACGCCTTCACTTCCCGCGACAGAATCAATCTTTTCTTGCGCTTGGCAACCGTGGGCATGACAGCCTCCCTGGTGTTTGTTCGCATTGTAGCTCAGGCCCGCCGCCCATGCCATGCGTACAATTCGACGGTGGCAGGATGTTGAATCGGCGTTCCCGAGTGCCCGCTCGACGGTGGCAGGATGTTGAATCGGCGTTCCCGAGTGCCCGCCATGCCCGACCGCGAACCGCTCCAGCAACCGGTGCAGTTTCTCAAGGGCGTCGGTCCCGCGCGCGCCGAAACGCTCGGCAAGCTCGGCATCGCCACGGTCGGCGATCTGATCTTCCACTTCCCCCGCTCCTACGACGACCTCAGCGATCTGCGCACGATCAACCAGCTCACGGCCGGAGAGCTGCAAACGGTGGCCGGCGAAGTCGTCGAGCTGGGGAGCAAGGAGTTGCCGGACGGCCGGACCATCCTCAACGTGGTCATTGCCGACGCGCACGGGGCTTGTTTGGAAGGCTCGTGGTTCAATCAGGTGGCCCCCGCGCGGCAGTTTCGCTACGGCCTGCGGGTCGCGTTCAGCGGCAAGCCCAAGTGGTTCCGCGACCACTGGCAGATGAATCATCCGCGCGTGCAAATCCTCGACGACCAATCCGAGGCGCCCGCCAACCAGGTGGTGCCTGTGTATCCGTTGACCGAGGGACTGCATCCGGAGAAGCTGCGCGATCTGATCCGCCAGGCCCTTGCGGTCGGCGGCGACCATGTCCCCGACCTGCTGCCGCCCGGACTGCGCGACAAGCATCGCTACCCGCCGGCGCCGCAAGCGCTCCAGCACGTCCACTTCCCCGAAATCCTCGGCCAGGCGTTGCAGGCCAAGCGCCGCTTCATCTACGAGGAGTTCTTGATCCTGCAGGTGGCGCTGGCGGCGCGGCGCCGCGACACCCACGATCGCGGCCGGGCGGCGCCGTTGCCCGCGGACACCGACATCGACGCCCGCATTCGCCGGCTGTTTCCGTTCGCGCTCACCAACGATCAGAACCGGGCCATCCGCGAGATCTGCAAGGACCTGGCCCAGGACCGGCCGATGCAACGGCTCTTGCAAGCGGACGTGGGCGCCGGCAAGACGGCGGTGGCCGTGTACGCCATGCTCGTGGCCATCGCCCACAAGCACCAGGCCGCGCTGATGGCGCCGACCGAGGTCCTGGCCCGCCAGCACTGGCTCACGCTCGAGGGCTACCTCGCGCACAGCCGGGTGCGGCGGCTGCTGCTCACCGGCAGCCTGTCCGCCAAGGCGCGGCAGGAAGCGCTGCGCGATATCCGCGCCGGCAACGTGGACCTGGTCGTCGGCACCCAGGCGCTCGTGCAGGACGACGTCGAGTTCGCCAGGCTCGGCCTGGCCGTCGTCGACGAGCAGCACAAGTTCGGCGTCGCCCAGCGGGCCCGCATCCGCAAGCTCGGCGCCGATCCGCACTACCTGGTGATGACGGCCACCCCCATCCCGCGCACGATCGCGCTGACCGTGTTCGGCGACCTCGACCTGTCGATCATCCGCGAGCTGCCGCCGGGCCGGCACGGCGTGCAGACGCGGTGGTCGTCGGCGAAAGACCGTGACAAGTTGTACGAGCATTTCCGCCAGCAACTGCGCCAGGGCCGGCAGGCGTACGTCGTCTGTCCGCTGGTCGCCGAGTCGGAAACGCTCGACCTGACGGCGGCGGAGCAGCTCCACGCCGAGCTGAAGGAGGGCGCCTTCCGCGATTTCCGCATCGGCCTGTTGCACGGCCGGATGAAGGATGACGCCAAGGACGAGATCATGCGCCAGTTCCGCGAACGGGAGCTGGACCTGCTCGTGACCACGGTGGTGATCGAGGTGGGCGTGGACGTGCCCAACGCCACGCTGATGCTGATCGAACATGCCGAGCGGTTCGGGCTGTCGCAGCTCCATCAGTTGCGCGGCCGGGTCAGCCGCGGCGCCGTCGCCGGCGAGTGCTGGCTCCTGGCGGGGATGACCAGCGGAGACGCCGACGTCCGGCTCCGCGCCTTCACCCGCACCAGCGACGGGTTCGCCCTGGCCGAGGAAGACGCCCGCTTGCGCGGGCTTGGCGAATTTTTTGGCACCCGTCAGCACGGGCTCGGTGAGCTGCGCTTCGGCAACCTGATCGACGACCAGGCGCTCTTGGTGCAGGCCCGCACCGACGCCATCGACTTGGCGACCCGCGATCCGCAGCTGAAACTGCCGGACCATTCGCGGCTCCGGGACGCCGTGCTGGCACGGTACGGGAAGACGCTCGATCTGGCGGCGATCGGGTGAGAGGCTGTTTCAAAACGGGGACGCGACCTCCACGCTAAGCGGCAGGGCGCCCGTACTTCTTCTTTCCACGACCTGTACAATGGAGTCAACCGGAACGCGAGTCCCTATCCGTTCCTCGCTACATGAGCGTGCGTGATTCCGCTGCACCAACCCGACGCGTAGGCCCGGGGAGCAGGAGCGTAAGCGAAGTGAGCAGGCCCTCGCTCACGCTTCGGGTTGGTGCAGCGGAATTGGGCGCGGCTAGATGGCTCGCCTCCAGATCAGGCTGAACGGACCGATCCTCGGCGGCGGCGCGTCCGTAATGAGGTGAGACTCCCATTCGAGAACCTCAGGTGTCGCATGAACGAGCTGCGCGATGCATCGAGCGACGTTGTTTATCGTCCGTTGTCGGCCATGGCCGTGATCGGCTTCGGGATGAGCTGCCTGTTCGGCGGCGTGGTCGCGCTCAGCACGTTGATGGCGATCGCCCAGGGGGCGGCGTTCTTCTTCTCCAACTGGATCTTGCTGCTGGCGCTGGTCGGTTTCCTGGTCTCGTGGTGGGGGCTGAACGACGTCCGCAACTCGGAAGGGACCAAGGCGGGCCAGAAACTGGCGACTCTCGGCATGTGGATCAGCCTGGTCTCGGGCTGCGGCTATTTCGCGTACTCGTATTTCACCGGGCTGGCGCTGTCGCAGCAGGCGTTCGCGTTCCTCCTGCAGGCCGACGACGAATCGTCGGGTTTTGTCCCGCGCGTGCAGAAGGGGGCGGCGCATCCGGTCGAATTGCGTCGCGCCTTTCTGCTGACCTTGCCGGCGCCGGATCGGGCCGGATTGCGCGCGGAAGATGAAAACCAGATCAAGCAGAGCCAGGACCGGCCGCGCCCCGACGGCTCCCCGGGCCCGTTTTCGCTGTTTCGCTCGCATCATCTCATCCAGAACCTCATGCACGGCGGCGGCAACACCACCATCGAGCCGCTCGGCGTCAAGCGCTGGACGTATGAGAAACGCAGCTACTACGTTTCGTGTTTGCTGCGCATGGCCACGCCGGAGGCAACCGCCGATGTCCTGATCAGCGTGCGCAGCTCGGAAGGCGAATCGGCCGGAGAGAAGCGGCAATGGTTCGTCGATCTGACGAACATCGGCTACACAAGCCTCGAGTTCACGCCGCTCGGCAAGGGCATCAAGGTCTTGCGCGAGCATGCCAACATGCACATGCAACAACTGGATGCTCTGCTCAAGAAGGGCGGCAAGCTGGGCGACTTCGACCGGATCGACGCCACCGATTGGAAGGCGCTCGGACCGACTCAAGAGCAAGAGTACAAGTCCCGGCTGGCCGCCATCGTGGACGGGCGGGCCGCCAACGCGAACAACTGGCACTTCACGTTCAGCCGCGAATTCACCAACGCCCCATGGGAGCAAGACGCCGAAGGCCGGGTGACGCTGACCATGCCGTTGTCGGTCATGCTGCTGAACGAACGGCAGGTGGTGGTCAGCAGCGTCGAGTGCCTGCTGACGTTGCGCAGCAAGACCGCCGTCAATCCGGAGCAAGTCGGCGCGACGGACGCGCCGTTGCTGCCGCAATGGGACGCGGTCGGATTCAAGCTCGTTCGCGTCCAGCACAAGAGAACGAACTGAGGATGGTTTTTATCCCGTCCTGTCAGACCGACGCCGCTCACAACCCTGGTTTGATCTCATGAAGACGCGCCGCCTGGGCCGCACCGGCCTGAAAGTCACGGAAATCTGCCTGGGGACCATGACCTTCGGGCATCAATGCGACGAGGCTACGTCGTTCGCGATCATGAACAAGGCCGCCGAGCGCGGCGTGCTGTTTTTCGACACGGCCGACGTCTATCCCGTGCCGCCGTCGCCGGAAACCGCGGGCCGCACCGAGGCGATCGTGGGCCGCTGGCTCAAGGGCCAGCGCCACCAGTTCGTGCTGGCGACCAAGTGCCGCATGCGCGTGGGGCACGGGCCCAACGATGAAGGCCTGTCGCGGCGACACATCCTGCAGGCGGTCGAGGACAGCCTGCGCCGCCTGCAAACCGACTACATCGATCTTTACCAGCCGCACAGCCCCGACCCGGACACCCCGCTGGACGAAACGCTGCGCGCCCTCGACGACCTGGTCCGTCAAGGCAAGGTCCGTTACCTGGGGTGCTCGAACTACCCGGCCTGGCAGGTCGCGCTCGCGCTGGGCATCAGCGCACGGCATGCGTGGTCCCGCTTCGAATCGGTGCAGCCGCGCTACAACCTGCTCTACCGCGAGATCGAGAGCGAGCTGCTGCCGTTGTGCCGCGACCAGGGTCTGGGCGTGATCGCCTACAACCCGCTGGCGGGCGGGTTCTTGACCGGCCGCTATCAAGCGCTCGAAGCGCCGCCGCCGGGAACGCGCTTCAGCCTCGGCGGCGCGACCGGCGCACTCTATCGCGAACGCTACTGGCAGCATGCCCAGTTCGAAGCCGTCCAGGAATTGCAGAAGGCGCTGCAGCCGCGCGGCCGCTCCCTCGTTCAAGTCGCGATCGCCTGGGTGCTGGCCCAACCCGGCATCACCTCGGCCATCGTCGGCGCCAGCAAGGCGGCGCAGCTTGATGACAGCCTCGCCGCCGTGACGTTGACGCTTGAGCCGGACGAGTTAGCGGCGTGCAACCAGGCCTGGTTTCGCCTGCCGCGGGTGATGAGCCCGACACGCTGATGGGCCAAACGAGAATGAGTCGATTGCCCGTCCACCCAGGGTGTGCCGAAGCGGCGACAGCGGCGACCCCGGGGCTATCGATCGAACCCGTTGGGGTAAAATGCTCGGCATGTCCAAACGCCGCCTGCTCCGCTGGTCGCTGGTCCTTGCGATCGTCACGGGGTTCGCGGTCTGGCTGGAGCCGACGCGCGTCGTCTGGGGCTGGCTGCGCGGCGACGCGTTTTACCGCGGGCGGCCGACGTCGTGGTGGGCGGCGCAAGTTCGTCCCTGGGGATCCGACGTCGTTCCGATCAACGATGGCGTCGATGGCTTCAAGTTTGGGACTTCGACGCCGCCCGAAGGGTTCCAGGCAGTTGTGATCATACTGCAGCACCAGGACACGCCGGTTCGTGCCTGGTTCAAACGCTGGGTCCAACTCCACGACCCCGCTTGGCCCGAGGTCCTGGATGGCGACCCCCACGCGGAGAGCGTTCTGCGCGAACTGCGCGACCACGCCGATGGTGAAGTACGCGCTCGGGCCCGTCTCGGTTTGTTGCGATTGCATTCCGACCAACGCGGCCCAGTCGCTATACTGTGGATGAAACCGGAAAATGTTGTTGAGCTTGAATTGCGCGGCGCACCGACGAGAAAGAGCAGGATGTCTCCATGACCAAACGCCGCCTGCTCCGCTGGTCGCTAAATAGCCGTGCGCATTTCCGCTGCACCAACCCGAAGCATAAGCGAGGGATTTCGCCTGCGCGGCTTCAATTGGGCGACGAAAACGCACGGGATGTCGCTGTACGCGTCACTGCTCACCTACCTCGAACAGGGCCAAGTGGAGGCAAGCATCCTATCCAGCGTGGGCGGGGGAAGCGTTAGGTCTGAGTTCGTGATTCCCGTGTTTCTTAGCCCGGCCGACCCGACCGTCGAGCGACACCAAGGACTCTGCAGTTACGCGGCCAACGCGCAGGTCTTCCGCGACCGTCCCAATCTCAATCACTTCCCCGACGGCACCTCGCAAACAATTCTGTTCGCCGAACACTACGCGAACTGCGCGGGCAATTTCTTCTATTGGGGGCTTGATGCGGATCTGCCGTACAAACAACCCAACGCGGACGGCGCCGTGCGATTTCGCCCGGCAACGTTCGCCGACCCAGCCTCGGCGGACGTGGTTCCCGTGGCGGCGGGCGCCCCGGCGACATCCCACGGCTCGGTCAGTGGGTTGAGTTTTCAAGTCAATCCGCGGCTTTCGGATTGCGATTCGAGGCTGGCGCAGAGCCCCCATTCCTCTGGAATGTTAGCGGGAATGGGGGACGGCAGCGTTACAACGATCGCTCGTGGCATGGGCGAGCGGACGTATTGGGCGCTGGTCACGCCAAATGGAGGCGAGATTCAGTTCGCGGATTGAGAAGCAATCGAAGGGTCCGTAGTTCTTATCTGTGATTTCTGACTTCTGCCTGACTCGTGAAGCGCACGGACCGTCACGAATGGCCGTGGACCATCGCTCGGCGCAATGACCCAGGCGTCGTCCCCGTCGATCCACCCTGTTTCTCCGGACGCGAATTGAATCAACAGCCATCCGCCGCGTTCGGTCAGGCGGCGCGCTTCCATGCCGCGCCGCAACTGCGGCAGTTCGAGGTGACGTGGGTAGCTCGGGCCGTTGCCGGTCCACAGGGACGTGTCGTTGCGGATCACGACCGGCGGGAAGTCACGATCGATCTGCGATTGCCGCCAGTGCAGCCACCACCCGTAGCCCGCACATGCGGCCACCGCGAAGCCGGCGAGTGCGAGCCAGGCGAGCCAGTTTCGGCGGCGAAGCAGCCAGACCGTGCTAGCGAGCCACGCCACGGCGTAGGCCCCGCCGCCGATCCGCACGAGCGTGTCGACCTGCCAGCGCGGCAGCCAGGCCGGCCACGGATCGGCCTCGGGCCGGCCGTGTTGGCCGGGCGGATACTGGACCTGAGCGCGGGCGTACGCCAGGTTGGCGCGCAGCACCGGTTGATGCCGATCGAGGATCAGGCCGGCGCGAAACGCGGCGATGGCCGAGGGGAGATCGCCGGCCAGAAACGCGGCGTTGCCGATGTTCTGACCATCGGCGGCGGACAGACGCGCGCTGTCGGTGGCCGCGCTGAAACGGTCGAACGATCGTTGAAACGCCGCCCGCGCGTCTTTGCCGGCGGCGAGAAGGCGCTTCCCTTCGGCAAACGCGGCCACGCCCGCGGCGTGGGCCGATGGATCGCCCTCCTCGGCACGCGCCGGCGACGCCGCCAGCGCGGTCAGCGCCGACAACACGGCCGGGAACAGTGCAGTCAGCGTGCGGCCAAACACGGCTCTTCCTCCAAGGCATGGATCAGCGTGGCAACCTCGTCCCCAGCGGATGCGCCAACCGCGGGCGCCGGCGCCGCGGCGGGCGCGAACCGGGCCGCGTCGCAGCGTTGCAGGAAGCTCCGCCATTGTTGCCGCGTCGGCTTGCTGATGCCGCGCCGCTTCAGCCAGCGTTCCAGTTCCGCGGGCGTCGGCTCCGCGGCGGGAATGTCGAGCCGCAGCCGCAGGTAGTCGGCGACCAGGCGCGCGGCGCCGGCGGCGTCCCGGCTCGCCTTCAGGCTCGCCACCACGTGCTCGACCGCCCGGCGTCGTCGCCAGTGGCGCGCGGCCCGCCGGCTCTGCCGGTGGTGGAGCCACCACACTCCCGTGACGCACAAGAGCGGCGCCGCCGCGAGCAAGACGATTTCCTGATACGGCGACCAGCGCACGTCCAGGCCGTCGCCCAAGCCGTCGCGCAGGCCGTCGCGCCGCCCATCCTCTTCGGCCAGCTCCAGAAACGTCGGCGGCGCCTGGACGACCGTCAGGCCGGCGATCTTCACCTCCGGATCCGGGCGCGGTTGGACCGTGAGCGGCAGGGCGTCGCTGTAGGCGGATTGGTAACGGCGCTGCCGCGGAGCAAAGTAGACCAGCTTGAGGCTCGGCACGAACTGGACGCGCGTGTGCTTGGGCCGCAGGCGATAGGTGAACTCCCACGATCCTTGCTTGGCCTGCTCGCCAGCCGGCTCGACGTAGAAGTCGCGCTGCATGTCATCGGGGAAGATGCGCAACAGGTCGCGCTTCGGGACGTAGGGCGCCGCCGCCTGGCCGCGGATCGTCACCGTCAGCATGACCGGCTCTTCGACGGCGACGCTTGCCGGCTGGACCTGGGCGGCGATCCGAAACGTGCCGGCGACTTGACTGAAATCCGGCGGCTGCCCGATCCGCGGCGGCTCCATGGTTGGCGCCTCCGCCGCCGGCATCTGAGCGCGGGCCCCGACCGCTGCCGTGATGGCCGCCGTGACGAGCACCATGATTGCCGTGAGCCAGCGATGCATGCGCTGATCTACCAGTCTTTGACATCGGGCGGCGCCGCCGCGAATTGCCGCCAGTAGGCGCGCCGCTCGCGCCGCATCCGTTCGAGGAACTGTTCCAGGTGGGCCTCGGTCTCGTCGCTGGACAGCGGCGTCAGTTTGCTGTTGTCGGGGAGCACCTGCAACGGACCGTGGGCAAGCTTCTTCTGTTTCGCCTCCAGGCCGATCTGATCGATGCCATTCCGGTCCGGGCCGCCCTCGACAAGCCCCGCATTCTGGACCCCGTTGCGCTTCGGTTCGCCGTTGCCCCGCGGCTGGGAGTGCGGCTGCTTTTCCGGGCCCTGATTGGACGGATCCTGATTCGCGTCCGCGGATTGCGAGGTCTGGGCCGGCTTCGCCTTGAGCCACAGCCATTTCGCCAGCTCGAGGTTGTGCCGCGCGTCGGCCCGCAGATCGGTAGCCGCCCCCGAATCCAGACACCGGCGCAAGGCGGCGATCGCATGCTCCAGCCGGCCGCGGTCGTCGCTCCCCGCCCGGATCAGCGCCGCGCCGAGGTCGTAGTTGGCCCGCGCGCGCCGCGCCGGTGGAATCGCGCCGTCTTCCAGGCAGCGCTGGTACCAGGCGGCCGCCTCGTCGAAACGTCCCAACCGGAACAACGCCGCCGCCTGATTGAAAGCGATCAAGCCAGGATCGGCCGAGGCCGGCGCCGCCTCGGCGTACCGCTCCAGCGCCTCGTCAAACTCGCGGCGCTCGAAGGCCGCATTGCCCTGCCGCACCAGGTCCTCGACCGGCGGCAACGGCGCGGCACTGATGAGAAACGGCAAGAGCAAGACGACCGCCCACCGCGCCACCAGGGCTGGCGGGGCGCCCTTGCCGTTGGCGTTGCCGTTCACCTTGCCGCCGGCCTCCGAAGCCGGGAGGCGGCGCGGTTTCGGGCCATCTCCGGCCGACATGGTCAGTGCCAGCAACACGCACGCGGGCAGCAGAAACCACGGGTAGCGCGGCGCCGCTTGCAGCCCCGCGACGGGCTCGTCCCGATCACCTTCATCCCGATCCGGCCGGCTTTCCAGATAGCCGCGCATCAGTTGGCCGAGCGGCAGCGCCGTCTGGTGCGCCGGGATGTAGATTCCCTTGGTCCGCCGCGCGATTTCCTGGAGGAGCGGCTCGTTCAACTTCGACTGAACGACGATGCCGGCATGACGAAGCAGGTCATCGCCCTGGCGAATCGGGTGCGGCTCGCGCGGATCGCCGATCGCCACGACGTGGATCGGCATGTGCTGCTGATGGGCGGCCTGGATGCCGCGCCGCCACTCGTCGTCGTCAGCCGGGTCATCGCCGTCGGAAAGCAGGAGGATGTCCTGCCAGCCGCGCCGCTTCGGATCGTGCAGCGACGCCGCCAGGGCGAGGGCTTCGCCCAGCCTGGTCCCCGACGGGGTTTTCGCGCCCGGCTGGGGGCGCAGGGCCGGCGGGAGCGCCTCGGGGTCCAGTTGCTCCACCGCGAAGCGAAAGTGGTCGTAGTCGCGCGTCAGGGGGAACTGCACTTTCGCGTGGGCCGCGAAGATCACCAGGGCGACGCGATGTCCGCCGCGCGCCTCCAGTCCGTCGGCCAGGTCGCGCAGCGACCGCCGGGCGCGTTCGAGGCGGCTGGGCTGCTCGGCCAGCATGCTCTTGCTCAAGTCGAGGGCGACGACGATGTCGCGGCCGCCCAGCAATTCCGGCGGCGCGCCGCCGCCCCAGCGCGGACCGGCCGCCGCGATGATGAGCCCCAGCAGTCCGAAGAACAGGGCCAGCGACTGCCAGCGCCGCAGCCGCGGCCGAAGGTGAATCAGCCGCTCCACCAGGTGCGGCGCGCCGAGTTGCCGCAGCGCCCGCCGCCGCCGCCAGTTGGCCCAGGCGAACAGCAAGCTGAGCGCGGGCAGGGCGAACAAGAGCCACAACGCCCAGGGCTGCGCGAACCAGCGGACCCACGCCGTCACGGAACTTGCCGTCACGGAACTTTCCTCCACCAGGTCGCTTCCAGGCCGATCACCGCGAGCCAGCAGGCCAACCCGGCCAGGGCAAACCAGGCATAGCCTTCATGATACCGGCGGTACTGGAAACTTTGGATGATGTCGCGCTCCAGCCGGTCGATGGCGTGCAGCGCTTGCGTCAGCTCGGCGCCGTCGCCGGCGCGGAAGTAGCGCCCCTGCGTGAGCTTGGCGATCTCCTGCAGCGTCTCCTGGGCCTTGGCCGCATCGCCCTGGTCGCTGTCCGGCGGGGCGGCGTCGATCGCGTAGATGGGAACATGCATGTTGCCGGCGAGCTGCGCCGCCTGGCGCGGCGTCAACGCCGGCGGCGGCACGTTGCTTTCGCCGTCGGTCAACAGGATGATCGCCCGCCGCCGGGTCGGCGCGTTCTGCAACGAGACCAGGGCCCAGGCCACGCCATCCCCCGGATTGGTGGTCGCTTCGGTGATGACCGAACGCGGCTCCTCGGCATCCAGGATCCGCAACAGGGTCGCGTGATCGAGCGTCAGCGGGCAGGCCGTCTCGGGCCGGGTCGCGAAGGTGACGAGCGCCAGCAAGTCCTGGGGCCGGCCGGGAAAGGTCTCACCCGTCAAGCCGGCGCCCCCTTCGGCGAGCAACCGAAAGACCTTCCTGACCCCGTCGAAGCGCGTCAGGAGCTGATCGCCCCAGCGGAAATCGGCTTCCGACATGCTGTGGCTGGCGTCGAGGACGAAGGCGATGCTGATCCCCTCGGTGGGGATGCGGCTGCCTTCATCGGGCCAGCGCGGGCCGGCGAGGGCGATGACCAGCGCCGTCAATCCAAGAATGCGCAACCACAGGCCGCCGCGTTCGGCGCCCCGCGACCGCCCCTTGGGAAGGGCGAGCACGCCGGCCGCGGCGGGATACGTCAGCGCGGCCCGGGTGCGCCGCCGCCATAGCCAGGCCAACGCCGGCAACGCGACCAGCAGCACCAACGCCCAGGGATTGGCGAACGATGGCGTCACCGAGCCGCTTATCTCCCGTTCGCGATGAGCAAACATTCGTTGCGCCACGTCGACACCCGGTGCGCAACGCATTTTCTCAGGAATTGACGCAAACTATCTTCTGCCAACACCTTAATTCGTTGCGCACCGAAACGCACGGTGCGCAATCCATCCTCGTCGGTAGGCAATTCGGATTCCAGGGCGCACGCCGATTTCACGCAAATCAAACGGTGGCGGCGCAATTCCTTACCGCAGAATGTGTTGGGCAAAACCGCAGCTTTTGGTGGCCGGCAGCGATCGAATCGACACCTGTCCGGGTCGCCAAAGCAATCGCCGACGGTGGCGTTTCTTTGACCAGCAGGACGGCATGGCGGCGCAGGATCAGCGGACAGCGTGTCGATCCAGTCGCTGGTCGGTCCCCCACAATAAGAGGGACACTTGACCATTATGAGAATCACAAATCGAATCGATTCCAATACATACGGCAAAAAGTCAAGTTTCCCTCCAGGTGGCGCTGAGGGACGCTTGACTCGATCAATGCGTCGGCCCCCCTTCCCTCGGCATGATGCCGTGCTTGCCTTCCATCGCTTGCGGGAACTCCGGCTCCTTCGGAATTCGCATGGCGTAGAACGACCGCCAGATGAACACCAGCGCGACGGCCAAGAGAACAACGCCGACGATCTTGGTCGCGATCCCCTGCCCCGCCTTTTGCATCTCGACGGCGATCTCGACGGCGAGCAGGCCGAACAGGGTCGAGAACTTGATGATCGGGTTGAGCGCGACCGAGGTGGTGTCCTTGAACGGATCGCCAACCGTGTCGCCGACCACCGTGGCCGCGTGCAGTTCGGTCCCTTTTTCCTTCAGATCGACCTCGACGAGCTTCTTGGCATTGTCCCAGGCGCCGCCGGCGTTGGCCATGTAGATCGCCTGGAACAGGCCGAACACGGCAATGGAAATGAGATACGCCACGAAGAAGTTCGAATCGAACAGGGCGAACGCCAGGGTGATCGACATCAACGCGATGAAGATGTTCCACATGCCGTTCTGGGCGTACTCGGTGCAGATGCGGACGACCGTCTTGGAATCCTCGATATCGGCCTCGGCCTTGTCGAGGTTCATGTTCTTCTTGATGAAGTCGACCGCCCGATAGGCGCCGGTGGTGACCGCCTGCATCGAGGCGCCGGCAAACCAGAAGATCACCGCGCCGCCGCAGATGAAGCCCAGCAGCACGGGCGCGTCGGTCAAGCTGAGCTTGAGGATCGGCTCGCCGTCGATGACGGTTTTCCCCAGGAGCAGAATGATCGAGAAGATCATGGTGGTGGCGCCGACCACCGCGGTGCCGATGAGCACCGGCTTGGCCGTGGCCTTGAAGGTGTTGCCGGCCGAGTCGTTCGCCTCCAGGTAATGCTTGCCGCGCTCGAAGTCGGGCTCGAAGCCGAAGTCGCGCCGGATCTCCTCCTTGATGCCCGGGATCTTCTCGGTCTGGGCCAGCTCGAAGACCGACTGGGCGTTGTCGGTGACCGGGCCGTAGCTGTCGACGGCGATGTTGACCGGGCCCATGCACAAGAAGCCAAACGCGACCAGGCCGAACGCGAACACCGAGCCGACGCCGACCATCGGGCCGCCCTGGACGATCTGGATGGTCATGATGGCGTCGAGGCCTTGCAAGCTGACGAAGTAGGCGACGGCCATGAGCCCGGCGATCAGCATGCCCATCCAGAAGGCGCTAAAATTGCCCGCGACGATGCCGGAGAGAATGGTCAGCGAGGCGCCGCCTTCCCGCGAAGCGGTGACAATTTCATTGACGTGTTTGGAGTGCGAGCTGGTGAACATCTTCG
This sequence comes from Gemmataceae bacterium, assembly GCA_022616435.1. Classification (GTDB taxonomy): domain Bacteria; phylum Planctomycetota; class Planctomycetia; order Gemmatales; family Gemmataceae; genus JAKEET01. Next base: position 32,519 of record JAKEET010000036.1, read on the forward strand.
TGAATTCGGGAATGAGCACGGCGGCCAGGGTGCCGCAACTGATGATGGACGCGAGCTGCCACCACAGGTGCTCGTAGCGGACGCTGTTGACCTGCATGTCGCCGATGAGCAGGTAGCTCATCAAGAACGACGTGGCGATGCACAGGATCGACGCGATCCAGATGAGGCGGGTCAGCGGTTCTTCGAAGTCGAATTCCTTCAGGCCTTTGTATTTGCTCTGGGAGATCGCCTGGTTCACGAAGTACGACACGCCGGACATGAAATCCATGAGGAAGCGCATCGTGAAGATCCAGACGATGAGCTTGACCTGGATCTCGGTGCTGGGCACGGCCAGGGTGATGAACGCGATCAGGGCGACGCCGGTGACGCCGTAGGTCTCGAAGCCGTCGGCGGTGGGGCCGACCGAGTCGCCGGCGTTGTCGCCGGTGCAGTCGGCGATGACGCCGGGGTTGCGCGGATCGTCTTCCTTGACCTTGAAGACGATCTTCATGAGGTCGGAGCCGATGTCGGCGATCTTGGTGAAGATGCCGCCGGCGATGCGCAAGGCCGACGCTCCCAGCGATTCGCCGATCGCGAAACCGAGGAAGCACATGCCGACGATGCGGCGATCGACGAACAAGAGGATGATCACCATCATCACGAGCTCAAGGGAGATCAGGAACAGGCCGATCGACATGCCGGCGCGGAGCGGAATGTTGACGACGTCCCACGGCTCGCCCTTGAGCGCGGCGAAGGCGGTGCGGCAGTTGGCGTAGGTGTTGACGCGGATGCCGTACCACGCGACCCAGTACGACCCGACCATGCCGACCACCGAGAACAGCAGCACATAAATGATCTTCAACACGATCGGAATCGGCGCTGGATCGTTCGGTCCGGGGGGCGGCGCGTGCGACGCCGACTCCCAGAGGTAGAACGAGATGGCGATGGCGATGAGGCCAAACAGCATCAGCAGGAACTTGCCTTGCTGGATGAGGTATGTCTTGCATGTTTGAAAAATGACCTCGGCGACGGCGAGTTGCGAGCGGTGGGCGGGCAAGCGGTGAATCTGGGTGCGCAAGTAGAGGCTGATGCCGAGGGTGCCGGTGATGACGAGGGCGCCCCAGAAGAGAAGGTCCCAGGCGCTGACCGTGTTGCCGAAGAACACCTTGACGTCGAGCTCCGGGATCGCCAGGTCCGCCTCGCCGGCGTACAGCGATGTCCCACTCGCCAGCAGAACGCCCAGCGCGGCCAGCGCGATCCACCCGGACCGACGGATGCTTGGGAAGATAGTCACGTCCATTTCTCGACTGCTCCAGGAATCAAAATCAACTTCATCGTCGCGTAAACGTAGGACAGGACTCCGCTCCTGTCCCTGGCAAGGACAGGAACGGAATCCTGTCGTACGGCGGCGCGTGTACGTGTCCGTCGTTCAAAAGGTTATTTCAGATAATGCATGGGCAAAGGCAACACCGGAAGGCTTACATTTTCGTTAGAAACTGCGCGTGACGCATCCGCCGCTTGCGGCCTAGCGTTCGCGCCAGCCGTCGAACGACTCGAACGCTAGCCGCAAGCGACCGGCGGGCTACATGCTCGTCAAGCCCAGCGCCGTGCCGATCACGGGGCCGAACTTGACAATGACGCCCGCAAACACGACGGCCACCATGCTCATCAGCTTGATGAGAATGTTCAAGGCGGGGCCGGAGGTGTCCTTGAACGGATCGCCGACGGTGTCGCCGACGACGCCGGCCTTGTGCGCCTCGGAACCCTTGCCGCCGAACTGACCCGATTCGATGTACTTCTTGGCATTGTCCCAGGCGCCGCCGGCGTTGGCCATGAAAACGGCGACCGCGAAGCCGCACACGAGGCCGCCGAGCAGCAGACCCATCACGCCGGCGACATCGAGCAGCAAACCGATGACCAGCGGCGTGGCCACGGCCAACAGCGACGGCAAGATCATCTCGCGCTGGGCGCCGCTGGTGGCGATATCGACGCACGTGGCGTAGTCGGCCTTGGCGTTGACGTCGCTGAGCAGGTTCAGCTCGCGGAACTGCCGTCGCACTTCTTCCACCATGCGCCCCGCCGCTCGTCCCACCGCCTTCATCGTCAAGCCGCAAAAGACGAAGACCATCATCACGCCGGCGAACGCGCCCACGAGCACCTTGGGGTTCATCAGGTTGATGCCGTAGTATTCCATGAAATCGCCGAGTGAGGCCTGGTTGACGCGTTTCAGGTTGATCACCTTGTCCTTGGCCTCGACCTTGGGGTGATAGTGGGCCATCACCTGCTCGGGCGTCGCCTCGCGGGCCACGGCGGCGCCCTGCTCCTTGATCAGCACGTAGGGCACGCCGCTGCTGACCTGAATGTACGCCGGGTACATGCCGGATTCCTTGTCCGGCTCTTTTGCCAGCTGCGCGAACTTGCCGTAGCCGAGGTGCACGATCTCATCGGGGGCGAGCTTCGTGCGCGATTCGCTCTTCACGTACGCCGTGGCTTCACGCTGGATGCCGATGCGGACCTCTTCGACGAACGCCGCCAGCAAGGCCAGGGCGGTCAACGCCGCCGAGCCGATGGCGAAGCCCTTGCCCGTCGCCGCCGTGGTGTTGCCGAGCGAATCGAGGGCGTCGGTGCGTTCGCGGACGTGGGGCTCCTGGTTGGTCATCTGGGCATTGCCGCCGGCGTTGTCGGCAATCGGACCATAAGCGTCCGTGGCCAACGTGACGCCCAGGGTGGCGAGCATCCCGACCGCGGCGATGCCGACGCCGTATAGTCCCAGCGCCGGCGACTGGAACCCGCCGGCGAAGCCGTAGGCCAGGAGCGTACCGACGCCGACGATGCTGAGCGACGCCCACGAGCTGAGCATGCCCTGGGCGATGCCGCCGATGATGGTGGTGGCCGGGCCGGTCTTGCACTGGGTGGCGATCCACTTGGTCGGCTCGTATTCGCTGGACGTGTAGTATTCGGTGAACCAGCCGATGGCGACGCCGGCGGTCAGACCCGTGACGATGCTGCCGAAGACGCCGAACCAGCGAAACTGCACGTCCGGGTTCGAGGATTGCACGCCGCCCAGGACCATCCAGGTGACCAGGAAAGCAGCGACGGCGATCAGGATACTGGCGCCCCAGACGCCGCGCCGCAGTGCCCACAGCAAGTTGATCTGGCTGGCGCCTTCCTCGGTCTTGACGAAGTAGATGCTCAAGATGGACAGGGCGATGCCGATGCCCGCCAGCACCATGGGGGCGAAGATGAACGCCAGCGTGTTGCTGTCGCCGCCGCCGAGCACGCTCGCCGCGGCAGCGCCCAGCGCCGCCGTCGCCAGGATCGAGCCGCAGTAGCTTTCGTACAGGTCGGCCCCCATGCCCGCGACGTCGCCGACGTTGTCGCCGACGTTGTCGGCAATCGTGGCCGGATTGCGCGGGTCGTCCTCGGGGATGCCGGCCTCGGTCTTGCCGACCAGGTCGGCGCCGACGTCGGCCGACTTGGTGAAGATGCCGCCGCCGACGCGGGCAAACAACGCCTGCGTGCTGGCACCCAGTCCGAAGGTGAGCATGACCACCGTGATCTGTTCGAGGTTCATCTCATGGATCAGGCCCATGCCGGGGAGCACCCAGCGGAGCAGGATGAACCACAGCGAGATATCGAGCAGACCCAGGCCGACCACGACCAGGCCCATCACGGCCCCGGCCCGAAACGCCACCTGCAAGCCGCGGTTGAGCGATTCCTTGGCCCCCTGGGCGGTGCGATTGGAGGCGAGCGTGGCGGTGTTCATGCCGAAGAAGCCTGCCAGGCCGCTGAAGAAGCCGCCCGTCAGAAAGGCGATCGGCACCAGGCCGTGCTGCTGCTCGAGTCCGAACGCCTGCCAGGCCAGGAGCAGCATGAGCACCGCGAAGACGACGGCCACCACCCGGTATTGCCGCCGGAGATAGGCGAAGGCGCCTTCGCGAACGTAGCCGGCGATCTGCTGCATGCGCTCGTCGCCGGGATCGGCTCGCAGGATTTCCTTGTAAAAGAGATAAGCGAAGACCAACGCGAGCACGGATCCGATCGGCGCCAGCCAGAACGATAGCGTAACCAGCACAACAGCCCCCTCGCCCAGCGGTAACGGATAGACTCCTGAATTTTCGTTAAGAGTATGTAAGGTCGGCGAATCGTCCAGGATGTGGGATACGTGACCGTGGCCACGATCCGTCATCGTTCGTTGACGGGGCTACTGCTTCTTCTCCGCCTTCTTCTTCTCGTCCTTCTTCGGCTGCTCCAGCGTGGTGTGTTTCATCGTGCAGGTGTTGTCGCCTTCGCCCAGGTTGCGAACCTCGATGCGGTACACCCCCGCCGCTTTCGGCATGAAGCTCACGAAGCAGTCCTTGCTCAGGTGTTCGTCCTTGGCAATCTCGTTGCCATCGGGGTCGAACACGTAGACATCCACGTCGGTCGCCTTCTGCCCGGTCACCCACGCGGCGGCCCATTTGCCCTCGGCCAGCTTGACGTCGATCGTGTGCCTGCCGTTCTCGGCGATGTTGAACGGCTTGGTCTGGGCCAGCTTGCCGAAATCGATCTTCTCTTCCTTGCCGGTGTGCGTCAGCGTGCAGCGATTGCCGCCAGGGCCGATGTTGACGACGCTGATCCGGTACGTCTTGTTCTTGAGCGGCGTGAACTCGATGAAGCAATCCTTGCTGTCGGCAATGTCGTTGACGATCTCGGTCCCGTCCAGCTCTTCCATGAACAGGTCCACGTCCGACTCATCGGCGCTCCTGATCCTGATCGTGGCCTTCTGGTTGGCCGGGAAACTGATGTGGAACACCTTCTTGCCCAGCTCGTCGATGTCGAACGGCTTGTTGAGCTTGGGCTTCTTGGCGACCTTCGTGTCCTTCTTGTCTTGCAGCGCGCCGAGGTCGGCAACGAGCCAGCAGGAGACGAACGCCGCCGCCGCGGCCAGGAGGGAATTCCTTGACATGGCACCATCCTCTAGAAAAAGTTCCTGTTGTCCGAGAGGATGCTGCCAGTTTACGCTGGAGGGGAGGCCGCTGCCAGGGAAATGCGCGTGGCGACTGTCCTCGCAATCCACCGCGCCCGCTGTCTCGTCTTTTCGAATGAACCAGCTATGCTTGAAGGTGGGGAGGAGTTTCCATGAATATCACCAGATTCACGCCGGCCGGGCTTGTCCTGGCCGTCGCCGTGCTTTCCGTCCACGCCCAATCGGCTCGCGCCCAGGCCGCCGCTCCGAAACCGGCGCGGCCGCACGTCGAAGTCGTGTTCTGCCTCGACACCACCGGCAGCATGGGGGGCTTGATCGACGCCGCCAAGAAGAAGATCTGGTCGATCAGCAATCAGATCGCCAGCGGCACGCCGACGCCCTACGTCAAGATCGGCCTGGTCGCCTTCCGCGATCGCGGCGACGACTACGTCACGCGGGTCTTTGACCTGACCGACGACCTCGACGGCATCCACCACAATCTGATGAAGCTGCAGGCGAACCAAGGCGGCGACACGCCGGAGAGCGTCAACCAGGCGCTCCACGAGGCGGTCACCAAGATCAAGTGGTCGAACAACAAGAAGACACTGAAGCTGATCTTCCTGGTCGGCGACGCCCCGCCGCACATGAACTACCAGGACGACGTCAAGTTCACCGACACCTGCAAGCTGGCGGCGAGCCGGGACATCATCATCAACACCGTGCAATGCGGCCGCGACAAGGAATGCGCCAAGCACTGGAAGGACATCTGCCGGCTGGCGGAAGGCTCCTATGTGCAGCTCGATCAGCAGGGGGGGCCGGTGGTCACGGTGGCAACGCCCTATGACAAGGACCTGGCGGAAATCAACCGCGAGCTCAACCGCAGCACGCTGGTGTACGGCGCTCCCAAAGCCCAATCGGCGGCCAAGGGGAAGCTGGCGACTTCCGAGTCGTACCTGGCGGCTCCGGCCGCCGCCGATCGCGCCGCCTTTCAGGCCCGCGTCAACGCCGGCGGCAATGCCTACGACCTGCTCACCAACATCAACAAGGGGACGGTCAAGCTCGAAGACCTGAAGAAGGACGAGTTGCCGCCCGAGCTGCAGAAGCTGACGCTGCCGGAGCAAAAAGCCTTCCTGATGAAGCTCGACGCCCGCCGCAACGAGATGAGCCAGAAGGCGATCGACCTGGACAAGAAGCGCAGCCGGTTCATCGCCGACAAGCAAGCCGAAGACGTGCGCAACCCCGCCAAGGACAGCTTCGACAGCCAGGTGCTGAACATCCTCCAGCGCCAGGCCAACCGCGTCGATCTGCGCTACGCGACGGATCAAACGAAGAAGTAGTCAGTAGTCAGTAGCAAAGGCAGCCGGCCCTCGATGCTACTGACTGCTGGCTTTCTTCTTCCAGGTGATGACGAAGCAGTTCGTCCCCGGCCAGGTCGCGAACTGGTCGGGCCGGTCCTGGTCCGGGTTCAGGCCGCGGGCCATCTTGAACGTGTCCCCTTCGATCTTGTAGATCGCCTTGTGCAGCTTGTCCTTGTTGGCCCCTTCTTGCGGCGTCATGTTCAGCTCCTTCGGGTCCTTCTTCGGGTCCAGCTCGATGAGCGCCGTGTTGATCACCTTGTCCTTGATCTTGACCGTGTAGCGGCCGTCCTTGACGGTGAGCACGGTCCCCTCCAGCTTGTCGGCCGGCACGTCCATGCCGTTGACTTCCAGGGCGGCGATGGTCCAATCGCCCTGCAAGGCTTTGAGATCTTTCTTGGCCGCGTCGTCTTGAGCGTGGCCGCTCGAAGTCCCCGCCACGAGGAACAGGAACAGCGCGAGCAACGGCACGCGGCGGATGAACGAACCTCGCCTGACGGGGCGTCGCATGACTATTTCTCCACGAACGACGTGTTGACCAGCAACGCGCTCTGCAGGCGCTGCAAGTACTGCCGGCGCGGGATCTCGATCGCGCCCAGGCGGGCGGTGTGCTCGGTGAGGAATTGCGTGTCGAACAGCTCGAAGCGGCGCGCCTTCAAATGCTCCACCGTGAACGCCAGTGCGATTTTCGAGCCGTCGGTGATGCGCGTGAACATCGACTCGCCGGCGAAGAAGCCGCCCAGGGCGACGCCGTAGAGTCCGCCGGCCAGCGCGCCGCCGCGCCACGCCTCCACGCTGTGGGCGATGCCCAGGCGATGCAGGCGCTCGTAAGCGTCGATCATCGACGGCGTCACCCACGAGCCTTCCGCGCGATCCGCGCAGCCACGGATGACGTCGCCGAAGGCGCGGTCGACGGTGACGGTGAACTTGCCGGACCGCAGGGTGCGGGCCAGCCGGCGCGGCACGTGGAAATCGTGCAGCTCGAAGATGGCGCGCGGATCGGGCGACCACCAGCAGATCGGCCAGTCCTCGTCGAACCAGGGGAAGACGCCGGTGCAATACGCCTGCACCAGGGTCGTCGGCGCCAGATCGCCGCCGATGCGGACCAGGCCGTAGCGCTGCTCGAAATCGTCGTGGAGTTCGGCCATGACAAGTCGGTGGCAAGAATCAAGTGTGGACGAGTCTCCCCCGGGGCGCCGGGATCGCTCGCCCCAACTCTTTCGCTGTTTCGATCCATTCGCAGATCACGACCTCGGCGTTCGCCAGCGCATCCTGGTAGGTCGCGCCATCGGCGGCACAGCCTGGCAACTCCGGAACCTCCGCGATGAACGCATCGTCGTCGTCGCTCCAGTACAAGATGACTTCGTACCTGATGCTACGTGCCGTCCTTCGCTTTCGACTCTTCTGGGTCACCTTGGTCGCGCGGCTTCGGTTGTTTACCGGTTCCCTCGGCATGGCTGCCTCCCGCCAGCTTGTGTTGTTCAATCATAACCCGAACCTGCTTGACTTGGTAGGGCTTTGCCTTGCTGCCGCGCGGTTGAAGATTGATGATTTCCGCGATGCCATCGCGCGTGAAGATATGGTGATCGCCGCGGATTCGTTCAGCAAAACCCAGGTGTGACAAGACCGCGCAGAGGTCATCGAATCGGACATTGGCATCCGCATCGCCGCGTAAGACTCGTTCCAGCGTCTTCGCGACTTTGCCCATACTGCCAGCGCTCCGGCCTACTGCTTATCCAGCATATCGATCCACCGCACCAGCTCGCGGAGCTGCGCGTCTTCGAGATACTCGCGGCCGCGGTTGGGCATCTGGCGGTAGATCGCCGAGTACTTCTTCTCCGCCAGCTTCACCCGGCTGTCGGCGATGCTCTTGGCGAGCGGGTCCAGCTCGCCGGCGACCAGGAAGAAGGCCAGGCGCTGGGCCGGCTGATTGTCCTTGATGTTGGTGGGGACGGCGCCGACGGCGGCGACGCCGCGGACCAGCTCGCGAGCACCGAAGCCCAGGTGCAAGGCCATCTGCCCGCCGACGCTCAGGCCGTGAGTCACGACGCGGCGCGGATCGATCGTGTAGCGCTTCATCGTGTCCTGGATCGCTTCGATCACGATGTCCGACTCGCCGGGGAGCCAGCCGGCGTCGTTCTGCGAGATCGGCATCACCAGGATGATCTTGTAGGCGGCGCAATAGTCTTCCCAGATGGCCGCGACTTCTTCGAGATCGTCGTCCTTGTTCTTGCCCGGCGGGTGCAGCCACACGACCATGGCGTGGGCGATGTTCGGATCGTACTCCTCGTGCACGTAGACCTGGAACTTGTGCTCGCCGTCGGCCGTGGCCCGCTTGACGATGCCCGTCTCGGCCTTGGGCGCTGCCTCGGCCTTCGCCGGCTTCAGGTTCTTGGCGACTTCGAGCGGCGCGAGGGCCTTCCTGACCGACGCCGCTTCCGGCAGCTTGTCCGGCAGCTTGGGCTCGTCGCCGGCGACGCTGCCGGGCAACTGATCGAGCACGACCGTGAGCGTCTCGGTCTTGCCCCCCTTGCGAGCCACTTCGAGCTTGATTTCCTTGCCGGGCAGCTGCGTGTTGAGCCAGTCCAGCAATTGCTGGGCGCCGCGCTTCTGGCCGAGGAAGGCGGCCATGGTCTTGTCGATGCCGTACTTCACGATGCGGTCGCCGGGCGCCAGGCCGGCCTTGTCGGCCGGCGTCTTCGGGAACACGTGGCGAATCTCGACGCCGAGCTTCGGATCGTCGCGCATCGGCAGGATGCCGAGGAACGGATGGGCCTGCGACACCAGGGCGGCGACCAGCGTCAGGTTGTTGATCGCTTCCACCTTGTCGCCGCGCTTGTACTTGAGCGACACCTTGTCGCCGTCGTACTTCGGCCCCAGGATGTGCTGGATCTGGGCCATGCGCACCACCGGCCGGCCGTCGATTTCCGTGATGATGTCGCCCTTCTTCAGCCCGGCCTTGTCGGCGGCGCTGTCCTTCATCACCTCGCCGATCTCCGGCGCGACGCTGTAGATGTCCTGCGACTTCATGCGCACCCCGAGCAGGCCGCGCTGCAGGTCCTTGCCTTCCTTCAGGCGCGGCAGCACGGCGTACACGTCTTCCATCGGGATCGCGAAGCCGATGCCCGAATCGTACCATTCGAAGCCGGCGGTCTCGCCGTCGCCGCGCGGCGACGCCGGGATCAGGATGCCCTGCACGTTGCCCTGGATATCGACGAGCGGTCCGCCATAGTTGATCGGCGAGACCTTGGCGTCGGTCTGAATGGCCTTGCCCCAGATGCGGTTGGTGGCGCTGATGATGCCCACCGACACCGACGGGACCCCGAGACGCCGGGTGTCGAGCGTCCGCCCCAGGGCGATCGCCCACTGGCCCTCGTGGATGCCCTTCTTCGGCGCCGCCGGCGGCACGGGCAGCCCCTTGGCCTCGATCTTGATCAGCGTCAGCATCCGCGACTTGTCGGTGGCGATCCGCTTGGCCAGGAACGGCTCGGCATGGCCCTGCGCCGAGACCAGGATCGTCGTCGGCTGGTTGATGAAGTTGAACGCGCTCGAGACGATGTAGCCGTCCGCCGACACGATCACGCCGGTGGTCGGACCGAGCGCCTTGCGGAACACGGGCCCCTTGGGCGTGGTCACGACCATGTCGGTGCCGCCCTGCGTGACGATCTGCACGACCGAGGGCGCCACCTTCTTGACGGCGTCCTTCGTCGCTTTTTCAAGGTCGGCGTTGATTTCCTGGGCGCCGGCGCGAACGGAAGCGATCACCAATACGATGAGTGCGAGCCGGGATTTCATGGTATTTCCCTGAATCATGGGACCGCCTTGACCTTCGGTTGCTCCGCGAGCCTTAGCTTGACGCTGACCAGCCGGGTCGCCCGCTGCACGTCGAGCTTCACGTCGGTGCCGGGGCCGTACTGCTTCATGATCTCGCGGAAGATCTTGATGCTCGACGCCAGCTCGCCGTCCACGTACACGATCAGGTCGTCCGGCCGCAGGCCGGCCTTGGCGGCCGGCGAATCGGGGATCACTTCCTCGACGTACGGCGGCGTCACGGCCACGGCGTTCGGCACCAGGATGATGCCGTGATAGGCGCCACGGTCGATCTTCGCCCGCTTCTCGCTCTGCTTGTAGCTGCCGGCGATCGCCTCCTTCACGAACGTGACCACGTCGATGGTCGTCAGCTTCTCGTCGCGCTGGATCTCGACCTTGGCCTGCACCGGCACGGCGTAGTTGATCCAGGTGTCGCTCAGCGTGTTCTTCAGCTCGCGTCCGATGATCCCCAGCAGCTCGCCCCTGCGGTTGACGATGGCGCCGCCGGCGGCGCCCGGGTTGTTGGCGATGGCGTCGACGAAGTAGACCTCGCCGGAAAACGGGGCCTCGAAGATGCCGCGGCGGCCGCGCAGCTCGGCGTAGGCCGCGATCACGCCGCGCTGCACCGACATCGGCTCGTCGCGGGTGGCGATCTTGAACTGGTTGCTGAACGCCAGGATCCAGTCGCCCGGCTCGGCCAGCGGCTGGGCCGCGGCCTTGGCCAGGTCGTAGTGCGGCAGGAAATCGACGTCGCTGTCGATCCGCACCAGGGCCAGGTCCAGCTCCGGCTCGCGGGCGATGACGCGGGCCTGGTAGAACCGGCCGTCATACAGGTGCACGCGCAGGTCGCTCGTGGACAGGATGTGGTTGTTGCACGTGAGGATGTCGCCCTTCTCGGACACGAGAATGCCCGTGCCGTAGCTCGGCAACCCCTTGAACCCGCCGGCGCCGAACAGCTTCACCAGCCGCTTGTTGACGTCCACCGCGACCGGAGTGAACGGCTGCTGCGCGAGCGCGATCGTCCCAATCGTCAAAACCCACAGGAGTGCGCCTGCCGATCTGGCAATTCGTTTGTGCATGTCCATAGGTCGCTCAAGCATGGCGAGCGTCGAGGCGTGAGCCCGACGTGGTTCGACTCAACTCGGTGCCAACACGCCGGGCTCACGCCCCGACGCTCGCCTTATTTTGCCAGGTTGAAACGCTCCAGCGAAAACGTCCCGTAATGCCCGTCGCCGTACATCACCTGCATCCGGCGCGGCAGCAGACGGCCTTCGACGGGACGGTAATCGGCGAGGTACACTTCGCACGGGTCTTCGTTGTCTTGCAGCCGCACCTCGAACCCCAGAAGCTTCTGGTCCGTCAGCGCGAAGAACCACTTCGTCAGGAACGGGCCGTGACGCGTGTTGAGCACCTCGGCATCGACGCGCCGGGCAGCGACGCGCGCCGGCGTCTTGCCGTCGGTGGGCGGCGGATAAAACGGCTCGTGCCCGCCGTGGTTGATCTCCGTGAAGCCCTTCACCCCCTGGGTCAGCAAGCGGTGATAGAGATACATCGCCGACAACAGGCCGCCGCTGGTTTCCGGCATCTTGAGGGCGACGGGATCCTGGTTCTGCTTGAACGGCTCCAGCTCGTAGGGGAACTGGTCGATGTTGAGCTTGACCAGCGACCTGGAGCTCTTGCCGTCCTTCACCTCGAGGATGTCGATCCGGGTCTTGCTTTCGGTGCGCAGCTTCTTGAGCCGGACGAAGCCGTCGATCGACCAGTCGCCGGCCATGCCGGAAAAATCGCCGTGCTTCGCGAACGCGGCCAGCAGGCGATCGCGCTCCAGGCGGTTGAAGTAGTAGTTGGCGAAACCTTCCTTGGCCTCGAACAGCTTGGCGCCGGGCCCCTTGGGGCCGGGCGCCTTGCCCTTGCCCTTGCCCGGCAGCGGCAGCCGCGGCTTGTCGCCGGGCATCGGCCGCGGCTGCGGCTCGGGCTTGGGCAGGCTGTCGTCGATCTGCATGCCCGGGAACTCCTTCTTCTGCATCCCCATCAGCCGCACCAGCACCTCTTTCTTGGTCCGCTCGCGGCGGTACTCGAGCGGCACCCGCCAGCCGCGCGGGTAGATGCCGAGCACGTTGCGATAGTGGTTGACGCTCGAGATCGGTCGGCCGGCGAACGAAATCAATTCGTCGTCGTAGTCGAGGCCGCGGCGGGCCACGTCCGATTCCTCCAGGATCTGCGTGATCGCCATGCGGCCCAGGCCGCCGGCGTCGGTCTGCGTCGTGACCAGCGCGCCCAGGCTGGCGTGGTCGGCGGCCAGGCCGGCCCGCAAGTGCCCCAGGAAATTCTTGATCTGGTTGATCGAGATCGCGTAGCCGACCCCCGAGTTCACACGGCCACGCTTGTCGAACGAGCCGCGGCCGTTGATGCCGATCAGCTCGCCTTTCATGTTGAACAGCGGCCCGCCCGAGTTGCCCGGGTTGATCGACGTGTCGATCTGGATGCAGTCGGTGTATTCGAGGAACAGGCCGGCCGGATATTGATAGCGATGCACGCCCGACACCAGGCCGAAGGTGACGGTCGGCGTGAAATCGGTGGCCAGGAGGAACGGGTTGCCCATGGCGATCGACCAGTCCCCCTCGCGGACCAGGTCGCTGTCGCCGAGCACGACGTACGGGAACTTGCGGCCGGCCTTCGGCGGCAGCAGTTTGATGAGGGCCACGTCGCCGACCTTGTCGATGCCGACCACGACCGCGTCGTAGAGGATGCCGTCGGGAAGGCCGCACTGCGGGGTCGGGCCGGTGGGATTGACGACGTGGAAGTTGGTGAGCGCGTAGCCGTCGTCGGAGATGACGACGCCGGTGCCGCCGCCCCCGCCGCCGCGGGCGAAGATTGCCACCACCGCCGGCTTGATGCGCTCGATGACCGCGACGCGGTCGGACTCCGACTTGAGGACGCCTGGCGGATTCTGTGCCGTCGCGGGGACCGCGGCGACGGCGACGAACAGGACGGCGAATAGCGATTTCATGGGTGGTTTTCCGATGGCGCCGCTTGCGGCTTAGCGGTCACGGCATCGGAGGAACGATGCGAACGCTAAGCCGCAAGCGGCGGGACTATTGGCTGACCCGGGCGTCCGCGAACGACACGTGGTCGTGCAAGTCGAGGAAGTTCCGGGCGGCGACCACGATCCGCAGCGTTTGCACGTCGTTCACGTTGATGTTGATGTTCCTGTCGTCCGCGGGCGTGTTGGGCGTGATCACTTTCGAATACCTCTTGTCGCCGTCGCACCAGATGGTCACCAGGGCCTGGCTGTCGGCGCCGACGCGCGTGTCCACGCCCAGCAGCCCCTTCAAAGTCTTGTATTTGCCGCCCAGCGCGTACTCCAGCTCCGTGTGGGCGTGCATCGACAGCCCCTTGGTGTACTGCTTGCCGTCGAACAGGATCGGTTCGCCGTCGAGGTTGACGTCCTTCTTGTAGCGAACCACCAGGCCGATGCCCGACTTCTCCACCGTCTTGGCCGGCTCCAGGTCGGAAAGATACGTCAGCCGGCCGAAGTTGAAATCGAGCCGGGACAGCGCCTCGTTCTTGAGCGCCACCTTGGCGCCGAACGTGGTGTGCACGGTCAGCGTGTCCTTCTCGTAGGCCAGCTTCACGGCGAACAGGGCGTTGCCGTCCCGGTCGATCACCTTGCAGATGGGCGTCGCGGCCGGCGGGTCGGGCCGCCAGAAGACCAGGCCGTGCACGCGCTCCAGCACGACCGGCACATAGGCGTCGGCCCCGTCGCGCTTGAACTGGATCGTCTTCCCCTCGGCGTCGGCCTCGCCCAGCAGGCCTTCCAGGACGTTCAGCTCGCCGTCGCGCAGGATCAGGAGGCGGTCGCGCTGAACGCCCGGCCTGGACAGCTCGTTCCAGCGCTTCGTCAAGTCCTTGTTGCCGGCGTCGTTCTGCAGCGCCGCCACGCTCGACATCGGCAGCTTCAAGACCAGGCCCGAAGGCAAGGTCGCTTCGACCTCCTTGCCCTTGACCGCCACGGCCGCGCAGTGCAGGAGGGCGTCGTCGATCAAGCGCAGGTCGATGTACTTGGGGAGGTCGATCCCTTTGCCGGGCCTCAGATCGACGGCCAGCACCTGGGCGAGGGGAGAGGCGACATCGCCCGTGTCGGTCGCGATGGTGATCTCGGAGTCGCTGATCCGGGTCACGGTCCCGGTCACCGTCTTGCCGTCGAGGGTGCGCAGCTCATCGGCGCTTGCCGCCGAGGCGAGCACCAGACCAATCGCAATCGCCGGAAGGTGTTTCATGGGATGCCGATCAATGTTGAGCCACGGACTCACACAGATGAAACACAGATGCGTTCTCTACTGTGTTTCATCCGTGTCGATCTGTGGCTGACCAACTCGGACCGACTCTAAACAAACGGGCTGCGACCACGTGGTTCGCGGCCACAGCCCGGTTTTGGTTCCGCGGTGCGGATCAGACTTCCTAGTCGGGTTAGCGCCGCGACTGGTTCTGGGCCAGGTTGCGGAAGTAGTTCTCGACGGCTTCGCGATGCCGTTGCGACATCCCCTGGGTCAGCTCCTGCAGGGCCCGGGCTTGTTCGCGCGGCGGCAGGCTGCCCCATTGATCCATCAGCTTCTTGACTTTCGCGATATCGACTCTACCGGGGCCGCCCTGGTTGACGATGCGGCTTTGATCTAACGGATTCTTCGGATTGTTCCCTCCCGACTGACCGCCGGGCTGACCTCCGTTGGGTCAGGATCCGCCGTTGGGTCAGGATCCGCCGCCTTTGTTTTTGTTCTCCAACTCCTTGATCAGCTCGTCCAGGCGAAGGACGATTTCCTTTTGCAGCTTCTGGGTCTGCGGGCCGCCGCGGGCCAGCTCCAGCCGCCGCTCGACGTTTTCCATCTTGCGGGCGATGGCCTGCAGGTCCTTGTCTTTCCAGGCGTGCATGTCGAGCAGCATCAGCATCGACACGGTCTTGTAGCGCTCCGGCGAGAACGGCGCGTCGTCGATGATGCGCTCGATCGTCTTGGTCGCCTCGGGCTTGAGCAACAGCGCGTGCTCGCTCACGGCCCGGTGGAACAGGTACGCGGCCGGATCGACCACTTGCTCGGGCTGGAAGACCTTCAAGGTTTGGAGGGCCTCCTCGTGCACGCGGCGGTTGGAGAGGTTGCGGGCATACGCCAGGCCGAGGTTGGCGCGGAAGAACGCCGCCCCCTTGGGATCGCGGAGCATTGCCGGGACCTCGGTCGGCGCGGGGGCCAGCGGGTTGCGGGCGTCGGCCAGCAGCTTGGCCGCCGCCGGATCGGCCAGCTGGAAGGTGGCGACGACCCGGTCGAGGATCGTCGAGCTTTCCTGTTTCCAGATGGCGTCGAACTGTTGTTGCGTGGCGGCGTCGGTCTTGCCGGCCGCCTTGAGCCAGGCGGCTGCTTGGGTACGCGCCGCCTCCAGGCTGGACGGCTCCAGGGCGCCGAACGATCGCGCGGGCGATCGATCGGCCCCGAACGCCGGCGCGATCAGGACGACCGCGGCCAGGGACGAGAGCAGATAACGCTTCACTTGTTGTCCCCCTTCGCTAAGCGGTTGGTGACTTCGTAAATTCGTTCTTGACGTTCGGAGAGATTATTGAGCTCGCGGCGAATGTTGGGGTTCGAAGTCTGCTCCCCTTCTTTCGCCTCATACATCCTACCATACGTCTTTGTACGGGTGTTAACCCGAAGTTGCAGCGAACGGATCAATTTTAATTCCTGGATCAGCTCCAGGAGCTTGCTGTCCTGCGGCGGCGACTGGCCCGGCGGCGACGGGTTGTTCTTCTTGTCTTGCAAGTCTTGCTTGGCCTTCTTGAGCGCCTCGATCATTTCCTTGAGCGAGTCGATGATGTCCTGCTCGATGGTCTGGGTGATCTCGCCCACGTCGGTGACGCCGAGCCGGCGCTGGACGTGGATCATGTCGTCGCGCACCTGCTGGAATACCTCAGGGAATGCGACCGCGGAGCCCTCCGCTTCCAGGACCTCGATGGCTTTCCTGGCCTCCACCACGATCTCGCCTTCGTTGTCGGAGAGCCGGAGCGAGTCCTGCTTGTTCTCGCGGCTGGGCTGCTTGTCGGCGTTCTGCTTCACGGCCGCGTCCACGCCCTTGGTGCCGTTGTAGACGGCGATCTGCATGGCCAGCATCCGCTCGCAGCGGCGGAGCAGATCGGCCAGGGTCCGCTCCAGCTCTTCCTCTCGCAGCTGGCGGAGCAGCTCCTCCAGCTTCTTCTTGGCGTCCTCGAACTTCTCGATCGCCCTGTCCTGGTCCTTGCTGGCCTCGGGGTTCTTGCCCTTGGCAATATCATCTTCGGCGGCCTTCTGCTGATAGTTGCCCTCTTCGACCTTCTTGCGGCTGTCGGCGATGTTGTCCTTGGGGCCCTGCGGGGGCTGGGGCTTCTGCGGACCGCTGTCGGGTTTTTGCTGACCCTGGTCGCCTCCCGGCTTCGGCTGGCCCTGCTGGCTCTCGCCCGGCTTGGCCTCGCCCTGCTTCGGGTCGCCGCCGGCCTTCGGCTCGCCCGACTTGGGATCGCCCTTGCTTCCCTTGGCGCTGGCCTGCTTCGGCTCGCCCGACTTGCTCCCGGGCTTGCCGTCGCCCGGCGACTTCTCGCCCGCCTTCGGCTCGGCCTTGGCGACTTGCGTTCCCTTGTCCGGCGCCTTGCCCGGGTCCTTCGGCTGGCCCTTGTCGGGCTTCTTGCCGACGTCCTTGCTCTCGCCAGGCTTGCCCTTGCCCTTGCCCTCCTTCGGGTCGCCCTTGGAACTCTTCGGGTCGCCCTTGCCCTGGCCTTCGCCGGCCATCTTCTTCAAGAGCTTGGCCACCTGCTGGGTGTTCTTGTTCTGAATCTTGCCCAGCTCGTTCTTGTCGGTCTTGTTGGCGTCGGTGATGCCCTGGGTCACCTTCTGGTTGTGGATCGCCTTGTCCAGCTCGGCGATGATTTCCTTCAACCGGGCGATCTCGTCGCGCAGCTTCGCTTGCCGCGGGTCCTGCCGGTACAGATCGATCAAGCGCCGCAGCTCCTCGGCGATCTTGGCGCTGCGCTCGGCCGCCAGCCTGATCTCGGCGGTGTTGTTGAGCGACGATTCCTTCAGCTGGCCGATGATCTCCTCGAACTTGACGCCGATGAGGTTGGTCTTGGCCGTTTCGAGGACCTTCTCCAGCACCTCGGCCCGCTCCTTGTCGCCTTCCTTCGAGCTGCGCTTGAGCTTGACGATGAGCTTGTTCAAGTCGTTGACGAACTGCGAATACTGGTTCGCCAGGATCTGCTCGCGCAGCACGGCGTCGTCCCGGATCTTGGCCGCGGACGGGCCCTTGTTCGACCCTTCCTGCGCTTGCGAAGCCAGGAGGAAACCCAAGAGACTGCCGACCGTCAAGACCAGGAGTGCGCGAGCCTTCATGATGAGTCTCCGTTGGAAAAGCAGGCGGCTCTTCCGGCGCGGGAGGGTGCGGGATGGTCCCTATTATGACGACCTATCTCCCGTTCCCCAACAAGATTAACTCTCGTTTTGGAGTGCGGCGGTTTGACGCCGCTTTCTTTGCTTTCTTTTGACGAAAAGAAGGAAAAGCGGCGTTACAGCGCCGCACTCCATAACCTCTTTCTAGTTCCTGGGTTTCGTCAATTCGTCGAGCAGCTCCTGGACCTTGCGCTTGTGGAAGTCGTCGAACCGCTTGGTCAGCTCCGTTTGATTCCGCTCGATCAGCACCAGGTTTTCCAGGGTGCGGGCGTCGGTGACCCCCTGGGTCAGCGCGATCGAGATCGCATTGAGCCTGTCCCAGAGATCCTGCAGCTGCTGCCGGGCCAGCTGGGCGTTGCCGAGGTGGGCGTCCAGGTTCGGCGTCCGCTTGGCGGCCAGGTCCTCCTCGATCACTTGATGGAACTTCCAGGTGGCGTCCTCGGCCTTTGGATACTGGCCGCCGTCCGGGTTGCGCCGTTCATCCCAGGGGCTGAGGACTTCATCCAGCGGGAAGACGATCTTGAATTCCACTTCCTGGATCTTGCCGAGGCGGACGCGATTGACCTTCAGCTCTTTCAAGATGCGCACGTAGTCGGTCTGGATCTCGCGCGCGACGCTGGCGGTGTCCAGCACCGTCTTGCGGATGTCATCGGCGCGGATGGCGATCAGGCTCAGGTCGCCCCCCTGCTGCAGCTTGCTGATCTGCTCGTTGACCGAGGTCTGCGCCTCCGCGAGCTTTTGCAGGATCTTGTCGAGCCGCTCGCCCAGCACTTCCTCTTCCAGGGCGACCTGGGCCAGCAGGTCGTTCTCGGCGATGACCAGGAAGAAGAACGGCGCCTTCGTCCGGCTCGTGGCCGGCCCGGTCTCGATGTTGTTGTCGGCGGCCGCGATCGACAGCCGCAGGAAGTACAGCTTCTGCTGCTCCTTGATCGTGTCCTGCGGCTTCAAGCGTTCCAGGTGGAGGCGCAGGTCAAAGCCGTCTTCTTCCTTGAGGTAATGCTCCTTCAAGCGCGGCCGCGCGGAGGGGCGCTCGAGCAGCTTGTCCGCCAGGGCGGTCAGCGGGATCTCGTCGATGCTCCGCGCTTCCATGCGCCTCAGGAACGTGTCCATGGGGGCCGCTTCCTCGGCGCTCCCCTTGTACTTGGCGGCGGCGTCGAACACGTTGCAGACCCAGCCCCAGTAGGCGGCGCTGGCCGGCGGCTGCAACGAGACCGGGTGAATCTGCAGCGCGCTGGCGATGAGGCCGCTGCGCCGCACCCGCGGGTTGCCGCGGGTGAGCAGCGTTTCCGTGGGGTCCTTGGCGCCCGATGCGTCCCCGGGGGTCCCCGTCAGTTGCACGTCCACCAGCTCGGTGTCGAACAGCCATCGCGCCTGGGTCAGCCCATAGTCGTCGCGCAGCGTGCCGTTGAACGGGAGCAGCGCGTCCGGCGTGATCAGGTAGCCGTCGATCGACACGCCGCCGCCGGTCTTGCCCGGCTCCGACTTGAAGCGCGGCTTGCGGAGCACGGCCCCCAGCTCGACGCTGACGATCTCCGGCGGCTGATCGTCGATGGGCCGGATGCGATAGCGGCGCTTGCCTTTGACGTTGTCCAGGTCGTGATACTCGACCGAGAAATCGAGCATCTTCACGACGTTGTCGAACCGCGCCGAATAGCCCTGGCCGTCGCCGTCGCGCGTCACGGGCCGGTCGGGGACCACGGAGCCGGTCTCCTTCTGCCCGCTGCCCGGCGGCCGGATGCGGATGCCGTCCTTCAGCTCGCGATCGACCCTGGCCTTGAGCGTCACGTTGCTGCCAAACGGGATGTCGATCGTGGTGGTCTCGCCGGTGGCGGACACGGGGAAATCCTTGAAGAGCTGCTTCTTCCCCTTGAGCGGGTCCTGCTTGCCCTGCAGCCGGTGATAGATGTACGCCGGCTCTTCCTTGTCCACGGTGACGGCGACCACGCTCGGCGGCGGCACCAGCGTGATGCGCAACGGCCGGGTCCAGTAGTCCTCGCCGCGGACGCGGAAACGGCCCGATTCCTTCAGCTCGTTGAGATCGAAGGTGTACTTGCGATCGGCCTTCAGCTCGCTGACGTTGGTCGTTTTCGTGGTCTCGCCGCGGTAGACGATCTCGACCATCGGCGGGATCGTCAGCTTCCGCAGCCGGCGGCTCATGCGCGACGTGGCGGTCAGCTCTTCGAGGCGGGTGAACACGTCTTCGAGGGCCTTGTGGGCCTCCGTGTGCTTTTCGCGGAGCGGCCGGCGAACCTCGTCGCGCTGGCGCTGCAGGTCGATCTTGTCGACCGTCCATTGCCGCCAGTCGAGCAGGCTCGTGAGGGCCTGTTCGGCCCCCGCCTGCTTGACGGCGGCGGCGAGCGACGGATCCTGCAGGTCGTGATGCACCTCCCCCGTGGTCTTGCCTTGCCACGCGGCCGGCAGCACGGCGCCGGGGATGTCGGGCGCCAGGTCGTCGAGATCGACGAGCCAGCCGCGGTAGTCGCTGAGGATGCCGGTCCGGTCGAGCAGGCCTTGATCGACGAAGCGGGGCAGGTCGCTCCAGCGCAGCGCCCGCCAGCCGTCGGGGGATTGGCGATCGGCGACGACCCATTGCACGGCGCGCACGACCAGCTCGGGGCGCTGCTCGTCGCGGCCCAGGCGCATCTCGCCCGGATGGCTGGGCGTGTCCTGGAAGCGGACAACCTCGAGATAGGCGCGGCGCGGCCAGTACGAATCCTGGAGGAGCACGTTGCGCTCGGCCCAGATGGCCGACACGTCGGCGAAATCGCCCAGCGATGCCGCGGGGGCGTCGTCGCCGCCCAGGGCCGCGCCGATGCCGACGGTGCCGCCGCCGGCCACGAGCAGCATCCCCAGGCTCACGAGGCCAGCGACGAGCCAGGTCTTCTTCAGCCGCGCCCAATCGAACACCTCGGCCACCGGCAGCTCGGCCACCTTCACGCCGGCGTCCTGGATGGTCTTCTCGATCATCGCCGGCGAGAACCCGAGCTTGGCGGCCAGCTTCGGATCGGCCATCTCCACCGCGGTGATCAGCCGGTCGCCCAGCTCGCGCGGGAAGCGGCGTTCGAGGACCAGGGCCACGGCGGCGTCGCTGAATTCCTTGGTCAGCCGCACCACCATCTTCGTGATCGCCAGCGCCGCCAGGCAGCCGAGGATGACGAGCAGCAGGACAAGACGGACGTAGAACGCGACCGACTTGCTTTCGTCGAGGTCCTGCAGCTCCAGCACCCAATCGACCGAGAAGAGCGCGAACAGGCCCCAGTCGAGCGCCAGGCCGATCCAGAACCAGGCCGCCAGGAAGATGACCGCCAGGGCCGCGCTTTCCAGCAGGACGTACTTGCGGATGGCGGCGCGCACCGCTTGCAAGGGGTGCCGGATGCGTTCCGGGGCCCTGGCCTGCGGGGCGGGTTCGAGAACGGTCGCCATCGAAATTCCTCAATGCCGCTTGCGGCTTAGCGTTCGCGTCGCCGATTGCTCGACCCGAACGCCAAGCCGGACTCACGCCAGTTTCAACAACTTCCGCGTCAACCATTCGATCGACAGCAGCGCCACCACCGCGATCAACACGTACGAAAAATGGACCGGCAGCGTCGGCCACTCCAGCCCCATGATCACGGTCACGAGAAAGGTCGCGACCGACACCGCGACGAAGCCGCCCAGGAACGCCCAGGCCGCGGCAATTTGCCGCAGGAACATCAGGATCGCGAAGCCCAAGAGGCCCAGCGCCGCGGGCGCCGCCAGCGCCAGGTGATACGCGTTGACGTACAGCTCCGGCCTGGCGCCCTGGTCCCACAGGTCGTCGAGCTTGCCCTTCACTTCCTCGGTCTTGGGCGGCACGGGAACCAGGCACTTCTCGACCGCGTCGGCGTTGGCCAGGGTGAAGAACAACCTCCCGCCGCCGTCCTTCTCCTCGGTGGCGGTTTCGGTGGGCGGTCCTTGCAGATGCCGCTGCACTTCGCGCCGCGCCTCGCCCGGCAGCCGATCGATCACCGGCTTGGCCTCGCTCGACAGCTGGTAGAGCAGGGCAAAATTGTTGCGGACGTTGTCCAGCTCCGGATTGGGCCGGCGGATCGTGGTCCGCTGCTGGATCGACTCGCCGGTGCCGGGAATCGGGATGCGGAACTCGTACTCGCCCGGATCGCGGATCGTCACGCTCCCCGCGAACCAGCCGGTCCACTCGCCCTGGGTCGCCTTGGCGCGCAGGTCGGTCGCTTCCGGCTTGGTTTCCTCCGCGACCACTTTCTTCACGTACACGGTCGGCTTCACGTCCTTGGGCAAGGGGAGCAGGTCCTTGCCCTTCAACTGCGCCTCGAACGAAACCGTGCCGGCCGGGTAGTTGCGGGCCAGGAGCATGCGGCCGTACTTCTTCTGCGGGGTGGCGCCGGCGCTGACGAACCGGGCCAGCTTGATCCAGAAGCGCTCGTGGAAGGCGTTGCTGTAGGCCCGCAGCCGCCGCGTCTCGGCCGAGCCGATGAAGATCGTCTTGCCGCCGCCGAAACGCATCGACACCAGCCACGGCTGCTCGTCCTGGCCGTTGTTGATGCGCGTGGACGGCGGGCCGTTGAAGGTGGCGATCACGGTCGAATCGGGCTTGAGGCGGTCCACCGGGTAGAAGTTGTGGATGCCGCGCAACGGCTTGGCGTCTTTCGCGGCGTCGCCCGGTCCGTCCTTGCCCCAGAAGAACTCGTCCCACCCGGCCAGCGGATTGTTGCTCGCCTCGTCGAGCTTGAGAAAGTCGAATTGCGCGGCCGAGCCGGAGAAGTTCAGCGTGTACGGCCGCGACGGATCGTGATTGAGGCTCAACGTCGGCAGCCGGCTGTCGCTGAGGACCACGGGGTAGAGCGTTTGCAGGTGAGTCAGGTAGTCGATGCCGGCGGGCCGGGCCACGTGGAAGGTGTGCACCGGCCCGGCGACGAACACGATGCCGCCGGCGTGGTTGCCGACCCAATCCTTGAGCAGCTTGACCTGGTTCTCGTCCAGCTCGCGCCAGTCGGGATCGATGGCGATGATCACGTCGTACTCGCTCAGGCTCATGTGCTTGTTGGCCGGGTCCTCGGCGAGGCGGTCGGGGAAGGCGGTCAGCAGCCGTTCTTTCTCGACGTCCTGCTCGACGTGGTCTAGCCGGCCGGTCTGCAGGAGCACCGACAGATCGACGCGGTTTTCGAGCGATTCGCGAAAGAGCATCGTCCGCAGGAACTGGTAGTCGTGGTTGGGCCCGCCGGCGAACAGCAGCACGCGCAGCTTCTTCTTCTGCACCAGCACCTGCGTCGGCGGATCGCTGACGTGCTCGGCCTTGGGATACGCCTCGCGCGGATGCCGCGGCACCCGGGCGGTGAACTCCCAGGTCCCTTCCAGCTCGCCGGCCTGGTCCTCGGCGACCTTGAGGTTCTTCAGCTCCTGGATGTCGATCTCGAACTCGATCGTGTCCCGCGGATGATCGCCGCCCCCCTTGAACTTTCCCTGCCGCGGCGGCAGGACGATCTTCTGCTCGCCGGCCACGGGCTGGCCGAGGTTGTCCTTCACGCGCAGCGCCTCCAGCGTGAGCGTGAATTCCTCGTCGTTGAGGCCGGCGCCGATCACCGGGATGCGGATCGGGAACTTGTCGTCGGGCCGCGCGATCTCCGGGGCCTGCATGTCCTCGACCTTGATCGAGGCCGGCTGGCGATACTCGCCGACGCCGATGGTGATGACCGGCACATTGCGCTTGCCGCCCGACACCCGCGCGTGAAATTCGCGAAACGCCTCGTCGCTGCCCAGGTTGCTCTGGCCGTCGGAGACGATGACGATCGCCTGCAGCAGGTTGCCGGCTTCCAGCTTCGCGGCCTGCAGGATCGAACCGCCGACGTTGGTGCCGCCCAGGAGCGAGTCGTACAGGTCTTCGAGCTTGGCCCGCTCCTTCGGCTGTTCGGCTTCGGAGAGACCCTTGGGCAGCTCGATGCTGGTCTTGTCGGGCCGCAGCCAAAGAGCGAGATCGTCGATCTTCGACGGCTCGCCGATCTTCCAGTTGAGGGCGAACTTCTCATCGAGGACCCCGCCCCAGCGATACGCCGTCACCGGTGTCTTGGACAGCACCCGGTCGAGGAACGCGGTCTGGGGTTTCTTGTTCCTGTCGAGCGTGGACGTCAGGAAGTGCAGCACCTTGGCTTGCCGCGTCGGCAGCGTGGCCGGGTCCTGGCCGATCTCCGGCAGATCGTCGATGGTGAACATGCTGCCGGAGACGTCGAACAGCACCAGGACCTTCGAGTGATACTCTTGCTGTTCGTAGTTCTGGCAGCCGGGCAGGAGGAAGACGACGGCGAGGATGGCGTAGACCGTGCAGCGCAGCAGGCCGAGGAACGTCGCCCAGGCGGGATGGATCGACCGGGAGTCGCTGATGTACATGAGGCCGACGTAGACAAGGGCGACGGCGAGCATCGGCGCCAGCACGACCCACCATGACGCGAACGGCAACAGCATGGGCGCCAGGGCCAGGTACACGGCTGAGAACACGCCGACCACGATCAGCGGCGCGAGCACGCCCTTGAAGCCGCGCTCGCGGCGGAACAGCCACATCATCAGCACGGTCAAGAGCGCGAAGGCGACCGGCAGGAGGATGACCCAGCCCGGCGGCGTTTCGAGCAGCCGCCGCCAGAGGAACTCGGATTTTTGGGGAAGGTCCATGATTTACCAGTCCGCACGCCGCTTGCGGCCTAGCGTTCGCGTCGTCCATCGCGCGACGCGAACGCTAAGCCGCAAGCGGCAGGTCTACGCCGCCAGCCGCGCCGGCTTGGTCAACTTCGTCAGCACGTCGCCTTCGCTGCCCCTCAGGTGGAAGCTCAGGTGCACCGCCAGGGCCTGCTCGGCGACCAGCACCGCCAGGAAGATCAGATACAACAGCGGGTTCTCCGAGAGATCGCTCTGCCGGGCCACCAGCGAATCGGTCGAGCTGCCGCCGCTCAGGAACGTCACGCTGCGGTCGCGGCCGTCGATCAGGTTGCGCTTCATCTCGTCGAAGCTGAGCCGTTGCAGCGGGCCTTCGCGCGTCGTATCGACGTTGAACACGTGGCCGATCGACAGCAAGGCCAGCTTGGCCTCGCCGTCGGCGTGATGGAGCTGGCTCACGTACAGGCCCGGCTCGTGGTTCTTCGGGAAGTTGAAGGAAAGCTGCCCCTGGTTGTCGGTCCCGAACTGCTCTTCCTTGGGATAGTCCTTCTCGCCCGGCCGCTTGGGCCGCAGCCGGACCATCTTGAGCTGGCGGTTCTTCTGCTTGAACTGCTCCGGATCGATGGTGATCTGCACCGGCGTGCCGACGGTCAGGTTCCCCTCGCTCCCCTGGCTCGACAGGTAGTTCTGCAGCTCCCAGATGAACGGCTGGAAGATCAACGCCGCCTGGCTGCCGCCGGCCCAGTCGTTCCACTCCTTGCCGGCCGTGGACATGACGGCGGCGACGCGGCCCTTGCCGAAGTTCCGGGCGACGATGAACGGGTCGCCGTAGCGGACCTGGTCGCGCAGCTTGAGGATCTCGTCCTTGAGCGTGCGAATTTTGGGATCGGAGTTCGACCAGAATTCGGTCAGGTTGGGGTGCTCCTCGTCCTTGTCCTTGCCCTTGTCGCGGAGCAGGTTGTCGAGCGCGTCGGCCAGGTGATAGGCCTTCTTTTCGGAGCCGGGCTGGACCAGCGAGTCGACGGCGCGGGCATGCCGCTCGATGCCTTTTCTGTATTTCCTGAGCTCTTCGTTGTCGAGGATCTTCTCGATGCGCGGGCCGCGGACCGCGTCGCGGGCCGCCTGGTTGAACACCGTGATCGCCAGCGAATTCGGCAGGGTCGCGATCTCGAACACCTTGCCCGGCTCGACGTGCCAGTCGGCGCGCGGCACCTGGAAATACCGCTTGATGCGCATGTCCTTGAGGGTGTCGCGCTGGCCGGGGTCCTTGAAGATCGGCCCGAAGATCGGGTAGCGCTCGCCTTCGCCGAGCAAGTCGTCGCGCAACAGGAGCTGCGGCTCGCCGGTGTACTGCGGGTCCATGGCTTCTTCATTCGGCGCCGGGAAGTAGGTCTCCCTGAGCGGCGCCGGGAACAGGCCGTTGCCTTCGCGATAGAGCGCCTTGTTGTAAAGCTTGGCGGACGCCAGCGGGCCCATGAAGAACGCGACGCCGCCGCCCTCGCGCACGTAGTTCTCCAGGTTGGTTAACTGCTTTCCGGTCACCTCGCGGACGTTGAGCATGAAGATGGTGGGATACTTGTGCAGGTCGCTGCGCTCCAGGGCCTTGACCGCGACGCCGCCGCCCAGCTCATCGCCGTACTCCACCTCGTAACTGGCCCCGGGGACCGAGATGATCGCCGTGCGGATGAAGAACGTGTCCTTGCTTTCCTGCCGGCCTTTCGAGCCCTCGCCGTCGATCACCAGGATCGGCACCTTCTCGCGGACTTCGACGGCGGCGTGGCGGATGTTGTCGGCGGCGAGGCCGTCGTTCTCCAGCTCGGTGAGCTGGGCGCTCTTGAGGCGGGCGGAGATCCGCGCGAAGAAGACCTCGCTGGGCCTGATCTGCGGGTTGAAGATCAGGTCGAAGCTGACCGTCAGGCTGCTGAAGGCCGACACCCGCACCGGCATCGGCGGGTTGAAGTCCACCTGCGGCAGCTCCTGCTCGGTGGCGTCGTCGTAGATGCGGAGCTGCACGTCCGCGTCGCGGCCGCTGTAGTTGGTGATCGTGGCGGTGAAGTGGACCGGCATGGCCCGGCCGGCGACGCGGGTGCCCGCCCGCAGCTCGGTGATGCCGATGTTGTCGTGCGCCAGCGGCAACGACTGGCCATGGGAGCGGTCCGGGTGGGCCGTGTCGAACAGGAACAGCTTCATGTCTTTCTGGCTGTCCACCATCGATTGCAGGTTCTTGTAGAGCGCGTCGCCTTCCTGGCCGGACCAGTCCTTCTGGCGGAAATCGCTGAACACGTACAGCGTGATGCGGCTTTCGATGTTGTTGTTGACGATCTCCTGCGTCTTCTTGACTCCCTGGAGCAGGCTCACGTGCAGCTTGGTCGGCTCCAGGTTGGCCAGCTCCAGCTCCAGGTCCTTGAGGTTCTGATCGACGAACAGGCGCTCGTAGGTTGTCGGCTCGAAGTCGCTGTCGCCGGCGATCTTCGACAAGGGCAGCACCACGAGCCGGTCTTTCGAGTTCACCTGGCTGACCTTCTTGACGACCTTGTCCCACAGCTCCTTCTTGGCCTTCTGGAAGGCGTCGGTCTGGCGGTCGGCTTCCTTGGCCTGGTCGGTCATGCTCAGGGTGTCGTCGAGCAGCACGATGTGCAGGGCCTGCTTGGCGGCGAAGTCGGCGAAGGAAAAGCCGACGAAGCGCATCACCAAGAGCCCCACCAGCGCCACCAGGATGCAGCGCAGGGCGAGCAGCAGGAGCTGCTCGATGATCAGCCGGCGGCGGTTGCGTTTCTGGGCCTTGAGCAAGAACTCCATCGCCGCCCAGCGGATGCGCTTGAAGCGCATGCGGTTGATCAGGTGGATGATGATCGGCGCGCTGACCAGCCCGGCCGCGACCGCGAGGTATCCAGGGTTGGCGAAAATATCGAACATGAATTTCCCTTGCCGCTTGCGGCTTAGCGTCCGCGTCCAGCAAGCGGCGACGCGAGCGCTTAGCCGCAAGCGGCGTTACTGCTTCGCCTTCATCAGCGCCATGCGGTGGTGCAGGAACTTCGACAGCACCGCGTCCAGGTACTCGTTCGTGTGCACCAGCTGGTAGTCGATGGCGCGGCGGGCGCAGCCGCGGCGCACCTCCACCAGGTACTCCTGCAGCGCTTCCAGGTAGCCGTCGCGCAGCGACCGCGGGTCGCACAGGATCTGGTCGAGCTGCTCCATGCCTTCAAACCGAGTCGTCCCCGCGAACGGGAAGGTCAGCTCTTCCTCGTCCATCACGTGGAACAAGAGAATGTCGTGCTTGCCGTGGCGGAGCATGTCCAGGCCGCGGAACAACGGCTCGCGGTCCACCAGCAGGTCGGAGATGATGATCACCATGCCCCGGCCCGGCGCGTTCTCGGCCACGCGCCGCAGGATCTTCTCGATGTCGGTCTTGTCGCGCGGCGTGCTGACGTGCATCGCCTTCACGATCGCGTCGATGTGCGTGTGCTGGCTGCGCGCCGGCACCACCTGGCGCACGTCCTCGTCGAACGTCATGCAGCCGGCCGAGTCTTGCTGGTGCAGCAGCAAATAGGCGA
>JAKEET010000037.1 GCA_022616435.1 Gemmataceae bacterium
ACCGCCTTTAAGGAGCAAAGCCATGAAGACGACGTATTGGTCAGTCGCGGCGGTGGCGCTGGTTTGCCTCGTCAGCGCGGAGGTGTGGGCTCGCCCGTCGGCCCGACGAGCATCCCCAGGCATTGCGGTCTCTGCCCGTCGAAACTCTGCGGCTTTCCCCCGAGACCATCGCGCTGTTGCACGCCCTCGATCTTTGCCGGATCGGTCAATTGCTGGAATTGCCGCGCGCCGAGTTGCCTTCGCGTTTCGGACCGGAAGTGATCGAGCGGCTCGATCAAGCGCTGGGGCATCGCCCTGAGCTCATCTCGTCGGAACAGCCGGCCGAGACGTTCGAAGCCGCGTGGGACCTGGATTATCCCAGCGGCGACCGCCGGGTCATTGACAAGGTGCTGGAGCAACTCTTGCGGCAGGTGCTGGAGCAGCTAGCGCCGCGCGGCTGGGGCGTCCAACGGCTGCTGGCGACGCTGTGCATGACCAACAAGGAACCCGTGTGTTTCCAGATCGGCCTGTTGCAGGCCAGCGCCGTGGCGGCGCACTTGTCGAGTTTGATGCGGCTGCAGAGCGAACGCCTCCCACTTGCCGGGGAAGTCGTCGCGATCACGCTGCGCGTGCTGCAAGCCGGGCCGCTCGAATTTCGCCAGGGCCACATCTTCGCCGACGATGCCCGCGAGCGGCAGCGCGAGCAGTTCCCCGCGCTGGTCGAGCGCTTGAGCAACCGGCTCGGCGAAAAATCGGTGCTGCGGCCACGGCTTTGGCCGGACGCTCAGCCGGAGTTCGCCTGGCGGTATGAGCCGTGGCTGGAACGGAAGGAGAGACAAGGAGACAAGAGACGGCTTGTCTCCTCGTCTCCTTGTCTGCCGGTCTCCTCTTCCGGTTCGCGTCCCCCGTGTCTCAAGACTCGCCCCATCGCGGTGCAAGTGGTGTCGGTGATTCCCGAAGGTCCGCCGGTGCGCTTCCAGTGGAAGAACACCAGCCACGTGGTCGCGCGCTGGTGGGGCCCGGAGCGGATCGAGACGGGCTGGTGGCGCGGCCGCGACGTGCGCCGCGATTACTACCTGGTGGAAACCACGACCGGCGCCCAGTTCTGGCTGTTCCGCGCCCGGGAGCAGCAAAGGTGGTTTGTGCATGGACTCTTTGCGTGAGTGCCGGGCAAGTAAGCATACCGCAATCCGAGGTCATTTAGCCGGCGAGCTTGCTCGCCGTGGGCAGTTTCCCGTCCGCTTGAAAGGATGCCGCCCACGGCGAGCAAGCTCGCCGGCTAAATGACCACCCTGTCTTATCCGAGTTCGGCGAACCGACCCTGCAACGACAGCGATATGCCGGAAATTCCTCCTCCCAAGCGTGTTCCCTTTCCTGCCGGCGTGGCCGCCAAGCGGCGTTCGCCGTCCGCGACGCCCGCGGCGGCGTACGCCGAGCTGCATTGCCGGACGAACTTCTCGTTTCTGGAAGGCGCCTCGCACCCGGAGGAGCTCGTCGCCCAGGCGGCCGAGCTGGGACATGCCGCGCTGGCGATCACCGATCGCAACAGCCTGGCCGGCGTGGTCCGCGCCCATGTCGCCGCCCGCGACGCCGGGCTCAAGCTGCTCATCGGCGCCGAGCTCACGCCTGTCGATGCGCCGCCGCTGCTGGTCTGGTGTCCCGATCGCGCCGCCTACGGCCGCCTGGCCCGGCTGCTCAGCCTCGGCCGCCGCGCCGCCCCCAAGGGCGAATGCCGGCTGACGTTCGATGATGTCGCCGCCCATGCCCAGGGGTTGATCGCGGGAGTGTTGCTCCACGACCGCTTGCGGCTTAGCGTGCCGTTCCAACCCAGGACATTCGTTGCGCTAAACGGCAAGCAACCGATGAATCCACTCGTCGATCAACTGCGGCACTACCGGGACGTGTTCACCGATCGCTGCTACGCCGTCGCCGAGCTGCATCGCGGTCCGGAAGATCGACGCTTGCTGGCCGAGATGATGCAACTCGCGCGGGAAGCGCGCTTGCCTCTCATCGCCGCCAATGACGTGCACTATCACCTTCCGGAGCGGCGGCCGTTGCAGGACGTGCTGACCGCGATCCGTCATCGCTCTACGGTCGCCGAGCTCGGCGACCGCGTCTTCCCCAACGCCGAACGCCATCTGAAATCCGCCGCCGAGATGCTCGAGCTGTTCGCCGGCTGTCCGGACGCGGTGACGCGCACAGCCGAGATCGCCGAGCGCTGCACCTTCTCGCTGGCCGAGCTGCGTTATGAATACCCGGAAGAATTGTCGCCGCCGGGCGTCACGCCGTTCGAATATCTCGTGCAACTGACCTGGGAAGGAGCGAAGGAACGCTATGGTTTAGCCTCGGTTCGCAGAACCGGGCCGGGCGACATTGCTGGAAGGGACGCGTCCAATGCTGGAAAAGATGCAGCCCATGCCGGCCCCGCGGCCGCCCCGGTTCTGCGAACCGGGGCTAAACAATCCGACGTCGATTGCATCCCCGACAAGGTCCGCCGCCTCATCGAATACGAACTCAAGCTCATCCGGGAGCTGCGCTACGAAGCCTACTTCCTCACCGTCTGGGACCTGGTCCGCTTCGCACGCAGCCGCGGCATCCTTTGCCAGGGTCGCGGCTCGGCCGCCAACTCCGCGGTCTGCTTCTGCCTCGGCGTCACCTCGGTCGATCCCGATCGCATCGACGTCCTCTTCGAGCGCTTCGTCAGCAAGGAACGCAACGAGGCCCCGGACATCGACGTCGATTTCGAGCACGAACGCCGCGAGGAAGTGCTGCAATATCTCTACACGAAATACGGCCGGGACCGGGCGGGCCTGACCGCGGAAGTCATCACCTACCGGGGCCGCTCGGCGGTGCGCGACGTGGGCAAGGCGCTGGGCCTGTCGCTGGACCGGCTCGACGCGCTGGCCGACAACCTCGATCACTACCACGACAGCGAACAGCTGCCGCAGCGTTTCGCCGAGGCCGGCGTCGATCCGCACTCGACCCTGGGCCGGCAACTGATCACGCTGGTCGAAGAGATCGTCGGCTTTCCGCGGCATCTGTCGCAGCACGTGGGCGGCATGGTGATGACGCAGGGGCCGCTGTGCGAGCTGGCGGTCATCGAGAACGCCGCCATGCCCGACCGCACCGTCATCGAATGGGACAAGGACGATCTCGATTCGCTGGGGATCTTGAAGGTCGATTGCCTGGCGCTGGGGATGCTGACCGCGATTCGCAAGTGTTTTGACTTGATCGCCGCTTGCGGCTTAGCGTTCGCAACACGCGACGCGAACGCTAAGCCGCAAGCGGCAGAAAAGCTGACGCTGGCCACGATCCCCCCGGAAGATCTCGAAGTCTACGAGATGTGCGGCCGTGCCGACACCATCGGCGTCTTCCAGATCGAAAGCCGGGCGCAGATGTCGATGTTGCCGCGCTTGAAGCCGAATTGCTTTTACGACCTGGTGATCGAGGTGGCGATCGTGCGGCCGGGGCCGATCCAGGGGGACATGGTGCACCCGTACCTGCGGCGTCGCGGCGGCAAGGAGAAGGTGGATTATCCCGACGACCGCGTCCGCGCCGTGCTCGAAAAAACGCTGGGGGTGCCGATCTTCCAGGAACAGGCGATGCGGCTGGCGGTGGTCGCGGCCGGCTTCACTCCGGGCGAGGCCGATCAACTCCGCCGCGCCATGGGGGCGTGGCGGCGGCGCGGCGTGATCGAGGCCTTCCGCCAAAAACTCGTCGAAGGCATGCGCGCGAACGGCTACCCGGATGAGTTCGCCGAACGCATCTTCCATCAACTGCGCGGCTTCGGCGAGTACGGCTTCCCCGAATCGCACGCCGCATCGTTCGCCCTGCTCGTGTACGTCTCCGCGTGGCTGAAATGCTATTACCCGGCGGCGTTCGCGGCGGCGCTGGTCAACAGCCAGCCGATGGGTTTCTACGCTCCCGCCCAGCTCATCGCCGACGCCCGCAAGCACGGCGTCGAGGTTCGGCCGATCGATGTGAATTCGAGCGCTTGGGATTGCACGCTGGAAGCAACGAGCGAAACCGCAACGCAAGTCCCAACGAGAGCAACCGCGACGGACCAAGCCCCAACGGGGCGTGGTGTGATAGCCCAGGGTGAAGCCCTGGGAGCCGGCGACGACGCCGCGGAGTTAGCCCCGAAGGGGCGGAGTAACCCGGACGCCGTGGCGGGTCTACCTCGCCCCGTTGGGGCTTCAATCTCATCGGGGCCCACCAACCCAGGGCTTCACCCTGGGCTATCACAGGCCGGCCCGTTGGGCCTCCAAACCGACACTCCGGCGGCAAGCGACACCCCGGCGGTACGCGACACTGATGTCGCCCTGCGTTTGGGTTTCCGCCTGATCGCCGGGCTATCGCAAACCGCCGCGGACCAGATCGTGGCCGCGCGGCGGGCCGGGCCGTTCGTCTCGTTCGCGGATTTCACGCGCCGCACCCGCCTGGCCAGCACTGTCTTGAAGAAGCTCGCCCACGCCGACGCGTTTCGCTCGATCGGCCTGTCGCGCCGCGAGGCCCTGTGGCGTTCGCTGCCGGCGCAGGAATCGCTTCCCCTGTTCGAAGGAGTCGAGCACGAACACGCCGAACCCGAACAAGAAGCCCTGGTGCACCTGCCGCCGATGACCGACTTGCAAGAAGTCCTGGCCGACTACCGCACGGCGGGCTTGACGCTCAGGCAGCATCCCATCAGCTTCGTGCGGCACGCGCTCAAGCGTCTGAAGGCCGTCCCCGCCGCCGAGCTGGGCAGGCTGCCCAACGGCATGATTCTCAAGGTCGCCGGCCTGGTGCTGCTCCGCCAGCGTCCGGCCACGGCCAAGGGGATCACCTTCGTCACGCTCGAAGACGAAACCGGCGTCGTCAACCTGATCGTCCGGCAAGAAGTGTGGGAGCGCTATCGTCGCGTCGCCAAGAATGCAAAAATCATGATCGCCCACGGCACGCTGCAGCGCCAGGGCGAGATCATCCACGTGCTGACGACGAAGCTGGAGAACTTTTCGGCCCGGCTGGCGGTCGAGGCGAAGTCGCGCGATTTTCGGTGACAAGGAATGGCTTAACCTGCGCTCACGAGTCGATCATCCAAAACAGATTCAGCATCATTCAAAATGCGGGTCGCATATTCGTTCGCTTCATCGCTTTTCCCGGTCCTCTCCAGCATCCACAACACCAGCGGACGCAGCTTCGGCTCGAATTTCTCCGCTTCTTTCAAGAAGACAAGCCCGATCTCTAGCTCCCCCAACTTCTCCCAGCAGCGAAATTGCATGAAGGGAACCAAAAACCGTGGCATCACATCGGGGACGGCCTTCCGAAAGAACTGCAACAGTGGATCGACGTTTCCGACTTCATATTCCCTACGTGTGGCGTCACGCTGTCGCGCCCATTCTTCAATCTCCTTCTGCGACATAGTCACGGTTCTCGAGCTCCCGCTGTGCAGTGCATACAAATCCGACGAAAGACCCCGCATGCGCTCTTGCTCTTGCTGCATCATTGCATACCACGGCCGCTCCATTCGCTCACGGATGGATTCTGCTTCGGCGCTTTCTTCGTTGCCTTCGGCCATGAGCGCATGCAGTTGCAACAACAGCTGCGCATATTCATGAGCCGTCGCTCTTGGCTCGATGTCGTTTTCCTGTTCAGTTCTCATCTTGCATCCAATGATCCCGGGTCGCGGCCAATGAACTTTGGTATTGCGCAATGGACATGGACTGTGCCGGCTCAATCACACCGTGGACCATCGGCTTGTCGGCATCGGGCTGCAATTGGAGATCGTCGGCAAGTCTAGCCGCCACAAAGGCGCCCTCGCCCATTTGCCAGCACACAAGCTGATTGCGGCCGCATGCGTCCGGCGCCAAATGCCTTAACCGCTTTGGAATTAAGAACGATGGCAACTGTCGCCATCCCGGCGCCACGGACATGCCGCCAGTATTGGGATGAACGTTCCCCTGGTCATCCACAACGATGTCGGCATTCGCGTGCGGCTGGACACGAACGCCCAACATCTTGCTCTGCGCACCCACTTTGGGCTTGCCACCGTCTGCCAACATGGAACGATAGACTTGCGGCATCGCCTGTTCCTACCTTATCGATTGGCAAAGAGCAACACAAGCCGTCGAAGGTTCGAACGTTCCTGGCTACTCCCCCCACCTCCCAATCGGACAATGCTCGTGCGGCAGCCACGACTTCACGGCCGTGAAGCAGCCGCACAGCTTGCAGCGGACGCCGGTGTGGTGCTCGCAAGCGCCACAGGTTTGCAACCGTTCTTCGCGCACCGCGGGCGCGACCGTCTTCAGGCCCGAGCCGACGAACTTCGCCATCGATTTCACGGCCGTGAAGGCCATGCGCAGCAGGCCCGGTCCGCTGGTCGGCGTTGCCGGGTTCGCGGCGGCGGCGACTCCCGACGGCGGCAAGCGCGCGTCGCCGTCGCCGGCGGCGTACTTCTGGAGATGTTCCGTCAGCATGGGAACGTGCGGACTGCGCAATTGCTCGAACGCGTGAATCGCTTCCTGGCCGCGGGTCAGGGCGTAGTCGCGCTGGCCCAGCTCGGCGTGCTGGATCGCCAGGCACCACAGCATTTCCGCTTCGTGCGGCCGGTCGCCGAGGTTGCTGGCCAGGGTGAGGGCTTCATCAAAGGCGATGAGGGCGCCGGCGTGGTTCCGCATGGCGCCGTAGGCCTGGCCGAGGTTGTCGAGGGCGCTCTTGACCTGGAAATGGTTGTCGGAGTCGCGGGCCGTGGCCAGCCCCTCCTGCAAGAATTGCAGGCCGCGGGCCGGATCGCCGAGCGCGGCCAGCACCAGGCCCAAGTTTCCCTGAATGTCGCTGATGAGGGTCTGATCGTTGACTTCCTGCGCCGCTTGCAGGGCCGCCTCCAGATGGGGAAGCGCGGCGCGGGAATCGCCGGTGCGCTGGCAGGCCACCCCCAGGTCGGCGAGGGCCGCCGCTTCGCGCTCGCGGTCGCCGGCTTGCCGCGCCGCGGCGAGCAGTTGTTCCGCCTGCTGGCGCGGGTTGGGTTGCGCCAGCAGCGCGCCCTGGGCCATCGCGCCCTGGGCCATCGCGCCTTGCGGCGTCGCGCCCAGGGACGCCGAAGTCGCGACCGATGTGGATGGCGTTTCCGCGGGCGCCTCCGCGGACTGAGTCGCCGTGACGCCGGTCACCAGAAACAGGTTGCTGCCGAGCCGCTGCCGCCGTGTCGCCTGCGGCCACCGCGCCGCAAGCTGCTCGTCCGACAATGGGCCTTCGCCCGGCTCCGACCAGGCCAGGAGCGCATCGGTTTGCCGCGCCCCTACCTGTTCGGTCGTTCCGCCGGTGGGCAGCACCCAGGTGATCGCGTCCGGGGCTTTGCGAAAGGATTGCAGCAGCTTGCCGAAGATGCCGCCGCCGCGCTCCTGCGCCTGAATCGTCGTCGCCGCCGTCGAGCAGACGACGCCGTCGCCCGCGATCGCCGCCCCCGGCACGTTGCAGACGCGTTCCCAGCAGCGCACTCCGTTCTCGGCCCGGCGCGGCAGCCAAACGATAATGCGTTGACGATCGGGACTCGGCTCGCGCAGCACGCCGTCGTCGAGGTGAAATCGTTGCCAATCGGGAAGAGGCAAGGCGGAACCTCCGTGAACACCGGCCGAATGTGGATGCCATCAACCGGAAGCCCGCGCTGCCGTTCACCGGCTCACCTGCTCCAGCAGCTCGCGCCACGTGTCAATGATCCTTCGAGACGCATTCGCTTCCAGGTAGCTCGACCGCGCTCGCCAGGTTTCGTAGCCGCCCAGCTCGTGGTGCTCGGGCGTCGGCAGGTAGCCGTTGTAGCCGTTGGCCAGCTCGATGGTGAACGTCGGCCGCAGCGGGCTTTTCTGCTTGATCTCCAGGCCGATCTCGACGAAGGTCTCGCACGGATTGGCGACGATGCCCAGCTCGCCGATGCGGATCGCCTGCAGGATGACCGGAACCTGGGCGGGATACTTGGCGAGCAGCACCGTCTCGCGGGCGTACACTTCGAGGGGCGGCTTCAAGACGGTCCGCTTGGCGGCCGCCGCCTGGGCCAGGATGTCCTCGGCCCGGTCGATGTCGGCCTTCTTCGGCAACCGCACGCCGAGCTCGATCTCTTTCTGGGCCATGGCGAGCGGGACCCAGTCGCGGTGCGCGATCGTCTTGTAGGCCTTGAACGCCGCCGCCGCCACGCTGTCGGCCACGATGCGGATCTGCTCGCCCGGCTGCTGCTGCTTGGATCCCTCGCGGAAGTTCACGTTATTGATGTTGCCGCTGGCGCCGTTGGACATGATGCCGACGAAGTTCTTGTCGGCATCGAGCAGGCTGGCGATCTTCTCGGCGAAGACGCCGAAGTAGTCGGCCGACAGCGCCGGAAAGCCGCCGACGTAGTGCAGCGAATAATTGGCGAGCAGGGCGAGCGGCGTGCCGTCGGCGCTTTGCAGCGACAGGATCGCCACGTCGGGATCAATCGGCCCGGCCGGCTCGACCAGGTCCTTGCTGCCGCGCGGCGGGTTCATGCGCACCTTGTCGAAGCCGCCGAACGGATCGGCGAGCAAGCCCTGGTTCTTCACTTTCCAGCGGCGATTGAACACCTGGTCCGGATCATGGCCGACCGCCCAGCCGATCTTGGCGGGCGCCAGGCGCCCGTTCGCCGCCGCGATTCCCTCGGCGATCTTCTGGGCGAGATGCTTTTGGTACGCCGCGTCGGGATCGCTCTGAAAGACGCCGCTGACGGTCGGCGCCGAATGCGTGTGGGTGGCGGAGATGAGGATGCGCTCGGGCGGGATGCCGGTCAGCTTCTGGGCCCGCGCCTTGGCCGGATCGGCGACCTCGCGCGGGATCATGCAGCTATCGCACACGGCGATGGCGATCCGGGTCGTGCCATCGTCGAGCACGATGCACCGGGCGTGCAGCCGGTCGTGGGCCGAGGTCGCCTGTCGATCGGTCATGCCGCCGTTGACCGAGATGGGGTACTTCGTGGGGGTGATGTCCTGGGCGAAAGCGCCGGCGCGGAAGGCTTTCTTGTCCTGGGCGAACCCCGGCTGGGCCAGGGCGAGCACGGTCCAGGCCGCAATCAACAGGCTGGCAATGCGCGTCGTCATCGTCGATCTCCACGGGCGGTTTCCACATGAGGTGGCGTCATGGTAGACGAAACGACCGGCCAAGGCAACGACGGACGCAGGCCGACATCAACGCAACAAGGCGGCAACCAGATCCCGCAACAGGCCAGCGGCCAGGGCCGCCATCGTGATCGTCAGCAGCCATAGCCCGATCTTCGAGCCGGCCGGCACCTGCTTGCTGGGACGGTCCGATGCGCTCAAGGGGTCGCCCGCGAGGTCATTCGTGGTGGGCATGTCGTGGTCCTCTCTTGGTCCAGGGGAGTGGATGGAATCGCAACGTGCAAAGGCAGTGCCATTGTGGCGAGCGTCGCGGCGCAAGCCCGACGTGGACGTGAGGGAGTCACGGATTATCGGGCACTGACGCGTCGTGGGATATGGCCACGTCGGGCTGACGCCGCGACGCTCGCCTCGGTTGATGTGCGGTTTTGGACCGCCGCTGTGCGGACCCGGAACAGCCATTGATCGCAAACCGGTTGCGGACTAAGCAAACCGTGTGAATCTCGCCTTCTCCGGCTTTGGCCTCGGTCCGGCTCGCTATTTGCCAAAGCAACGAGGGCCGAGCGGATTCCAACCGAAACAACCTCAAGGAGTCGATCGATGCGAAGAACAATCGGGTTTGCGTTGGGCCTTTGCCTGCTGGTCGGCACGCCCTGGACCAGCTCGGCCCAGAGGCCGGGGGGGCTGGCCAAGTTCATGGTCGAGAAGCTCGACAACTCGAAAAAACTGCTCGAAGGGATCGCCCTCAGCGACTTCAACAAGATCAGCGCTAGCGCCGAGCGGCTGATTCAGATCAGCAAGACGGCCGAATGGTTCGTGCTGAAGACGCCGCGCTACGAGGTGCACAGCAACGAATTCCGCCGTGCCGCCGAGTCGATCGTGCAGAAGGCCAAGGAAAAGAACCTCGACGGCGT
>JAKEET010000038.1 GCA_022616435.1 Gemmataceae bacterium
CACAACACTCGACTGGAGGTCGCGCGCATGGAAGGACTTCAAAAGGGCCAGCTGATCGGCGCTATCCGGCTGTCCGAGCAATTACTGGGGCGCCCCCAGACGGCGGCGGAGCAACTGGCGAGTCTGTCGTCGGAGGAACTGACGCGCCTGGCTGAGGCGCTCCAGGAGGAAGTGTTCAAGCGAGCCTGAAGCGAGCCCTCTGGATGGAATCCAGTCATGCAACGCGTGTCGCTGTTGTTGTCGATTGTCATGGCATCGATCGCTGGCGCCGATGAACCGCCCAAGCGCGGCCAACGCGGCATCGTCCGTGTCACGGACGAAGCCTTGAAGCTGCACCGCGACGCCCTCGTCTTCGACGGCCACAACGATCTGCCGTATCAGTTCCGCGAGGGCAAAGACCTTTTCGTCCGCAGGATCGACATCGCCCGGCCCCAGCCGAAACTCCACACCGACATCGCCCGGCTCCGGCAGGGCGGCGTCGGCGCGCAGTTCTGGTCGGCGTACGTCGCGGCGGGGACCGCCAAGACCGGGACCGCCGTCCGGCAGACCCTCGAGCAGATCGATGTGATCCACCGCTTCGTCAAGAAGTATCCCGATACCTTCGAGATGGCGAGCACGGCCGACGACGTCGTCCGCATCCGCAAGCACGGCAAGATCGCCTCGCTCATCGGCGTCGAAGGCGGTCATTCCATCGACAACTCCCTGGGCGTGCTGCGAACCTACTATCAGCTCGGCGTCCGCTACATGACGTTGACTCATTCCGACAACCTCGATTGGGCCGATTCCGCGACCGACGCGCCGCGCTTGAAGGGCCTGACGCCGTTCGGCGAGGAAGTCGTCGCGGAGATGAACCGGCTGGGCATGCTGGTTGATATCTCGCACATCTCGGCCGACACCATGCGGCACGTGCTCCGCGTGGCCAAGGCGCCGGTCATCGCCTCGCATTCGTCGGCGTTCGCGCTGGCCGATCATCCGCGCAACGTGCCGGACGACGTCCTCAAGCTGGTGGCGGCCAACGGCGGCGTGGTGATGGTGAACTTCTACAGCGGCTTCATCACGCCCGAAGGCGCCCGCCGCTCGCGGGAGCTGGTCCCGGCCTACCGCGCCATGAAGAAGCGCTACCCGAACGAGGAGGAGTTCAAGACTGCCTGGGCGCAATGGAAAAAGGAGCATCCCTTGCCGCGCGGCACGATCCACGACGTGGTCGATCATATCGAACACATCATCAAGGTGGCCGGCGTCGACCACGTCGGCCTGGGCTCCGACTACGACGGCATCAACGCCACGCCGGTGCAGCTCGACGACGTATCCACGTACCCGCGCATCACGCAAGAATTGCTGAACCGCGGCCACAGGCCGGAGGCGATTCGCAAGGTGCTCGGCCTGAACGTGCTGCGGGCGCTGCGCGCGGCGGAACGGGTGCGTGGCGAGTAGTTCATTT
Source organism: Gemmataceae bacterium (assembly GCA_022616435.1). Taxonomy (GTDB): domain Bacteria; phylum Planctomycetota; class Planctomycetia; order Gemmatales; family Gemmataceae; genus JAKEET01. The sequence goes on from JAKEET010000038.1 coordinate 1,442, forward strand.
TCGATTCTTGATTTCGATTGTTGATTGTCGGATTTCCAAGCCCCGGGATGAGCGCAGCGATTCCCGGGGAATAATCTGGCGGTCGGTTCATCATGCAGTGGGGCGTCCTCTTAACCTCTCTTAACCTGGGAGCGAGAACATGCGATCCACCCGAGGTTCTCAAGGCGTGCGCCGGCGAGCGCTTTCGATCGCGCTCTCGTCGGCGGTGATCTTGACCAGCGCGGGTTGCGGAAACCCAGGCGGCGGCGCTGCACCCGCGCCGACGCTGCCCAAGCCGACGCCGCCCAAACTTGAGGAAGTGAAGTACAGCGACTTCACCTTCGTCGACGCCGCCCAGCGCGCTCAGCTCGAACGCTGGACCAAGGCGGCGCGCGCCTTGGCGGGCAAGGATTGGGAACACAGGACCTGGTTTCGCAGCAGTCCGGATTCCTACGTCTACAATTCCTGGTGGTCCGCGCAGGGGGATCCTCCCCAGGGGATACCGCCGGGCAAGGAATGGCACTTCATCCGGCTCGAGGCTTTTCGTGCAACGCGGGCGACGCTGAACACCAAGGAATCGAGCCGCAATCCCCGCGAGATTCAGGCCGTCGGCCTCTGGGTGGCGTGGAAGCCGGCGCGGACCGGCTGGCGCGCCGATTTGTGGCATTACCTGCCCCATCAGCCGCTGTCGCACGATCAAGACAGCTTCGGGTTCGATCTCCAGCAGGTCCTCAACGAGGGGCAGCCGGACGCGGGGCAGCCGGAGGCGGGGCAGCCGGACACGCTCGCCTGGCGGTTCCGACTCGCCGAGGAGCTGGAGTTCTGGCAGACCGAAAAGGTGTTCGAGGACACGCGCTATTGGGTCAAGGTCGAACTGCCCCGCAAGGTCGGCGGCGGCCGCGAGATTCCGAGCGCGGACATCAAGCCCTGGCTCGCCTCGGCCGATTCGTTCCGCGCTGCCGGGCTGGCGCGTTTGCAGGCCTTGAAGGAACTGCTTGAAAAACAGCTCCCGTCCGGCGCCGCCGTTCGCAGCGCCACGCTGTCAACGCGCATCGGCAACCTTCCTCCGCACGACAGCAAGCGACTCTTGACCGATGCGGAACGCGCGCAACTCCTCCAGGAAGGCCTGTCCAAGATCGAGGCCCGCCGCCGCGCCTTCGTGGAGCACGCCGCCGACATGCACGCGGCGCTCGTCAAGGCATTTCCGCTGCGCGATTGCTTGGGCGATTAGAGTTTGTTCTACGGGTTCGTCAACTCTTCCACAAACGTGCTGACGAAGTGATAGCTGCTCCCCTGGCCCTGGTGGTTCTGCACCGTCTTGTCGATCGTGAGCTGCACGCGCTGCAAGCGGCCGTTGTTGACATCAAATACGGCCTGTCCCTGGGCTTCGCGTTGCAACAGCGGTAGACGCTCCTGCATGTTGTCGGGCAGCGTCTTCAGCTCGGTCGTGACCGCGACCGTGGCGAGGCCGCCGGCGATCTTGGCGCAGCGATAGACTTGCTCGGCCTTGTATTTCTCACCGGTGCCCTGCGGCGGCTCCAGCACGATGTGGTACGGCCGCAGCCACGCCTGGCCTTCCTTCGGCGCCGCGGCGGGCAGCACGATGACGAACGGCGGCTCGGCCTCGTACTTCGCCGCCGACCCTTGCGTGACTTCGAGGCTCCGGCCGTAACCGTCGATCCGCAAGATCACCAGGGTCTTGCCCAGGTGCTCGCTCATCTGCTTCAGCCCCGGCGTGCTCTTGCCCGGGTCGGCCGAGTCGAACAGGAGCTTCTCGCCGTTGGGCCGGGTCTGCTCGGTCCGCAGGGCGGCGAGGCTCAGGTGCAGCGTGGCCGCGCCGCTTTGGTCCACGTCGGCCACGGTCCATTTCTTGACGAGGTTGAGCTTGGAGCCGGTCTCGACGGCGTTGCCGTCGACCACTTCCTTGACGCTGGTCACGTGGTTCGTGCGATAGTGGAACGTCTGGCCCTTCTTCCACTGAAAGCGCCACGGCGCGTCCTGGGCCGCGGCGGTGTGCGTTCCCAGCACGATCAGTGACATCGCGAGCATCCCGGCGCGGATCATGGCGTTCTCCTATCTATCTCTTCTATCGCGATCTGCCGAGTCATCCCAGCTTGTGAACGCGAGACCATCGGTGTCGGCTATAGCAAATACTGCTGCGGACAATCCAGGTCATTCGAAAGTGCAGTCCGGCAACGCTACTCAACCGGCGCGTGCTCGGCCAGAAATGTCTTCAACGCGGCGTACATCGATTCCGCCAGCGGGTCATTGTGGCGGACGCCGGGCATGACGTGAAAGCGCTTCGGCTCGGGCGCGGCCTCGAACAGTTTCTTGCCGAGAGAAAAGGGGACCACTTCGTCACGGTCGCCGTGGCTCATGAAAATCGGCGCGGCGCAGCGGCCGATCTTGTCGATGCTGGCAAAGCGATTGCGCATCATCCAGCGCACCGGCAGCCAGAAAAAGGCCCCGCTGGCGACGTCGGGCGCCGACGTGAACGTCCTGGCCAGGATCAGGGCGCGGTGCTCGCGGCGGCTGGCCAGATCGACGGCGACGCCGCCGCCCAGCGAGCCGCCGTAGATGAGCAGGTTCTTCGGCGCCACCTTTCGTTCTTGCACGAGCCACTCGTAGGCGGCGTCGGCGGTTTCGTAGCAGCCTTGCTCGCTCGGCCGGCCTTCGCTCCGGCCGTAGCCCGGATAATCGACGATCAGCACCGCGACGCCGAGCCGATCGCGCCAGCGCATGATCGACGGGCCGCGCCAGCTCAGGTTGCCGCCGTTGCCGTGGAAGTAAAGCAGTGCCAGTTTGGAATCGGCACAGGGCAGCCACCAGCCGTGGACGTTCGTGCCGTTCGCGCAGGTCAGATGGACGTCTTCGACTTCACGGCACGGCGGCGGCTGCGAGTCGCGCGACGCCGGATAGACGAGCCAGTTTTCCAGGAGCATCAAGAGCAGCATGATCCCCAGGTAGCCGATCAGCAGCAAGCGGACCCATTCGAACATGCGCCGACGCCAGGGGTGAGGAGTGTTCATGGTGGTCAAGCGGTTTGCGGCGCCGTCTGCGGCCCCGTTGGCGGCCCCGTCTGCGAACCCGTCTGCGGCGTGCGCCGTCGTCGCGCGATGGACCACACGATGACCGCCGCGACCACACCGCAGCAGCCGATCGGCAGCCAGTCGCCGGCCGCCGCGTAGAAACTGGCGCGGCTGTCGATGGGCACGCGGGCCAGGAGCACGCCCGCGGTTTTCTTGTACGAGGCCCACTCCGCGATCGGCAATTCCTCGGCGCCCGCGATCCTCCAGGTGTGCGGCTCTTCGGGCGGCGGCAACTCTTCCGGACGCAGCACCCGGCCGTTGCCGTCGATCACCGCCGAGATGCCCATGTTCACCGAGCGGGCGATGGCGCGGCGGCACTCGATGGCGCGAAAGCGGCTGATGGCCAGGTGCTCCTCGTGCTCGACGGTGCCGTTGAACCAGCCGTCGTTGGAGATGTTGATGAGGAAATCAACCGGCTCGCCGTCTTTCTCGGAGCGCACGTAGCGCCGCGGCAGGAACGGATCGGAGTCTTCGTAACAGATCAGCACGCCGTACTTGTGCTTGCCCACCTCAAAGCGCGTGAACGTCTCGCCCTCGTGAATGTCGTAGTTGAAATCATAGGGCGATAGCCATTCCATGAACGGCAACGAGTCGCGAAACGGCACGAACTCGCCCCACGGCACGCGGTGCATCTTGTCATAGCGTTCCCCGATGAGCCCGTCCCGTGGAACCAGGAGGGCCGAGTTGAAACGGCTCACCGTGCCGTCGGCGTTGAGCACGTAGGTGCTCAGACCCAGGAGATGGTTGGCGGGATAGAAGCGCAGCAACTCCTCGCGCAGATGACGCCGCACGGCCGGGTAGTCCTCGCGCCAGATCTGGGGGATGGACTTGATCGGCAGCTCGGCGGAGATCTCGAGCCAGGGGAACTGGCGCAGGTAGCTGGTCTCCGGCCAGACGATCAAATCGGGCGTCTGTGGCTGGTGGACGGCGAGGCGGCACAGGCGGTCGCAGTGGCGGGCGAGATGGGAATCGCGTTCCTCTTGAGTGACGTCATCGCGCACCTCCTGGCCGAGATTGGTTTGCAACAGCGCCAGCAACGGGCCCTCGTCAAAGCGGTTCTGCCCGAGCCGCCAGGTGCCGTAGATGTAGGTGCACAGCACCGCCAGGAACAAGACGCCGGCCTCGTAGATCAACCCCGGCCGCCACACCGAGCCGCCGGCGAGAGGCCGGCTGCCGTCCTGCAGGTGCCTGGGCTCGCGCCAGCGGAACCGGTCGCGCAGGCCGGGAAACTGGTAGAGCACGTCGAATACCCAGGCGTTCACCGCGGCGATCACGAAGCTGATCAGGTAGACGCCGCCCAGGTCGGCGATCTGGATCAGCGGCAGCATGGCGTGCTGCGTGTGGCCGAGATAGTACCATGCGAAGCCGGTCAGCATGAACGAGCGGAACCATTCCATGAGCGTCCACGCCACCGGAACGGCGACCGCGAGCGGCAACCAGGTCTTGCGGTCAACGAACCGGATCAGCCAGAGCGTCGCGGGAAAATAGAGGGCGCAATAGAGGGCCAGCATGATCCAGGCGGCGGTCATGGCCTGGTAGGGCGATGCGCTCAGCCAGTGCAAGGCCGGCACGAAGAAGACGAGCCCGCCGAGCCACGCGGAGAGGTAAAGCCGCCGCGGCGTCTGCTGCATCCGCACGAGGGCCAGCAGCGGAACCAGTGCGATCCAGCCCAGCCAGCCCCAGGCGAGCGGGAAGTAGCACATCCACAAGAAGCCGCCGGTCGTCGCGGCCGGGATGAGGCTGAGCCAGATGGATGTCTTCGGGGCAGTCCCTGGTTGCATCGATTGCGTGACCGCGTGAATGATGTCTACCTTGCGCGGCTGAACGCCGTGTTGAACCATGGTCATGGTCGGATCCTCCGTGATCGTGATGTCTTCCGCGGATTACGCGAACGCTAAGCCGCAAGCGGCCATGTCCTCCACCATCAGCACCGGCAGCACGTCGCCGGCGCGATGTTGATGATCGCCGGCCGGCAGCAGCACAAACGCGTTGGCCGGCGTGACGCCGCGCAAATCGGCCGAGCCGAACCAGGGCACGGCCTGGACGCGCCAGCCGGCATCCGTCGACTCCAGCCGCGCCGGATGATACGTCGGCCGATCAGTGCGATACGCATGGTCCTCGGTCAACGTCGCCTGCACGACAACCGGACCGGGGGGCAAGGCCATCAAGCCGCGGATCGCCGGGCGGACGAACAGCTCGAAGCACACCAGTCCGCTCACCGGGTTGCCCGGCAGGCCAAATACCAGCGTGGCCGGCCGCCGGCCGCCGTGGTCCTTCACGCCGAACAGCATCGGCTTGCCGGGCTTCATCGCCACCTTGTGAAAATCGACGCGCACGCCGAGGTCGGCCAGCACGCTGGGGACGAGGTCGAGCTTCCCCGCCGACACGCCGCCGGAGAGGACCAGCACATCTTCCCCAAGTCCTTCGCCGATCAGCCCTCGCAAGCTTTCTTCGGTGTCGCGGGCGATGCCCAGCAACTTCGGCACGCCGCCCGCCCGCGTCGTTTGTGCCGCGAGCATCGGTCCGTTGCTGTTGCGAATCTGTCCCGGACCCGGCTTTTCGCCCGGCTCAACGATTTCATCACCCGTCGGCAAGATGGCGACGCTCGGCGCCGGCTGCACGCGCGCCCTTGTTCTGCCGACGAGCGCCAGCAATCCAAGTTCCTGCGGCCTGAGCCGAGCGCCGGCCCGCAGCACGACGGCGCCGCGCGTCATCTCCTTGCCGCGCACGAGGACGTTCTGGCCCGGCTTGACGCCGCCTTCGAGCCGCACGCGCCGGCCGTCCACCGCCTGGGTTCGCTCGATCATGACCACGGCGTCGGCCCCGCTCGGGATCGGCGCTCCCGTCATGATCCGGGTCGCCTGTCCCGGCCCCACGGTCAACCGCGGCACGCGTCCCGCGGTCACCTCTTCGATGACGGCCAGCTCCGCGCCGGCGTCCGGAACATCGGCCGACCGCACCGCGTAGCCGTCCATCATCGCCTTGTCGAACGGCGGCATGTCGAGGTCGCTGGCGACATCCTCCGCCAACACCAGGCCGAGAGCTTGCGAGGTCAAGGGCATGGTCTTCGGCGGCAACGGCCGGACCTGTCCGACGATGCGCTGCTGCGCTTCGGCCACGCTGAGGATCGGGGTGCTCATCGGAGCGAATTGTAGCAAGTCCACGCTGGTCCGGACCAGACGAGTTGGTGCGGTCGGGGGCTTGCCGTTTAGCGTTCGAGTCATACCGCGAACGCTAAACGGCAAGCCAAGCGCGTCAATCGAGGACCTTGACGTAGATATTGCGGTAGCGAACGAATTGTTTCGTGTAGTCGCCGCCGCCGTGGACCTGCAGGGCAATCCCGCCTTCGTCGACGTGGCGTTTCTTGTCGTCCGTGAACTCCATGAACTTGACGCCGTTGATCCACGTCGTCAACTTCGGCGGATTGCCGACGATCTTCGCCTTCAGCTCGTTCCATTGCCCGTGCTTCCAGAAGCTCGGCCATTTCTCCGGCGACACCGGCAGCGGAAACGGCGACTTGTCACGCGGCTTGATCTCCGTGACGAGCTTGCCGAAATCGAAATTGCGCACGTGCGGCTGCCCGCCCAGGCCTTCGCCGTAGATGCCCATCAAGTTGCCGTTGGCGTGGTAGTCGATCATGGCCTGGTAGCACTTGCCGTCCTCGGTCGAGCGCAGGAACAGGCCGGAGTCGGGGCCGAAGTCGTTGTTCATTTCGAGCTTCACTTCGAAGTTCTTGTATTTCTTGTCGGTGATGACGATGCCGCCGTTGCCGGGCACGTCCTGGCTGCCGACGATGGCCCCGTCCTCGACGACCCAGCGGCCGGCCGACTTGTTCTTGGTGGTGCGGCTATGCCCGGTCTTGGCGCTGGTGTGCCAGCCGTCGAGGTCCTTGCCGTTGAAGATCTTGGTCCAGCCGGCGTCCTTGGCGCCGGCGGTGGTTTCGCGCGGGGAAGCCGCGAGTGCCGGCAAGCCGGCGAGCATGATCCAGAGCAGATGGCGCATGGTGCGATCCTCCGAGGTGAATGACGGAAAGGGAAGTATGAAAGATCGAGGCGGCCTTGTCCAGGGTTATCTTGCGTCGCGTCGTTTCGACAGGGATAATGGCGCAAGACGATGGATGGGAGGAACCAATGACAATCCAGGAACTTCAAGAACAAGCAGAGGCTGCCTTTGAAAAGGATCTCCCGCAACTGTGGCTGGAACGTCCCGGGCAGTGGGTCGCCTATCGGGGCGCTGAACAGCTTGGCTTCGCGACACAGAAGCACCTCATGTATCAGGAGTGCCTGGAGCGCGGTTTGCAGGCGGACGAGATTGCGGTGTTTTGCATTGAGCCGCAACTGACCGAGATGTTGCTCGGCCCGATGTGGATGGACTGAGCTATGCCCCTCTTCATCGAGCGGTTGCCATTTCATTGCTGGATCGACGCCACCCGATCGCCGCCGTTGCCGAATTGGACCATTGTTCTTCCTGTCGTGTTGACCGAAGACAGTTTGTTGAAGCCACCCCCGACTGGGCTAATGCAGGAATGGGTTTTGGACACGGGAAACCGCGGCGAAGCGTTTGCTTGGCGCCAACACGTGTTGCAGGCGGGCCTTGACCCGGACCAAAACCGTCGCGCGCGCTCGATGAGGATTCGCTCTGTCGGAGGCAGCATCTTCGCGCCCCTTCGGAAAGCGGATATCTGGCTGGTGAGCAACCTACCCGGACAACCGCTCGAGCCATACCGGGTCCCACTCGACCGAGGATTGCCTTTCCGAGATACCGCACAACAGCCGGACCCACACTTTGACCGACCGTTGATCGGAATCCGCGCTCTGCGCCGCGCCGGATTGCGCATCGAGATCGACTTCGCTCACGATACCGTCTCGGTCTGGACGCCTGATCCGCCCGCGCCTTGACCCCAAATGATATCAACATGACCCCCATCTACCTCGACTACAACGCCACCACTCCGCTCGACCCCGCCGTCATCGAAGCGATGACGCCCTACCTGCGCGACCATTTCGGCAACCCGTCGAGCACGCATCCTTACGGCAAGACCGCCCACGATGCTGTCAATGTCGCTCGCGGTCAAGTTGCGGCGCTTCTCGGCGCCGAGCCGAATGAGATCATCTTCACCGGCGGCGGCACCGAGGCCAGCAATCACGCCCTCAAGGGCGTAGTGTTCGCCAAGCTGCAAGGCTTCTTCGGCCGCTGGGCGCGCGGGGCCCACATCGTCACGAGCACCATCGAGCATCCAGCCACCCTTCAGCCGTGCGCCTTTCTGGAACGACTCGGCTGCAAGGTCACGAAGGTTGCCGTGGATCGATTCGGCCTGGTCGATCCGGATGCCGTCAAGAAAGCGCTGGAGCGCGGCACGACCCTCGTCAGCATCATGCACGCCAACAATGAGGTCGGCACCCTACAGCCGATCCGCGAGATCGCGAAGCTCGCCAAGGAGCGCGGCGCCCTGGTTCACACCGATGCGGCCCAGTCGCTCGGCAAGCTGCGCGTCGATGTCAACGAGCTGGGTGTCGATCTGCTGACGGTCGCCGGGCACAAGCTGTATGCCCCGAAAGGCATCGGCGTCCTTTACGTTCGCAAGGGCGTCAGCTTGGAGCCGCTGATCCACGGGGCCGGACACGAAGGCGGCCGGCGGGCGGGCACCGAGAATGTGCCGTACATCGTCGGCCTGGGCAAGGCCTGCGAAATCGCCCGGCTGAGCCTCCCCGACGCGACAACCAAGCTGCAACGGCTGCGCGACCGGCTCTGGGACAAGCTGCGCGCCGGCCTCCGAGACAGGATCACGCTGAACGGGCATCCGGAACTGAGGTTGCCGAACACGCTCAACGTGAACTTTCTCGATCACATCGGCGCGGAACTGTTGCAGAAGACGCCGGAGATCGCCGCCTCCACCGGTTCGGCGTGCCACGAGGGCCATGTGGCCTTGTCGCCGGTCTTGTGCGCCATGGGCGTGCGGCCGGAGATCGGCAAAGGGGCAGTGCGGTTGAGCGTGGGGCGGTTCACGACCGAAGACGAAATCGATCGCGCCGCCGAGGCGCTGGCGCGTGCCGCGTTCACCGGTCGCTAACGCTCCCGGCTCGCCATGTCAAAACTCCATGCGGCGCAGATGCCGCGCTCCGGCGCGCAACGGCAACACCGTGGCGAGCATGCCGATCGCGCCGGCGATTCCCGTCAAGGCCCACGTCCACGCCGGCACGCCGGCACGTTGGAATGACATGTCCTCGGTCGCGCCCAGGAGCACGTGCAGCGGCAGCGCCATGGCCGCGATGGTCACGAGCAAGAACAGCAAGCCGGCCACCAGGTTCAACGTGCCGCCAAAGCCGACCGCGATCTTGGAAGGATCGGTCTCGCGGAAGTTCGGCAACAGCGCGCCCAGGCCGACGCTCAGGCCGCTGAGCCCCAGCACGACGACCGCGATCGTGGCGGCGTGCACGACCAGGATTTGCCACGGCATGCCCAGCATCACGTTGCTGAACGCCACGATGAACTCGCCGCCGATCAGGCAGCCGATCGCCGCGAACGCGAACTTCCCCCACAGCAGCCGCTCGCGCTTCAGCGGCAGCAGCCCGAGGATCCAGAACTTGCGGCCTTCGAGGCTCAAGAGCGGGAAGATGAAGCGGCCGGTGTAGGCGCAGATCAGGAACGCGGTGGCCGTCAGCGTCAGCAGGCTGATGAAGTTCTTGAAGGCGCGCTGGATGTCTTGCTCGTAGAACCGGCGCATGTTGGCGAAGTACAGGACGCCGAGCACCATGAAGATCAGCACCTGGGCCCACTGCGCCGGATCGCGGCGGAAGGTGCGGAAATCCTTCACGATGAGCAAGCGGGTTTGCTCGGCAAGGAAGAAGAGGGCGCGATCGACGACGGCGTCGAGGAAATGGCCGCCGTAGCGCTTGCGCAGCGAGCCGCCGGTGGCGACACGATTGAAGCCGCGGCGAAACAGCTTCTTGCCCAGCCAGGCGGCCACGACGAAGAGGAACAGGCCGTTGCTCCAGATGAGGGCGAGGTGCCAGGCCATCTTGTCGATGTCGCCGCGGGCGGTCGCGATCAAGCCGGCGGCGATCCATTGAAAGGGGACGAGCCGGCCGCCGAACACCGCCAGCTCGGCGAACAGGTTGTCGAACCAGGTGCGCGTGGCCGCGGTCTGGGTCACCTCGCGGAGCCGCAGCGCGGTCCAGACCAGCAAGACCGCGATCACGGCGACGCTGACGCCGATCAGGATCTGCTTCAGGTGGCGCGGCGTGCAGTTGACCAGCACGAGGCAGATCAGGGCGCCGATGGCGCCGGGAATGAGCACGAAACCGAGGAAGAACAGCGGCAAGGCGACGTAGAAGTACCACGGCGCGCCGGTCCCGACCTTGAGCCCGTAGGCAATCAAGACGGGACTTCCCAGCAGCAAAAAGCCCCAGCTGCTGAAGGCGACCGCGCCCTGGAACTTGTACACGAAGACGCGATCGTCCGCGGCCGGGGTGCTCAGCAGGAACGCGCTTTCGGGAGACGCGAACAAGCTGGCATACAGAATGATGCCCGTCGAGAAGATCAGCAGCACGGTCAGCGCGAAGAACATCAAGCTGAAGATCAGCGTCATGATCTCTTGATCGAGCGGCACTTGCCAGCGCGACTTGAGCTCTTCGAAACCAAACCACGAGGCCGTGAACACCATGCCCCAGATGAGCGCGCCGCAGCCGAGGATGGTGAGCGCGCGCAACAGCGAGCCGCGCATCATGACGCCGACGGAGTTGCGCAGCAGCCGCCAGCGCAGCCAGGAGAACACGTGGGTGGTTGATGCGGGGAGCATGAAGTCGCGCGGCCGTTGCACTCGAAGACATGATAGGGCTGCGAGTGATACCGACGTTCCGGTCGCCCGGTTTCAGACGCTGTCATCACGCCGGCCACAAGAGCAGCAACGCCCCGCCGCCCGCCAACGCCGCCACGAACGGCGCCAGCAGCGCCCGCAGCAACCGCCAGCCGCCCAGGGCGTACGCGTAGAACCCCTTCATGAAGAGGTTCACCATCGAGCCCCACAGCATCGCCCGCCAGCCGACCGCGGCGGCGACCGCGTTGGAGTCCACGTACTGCGCCGTGGACAGCGTGATCGCGTCCACATCGTGCATGCCGGAGAAGAAGGCGACCACGTACAGCCCGGCGTCGTCGAAATGGTCCTTCGCCCAGGCGATGGCCAGCACGACCACGGCATACAATCCCGCGAACAGCAGCGCGGGGAGCAATTCGGCCGGATTGCCCGGCTCGGACAGGGCTGTCTGGTCGCGCCGCACCAGCAGGAACATTATCGCGGCGATGCCGACCATCCACCCGAGCATGACGCCGATAGGCGGCGCCAGGACCCAGAAGCTTCCCGGCGCCGCGATGCCGATCTCCACCAGCATCCGCACATACACGATGGTCGAGGCAATCAGGATCACCAGCGCCGACAGGCCGGCGCTCTCCGGCTGTTCGCGGGTGCGGCGGGCATAGCTGACCGTGGTGGCCGTGCTCGAAACCATGCCGCCGAGCACCCCGGCGAGCAAGGCGCCCGTTCCTCCGCCAAGCAGTTTGTAAGCGACATAGCCCGCCAGGTTGATGCCGACGATCAGCACGACCATGAACCAGATCTTGTGGGGATTCAGCACCGCGTAGGGTCCGTAATAGTCGTCGGGCAGCGCGGGCAGGATCACCAGGGCGATCAGCACGAAGCGCATGATCGCCGTCACGTCCTTGTCGCCGATCTTGGCCACGAAGGCGTGCATCGGGGCCTTGAAATGCAACAGGAGTGCGACGCTGCCGCCCAGGATCACGGCGACGGCGGTGTGTCCGACGACGACATAAGCGCCGACCCCGAACATCAACAGCGCGGCGACTTCGGTCGTCAGGCCCAGGTCGCGTTCGCGGCCGCGCGGTTTCATGAGGTTGACGCCGGCCAGCAGCAGCGCCAGACCCAGCGCCTCCGCGGCGAGGAGCCAGCCGCCGTAGTCGTTGGCCAGCAGCGCGGCCACGGCGCCCAGCAACGTGATCAGGCCGAAGGTGCGGATGCCGGCGACCCGCGACCGCGCCCGTTCGCGCTGCAGACCGACCAGCAGGCCCAGGGCCAAGGCGATCGCCAGTTTTTGCAGGGTCAGCTGCAGGTCCATCAGGCCTCCGAAATGTCTCCTTATCATCGTACCGGGTCGAACTTTGCCGTGGGAGACCACGGCGCCGCCGCCCGCGTGCTATGGTTGTGCTGATGTCCAAGACCCCCGGGAATCGCTGCGTGCCACCCCCGGGAATCGCTGCGCTCATCCCGGGGCTTGCGAGGGAATCATGCGAGGTGAAGCGGCATGAGTGTGCGGCTCGAATGCCTGACGGTTCGCTACGGCGACTTCACCGCCGTCGATGGGCTCAGCCTCGAGCTGCGGCCGGGTGAGCTTTTCGGTCTGCTCGGTCCCAACGGCGCCGGCAAGAGCACCACGCTGCGCGTGCTGATCGGCCAGCGGCCGCCGAGTTCGGGCCAGGTCAGCGTGCTCGGTCATGACATCGTCGGCGACTGGTCGCGCGTCAAGCCGCTCTTCGGCTACGTTCCCGATCGCGAGAACCACTTCGAGGAATTCACCGGCCGGCACAACCTCCGCTTCTTCGCCGGGCTGTACGGCGTTCCGGACGCGCGCGTCGAGGAGTGCCTTCATCTCGTGGAGCTCGACGAAGCCGCCGGCCTGCACGTGCGCGGTTACTCGCTGGGCATGCGCCGCAAGCTGCTCCTGGCGCGGGCGCTCTTGCATCGGCCGCGAATCTTGTATCTCGACGAGCCGACCGCGAACCTCGACATCCATTCCGGCAAGGTCGTGCGCCGCATCCTGCGGCAACTGGTGGGCGAGGGGTGCACGGTGCTCTTGACCACGCACAACATGGAGGAAGTCGAAGAGATCTGCGACCGCGTCGCGATCCTGTGCAAGGGCCGGCTGGTCGCCCTCGACACGCCGCTGGCCCTGCGGCAAACCCACAGCGAGCGCAAGGTGGACGTCATCCTGCGCGACGGCAGCCGGCGCGTGTTCGACCTGGAACAAGACCGCGAGCGCGGCGTGCTGGCCGGACACGTGGAACGCGACGCCGTGGCGTCGCTGCAAACGCGCGAGTTCAATTTCCACGAGGCCTTCTTGAAGTTGACCGGGACCGCGTTCGATTAGCGTAGGTTGGATTTCATGCGTTGGCGCATTCTCCATACCCTGCTCGTCAAGGAACTGCAGCGTCACCTTGCGCAGCGCGGCGGCATCGTTCTGGCCCTGATGCTCGTGGCCGCGTCGCTGCTGATGACGTTGTTCCAGGCTGACGCGGCCAGCGGCACGCCAATGCTGGGCGCCGTCGAAAAATGCTATATCGACGTGTGGGACCACGATGCGTGGGTGCAACACTTGCGCGACCATGTCCCTGCCGACATGGCGAAGCGCATTCGCTTCCGGCACATTCGCCGGCAATTCGGGCCGGACGCGACGATCACCTACCCGCAAGGCGCCGGCGCGATTCAGATGCGGCCCGCTCCGTCCGCCGACGGCACGCCGCGCGTCAAGATCTGGCTGTGGCACCCCGACGAAACGGGCAGCGGCCTGGCGCCCTTCGAAGCCTGGTTCTGGCGCGAATCGGCGCGTTACTTCCAGAAGCAAGCCGCCGACTCCTCCGCGACCAATGCGTTGCACGTCGAGGTGGAACGTTCGCAGCTCCGCGGCGGCGTCGACGCCAAGGCGTCGATCGTCTCCGCCCTCGTCCTGTTCGCGCTGTTTCTGAGCTGCGTCTACTTGATGCCGTCGTTGATGTGCGAGGAACGCGAGCGCGGCATCCTGCTGGCGCAGGCGTTGTCGCCGGCCTCGCCCCTGGAAATCCTGGGAGCGAAGCTGCTCTTCTATCCGGCCGCCGGGATCGCGCTGGCGGCCACGCTGGCCGGCATCGCCAGGCCCGCCGTGCTGGCCCAGCCGTTCTTCTGGCTGGCGCTGACCGCCAGCGCCTGCGGCGCCGTCGGCATCGGCCTGACCATCGCCAGCCTGGCGCGGACGCAACGCGCGGCCAGCATGGGCGCGTTGTGCTACATGTTCATGGTCGCGCTGTTTCTGTTCATTTGCCAGCAAGGAAAGATCGGCATCCTTCCCAACCTGGCGCTGGAATACCACGGCCCGCGCATGCTGCACGCCGCCCTGTCCGGCGACGTCCTGTGGTTCCACTGGATCAACCTCGCCGCCGCCGGGCTGCTGGCCGTCTGCTGGCTGACCCTGGCCACCTTCGTCTTCTGCAAACGCGGCTGGCAAACGTAGGACAGGATTCCGATCCGGTCCGCTGGCGCGACACCTCGAAACTTTCGCATTCTTCTGGGGTTTGGTTAGAACGAGACCGACACGTGTTCGGCGCGTCGCCGCGAACGCCAAGCCGCAAGCGGCGATCCCTTTTCGAGGATCTTCGATGCGACAATCACCCTGGCGGACTTGTTTGGCCCTGGCGCTCGCCGCGCTGTGCGTGTACGCCATCCTTCCGGACATCCAACCGGCGCCGGGCCAGGAGAAGAAGGCCCCGAAGAAGGGCAAGAAAGCGGCGACCACGCTGACCTTTCCGCCCAAGCTTCCCGGCGGCCAGGACATCCACACGGCGACCGCCGCGGAGTTTCTCCAAGCGCCGGCCAGCATCGCCAAGGACGTGCTCATCGCCAAGACGCCGCCGACCATCGATTTCCTCTACTACCCCTGCCAGACCTACCCCGCCAAGATCTGGTCCAACTGGGGCGACGGCCTGGCGATCAACGGCAAGTATTATTCGTCCCTCGGCGACCACAATGCGCCCAAAGGCAATGCCTTCGTTTACGAGTACGATCCGGCCAGGAAAGTGCTGCGGCTTCTGATGAACGTGGCGCAACTGCTGGGCGAGCTTCTGTATCTTCCGGGCAAGATTCACGGCCGGCTCGATCTCGGCAAGGACGGCTGGCTGTACTTCTCGACGCATCGCGGCTCGACGACGGTGACCACCGACGCGTACGGCTACAAGGGGGACTGGATCATTCGCTGCGATCCCAAGACCGGCAAGAGCGAGATCATCGCCCATGGCCCCGTCCCCAAGCGTTGCATTCCGTGCAGCGTCCTCGATCCCGACCGCTTGATCTTCTACGGCGGCACGGCCCCGGGCAGCAAGGCCGACGGCGGCGGCGTGCAGTTCCTCGCGTTCGACGTGCAGAAGCGCAAACTGCTCTACTCCGGTCCCGACGGCCCGCCGCGCTACATGATCTTCGCCAGGTCCACGGGCAAGATCTACTACGTCCCCGGCAAGGAAGACATGGTCGGCCAGCTCGTCAGCTTTGATCCGGCCAAGGGCGGCGCGCCGGTGAAGATCCAGGCTTCGCTCGGCCTGAGGGCCGCGACCGACGAGACGGCGCAGGGAATGGTCTACACCGTGTCCAAGGGGGCCAAGGGCGGGCAGACGATGATCTACTCGTTCAACACCAAGACCGAAGAGGCGCAGGTCATCGGACCGGCCGCCGTCGGCACGAACGAGTACATCACCTCGATCGACGCCGATCCGAGCGGCCGCTACCTGTACTATGTTCCCGGCGCTCACGGCGGCGCCGACCGCGACGGCAGCGCAGTCGTGCAGTTCGACACGAAGACCAAAGAGCGGAAAGTCATCGCGTTCCTGAACCCCTACTTCAAGGACAAGATCGCGGCGACGCCGGTGGGCACGTACAGCACCGCCGTCGATCCGGCGGGGGACAAGCTGTACATCACGTGGAATGTGCGTCGCGAGAGCAGGGCGTGGGATTGTTGTGCCCTCACGGTGATCCACATTCCGCAATCGGAGCGGCAGCCGTGAGGCGCTGATTCACGAAGGCGCGCGATCATGAAAAGCGAGCGGTTACAATGATCACATGGACGACGAGTTCCACTCCAGGCCCAGGCCCGCCGCTCAGGAGGTGGACGTGTGGTGGGGCGCCTACTCCGGCTGGACGCTGCTGCCCAGCCTGGTGGTGTGCGTCGTCTTGACCGGCGCCATCGTCTGGGGAACGTGGACCTTCGTCGAGCGCCGCAACGTGCAATGGACGTTCTGGTCGCTCGCCGGGCTGTTGTGGCTGCTGCAGCTGGTGCGCGGCAGCCGCCGGGTCTTCGGCATCAACTACCGTTTGACTTCGAAGCGGCTGTTCATCGAGCACGGCCACTGGCGGCCGCGGCGCGTCTGGGTGAATCTCGCGGACATCGTCGAGGTGAGCGTCCGGCCGGTCCCGTGGGGCGCGTGGACCGGGGTCGGCGCCGTCGTGGTCCGCACCGACCAGGGCAAGCGTCATGTCTTGAAAGGCGTGTATCGGCCGCAGGAGGTGGCCGGCCTGATCCGCGGCCTGAGCGAGCACGTCCGCGAACCGCAGCCGACGCCGGTGCTGCGGGTTGACGAGGTTCCGGTGTCGCGACTCGCCGAGCCGGCCCCCGCCGCGCCCGACGGGCACGAGCTGCCGCGCTGAGGCGTGGGTGGCATGCTTTCGCCGATCCCTCGCCACATGTGAAGGATCGGGACCAACACGGCGAAAGCAAGCGGGCGACTTGAATTGTCGTGTCGAGTGGCGTGGGTGGCATGCTTTCGCCGATCCCTCGCCACATGTGAAGGATCGGGACCAACACGGCGAAAGCATGCGGGCGAGCGGGGCTTCGAAGACTCAGCCCCGGCCACCTCTCGAGCATCGTTGGCTGAGCACCAGCCCATTACCCAACACGTCTATCGATATGGATTCGGATACGGACAATGCCCGCCGTACGGGCAGTGCAGCGGATGATACCGCGCCGGCAGCGCTTCCTCGAAGACCGGTGGCTCGACACTTTCCTCGGCCAGCTGGGGCGACGGCCGGCGCGGCAACGTCAGGCTCATCACGACGCCGCCCTGCGGGGCCAGCGCCGGCAGCGGCGTCGCCAGCCAAACGATCACCGGCGACAGCTCGCAGGCATTGTCTTCATCGGCATAGGGCATGCGCCGGGTGTCCCGATCCGGGCGCGGGGCCGGCGCCGCCGCGACGTCGCGTTCGGCGACGGCGCCCGTCGCCGCGGGGTAAACGAACTTCTCAACCGGGATCGACGGGCCTTCGTTCGCCGTCAACGGCTCCGGCCGGGTCACGATCGGCTCATGGATGGTTTCGACGACGGCCGCCCGGGCCACGGCGGTTGCCGCCGGCGCCTTGGGTTGCGGCCGTGCCGGCGGCGGCCATGATTCCAGGGGTGAGGTCTTGGAACGAGCGCCGGTCGCGGCATCCGGTCGCGGCCGCGCCAGCTGGCGCCACGCGAATCCAGCGGCAAAGCCCGCGATAACGACGAGAGCCAGGCTCGCGGCGCAAAACTTGGTACTCATAGGATCCTCCCGGCGACACGACGGCCGCGCCGGGACGATACACTGTTGCCGGAAATGACGCCAGGGCAACCTGGGCGAGCCGAGCGGCGCCTGGCGAGGCTGGCCTGCGAGCCGAGCCAGGCACGCCAGGCGCCGCGCCACGAAGAATTGGTGAAGATAACCAACCAACAGGTTGCGGAAAGCGCGCGTAGAATGTATAAGGGAGGAGAAATCGGCCCCCGACACGCGAACCGCACGAAGGTGCGAACCGCACGCTGCCGCCGCGTGTCACCAGGCGCGTGGGGCCGACATTCTCGCCGCGTGTTCCCATGTGATTCGCGAAAGGAGGGCCTTTGGAAACCATCGTAGCCGAAACCAAACAAGCTACCCGCAACGCCAACGCCGTCCACCGCGCCGTCCTCTGTGCCCAGGCGGCCCTGGACCACAAGGGCAAGGACATTCTCGTTCTCGATTTGCGCGGCCTGACGCCCATCTTCGACTTCTTCGTCATCGCCACCGGCCAGAGCCGCCGGCACATCCACACCCTCGCCGAAGAGATCGACGCCGCCATGCACGCCGAGGGCGAGGTGCGCCTGTCGATCCAGGGCTACCAAGCGAGCCGCTGGATCGTGCAGGACTACGGCGATGTGATCGTCCATGTGTTCGATCCGGAGTCGCGCGACTACTATGCCCTGGAAGAACTCTGGGCCGACGCGCCGCGGATCGATTGGCAGCGCGGATAACCGACTTCGGATTCCGCCGCTAGCGGCTTAGCGTTCGCGACGTCCGCTCCGAACGCTAAGCCGCAAGCAGCGGGAAAGGCAACCGAAGTGCATTCTGACCGCCGGACACGCCGCTCAGCCAGCGGCGCGCTCGGCGGTTGTTTCTTTTGAGAACTTCGATGAACCTTGCACGTGTGATTCAGGACCGCTTCCGGCCGGCGCTCGCGGGCCTCGTCGCCGACCCGGAACCGTACGTGGCCATGGTCAAGCCGACCCAGGACGCCAAGCACGGCGACTACCAGGCCAATTGCGCCATGAGCCTGTCCAAGACTCTTGGCAAGAAGCCGCGCGATATCGCCCAGGACATCGTCGCCCGGCTCGACCGCGGCGACTTGCTCGAACCGCCCGAGATCGCCGGCCCGGGTTTCATCAACCTGCGCCTGCAATCGTCCTGGCTCGCCCGGCAGCTGCAAACGATGGCGGCCGACGACCGCCTCGGCGTCGCCCCGGCCCAGCCGCCCAAGACTTTCGTCATCGACTTCAGCTCGCCCAACGTCGCCAAGCCGATGCACGTCGGCCATCTGCGCAGCACCATCATCGGCGACGCCCTGGCCCGGCTGTTGCGGTTCCTCGGCCACACCGTCGTCACTGACAACCACCTGGGCGACTGGGGGACGCAGTTCGGGATGATTCTGTTCGGGTACAAGAATTTCGTTCACGACAACGCATTCGTCCAAGACCCGGTGCGCGAACTGTCGCGGCTCTATGTTCTCGTTCGCGAAATCAGCAAGGCCGCCGAGGACGACGACGAAGCCAACGACGCTGAATCTCGAACGACGCTCACCGCGGAAGGACGCCAAATCGCACAGTTGGCCGCAGACGCTTCTCGAAAAGAAACCGCCAAGCTGCACGCCGCCGATCCGGAAAACGTCCGGCTCTGGCAGCTGTTCATGCCGCATTGCATGGAGGAAATCGAGCGCAGCTACCGCCGGCTCGACGTCAAGTTCGACCACACCCACGGCGAGAGCTTCTACAACCCGATGCTGCGCGGCGTGGTCGAAAGCCTGCTCGAGCAAAAGGTCGCCGAGCCGGGCGACGACGGCGCGATCATCATCCGCTTCACGGACAAGAACGTCGCACTCGTCCAGAAGCGCGACGGCGCCTTCACCTACACCACCAGCGACCTGGCGACGATCCGCCACCGGATGGACGCGTGGCATCCGGACGCGATCCTGTATGTCGTCGATTTCCGGCAAGCGCTCCACTTCAAGAACCTGTTCGCCGCCGCCCGGTGCTGGGGCTTCGACCAGGTGGCGCTGGAACACATCTCGTTCGGCTCGGTGCTCGGCAAGGACGGCAAGCCGATCAAGACCCGCGAGGGCGGGGCCGTCGAGCTGGGCGCGTTGCTCGACGAGGCCATCGAACGGGCCGCCCAGGTGTATGACGCGAACGTGCAGGAATCACGCGACCGCGGCGACGATGTCCCGGACCTGAGCGACGCGGAACGACGGCAAATCCACGAAGCCGTGGGCGTCGGCGCCGTGAAGTACGCCGACCTGAGCCAGAACCGCGCGTCGAACTACGTGTTCGACTTCGACAAGATGCTGGCCATGAACGGCAACACCGCGACCTACATGCAGTACGCCTACGCCCGCAATCGCAGCATCTTCCGGAAGGGGAATGTGGACGTCGCGCGCTTCCGCGCCAACCCGCCGCCGGCGCTCCTCGACACGCCGCACGAGCGGGCCCTGGCGCTGCAACTGCTGCGGCTGGAGGAGGCGCTGGCCCGCGCCACCGAGGAATATCATCCGAGCGAGATCACGTCGTACTTGTGGGACCTGTCGAAGACATATAGCGGCTTCTTCCAGAACTGCCCGGTCCTGAAGGCCGAGACGCCGGCGCTGCGCGACAGCCGGCTGCTCTTGTGCGACCTGACCGCGCGCGTGATCCGGCTCTGCTTGGATTTGTTGGGCATCCGCACGGTCGAGCGGATGTGACCATCCGCCGATCATACACCGCTGCGCGGCAAGCCCCACGGGACTCAAAAGCACGGCCGAGGCGCAGTCGGTTGACCTTGCCGCCTAAACCACATCCGGGTTCACGACAGCCAGTCCTTCGGCGACAGCCAGCGCGCCCAGTGACTTGTCGGCACAAATGAATTCGATGGGTTGGGCGGGTTCGTTGAGACTGATGGCGACCGC
Source organism: Gemmataceae bacterium (assembly GCA_022616435.1). Lineage (GTDB taxonomy): Bacteria > Planctomycetota > Planctomycetia > Gemmatales > Gemmataceae > JAKEET01. The sequence goes on from JAKEET010000038.1 coordinate 21,740, forward strand.
GAGCTGCAGGGCATCAAGTGTTCGAAGTCCATTTGTCAGGCCAATTCGCCGAATCAGTCGCTCGGCCGATTGAAAGTGAGCGGCGGTCAAGCGGACGACCCGCAACCGCCGCGCCGCCACATCGCCGCGAAACCGGCGCGTCAGTTTGTGGAAGCTTGCGGCGTTGAGCTCGCCGATGCGAACCTTCTTGGCGAACACCGAATGGAACTCGACGACGGACAAGCGGGAGATTACTTGCGTGGCGTTGAGCAAAGCGAACAACGCGTCAACTTTCGCCGTCCCTGTCTCGGCATGGTAATGCTTGGCGACGGCGCTCGTGTCGAAGAAATGAACGGGCATGATCATCGCTCATCCCGTTCGGCGGCGAAATCTGCGGCCATGTCTCCTGGAATACTCGCCAGACCGGCGCGAACCTCGGCGAGCGACACCTCGGGGGACGTGTCGGCCTCGCAATCGGCATGGTACTCGGCGTCGAGCAGCCGGTCGATTGTCGATTCCGGCGCCTCGGTGACCCGGATTTCAACTGTTTTGCCGACCAGGGGACGGAGTTCCGGCAAGACCAGCGTCTCGGACTCTACTCGCGTTTTGATCCGAATCGTCATCGCGTTTCTCCGAAACGGTGCAATCATTGTACGACACCATGCGCGTCCCCTACAACGGCATCCGGACGGCGGCGCCCGCCCGCGCTCACTCCACGCTCCGGAACCGTTCGCGCTGGAACTTGCCGTACGCCATCAGCCACAGGCTGCCCGCCAGGAGCGTGTAGATCAACGATCCCGCCAGGCAGCCTTTGACCGCCGCCGTCTCGAAGTGCGGCTGCTGGAACTCATGGCTCGTGAAGCCGAACCACCAGATCGACGCCGGCGGATTGAGGCCGCACGACAGGAAGTATCCCGCCCAGTCGTTCCGGTCGATGCCGATGATGCCGCCGTACAGCGCGGTGGCCACGATCACAAACAGCAGCGACAATCCGAGCCGCAGGTACGCCGCCAGCACCGTGCGGCACACGACCGAGTAGTAGAGGCCGAGCGTGGTCCAGAAGAACGCCTGGATCAGGAAGCTGCCCAGAAGGAAGATGCCCGCCGCCACGTGCGTGGCCGTGGTGATCACGCCGAAGATCACGACCGCGACGAAGTAGGCCGCGAAGATCCAGCCGTGCAAGGCGCTGCCGAGCCACTTGTAGCCGAGGATGGCGCCGCGCTCGACCGGGATGGTCAGCAGCTCGTCGAGGGTCTTGTGCTGGCGTTCGCGGACGATGCTGCCGGCGGCGCGGAACGCGCTCCAGAACACAAAGAACATGGCGCACGCGGCGGCGTAAAACCGGTACCAGTAACCGAGAGTGTCGAGCTCCCGGTCGGGCCCGAGCCGCAGCGACGCCATGCCAATCGGCGCAAACAGGAAGATCGTGCTCAGCAGCCAAAAAAGCAAATACGAATGCGGCCGGGGACCGAAGAAGTATTCCTTCCACAACAGCGGCGGGTCGGACACGGGCGGCACGTCGAAGTCGCGCACCCTGCGGATGGCTTGCTCGGGGGCGTTTTGCCGGCGGCGCGGCTGCCGCAGCGGCGGCTCCAGCCAGCGCGGCGGCAGCTCGGACGGCCGCCGCAGGAACACGTGGGCCATGACGATGCTGACCGACGCCAGCAGCAGGTGCAGGCAGGCCAGCACCATGAAGAACACGAGCGAGGCCGCGTGGAATTGGAGGAACCCGAACGGCGACACGCCGCCCCGCAGCCCGATGAGGCTGAAGAACAGCAAGAACGGCAGCATCACGCCGTAGATGGTCATGACGGCATGCAGCGTCCGCTTCATCAGGACCGAGACGAGCAGGCTGAAGCAGCCGACCGAGAACAGGTTGAGGAAGGTGTTGGCGAAGTTGAGCACCAGGGTCGCCATGTCGATGCCGCCCCAGAGCTGGGCCAGGCTGAGGATCGGCAGCCCCGCCAGCAGCACGCCGGCGAGGTGGGCCATCCGCGCGAACAGCTTGCCGAACAGGATCTCGTGATTGCGCAGGGGCGACATGAACAACAGCTCCAGCGACCGCCGCTCTTTCTCCTCCGTGATGCAGCTCCCCAGGTAGATCGGCGTCAGCAGGAACACGGCCAGGTTCTGCACGAACAGGATCGAGAACACGAAGCGCTCGGCGAAGCCGGCGAGCTCGTTGATCGACATCGCCTGATTGGCGCCGAAGAAGAGATCGTAGAACGACAGCCAGCGAAACCGGCCCATGTACAGGAGCAACAGCGCGATCAGCATGCCGAAGGTGTACAGCATCCGCAGGTCGCGGACCCGCTTGCTGCGAGCCAGGCGGATGATGTCGAAGAAGAAGTGCGGCCCCAGCAGCTTCCACTCGCGCGGCGGCTTCGTGGGGCGCGGCCGCGGCGGCAGCGTTTCGACCGGTGTCGCGATGACGGCGGAATCGGTCATGCCATCGAGTATACCAACGCGCCCGGATCATGGGGATGATTTTTCCACATCCCGCGGCTGGACCAGGAAGTCGAGCAGCGCGTGCGGATCATCCGTGCGCGGGATCAGCTCCGGCTGCCGGGCGGTCGTCCGCAGGTGATCGACGAGTCGAGTCGTCAGCTCGGCGACGACCGCTCGATGTTCCGGCCGCGTCGCCAGGTTCGTCATCTGCTCCGGATCGTTCTTCATGTCGAACAGCTTGATCGTGCGACCCGGCAACGGCTTGCCGGTCGCGTAGCCGTCCTTGCGCTCGCGCTTGCCGGAGCCGTACATGAAGGCCCAGCGGTCGGTGCGCACCATCGCCTCTTCGTTCTCGGAATACTCGACGAAGACGTGCTCACGATGAGTCGCCGCTTTGCCGGTCAGGACCGGAACCAGGCTCTTGGCCTGCACGGTCTTGGGAATCGGCTGCCCGGCGGCTTCGAGAACGGTCGGCACGATGTCGAACAGGCTGACCAGCGCGGCGCTCGACTTCCCCGCCGGCACGCGTCCCGGCCACCGGCACAACAGCGGCGCCCGCACCGCCTCTTCCCACAGGCTGTGCTTTTCGAACCGGCCGTGATGACCCAGGCAATAACCGTGATCGCCCAGGTAGATCACGATGGTGTTTTCGGCGAGGCCGAGCTTGTCGAGGGCGTCGAGCACCCGGCCGATGTTGCGATCGAGGAATTCGACCGATGTGAAATAGGCGGCGGTGATCCCTTGCTTCTCGCGGTCGGTCAGGTCGCGGAAGATGGCGGGGGCGAAGTCGCCGTCGTCGGGGCCCACTTTCGGGATTGCGAACTTGGCAGGATTCTGTCGATCCCGGAACTCGACCGGGAAATGGAACGGCGAGTGCGGCTCGGTGAAGCTGACGATCAGGAAGAACGGCTCGTCCTTGTTCTGGTTCAGGTACTGCACCGCCTGCTGGGCGAACCAGGTCCCCGGCATGTCGTCATCGACGAGATCCCGCGGCAGCGTCTTGCTGTTGAGCCAGGTCCGGGCGTGGTCCTTGAACGGCCGCCACGGCGGCTGGACGTCGATGCCGGCGGGCAGGGGAGTCTTGCCTTTCCTGGCGAGCCATTTGGCGTGGTCGGGGTTGTCGAGCCGCAGGTCGAAGCCGTGCTTCGACTGGCTGTTGAAGTGCATCTTGCCGATGGCGGCCGTCCGGTAGCCGCCGCGTTTCAACATTTCGGCAAGCGTGTCCGCCGACTCCGGAAGGGCCGTTCGCAACTGCGTGACGCCGAGGCTGCGCGGATAGCGCCCGGTGAGGAACGATTGCCGCGACGGCGTACACAGGGGGCATGTGCAATAGGCCCGGTCGAACCGCATCCCCTGCCCCGCCAGTCGATCCAGGTTCGGCGTCCGCGCCTGCTTGCTGCCGTAGGCGCCCAGGGCATAGGCGGCGTGATCGTCGCCCATCACGATCAGGACATTGAGCTTCTTCTGGGGAGCGTCGGCGCGACTACTCGCGGAACCGAGCAAACCAACGAGCATGGGCAGCAGGAAGCGACGCATAATCATGGCACTCACCAAGGGTGGGGCGAACGGCGCGGCGTTTGCTTCATCTCACGGCACGATCACGACCTTGCCGGTCAGCGTCCCGGCCTTCTTGAGCGTGTTGTCTTCGAGGAATTGATGGGCGGCCGCGGTCTCGTCGAGCCGGAACGTCTTGCCGATGTGGACGCGCAGCTTTTTCTCGCTGAGCCAGCGGTTGATGTCGTCGGCGCAGGCCCGCTGTTCGTCCGGCGGTGCGTTGAACATCGCGAAGCCGTGGAGCGACAGGTCCTTGACGTAGAACGGCCCGACCGGAAACGTCGGCTGGGCCTGCCTGCCGGCCATGACGATCATGCGGCCGCGCCGCGCCATCACGTCCACCATCTTGACAAAGTCGGGCTCGCGCTGGGTTTCGTACCAGACGTTGAGCCCGGCGCTCTTGGTGAAATCCTTGATGCCGGCGACGACGTCGTCGGTCGTGTAGTTCAGCGCGCGCTCGACGCCCCAGCTCAGCACGAGATTGGCCTTTGCCGGAGTGCCGACCGTGGTGATCGGCCTGGCCCCGACCGCCAGCGCCATCTGCACGACCATCGAGCCGACGCCGCCGGTGCCGCCGTTGACGAATACGGTTTCGCCCGGCTTGAGATGGGCGCAGCGGAACAGGCCCAGGTGGGCGGTGATGCCGACCAGCGCGACCGCGGCCGCCTCCGGGTCCGCGACGCCGGCCGGCGTCGGGTAGAACCACGTCTCCGACGCGCACACGTACTCCGCGCACGTCCCCTGCCGGCCGAGCAGTCCCTGGTTCGAACCCCACACGCGGTCGCCGGGCTTGAAACGCTTGACGCTCGGGCCGACGGCGGTCACCGTGCCGGCCACGTCGGTCCCGGTGATGAACGGCCTGGGCAACTGCATGGCGACGGCCCCGGCGCGGATGTAGGTGTCGATCGGGTTGAGCGCCGCCGCTCCAACCTTGATGAGGATCTCGTCCCCGGCCGGCGTCGGCTGCGGCAGGTCGCCGACGCGCAACACCTCGGGTCCTCCGGTCGTCTCCAGGTAGGCGGCTTTCATGGGTGCGTCTCCGTCGTGGTGTGGCCCGTCGCATTTCGCTCCGCGAAAGGGCTGCTTTCGCGGAGCGAAAGCCGACCATGCTGTTTTTTATGTAAAATGCCGGCGAGGTGCTCCTCCGATGCCGCGATTCGTCATCCTCGAACATGATCATCCGGCGCTGCACTGGGACTTCATGCTCGAGCAGGACGGCGTGCTGAAGACGTGGCGGTTGCCGGCGCCGCCGGCGGCGTCGCCTGCCAGGGCGGAGTCGATCGGCGATCACCGGCTGGCGTATCTGGATTACGAAGGCCCCGTCAGCCGCAACCGCGGCACGGTGAAACGCTGGGACGCGGGGACGTACGAAACGCTCGACCACACGGGCCCAACCTGGACCGTGCGCTTGCATGGCCATCGCTGGCGAGGGACCGCGACTCTGACACGAGTGGATGGCGAGGACTGGCGCTGCCGGTTCGAATCAACTCCATGATGAGCGTTGGGGTGGGGAGCGTGGGTGGCATGCGTGTTGGGTGGCATGCGCGGGATTCAGGTCCTCGTCGTTGGATGCGGCCCGCCCCGTTTCTGCGAAACGGGGCTAAACGACATGCCGGCATCAGGGTTCGGCGTTGCCCCAGCGCTTCAACAGCTGATGCTCGACCCCCAGCTGATCGCAGATCCGGCCCACCACGAAGTTCACCATGTCGTCGAGCGATTGCGGGTTCGTGTAGAACGCGGGCATGGCCGGCAAGATCGTGGCGCCGGCTTCGGCGCAGATGGCCAGGTTCCGCAGCTGGACGAGGTGCAACGGCGTCTCGCGCGGGACCAGCACCAGCTTGCGGCGCTCCTTCAGATGAACGTCGGCCGCCCGATGGATCAGGTTCTGCGACAGCCCATGGGCAATGGCGCCGACCGTCCCCATGCTGCACGGGCAGATCACCATGCCGGCCGTCAGAAACGAGCCGCTGGCGATCCCGGCGCGAAAGTCGCGATAGTCGTGGTAGTGCACCTGGGCGGCACGCGGCGCCGCCTTGTCGCCCAGGTCGCCCAGCAGGTCGGCAAGCTGAAACCGGTCGAGCCGTACGTGCCGGTCCGTCTCCTGCAGGATCACTTCCGCTCCGGCCGGGCTGATGGAGAGGTGCACCGCGCGGCCGGCGTCGAGCAGCGTCTCCAGCAGGCGGATTCCGTAAGGAACGCCGCTGGCGCCGGTCATTGCCAGAACCAGGTCGGTGGCGGACATGGCATCGGTGAAAAAATGGGGACAGGCACCGGCCTCGTCTCCAGAATCGCAGGGCTTTTCGAGGGATGGCCGGTGCCAGTCCCCATTGTTTCACACCGCGTTGCCGCGGTCGGTCGTGATCGGCTGTTGTTCGTTCGTCGGGCTCGTGTGCAGCAACTTGCCGGTCACGCTGTCGATCGTTTGAGTCACCGGATCGACGAGGGCGGGAACTTCGGCGGGGTTGCCGGTCACGACGGGCTTTCGCAGGAAGCGGTACGTGAAATATCCCGCCACGCCCAGGATCACCACGAGGATGATGATGTTCTTGACGATGCCGATCGGGCCGTCGGCGATCATCCGCACCATCGTTCCCGTGAAGAAGTAACCCATGGCGAACAGGAAACCGACGCCGGGAATCGCATAGACGCCGTCGGCCAGCAGGAATTGCGACAGCGGCAAGCGGACGATGCCGGCGGCGAGGAAGATCGGCGCCCGGATGCCGGGGGTCAGCCGCGCGAACAGCAGGATCTTGACGCCGTACTTGTGGAAGTTCTCGGTGATGCTGCTCAGCTTTTCCGGGGCCAGCACGTGCTTCTTCACGAACGGCCGCTCGACGAGCTTGGCGCCCCAGAAGCGGCCGATGCCGTACAGGAAGCTGTCGCCGATGACGACGCCGACGATGCAGACCGGCAGCATGATCCACCAGTGGATGACGCCGCCGCCGGCGGCAAACCCGCCGGACAGCGCTCCGCCCACCACGATCGGCAGCTCCTCGGGCAACGGAAAGCCCATGCCCGTCAGCAAGATGCCGATGAACACGCCGAGATAACCCCAGCTTTCGAGGAAGGCAAGCACGCGAACACCTGATTGTGCGGGCAGCCGGTCACGCGGTCGGGCATTTCAGACGTTCAATGATACAACGATTCCCGGCCTCCACGAAGTATCGGCCGTTTTTTTTTCCGGTCGGGCCGAATTCTGCCTATTATGACTGACGGGCGCGTCGGCGCAAAGGGTTAGTCTATGACGCGCCGCTTCCTTTCACGAAATCGGCCGCAAAATCCGCACCAACGCCTTTTGCCGGACCGGAAAGCCCGTTATAATCGGGCATAGCCCGTCCTTCCCGTTCATCACGCTTCTCAGGAAAGTTTGGAACCGCACGATGGCTCAGGATGGTTCGTTGCACGAAGGCGTGCTGGAGTTGCACGCCAAAGGTTACGGCTTCTTGCGTTCCACCAAGAAGAATTATCTGCCGCAGCCCAGCGACCCCTTCGTTCCCGGTCCGCTGCTGCAAAAGCATCGTCTGCGCGAAGGGCATCTGGTGGCCGGCCCCCTGGAGCGCAACCGCCAGGGCCAGGGGATGCGCCTGGCCGCGGTCACCCGGCTCGAAGGCCAGGCGCCGGACAAGATCGCGCGCCGCAACTTCGACGAGCTCACCCCCGTCGATCCGCACGAGGTGCTCCGGCTGGAGACCGGAGCGGAGCCGCTGACCACCCGCGTCATGGACTTGCTCGCCCCGATCGGCAAGGGGCAGCGCGGCCTGATCGTGGCGCCGCCGCGCACCGGCAAGACGATCCTGTTGCAGCACATCGCCCAGGCCGTCGCCCAGAATCACCCGGAGATGCACCTCATCATGCTGCTCGTGGACGAGCGCCCCGAAGAGGTGACGGAGATGCGCCGCACCGTCAAGGGCGACGTCATCGCCAGCAGCTCCGACCGCGACAGCACCGCCCACATCCGCATGGCCGAGCTTGTCCTGGAGCGCTCGCGCCGCCTCGTCGAGCAGGGCCGACCGGTCTTTCTCCTGATCGACAGCCTGACGCGCCTGGCACGCGCCTACAACAAGAACGTCCCCGGCGGCGGCCGCACCATGTCCGGCGGCGTCGATGTCCGCGCCCTCGAAGTGCCCAAGCGGCTCTTCGGCACCGCCCGCGTGTTCGACGAGGGCGGCTCGCTCACCGTCATGGGCACCGCGCTCATCGAGACCGGCTCGCGCATGGACGATGTGATCTTCCAGGAATTCAAGGGCACCGGCAACATGGAGCTGGTGCTCGACCGCAAGCTCGCCGACCGCCGCATCTTCCCGGCGATGGACATGCTGCAATCGGGGACTCGAAAGGAAGAGCTGCTGCTGCCGCCGGAAACGTACAAGCAAGTCACCCTGCTGCGCCGCAGCCTCGCCAGCCTCAATCCCGTCACCGCCATGGAATCGCTCGTCCAGAAGCTGGCCCTGTACCCGTCGAACGCCGCGTTCCTGGCCAAAATCAGCGCGTTCGTAAAATAACCTCATGCAACAAACCTTGATCCTCATCAAGCCCGACGGCGTGCAACGGCGGCTGGTCGGCGACATCATCCAGCGCTTCGAACGGAAAGGGCTGCGGCTCGCCGGTCTGAAGCTGGTGCAGGCAAGCCAGGACCTGGCCCAGAAGCACTACGCCGTCCACCAGGGCAAGCCGTTCTACGATTCGCTCTTGAAGTTCATCACCAGCGGTCCGACGGTGGCCATGGTCTGGGAAGGCCGCGAAGCCGTCGCCGTGGCCCGCACGCTCATGGGCGTGACCGACGGCACGAAGGCCCCGCCCGCCACGATCCGCGGCGATTTCGCGCTGAGCGTGCAGAACAACCTGGTCCACGGCAGCGACAGCCCGGAAAACGCCGCCCTGGAAATCAAGCTCTGGTTCCGCCCCGACGAATTGGTCAACTACACCGCCACCGACGCCCCCTGGATCGGCTAGATCTCGTGCTGCTGAATCCCCAATGAAATCCCACACCGCCTACCTGACGCTCAACATCCCGTCCAAGATGGCGTTCGAGAACATCACGCCGGCCGTCCAGGACGCGGTCACGAAGAGCGGCGTCCAGGAGGGCCTCTGCCTCGTCAACACCATGCACATCACCGCGTCGGTGTTCATCAACGACGACGAGCGCGGCCTGCACCACGACTTCGGCGTCTGGCTCGAAAAGCTTGCCCCCTTCAATCCTGATCCCAACGTCTATCACCACAACCGCACCGGCGAAGACAACGCCGACGCCCACCTGAAGCGCACCATCATGGGCCGGGAGGTGGTCGTGGCGATCACGAAGGGGAAGCTCGACTTCGGGCCGTGGGAACAGATCTTCTACGGCGAGTTCGACGGCCATCGGCCCAAGCGCATCCTGATCAAGGTCATTGGTCATTAGTCATACCTAGAACCGTGGCGGCGGGGGCGGCGGAATCTGGCCGTTGGCGCAGGGGGCGCCGGGCGGGCATGGCGCCGCCGGGACGACCACCGCGGCTCGCGCCGTCGGGGCGGGGCAGCAACCCGGGGGGGCGGGGTAGGCGGCCCGATACGAGGAGGTGCTGTGACAGCCGGTGGCGGTCAAGGTGGCCAGGGCGGCGCAGAGCAGGCTGAATCGCAACATGACAGAGTCTCCAGGGGCGCAGGACGCATTCCACCCATTCGCGCCCGGGAACGGGCAGCAGCGTTTCGGGCACAGCGTTTCTTCGCGGAGCGCCGCGGGTTCGCTACGATACGTTCGTTACGACAAGCACGCCGAACCTGCGCCGCGCGCGTGGCAGGCAGCGCACGCTGCATGCAATCCGCGCCATTCCTATTCAGGGTAGGTTGCGCCCGCCGATCCTTGCAATGACTCATGACGAAAAACCTTCCGAAATCCGCGCGTTGCCGTCCGAGCGTGCGGTATGCGCGGCCTGTAGCAGTCGGGCCGACCGTACCGCTCGCGGGAGATGTGCGGATGGGCCACACTTGGACGGATTGCGGAACATGGGAATTGAGTCGGGCGAGCGTCGCGGCGTCAGCGCGACGTGGTCGCGGTCACGTCGCCTTACGGCTGGACGCCCGCCCGATTTGGTAAGATGGCATCATCCCGACGGAGGCGATCCCATGTGGCGGTGGACGTGGTTCGGCTGGATCCTGGCCGTCTTCACTCTTGCCAATCCGGTCCGGGCCGGCGTCTACAACCCGGCCGAGCCTCCGTTCGAGGTGCCGCTGGACCCCGTGTACGTGGGAAAGTTCGGCCTGTCGCTCAAGATCATGGCCAGCATCGCGGCGCCGCAAGTCGAATTCGATTCGCCGCTGCGCCGCCGTTACTTCTTCCAGGAACAACTGTACGACCGCCTCGATCCCGCGAAGCTGTCCGTCGAGCAGAAGCTCCATTTCAGCTCGGTGCTGATCCGGCGGCGGCGGGCCGGCGATGCCATCGGGCTGTTGCAGCCCGCGACGCGCCAGCATCCGCAGGCGTTTCTCCTGCAATCGAATCTGGCCACCGCCTACGACATCAACGGCGACCGGCTCCGGGCCGTGGAGACCATGCGGGATTGCCTGGACACGTGGCCTAAGGATTGGAACGATCTGGACCCCGCCCAGCGCGAGTTCCTGACGGGCATCGGCTGGGCGCCCCGGCCCAAGGAGCGCGGCCCGGAAGAGGAGCCGTTCGTCTTCTTTCGCGAGGCGGACACCTACTATCTCAAGTTGCTGCGGCTGCGTTCGCGCGAGCCCAAGGGCGCCGCGTTTGAAGCGGTGGACGCGCTGTTTGGCGACGACAAAGGCCCGGTCAAGTTCGTCAACGAAGCCGGCGTGTTCGAGCCGGGCAAGATCGCCAAGGCCGAACGGGCCAGGCTGCCGCGGAACGCGCGGAAGATCGTGCAGCAGCTTCTGGCGTGGCAGCCGAATGACCTGCGGCTGCAATGGCTGCTGGGCGAGATCCTGAACGCCAACGGCGACGTTAACGACATCAAGGCGGCCCGGTCGATCTTCGATGAGCTGGTGTATACCCGGGACGTGCGCGCCAAGGAAGTGATGGCGCGAAGGATCAAGCTCAACGAGTGGAAGGAGCCTCCGACGACCGCCAGCGCCGACAACCCGTTTGGCGGCGGGAAAGATAATCCGCCGCCGTCGCCCGCCACGGACTGGCGCGGCTTGCTCATCGCCTTCGCGGCCGGGCTTCTCGTCGCCGTGTTCGGCTACTGGCAGATCCGCGAGATTCGCCGGCGGCGACAGCAGGCGTGAACCGCGTGCGTGATTCCGCCGCACCCAACCCGAAGCGTAAGCGAGGCGAGAGGCGAAATCCCTCGCTTACGCTTCGGGTTGGTGCAGCACTAACCCGAAGCGTAAGCGAGGGACGAGCCTGTCCCGGGAGAAACATCGTGCGCGTCGCTCACTTCGACTGTTTCAGCGGCATCTCCGGCGACATGACTCTGGCGGCGCTGTTCGACGCCGGCGTTCCCACCGAGCCGGTGCTGGCCGGCATCGCCTCGCTCGGGCTGCCGATTCAGATCGAGGTGGAAAAGGTCCGCAAGGGCGGCTTTGCCGCCACGCAGATTCACGTCGAAGCGCCGGAGCAAGACGAAGAACGGCACCTGCCCGACGTCGAGCAGATCCTCAGCCGCGGCCAGCTGACGCCCAGGCAGCGCGAGCTGGCGCTCAACATCTTTCGCCGGCTCGCGCACGCCGAGGCCGCGGTCCACGGCATGCCCATCGAGCGCGTCCATTTCCACGAGGTCGGCGCCCTCGACAGCATCGCCGACATCGCCGGCGCCGCCATCGCCCTCGACCTGCTCGGCGTGGACAGGTTCACGAGCGGCTCGGTGCCCACCGGTTCCGGCAGCGTCAAGTGCGCCCACGGCGTCATGCCGGTGCCGACGCCGGCGACCGCGGAGCTGCTCAAAGGCGTGCCGTTGCGGCCGACGACGATCAAGTCGGAGCTGACTACGCCGACCGGGGCGGCGATCCTGACAACCATCGTGCGGGACTGGACCGACACGCCGGCCATGACCGTCGAACGGATCGGCATCGGGGCCGGCACGAAGGACTTCCGCGAGCAGCCGAATATCTTGCGGTTGTTCGTCGGTGAAGCTCGAGACTTCGGAAGTCTGATCGATGTCGTGTGGGTGCTGGAGACGAACCTCGACGACGTGCCGGGCGAGGTGATCGGCTACTGCTTCGAACGGCTGCTCGCGGCGGGCGCCCTCGATGTATTCACGATCCCGATCCAGATGAAGAAGCAGCGGCCGGGCGTGCTGCTGTCGGTGCTCGCGGAAGCCGACAAGCTGCCGGCGCTCGAAGACATCCTGTTTCAGGAAACCGGGACGCTCGGCGTTCGGCGTTACGAGGCGCAGCGCGACAAGCTCCATCGCGAGGCGTGCTCCGTCGAAACCCCCTGGGGTCCGGTCCTGGGGAAGCTGAGCTGGCGCGAGGGGCGACCGAAGCAGTTCACGCCCGAATACGAGGACTGCGCCCGCATCGCCCGCGCCCAGCAGCGGCCCCTCCTCGAAGTATTCCAGATCGTTCAGCAAGCGTACTTGGTCAAGTCACGGTGATGTCATGCGCGATCCGCAAGTGTGGAGTGTGACGGCCGAGGACGGCATCCACGTCGTCGTCTTCAAGGACGGCGTATTCTATGCGGGCATGATCCCGGCCGGCGAGTACTCCAAGTTTCCCAAGGAAATCGAAGACGAAGAGGATGTCGAGGCGCTCCTGGGCAAGGATTGTCCGCGGGCCGGCCTCGACGAGATCACTCGCGTCGTCGCCCGGAACACCGGCGACCTGATCCTGGAAAGCGGCGACGAGGAGCTTCTGAAAGCGCCGATGAAGCAGGAAGGCATCAAGGTGCTCGAGGCGATCCAGGACGAGAAAGGCCGCGGCTGGGAAGTGGATGTGCAGAGCAAGATGCGCCTCGGCAGCGCGCTCATCGCCGTCGTGGTCGCGATCGTCATGGGCGGCGGCATGGTCTGGGTCTACTTCGGCGTCGTCAGCGGCCGGATTCGCCGCATTCATTGGCTGTTCGCATGGCTGATCAACACCTTCGGACCGATCGTGCTGCTCATCACCGCGGTCCTGATCGTGATCGGCGCCATGGCGGCCTTCGGCTACTACCTGACGCATCCGGCCGAGACGTGGACGTTGGAAGAGGAAAGGTGAGAATACGTTTAGCCCCGGTTCGAAGAACCGGGGCGGGCCGAATCCCGCGCGGCGCCGTCTCGGCAATGCCAGGGATCCCGTCCGCCCCGGGTCTGCGAACCGGGGCTAAACATTGCCAATGCCTGGACATTGCCACTGGCCGAGCGCCATTGATGCCGGGGTGTTCCCATGCCGACCGCCAACGAAATCCGCCAGCAGTTCCTCGACTTCTTCTGTCAGAAGCACGGCCACACGTTCGTGCCGTCGTCGCCGGTGGTGCCGGAGGGCGATCCGACGCTCTTGTTCGCCAATGCCGGCATGAATCAGTTCAAGCCGTACTTCCTCGGCACGGAGAAGCCGCCGTATCCGCGGGCCGCCAACACGCAGAAGTGCATCCGCGCCGGCGGCAAGCACAACGACCTCGACGACGTCGGCAAGGACACGTACCACCACACCTTCTTCGAGATGCTCGGGAACTGGAGCTTCGGCGATTACTTCAAGAAGGAGGCGATCCAGTGGGCCTGGGAGCTGCTCACCGAGGTGTGGCGGCTCGACAAGAGCCGGCTGCACGTGACGGTCTTCGAAGGCGATCCGGACAACGGCATCCCGCGCGACGATGAGGCGGCGGACCACTGGCGCACGGTCGCGGGCGTCGAGCCGGCCCACATCCACTACGGCAACAAGAAGGACAACTTCTGGGAGATGGGCGAGACCGGTCCGTGCGGCCCGTGCACCGAAATCCACATCGACCGCACCGCGGACAAGTCCGGCGCCAGCCTGGTCAACAAGGGCTCGGCGGACGTGATCGAGATCTGGAACCTGGTGTTCATCCAGTTCAACCGCAACGCCGACAAGTCGCTGACGCCGCTGCCGGCCAAGCACGTCGATACCGGCATGGGCTTCGAGCGCGTGACCGCGGTGCTGCAAGGCAAGACGAGCAACTATGACACCGATGTGTTCACGCCGATCATGGACGCCATCGGCAAGCTGACCGGTAAGCAATACGGCGGCCGGCTCGACGACATGGTGGACACGGGCTTTCGCGTCATCGCCGATCATCTGCGGATGGCGACGTTCGCGATCACCGACGGCGCTCGCCCTGGGAACAAGAAGCGCGACGCGGTGCTGCGCAGCGTGATCCGCCGGGCGGTCCGCTTCGGGTACCAGTATTTCGAGCGCCGGGAGCCGTTCATGTTCCAGCTCGTTCCGACGGTGGTCGAGCAGATCGGGGCCGCCTTTCCGGAGTTGACGAAGAACCCGCAGCAGGTGATGCACATTCTGCGCGACGAGGAGGCCGAGTTCTTCAACACGGTTCAGCGCGGGTTGACGCATTTCGAGCAGGCCATCGCCAAGGCGCAGGAGGCGGCCGATCAACGTGCCGCGTCGGCGACCGAGGAAGGCACGGTGGCCAAGATCAGCGGCGACGATGCCGCCCACTTGCAGACCACGTACGGCTTTCCCATCGATCTGACCGCGCAGATGGCGCTGGAGAAGGGGCTGGGCATCGACCTGGAGGGTTATCAAGCGGCGATGGAGCGGCATCGCGAGATCTCGGGGCAAGGCCGCGAGAAGTCCGTCATCGCCGCGGTGCAGGGCGACCTTCCCGCGACCGACGATTCCCTCAAATACAAAGGCCTGACCGCCAAGGCCAAGATCGTCGCCTGGGTAAAGGGCAACCTCGTCGGCGCCAGCGGCAAGCTCGGGCCCGGCGACCAGGTCGGCCTCGTGCTCAACAAGACCAACTTCTACGCTGAGCAGGGCGGGCAGGTCGGCGACCAGGGCTGGATCAAGACGAAGACCGGGACCTTCGAGGTCGCCGACACGCAGCGGCTCGGCGACACCGTGCTGCACACCGGCCGCGTCCACGAAGGCAGCATCAAGATCGGCCAACCGGCGACGCTGGAAGTGTCCGGCATTCGCGCGGACACGATGCGCAATCACACGACAACGCATCTGCTCAACTGGGCCCTGCGCAAGGTGCTGGGCGAGCACATCGAACAGAAGGGCTCGCTCGTCGATGCCGCCAAGACGCGCTTCGACTTCGCCCACGATCAACCGTTGACGCCGGAGCAGGTCGCCGAGGTCGAACGGCTGGTGAACGAGAAGATCTACGCCGATCTACCCGTGATTGCGGAGAAGATGCCGCTCGAAGAAGCCAAGAAGCTGCCGGGGGTGCGGGCGGTGTTCGGCGAAAAGTATCCCGATCCGGTGCGCGTGCTGGTCATCGGGGCCAGGAAGCCGGGCGTGGCGACGCTCGATCACTCGATCGAGTTCTGCGGCGGCACGCACCTGACGCACACCGGCGAGGCGGGGTTCTTCAAGATCGTCAGCCAGGAATTGGTCGGCAAGGGCGTCCGCCGCGTGACCGCGGTCACCGGCAAGGAAGCGGTCGCGACCGTGCAGCGCATGGCAACGCTGGTGGACGATCTGACGGGCCGGTTCCGGTGCCGCCCGGAAGACCTATCCGCGCGCATCGACGCGCTGCAGGACGAGATCAAGAAGCTGCAGCAGCAGGTGAAGAAAGGCGCCGCGACCGATCTGGCCGGCGCCGCGGACAAGCTGCTCACCACGGCCACGCAAGTCAACGGCAGCCAGGTGATCGTCGGCGAAATGCCGGCCGGGCCCGAGGAGCAGCTTCGCAGCCAGGTCGATCGCATCAAGCAGAAGGCGGGGAGCGCGGTGGTGCTGATCGGCTGGGTGAACGACGACAAGGTAGGACTCTTGGCCGCGGCGACCGACGACCTGGTGCAGAAGGGCGTCCACGCCGGCAAGCTGGTCGGGGAGGTGGCGAAGCTGGTCGGCGGCGGCGGCGGCGGCCGGCCCAACATGGCCCAGGCCGGCGGCAAGGAGCCGGGGAAGCTGGGCGAGGCGCTGGTCGCGGGCCGCAAGCTGGCGGAGGCGCAGTTGACGAAGTGAGCCCACGTATCAGACAATGGAGGCGATGTGAACAAAGGACGGTGCAAACATGAAGAATGACAAGGGAAACAACTGGGAAGCGCGTCTGTCGCGTCTCGAGGAAGACGTGCGACACATCAAGTCGAAGCTTGACGAGGGCTCTCCGAAACCGGGTTGGCAAGCGATGGTCGGGAGTCTCGGGGGCGATCCCATCTTCGAAGAGATCCACCGAATCACCATGGAGCTCATCGAGAAGGACCGGGAAAAGGACAAACGGCGAATGCGGCGCGGGGCGGCGAGAGCGAAGAAGTAACGGAGTCGCTTCATGGATGCGCTGTTGGACACCGACCATTTCTCGATCCTTCAACAACGTCGGCAACCGGCCTGTTTCTACCTGGAGAAGCGATTGCAGTCGCCGCCAGTTCCGACCGTGAAGATCTCGATTGTTTCGTTTCAAGAACAAGCTCGCGGCTGGTTGGCCTGGCTCCATCGCGCCCGCAAACCACCGGATGTGCTCAAGGGATACTCCTTCCTGCAGGAACTCTTGCATTGGTACACGAAGTTCGAGGTTCTACCGTTCGATGCCCCCGCACTCGCGGAGTTCCAGCGCTTGCGTGCGATGAAGGTCCGCATTGGCACCAGAGATTTGCGAATCGCCGCCATCGCCAACGTACATGGCGCGACCGTTCTCTCCCGCAACCTCCGCGACTTCCGCCAGGCGCCCGGCCTCCTCGTTGAAGATTGGACCGTGCCATGACCGACGCGACGGAACCCAGCGCCCTCGAATCCGACCCCAACTTCCCCAGCGGGCCGTGGACCGGCTTCTTCCTCCAGCCCCAGCTCCCCGGCAAGCACCGCATGGAACTGCACCTCGCGTTCCAGCAAGGCGTCATGACCGGCGAGGGCCGCGATCGCGTCGGCGACTTCACCGTGAAGGGCCGCTACGAAGTTGCGACCGGCCAGTGTCACTGGACCAAGCGTTACGTCGGCCGGCATGACGTGCTCTACAAGGGCTTCAACGAAGGCAAAGGCATCTGGGGCGTGTGGCAGATTCCGCCCAGCCAGAACCTCGGCCTGGACTGGCGCGGCGGCTTCCACATCTGGCCCGAAGGCATGCCCGACCCCACCGGCGACCGGCTGGACGAGGAGGCGGATGTGCCGGTCGAGGAGCTGGAATTGGCGACCGCGGATCAGTGAGCGCTTGACGTTCGCTCCACCCGGATCAATACTGCTAGCATGCGCCATCTTGCCGTCGTCGTGACCGTTTTCTGCATCGGGACCTCGGCCGCGCGGGCTCAGGAGCCGGCCCAGCCCAGCCGCGCCGACATCGACTTTTTCGAGGCTAAAGTCCGGCCGGTGCTGGTCGAGCGCTGCTTCCGGTGCCACGCCGCGCAGGCCAAGAAATCCAAAGGCAACCTGCGGCTCGACAGCCGGGCGAACATTCTCAAGGGCGGCGACAGCGGTCCGGCGGCGATTCCTGCGCAGCCGGCGAAGAGTCTGCTCGTGCACGCCGTCAGTTACAAGGACGCCGAGCTGTCGATGCCGCCCAATGGCAAGCTGCCCGCTCACGAGATCGCGGCCCTCACCGAATGGGTGCGGCGCGGATTGCCGTTTCCCGGACCGACGGCGGCCGCCGACACCAAGACCACCATCGACATCGAAGCCGGCCGGAAGTTCTGGTCGTTCCAGCCGCTGCGCCGGTCGGCGCCGCCGGCGGTCCAGCGCTCGGCATGGGCGCAGCGGCCCATCGACGCCTTCGTGCTGGCCGAGCTCGAGAAGCAGCGGCTGACGCCGGCGCCGGCCGCGGCGCCGCGCGTGCTGATTCGCCGGCTGCATTTCGACGTGATCGGCCTGCCGCCGGCGCCGGAGGAGGTGGAGCAATTCGTCCGAGCGTGGGATGGAGCGAGCGCGAAACGGCAAGCCATGGTTGCCGATGTTGTTGAAAGGTTGCTGGCGTCGCCGCACTACGGCGAACGCTGGGGCCGGTACTGGCTCGACCTGGCGCGCTATTGCGACGTCGGCGAACCGTGGGCGGAGACCAAGGGGCTGCCCCATCACTATCGCGACTGGGTCGTGAAGGCGATCAATGACGACCTGCCGTACGATCAGTTTGTCGTCAAGCAGCTTGCCGCCGATATGCTGGAGGACCCCACGCCGGCGGACCAGGCGGCGCTGGGCTTCATCGGCCTGTCGGCAATCGACAATCAACGATCGAAAATCCACTACGTGCCGGGCGTGGAGGATGCCGGACTGTTCGTGCTGCCGGACGGGCCGCACAAGACGAAGCTGGAATACAAGATGGGCGCGGCGTTCGACGTCGCCATGCAGATTCGCGGCAGCGCTGCCAACCTGGGGCCGCACGTGCCGCGCCGCTTCCTCGGCGTGCTGTCGCCAGGCGAGCCGCGGCCGTTCAGCGGCTCGAGGGCGCCAAGGATAGCCCGCTCGGCGAAGGGACGTTCCGCCTCATCCGCGCGGACAAGCAGAAAACCATCGACGCCACGCGCACGAGTGCCCCGGCCAAGGGGCGGACTCACCTCGGCATCTACACGCTCGACGGCGATGTTTTTCGCTGGTGCGTGGCCAATCCGGGAAAGGACCGGCCGACCGATCTGGTCACACGACGCGGACAGTTCCTATTGATTTTGAAACGGCAGCCGGCGAAGTGATCCCCGCTCCTATCCCTGTTTTCGTAGGACAGGATTCCGCTCCTGTCCGTGAAGCCATGCGGACAGGATCGGAATCCTGTCCTACTCCACTTCCCAGGTGTCGCCGCTGTTGAAGAGCGCGTCCAGGTCGCCTTCGCCTTGCTTCGTGACGGCGTAGTCGATCTGGCCGTAGACGGCTTCGTCGTAGGTCGGCCGTTCGACGGCGCGGAAGATGCCGACCGGCTCCGGGAACTGCGGGTGGCGCAGCCGGCTCAGGAGGAACGCCAGGCTCGGGTCCTGCGTCTTCTCGTCATGGAAGATCAGGTCGTCTTCCTGGATGCCCTTGCCCAGCTCGACCACTTCCGGCTGCGTGCCGCTCAAGCGAATGCCCTTCTTCCTGTCCTTGCCGAACAACAGCGGCTTGCCGTGCTCGAGATAGATGAGGTTGTCGGGCTTCATGTCCTTGTCGGAGGCGTACAGGAAGGCGTCGTGGTTGAAGACGTTGCAATCCTGATAGACTTCGACGAACGCGGTCCCCTTGTGATGGGCGGCGCGGTCGAGGACCATGGTCAGGTGCTTGATGTCCACGTCCACCGAGCGGGCCACGAACGTGGCCTCGCAACCCAGGGCGAAGCAGATCGACGACACCGGATAATCGACCGAGCCCAGCGGCGTGCTCTTGGTCTTCTGGCCGAGCGGGCTCGTCGGCGAGTACTGGCCCTTCGTGAGGCCGTAGATCTGGTTGTTGAACAGGATGATTTTGACGTCGAGGTTGCGGCGAATGGCGTGGTACAGATGGTTGCCGCCGATCGACAGGGCGTCGCCGTCGCCGGTGATGACCCAGACCTGCAGATCGGGGCGGGCCAGCTTGACGCCACTGGCCACGGCGGGGGCCCGGCCGTGGATGCTGTGGAAGCCGTACGTGTTCATGTAGTAAGGGAACCGGCTGGAGCAGCCGATGCCGGAGACGAACACGAACTTCTCGCGCGGGATGCCCAAGGTCGGCAGCACCTTCTTCACCTGGGCGAGGATGGAGTAGTCGCCGCAGCGCGGGCACCAGCGAATCTCTTGATCGCTCGAAAAGTCCTTGGCGGTCAGGACAGGAAGGCTTGAGGTCGGAGGAGCAGCGGTTGACATATCAGCAATCCTTCTGGATCAAATTCGGCTCCGGAACACTAATCCGCACTAATCCTCGCTAATGGG
>JAKEET010000204.1 GCA_022616435.1 Gemmataceae bacterium
ATCCATACCCCAGAGCGAGCCGGGATGCACTCTCTTTCCCTCCTGGGGAATTCTGTCTTCTACTTCTGCAGAACGACCCACAGATTCTTGGGGAGACCCATCCGAAGGGGCATCGAAGCCGTGAAGCCGCGTGCATTGGCTTGTGTCGTCATTGGCGACCACTCCGATCACCCGTGGACCCATCAAGTGCAGCACAAGACTCAACGAGTAGTTTTGGAGCACGGTTTTCGCTTGGCCGAAATGCTACCGGAGTTCCACCGCTACCACCTGGACGACGAGCCTAACCTGACATCTTGTTCGATGGTCTTTGATAGGGAATCAGGCCTTTGTTCCGATTACGCGAGTCAAACGCTTAGCGCGGACCACTTGAGGAATTTTTACGGACAGGAAAGCCCGTTGCGGTGTCGGTACGTTCGCGACTTGACGAACGGGGGAAGGTTTCAATCACGCGACGTGAGTTTGGAACCCCTTGAAGGAGTCGATTAAGATGGAGCAACTGCCTAAGAGATTCTTGTTCATGAAGGTTGGCAATCATGCCGGCGAAACATGGGAACAGATTCTTGCTCGAAAAAAGCGCGAGTTCGAGGACACCGGCATGATTTTTTGGGGATACGGGGGGAACGCCTGCCACCCGATCAGCCAAGTTCAACCTTTCGCACGAATAACCCTCAAAGAGCAAGAGAGCATTTGCCTGGTAATGGAGCCGATTGACTCGCGTGCTGATCCAGCTGTCCTTCCCGCAACCGAATACTCACGTGACGGAGTTGTTTGGGAGCCCCTACCGAAGGGAATTAAGGTAACTGGATCACGGTACGCGTTCGTTTTGGATGAAATCAAGCCCGGCGACCTCGAAATATCGCTGAATAAATACGAGGTGGGAATTGGTCGCAGCTTGGGGAAGGGGGCCGACTCATACCTCACCGGCCACACTGACAAGGCCTGCCTCGTCGAAAGCAGCAAGCCGCATGAGACAGCCTCATCGTCCCCAAAGCTCGTAAGAAAATTGGGGTACGTCGCAAAGCTCAAAGAGCCGTTTGCCGTGCTTCTGCGGGGTCCGCATGCCGAATGAGCTGGATTTCTTCAGGGCTTTTGAACACTGGTCTTCTCTTATTCGCAGGTTTTCGCCCGTTCCAAATTCAACTTCAACAGCCGTTCCAGAATATCCTCGTCCGCCAGATCCGCCGGCCAGCCGTAGGCGGCGGCGACGGCGGCGTCGAGCTTCTTGTGGGCCAGGTCGAGCCAGGTGGGGCGTTCGTTGTAGAGGTTGGTCAGGGTGCGTTTCTTCAGCTTCAGGGCGCAGTCGTCGTCCGTGGGGACCAGACGCGGGTAGCGGACCGTGCCGATGCCGCGCGCGTCGGCGTCGTGGACGTAGCGCGCCCAGGGGCCGGTGGTCGAGCCGGGGAACTCCAGCACCTCCTGCTTGGTCCACTCCGGCGGGTTCAGCCAGGCGGTGCGCAGCGTGTCGAGTTCCTTCGCCGCGGCGGCGATGGCGGCTTGCTGGTCGGGCGTCGCGTTCGGAAAGGGGAAGGTTTCGAAACAGCTCGTCGGCGTATAACGGAACCCACTTTCGCGCTCGCGGACCTGCGTGCCTTGTGCTCTTGCCCAGACCTCGTGTATCCGAGAATGCAAAATGCCAAAAAAGCAATCGTCGGAACGGGCAAAGACGAACATCGCACTATCGGGCAGTGTGGGTGCCATTAGCCAGGCAAACAAGCGAAACTTTGACACCCGCGGAGTCGCTAGAAAATGGGGTAGCGCGATCAGTGCTTGTCGCATGTCAACGCGGGGCCGTTCGTGAAGCCACCATGCTTTTATCGTTGTGCGCGACGCGCCTCGAATTTGCCTTAAGTGTGTCTGAACATATTGAAATGGCCCTTCGAACAGCGAAGCTTGGTCTTGGGGCAAGTCCATACCGAAATCAATGATCCACTTCTGTCGATTCCGCTGCGTAATGTCCATACCGTTCACCCACGGAACCACCACCCCAGAATTGGGTAAACCATGTGGATTCGGTTGCTTCAGAAGGGCCATCGCGGTGTCTTGATCAATATCGAAAGGGCCCCCCTTTGTATCCCCCATAAACGAAATGCTCAGATTCGCAGGCAATACGCGCACTTGCGTGATGTCAGCATGAGCGGTCAGATTCGCATTGATCTGCGAGACCGGCGTGTTATCCAGAAGGCGAGAGCTGTCTTCGCCAGAATCGAAGCCGATCATCGAATATGCACATTTGCCCCGTCCAAGATCCAATCGCGATCACTGACGCCAAAATAGATGTCCCCTGTTTCTTTGATGCGTTTCAACACATCGCGATTTGCGCCGCCACGAATGCCTTGCGTTGCCAGCAATCCCGCGCGCTTCGAATGCTTGGCCCCGATCTGTAGCCTTGCCTTTTCGAACCAATAGCAGCAAATGTCGGCTTCCGGTCTGACGCGGTCCTTCCACATGCCAAAAAGTTTCCCTACGTACGCATCGCCCAGTTCAGCTCGCATTCTCTTGCTACCCAAAAACGGCGGATTCCCCACGATAAACTCCGCCTCCGGCCATTCCGGCTCCTTCGGGTTCTCCGGGTCGCTCAGGTCGAGGATTGCGTCCATGTTCTTGATGTTCTCGAACGGCTCCAGCACCGGGTCGCTGGGGGCGACGAAGCCGTTCTGTTTCATCCATTGCAGGTAGCCGATCCAGATCACCACCTGGGCCAGCTCCTGAGCGAACGGGTTCACCTCGATCCCCAAAAGCTGCGTCGGCCGGACGTGCGGGAACGAGCTGATGTCGTACGGCAAAGAAGCAAAGGCGATCACCTGTTTTTCCAGATCGAGCAGCAGGTGGATGGCGACGTACAGGAAGTTGCCGGAGCCGCATGCCGGATCGAGGATCTTGACGCTCGCCAGCCGATGCAGGAAATCTCCCAGGGTTTTCTCGATGGCCTTGCGGGTGCGCGTTGCCGCGGCCTTGTCGGATCGGCGGTTGGCGTCCTGCACCTTGACCCACAGCGCCTCGCACTTCGCCTTGACCGCCTCCCATTCGCGCCGCAAGGGCGCCATCACCACCGGCTCCAGCAGCGTGACGATGTCTTCCCGGCTTGTGTAGTGAGCGCCGATCTGCGAGCGCTTGGCCGGGTCGAGCAGCCGTTCGAAGAGGGTGCCGAAGATCGAGGGCTCGACGTTGCTCCAATCCTTGCCGTTGACCTTGATGAGCAGCTCGATTTCGTCCCAGGTGAGATCGATGACGTCGGCGTCGGCGAACAGGCCGCCGTTGAAGTGGCGGATGACGTCGGCCCCGAACTCGCCGCCCGTCGCCATCGCTTCGAACAGGTTCTTCAGCCGGCGCGAGAGCTGGACCGGCTCGCGCCGCGATGAGCCCAGGATGCGCTCGAACAGCTTGCCCTGCAAGAGGCCGATGTCCTCGGCAAACATGCAGAACATCAACTTCATCAGGAAGCGGGCAATGCGGTGGGCTTGCTGTTCCGCGAATAAGCTGCCCTGTTGGGCGCGTTCGTGGAGACCTTCGGTCGGGCCATCGGCGGGGTCAGGAGACCCGCGCCGAGCAAGGCGGGCTTGCATGCTGTCGGCGAGGGCCGCGAACTCGTCCGCCAGCTCTTTGGTGATCTCGTCCGTCGTCTGGGTTGGCCGCAGTGCCTCAGGGTTGGTGAAGACCTTCTGGAGCAGATCGAGCGAGCCGGGGTCGCCGAGATTCAGCAAGCTGAAGCGATAGACGTGCTTGGCGGTGTTCGTGAAGTTGGTGTGGATTTCGAAGCGGTCGAGATCGCAGACGATGAGGAGCGGCGGGTTCTCCAGGTCTTCGCGGTAGAGCTGGAGCTGGTTGTAGGCGGCGTCGAGGTCCTTGTGCTTCTTCTTGTACTCCCAGCCGAAATGTCCCTTGAGCCACACATCCGCCCAGCCGTGCGAGCCGTCGGTCTTGCGGACGCCGCGCTCGAAGGTGTAGAAGGCGCCGTCGGAATCGACTTCGGCGGGTTTGGGCTGGCCGAGCAGGTCGCAGAGGTCGAGGAAGTGCTGCTGGTAAGCGCTGCGCTCGGAGAGGTTGGCGCGTTTCCACTTGTGGATGAATGCCTGGGGCGTCATGGGGGGCGTCATGGACGGGATTATCGGGGATGAATCGGGCGTTGTCCAGCGCTCGCGAGAGAATCCACATAGTCCCGCCCACATCGCGGCACGCGTCCTGCGTCGGTTTGTTTTCGTTTGCGAAGCGCACCGCGACTTCGCCGGGTTCGCGGCGTCACCGAGGACGAACTGCTCGCCTGGCTGCGGCGGGCGCCGCCCTTCGACTTCGACGTGCCGGCTTTGCAAGCCGAACGGCAAAGTAGTCCTTGATTAGCCGACGGAGGTTTGCGCAACCAGCGGTTCAACGACATGGGGATCATCTCCTCGAATCAAAACGGGGCACCGCGCACGGCCGACGTATGTTCTCCTCGACCATCGCGGCGATGATCGGCCAGGTCGCCGCTTGCTGCCACGACGGCACGGTTCGCCTCTGGCCCGCGATGCCGTGATACACCACGGCCTAAGTCGATTGCCCTACCACCTCGGCGTAAAGCCCATCAACCGCGGCGGCAACCCAGTTTGCCGGCGTGCACCCTCGCGGCGGGGCCGCGATCCCCCGACATCCGGCGTGAATCTGAGCTAGATTGGAAGTACGGATGCAGCTGACTGCGTGACATATTATCGATCACTCCCGCCTGCGCGCGGTCATGCTAGCGAAGGATTGGCTTCAGGACCGCGCTTCGATAGGGGGAGTTGCATGCCCGTCATCGTGCCGAAAGATGGATTGGAGTCGCTCGGCAATTATGATCTTTTGGAAAAGATCGCCGCCGTCGGCGTCGGTTCCGTGTACCGGGGCCGGCGCCGCGCCACCGCCGAGCTGGTGGCGGTGAAGGTCATGCCGCCGTTTCGGGCGGGCAATGAGCTGGCCCTGCAGCGCTTCGCTCGAGAATGCCGCATCCTCAGCGGCTTGAACGACCCCAACATCGTCCGGGCCCTCGATTTTGGCATTGAGGGGAACATCCCCTATCTCGTCATGGAGTTTGTGGACGGCGAAAGCCTGGGTGAGCGCATCGACCGCGAGGGATGCCTGCCGGAGGCCGAGGCCGTCCACGTCATCGCCCAGATCGCCCGTGCCCTGGATCGGGCCCACTGCCAGGGACTGGTTCACCGCCACGTCAAACCGGACAACATCCTCCTCACCGCCGGCGGCGACGTCAAGCTGGCCGATCTGGGGTTGGCCAAGCATGTCGAAACGAGCACGCAACTGACCAAGACCGGGGGTTGTCTCGGCACGCCGAATTTCATGGCCCCCGAGCAGTTCCGCGACGCCCGCTGCGTCGATAAGCGCTGCGACATCTACGCGCTGGCCGCGACCCTGTACATGGCGGTCACCGGGCAGTTGCCGTTCGCCGCGTCCAACCTGGTGGATTGTTGCCTGCGGAAATTCAAGAATGACTTGCCGCCGCCGCGCGAGTTGAACCCCGACCTGAGCGAGCGCGTGGACTGGGCGATCCGCCGCGCCATGAGCGCTGATCCCGCCGCCCGTCCGGCTTCGTGCGTCGAGTTCGTGGAGGACCTGACGGGCCGGAGCGAGAAGGTTCCAGGCGTTCCCAAGCGAGCGGCGCGGGCGGACTCGTGGTACGTCGTCTACGAGGACGCGAGCGGGACGAGTCAACAGACCAGCGGGCCCCAGCAAGACATCCGGCGCTCGCTGCAAGAAGGACTCCTGGGAGATGCCGAGAAGGTGCGCGTGAGCGCCTCCCAGAATGGACCGTTCGAGCCTTTGCGAAGCCTCGCGGAGTTTCGCGACCTGGTGGTGGCACTGCCCGCTCGGCCCAACGCCGAGACCGAGCCAGTCGATCAAGCCACGCCGTCCCCAACCGCGTGCCCGACGGGCGATGCTCGTGAAACACCAGCCTGGCTGCCGGCGATCCTTGCGGTGCTCTTGGGGCTGGCCGGGTTCCTGGTTGGGCTGTATCTCCTGGCCAGGTGAAGGCGCCCGTCTACCCACATCGCATCACCAAGCAACGAGCGCTTTCCTCCGTGCCGCCGCGGCGTAAACTCAAGCTGGGCAGTTACTGCGTCCTCGATAGCGCTCTCGAAACGTCCCATGAAAACGATCAGCCTGATCGCTTGCGTCGTTGGCGGGTTGGTCCTTTCGTCAAGCGGCCGATCGCCTACTCTCCGCGTCGGCTTCGGCGCCTGCGACATCACGCCGGCGCTTGACAAGAAGGTTTACATCGCCGGCTTCGGCAAGAACCGCGTCGCCAAGGGGGTCCACGATCCGCTCATGGCCCGCGTCATCGTCCTGGCCGACGGCCAGCGCAAGATCGCGCTCGCGTCCGTCGATCTCGTGGGACTGTTTCTTCCGGTCGTCGAGCGCATCCGCCAGCGGCTGCCCGGCTTTGCTTACGTTCTCGTTTCCAGCACGCACAACCACGAAGGGCCCGACACCCTGGGACTCTGGGGCCCCAACGCGTTCGTGAGCGGCGTCGATCCGGCGTACCTCAAACAGGTCGAAGACGGCGTCGTCAAGGCGATTCAGCAGGCCGACAGACAACTCGCGCCGGCCGCGGCGCGCCTCGGCCGGGTCCCGGTTCCCGAGCTGCTGAACGATAGCCGGGAACCGTACGTCAAGCACGACGACCTGGTCGCGTTGCAGCTCGACGACCCGAAGGGGAAGACGATCGGCCTGGTGGTGCAGTGGAACTGCCATCCCGAGGACCTGGGCGCGAAGAACACGGAGATCAGCGCCGATTACGTGTGGGCCACCGTGGCCCACCTCCACGAGCAACACGCCTGCCCGGTGGTGTACCTCACGGGGACCGTCGGCGGCTTGATGAGCTCGCTTCGTCTGGAGCTGAAGGACGGCCAGGGCAATCCGTTGAAGGAAGGGACGTTCGCCCGGACCGAAGCGTATGGCCGGCTGGTCGGCAAGGCGGCCGACAAGGCGATCGCCGCCGCCAAGCCGGTGACGCTGACGCCGTTCGCCGTGGAGCGCCGCGACCTGTTCCTGCCGATCGACAATCAACTGTACCTGCTGGCGTGGAAGCTGGGCGTGCTCGACCGGCAATCGTACCGCTGGACGGGAGATTGGCGAAGGGCCGAGCCGCTTGGCCCCGGCGACGCGAAGGCCGACCTCCGCAAGTGCATCAAGACGGAAATCGGCTGGCTGCGCCTGGGCGACCTGGACGTGGCGGCTATTCCCGGAGAGATCTACCCGGAGCTGGTGCTGGGCAAGGTGCAGGATCCGCCCGATGCCGGCGCCGATTTTCCGAAGGCCGCCGTCGAGCCGTCGATCTACGGGCAGCTCACCGGCAAGCATCGCATGATCGTGGGTCTGGCAAACGACGAGATCGGCTACATCATTCCCAAGCGGCAATGGGACGAGAAGCCGCCGTACTGTTACGGCCGGATGCGACGGCAGTATGGCGAGGAAAACAGCCTCGGTCCGGAAACGGCGCCGCTGCTGTGCGAGGCGTTCCGGGTATTGACGCGATCGGATCGCTGAATTCGCGAGATTACTGCTGTCCAGCCCAGGGCATCGGCTGGGCCGGAATCGGGACGATGCGCGGCGGCGGTCCCATCGGGGTTGGCGTGGGCTGCGGCGGCACGAAGGCCGTCGGCGGGGTAAAGGTTGGCTGCGGCGCGACCAGGACCGGGCCTTCGGCGGTCGCCGGCACGCCGTCGTGGCCGGTCGTGACGTCGTAGCAGGTGCAGTCCTGCGCCGAGCCCTGGCGCCAGGCGCGAAAGTTGTCGAGCAAGCCGAAGCAGCCCGACGAGGTGAGCAGCAGGCCGCCAGCCAGGGTCAGCGTGGCCAGACGCGTGCGGACCATAATCCCTTCCTTCTCGGTTCCGGGGTGGTTCCCTGCCGGGAACACAACAGGCGCTGGTGAGCATGGGGCGGCGCGGCTGGACGTTGCCGCCCCGCGATTGAATCATGCGCGCCGGCCGCGGCTTGAGCAAATCCGGCGGGAAAGAATTGCCTGGGTTTCGTGGGCGGCGGTGAACTCGGCAAAGGTCGTGACGTTCGTACGGCTTACGAGAGAAGCGCCAAAAACGCGCGGAAATGTTAAAGACGGGAGCAACGCCGCCAACGAGCGACGGGGCAGGGCGGTGGGCATTGCCGGTTACGCCGCCTGCGCCGTCGTGCTCAGCTGCGGGCTGGCCTCGACTTCGCGGATGTAATCGGCGATGACGTCGTCCGGAGGACCGTCGGCGCGGAGCCGGCCTTGATCGAGCCAGAGCAAGCGCTCGCAGAACTGCTTCAAGAAATCCAGGTCGTGCCCGACCATGACCACGATCTTGGCGCGGTTCATGAAGTCCTTCATCCGGTCCGAGGCCTTCTTGCGGAACGCCAGGTCGCCCGTCCCGAACACCTCGTCGATCAGCAGGATCTCGGGCGCGCTCGACGTGGCGATCGCGAACGCCAGCCGCATCACCATCCCCTGGGAATAGCAGCGCAGCGGCAGGTCCAGGAACTCCCCCAGCTCGCAGAACTCGGCGATATCCTTGAGGCGCGGCCCGATGGTCGACGGCGTGTCGCCCTGCAAGTACGACCGGTAGTAGATGTTCTGCCAGCCCGACGCGTAGGGCTCGAAGCCCAGGGCAATGTCGAACAGGGCGTTGATCGTGCCGTCGACGCGGCGGGCGCCCCGCGCCACCGGGTAGATGCCGCCCAGGGTCCGCAGCAGCGAGCTCTTGCCGGCGCCGTTGCGGCCGATGACGCCGACGCGCTCGCCCTCGCCGATCCGGAAGCTGACGTCGCGCAGCGCCGCGATCATGCGCCGGTCCGGCAGGCGCTTGCCGCGGCGAACCAGGCGGCGCATGATGTGCTCCTTGAGCGTGATGCGCGGCCCTTTCAGCGGGTATTCGAGGTCGACGTGCTCCAGGGTGATCAACGCCATTCGCATAGCCTCTCAAATCCAGAACACCAGCGTGCGCTCGAGTTTCCGCAGACAGATCAGCGCCAGCACGACCAGGATCGTGACGAACCCAAGGCTCACGGCCACGTTGTACAGCGGCGGCGCCTGGCCATACAGCACGGGCTGGCGGATCAGCTCCATGACCGACCAGAACGGGTTGCAGTCCACGATCCACGACAAGCGCGGTTGGTTCCGCAGCTCCCCCGGCCGATAGATGATCGGCGTCAGGTAGAACGTGAATTGCAGCAGCAGCTCCAGGATGTAGATCGTGTCGGGAAAGTGCGTCTGCATCAGGCCGCACACGGTCGCCATGGACCAGCCGAGCAAGAACAACACGAGCAGGCCCGGCACGATGGCCGGCAGCGCCGCCAGGTTGCCGAACCCCTTGAAGTACCAGGTCACGACGATGCCCAGCGACAGCGCCACGCCCAGATGGAAGGCGCCGCCGAGCGTGGTGCGCAGCGGAAAGATGGCCAGCGGCACGGCCTGCTGGCGAATGTAGGCGGCGCCGGTGGTGAACGTCTTCGCCCCCAGCGCGACGCTCTCCACGATGAAATGCCACAGCGTCAGCCCGATCAGGACATAGGGCGCGTACTCGGCGATGGGAATCTGGAAGATTCGGCCGAACACCACGCACAGGATGATCGTCAGACCGAGCGGCTTCAAGAGCGACCAGCCGACGCCGAGGACGGAATGGCGATAGCGCAGATCGAGGTCGTTTTGAACGAGGGAGAACCAGAACCAGCGGAGCTTCCAGATGCGCTGATAGTAGGCCGTGGTGAAGGCGGTCGCTTCCATACGTGGCGTCCACGGATGTGCTGGGCGCGCTGGCGACGGCAAGATATCTGCCGCACCCGCGCCGCGTATTCGTCGGGCCTTTGTTCTACCATGGGTCTGGCTTCAGGAAAATACCGGTTGACGAGCCGCGCCTGCGCTGTTGCCGGTTTTGGACCGGATTCGTTGCGCAACGTCGACACACGCGGCGCAACGAATTCTTCGAGGGAATGGCGCAAACCAAGCTCGCGCAACATGTTAATTCGTTGCGCCGCGAACCGAGCGCGGCGCAACGAATCCCCCAGTCGATTTCCTATTTCGCCCAGACTTCCGTATCTTCCATCGTTACGCTGCTTCCCTGCGCCTGCGCGGCTGCGGCTGATGCTTCCAGCGGCGATGTACCCAGAAATACTGTTCAGGCGCCCGCCGAATCAATGCTTCAAGATCGGTCGTGAAGCGCTGCGTCATGGCCCGAACGGCGTCGGGCGACTGCTCATAATCTTCCGGCAAGATGACGTCCGCGGACGTGATTTCATAGACGCCCTGCCGCTTCGGCACGCCCGCCACGATCATCGGCACGCGATGCTCCAGGGCCATGAGGGCGACGGCCTTGTGCGTGGACGCGGGCCGGCCGAAGAAATCCACGAACAAACCGCGCTGCCCGGCGTCCTGGTCCGCCAGCGTGGCGATGACACCGCCGCCGTCGAGGATCTGCTGGATCTTCTCGAAGTCGCCGTGCTTGGCCAGCAGCCGCTGACCGGTCCGCTCCCGGAAGGCGCGCAGGTAGCCGTCCAGGTACGGATTGTCGAGCGGCCGGGCGATGGCGTAGGTGCGGAACCCGGCCAGGCCGATCATCGTGCCGGCAAGTTCCCAGTTGCCGTAGTGGCCGGTCACGATCAAGAGCGGCCGGTCCGAGAGCAGCGCGTCGATGATCCGCTCCCCATGGACGAACCGGCAAAATCTCTTCCAGTTGTGGACGTGCATCTTGCGCGGCGCGTGGGCGATCTCGATCAGCACCGTGCAGAAATGCCGGTAGACGCCGCGCACCAGCCGGTCGATCTCGGCGTCGCTGTATTTGCCCGGAAAGGCCTTGGCGAGATTATCCTGGGCGACCAGGCGATGGCGTTTGTCCACGTGGTACGCGAGCCAGGCGAGGAAGCGCGCGAACGCGCACGCCGCTTCCAACGACACCGCCTGCAGCACGCAGACCACCAGCCGCACCACGCAGTAGATGAGATAGTCAACGACGGCGGATCGAGATTTGTCGGCCATGCGCTCCTCCCTGAGCACGCCGCATGTCCTTGACTCCCCTCTTCCCATCGGACAGGGGGAGAGGGTTGGGGTGAGGGGGTTCCGTTCGCACTCTATCAAGTCCGTCCCAATTCCACCAGCCGACCTGTCCGGTTGGCCTCGTAGATGCCGACGATCACCTCGACCGCCCGGCGGCCCTCGCGGCCATCGACCAGCGGCGACCGGCCTTGTTCGATGGCCTGGACGAAGTCGGTCAACTGCCGGGCGTGGCCGACGTGCGAAATGGCGGCGGGATTGCTCGACCCGCCGGAGGCGCCGGTCTTCTGCGCGAAGCGTTGGCGGATCGACTTGTCGGCCTCGCTCTCCGGGCTGAATTCCCAGCGCAGCAGGTCGTCCTGCTCGATGACGACCGAGCCCTTGTCGCCGTGGATCGCGATGGTCTTTGGCAAACCGGGCCAGATGCTGGTGGTCGCTTGGATCACGCCGAGGGCCCCGTTCTTGAAGCGCAGACAGGCCACGGCGGTGTCTTCGACTTCGATGCGCTCGTGGGCCAGCATCGCGGTCACGCCGCAGATGTGCGTCACCGGGCCCATCATCCACAGCAGCAGATCGACATTGTGAATCGCCTGGTTCATCAGCGCGCCGCCGCCATCGAGCGCCTGCGTCCCTTTCCAGCCGCCGTCGTCGTAGTACGATTGCGGCCGCCACCATTTGCAGGTGGTCTCGCCGAGCGTGAGCCGGCCGAAGCGTCCGGCGGTCACCGCCTTCTTCAGCTCGACGTTGGCGTCGCCGAAGCGCGAGGGAAAGATGGTGCACAGCTTGACGCTGTTCTTGTCGCAGGCCTCGATGATGCGGTCGCAGCGCTCGGGAGTGATTTCGAGCGGCTTTTCGACGACGACATGCTTGCCGGCGTTGGCCGCCGCCGCCGCCGGCTCCAGGTGCGCTCCCGACGGCGTGGTGACAATGACGATGTCGATGTCGGGCCGTTTCAGGACGGCGCCGAGGTCGGTCGCGGCGTCGCAGGCCAGGTTCAGCTCCTGAATCATCCTGGCCGCGTTGGCGGCCGATCGGCTGACGACGGCGCGGAGCGTCGTCCCCGGCACTTCCGCCAGGGCTCGCGCGTGAAACCGGGCGATCATCCCGCAACCGACAATCGCGCAACCGAGCATCACGTCCTCCACGAACTAATCGCCGCGCACGATCGCGTACGCCCGCCACAGATACTGAAACCCGCTCAGCGCCGTCGCCGCCAGCATGGCGTAGATGAACGCGTCGCGGATCCAGTCGAGAATCTGATGCGGCCATTCGAGAGCGCTGAAGATGGCGAACAGGGCCGCGCACTGCAGCACCATCTTGACCTTGCCCAGCCAGTCGGCCCCGAACGTGGCGCCGACATTCTCCATGAAGCTGCGCAAGCTGGTGATGATCAGCTCGCGGGCGACCACCACGGTGGCCATCCACGCCGCCAGGCCCGAGCGATCGAAGCGGAGCAGGAAAATGTAGGCCCCGCAAATCACCACCTTGTCCACCAGCGGATCGAGGTTGCGGCCCAGCGTGCTGGTGATGCCCAGCTTGCGAGCCGCGTAGCCGTCCAGCCAATCGGTGAGCGCCGCCAGGGCGAAGATGATGATGCAGGCGATCCACAGCTGATATTCGATCAGCACAAACAAGACGAGCCCCAACACCAACCGCCCGGTGGTGAGCATGTTGG
The DNA here is from genome assembly GCA_022616435.1 of Gemmataceae bacterium. Taxonomy (GTDB): domain Bacteria; phylum Planctomycetota; class Planctomycetia; order Gemmatales; family Gemmataceae; genus JAKEET01. The sequence goes on from JAKEET010000204.1 coordinate 12,663, forward strand.
GCAGGTTGACGACCGACGGCCGGTGAGGCGTCACGGTGGCCATGAGGCATTCGCTTGGTTTGATTGTCAGCGAATCAAAGCGCCTTCGTCGATCCCGTTGATTGACGAGCAGGTTGCCAAAGCGCGTGTGTTGGGCGGCATGCTTTCGCGGCTCCCACGCGACGCGGAAATCTTCTGGATCACCACCGCGAAAGCATGCAGGTGTCGCCGGGCACAGCATGCTTTCGCCGTGATGGTCGAGATGATCCACGTGTGGCGGGGGATCGGTGAAAGCATGCCACCCTCCAACATCGCGCCTTAACAATCTGACGGTCGATAGCGCAGGCTCGGCATCTTGCGTGCACGTCAGCGCACCGACCCGACCACGCGGCCGGCGAGATCATAGCCGTCGGCAGCGGTGATCTTCACATCCACCAGGTCGCCGGCGCACAGGCCTCTCCCCTTGACACGCACCGCGCAGTCGATGTCCGGCGCATCGGCGTGGCTGCGGGCGAGCATTTGGCCCGGCATTTCCGGATCGGGGCCATCGACGATCGCCGCCATCGTCTTGCCGACTTGCCGGCCGCTCCAGGCCAGGGCGATCTCCTGCTGCGCTTTCATCAGCCGGTCGCGGCGCTCGTGCTTGACTTCCTCGGGCAGATGGCCGTCGAGCTTGACGGCCGGCGTCCCCGGCTCGAAGGAATAGGGGAACACGCCGAGCCGCTCGAACCGCGCCGACTGCACGTAGGCCAGCAATTCCTCGAACTCCGCGTCGGTCTCGCCGGGGAAGCCGGCGATGAACGTGGTCCGCAGCGTCAGGTCCGGCAGTGCCGCCCGCAGCTTCGCCAGCAGCTCCTCGATGTCTTGCCGGCGCACGCGGCGCTGCATCCGTTTCAATACCCGATCGTTGATGTGCTGCAAGGGCAGGTCGAGGTACGGAATGATCCGGCGGGCCGTCGCCAACGTCTCGATCAATTCGTCCGTGAAAAAGATCGGATAGGCGTACATGATGCGAATCCACTCGATGCCGTCGAGCTTGTCCAGCTCGCGCAACAGCTCCGCCAGACGCACCCGGCCGTACAGATCGAGACCGTAGTACGTGGTGTCCTGGGCGACGAGGATCAGCTCGCGGACGCCGTCGGCGGCCAATTCGCGCGCTTCGCGGATGACCTCCTCGATCGGCTTGGTGACGTGCTGGCCGCGCATGCCGGGGATGGCGCAGAAGGTGCACGTGCGGTCGCAGCCTTCGCTGATCTTGAGGTAGGCGTAATGCCGCGGCGTGATCCGCAGCCGGGCCGTGTCGTCCTGCGCTCGGACCGGCGCCGGCCGAAACAGCGACCGTTGCTCGGAAACAGCTTGCTCCCCGCGCCTCCCAGGGGAGAGGGGTTGGGGGTGAGGGGGATGCACACGCCCGACGACCTGCGCAATCTCCTCGCGGCCGAACACGCCGACAATCGAATCGACGCCCGGCACCTGCTGGAGCAGCTCGTCCTTCTTGCGTTCGGCCAGGCACCCGGCGACGACGACGGCGCCGACCTTGCCTTGCTCCTTGAGGGCCAGCATCTCGCGGATGACGCCGAGCGATTCCTGCCGCGCCGGCTCGATGAAGCCGCAGGTGTTGACGACGACGACGTCGGCGCCGGCCGCCTCGGGGACGAGGGCATAGCCGTCCTGGGCGAGCTTGCCGAGCATGCGTTCGGAATCGACCAGGTTCTTCGGGCAGCCGAGACTGACGAACGCGAACGTCCCTTTGGATGCGATAGTCATGTACAGCTTTTATACTTGATGCCCGCGCGATTGACAGGGGACGTGCACGCAGCTCCTGAACTTGCAAGACTGCCCTGCGCGGACCATCTGCGGACGGCTAGTGGTCCAATCGCTGGCGCAGCCGTCTGGCCGCTTCAGTAAGTCGGCACAACTTTGCATACGCCTCATCGATCGTCGGCGGCTCCCCAGCGTCCGGCGCGAAGCCGCAATCGGGGTTGAGCGCCAGCCTTTCCGCTCCGACGATCTCGGCCCCGGCGGCCGCCAACGCCTCGATCTCGTCAACCGTCTGCAGCCGTTCGCTCCGCACGTCGATCACGCCCATGCCGACGCCCAGGCGCCGCGGCAACAACTTCAGGTCGCTCACGTCGCCGGTCTGGGGATACGCGAACTCCAGGTTGACGCGATCGATCGTCGCGTCGGCCAGCCGCGGCAGGATGGGCTTGTAGTCGCCGATGACATCGCTGCGGCGCTTGTAGACGCTGTGGCAGCAGTGCAAGTGAACCTCGGCTTGGAGTCCATCGACGACGCGATTGATGGCGGCGAGCGCCTCGGGGAATTGCTTGTCGATGTCCCACGTTCGCCGCAACCGCTCGTCGTGGATGTCGCCGCCGGACGTCAGCCGTGGATCGCAGAAGTACGTGAGCGCCGGATCGTCGAGTTGCACGATGTCGATCCCGGCCTCGACCAGGGCCTGCGCTTCGCGGGCCAGAACCTCGGCGAGATGAGCCAGGAAGTGTTGGAGGGTCGGATACGCGTCGCGGCTGTAGTCTTCATGCCGGTATCGGACCGCGATCAGGAACGGGCTCGGCAGTGCGAACTTCGTGACGCGATCGGTGTTGGCGGCCAGGAAACGGGCGTCCTCGGCGAAGACCGGCTCGGTGGCGGCCATGCGCCGCACCACGACTTCGGTCAGTTTCTCTTCGCCTTGATGGGTGAAGGGCCGGCAACGCTCGAAGCCGCCGACGCGCGTCAGGAACTCACGGATGTACTGGCTGCGCCGCCATTCGCCGTCGGAAACCACGTCCAGCCCGGCCTGCTCCTGCAGGCGAATCGCGAAGCGGACCATGTCGTCGAGGGCTTGGCGGAATTGGGTTGTCTCCAGCTCATGCCGCCGGGCGAGCAGATCGCGCACAACTTGCGGCCGGGGCAGCGAGCCGATGCCGTGAGTGTAGAACGGCGGCAATCGCGAAGTGCGTTGAGTCTTCACAACCCACTCATCCGATCGTTATGCGGCCGGGGCATCTATCGGGACGATCGATTCGATCACAGCAGCCCGTACGTCTCCAGCGTCTGCCGCAGCTTCGCTTCGCCGGCGGCGTCCATCGGGCACATCGGCAGACGCAGCTCGCCGGTGTCGCGGCCGAGCATCTTCATCGCGGTCTTGATGGGGATCGGGTTGGTGGCGGCGCCGAGCATGTCGCGGCACAGCGGAAACAGCTTGTAGTGCCAGCGGATCGCTTCCGCCATCTTGCCCGCCTCGAACGCCGCGAGCAGGGCCTTCAGGTCGCGCGGGATGATGTTGCCCACCACCGAGATCACGCCGCGGCCGCCGATGCTCAACAGCGGCAACGTCAGGCTGTCGTCGCCCGACAGGATCGTCAGGTCGCACAGCGCGGCAATCGCGGACGCCTGGTCCATCGAGCCGGTCGCTTCCTTGATGCCGACGATCGCCGGCAGCTTGGCGAGCCTGGCGATCGTTTCCGGCAGGATGTTCGAGCCGGTGCGGCCGGGGATGTTGTAGAGAACGATCGGCAGGTCCACGCTCTCGGCCACCGTCGCGAAATGGCGGTAGTAGCCCTCCTGCGTTGGCTTGTTGTAGTACGGGCCGACCATGAGCGCGCCGTCGGCGCCGGCCTTCTTCGCGAACCTGGTGAGCCGCAGGGCCTCGCGGGTGCTGTTCGAGCCGGTGCCGGGCATGACCTTGATCCGGCCGCGGGCACGTTCCACGACGGCGGCGATGACGCGCTCGTGTTCCTCGTGATCGAGCGTCGGCGACTCGCCCGTGGTGCCGACCGGCGCGAGACAATCGGTCCCCTGCTCGACGTGCCAATCGACGAGCCGGCCGAGCCCGTCGAAATCGACGTTGCCGTTCTTGAAGGGGGTGATGAGCGCGACAGTCAAGCCCGCGAATTGTTCGCCTTTGGTCGGCATGGGAGGTTCTCGCGTCGGAGGAATCGGGACCAGCCTTCGCAGTGAAGATTACGCAGTGAAGATTACGCAGTGAAGATTACAGACGCGCCGCGGCGTGCGACAGGGGAAATCCTCCGGACGAGTCGGCGATCCGCAGGTCGGCTGGGAATCTGTCGCTCGGAAAAAATATCAGGAAAACTGATTGAACGCCGAAGTGCGACCGCCTATGATTGGGGAAACTCGTCCGAAGCATTGTCCTGGCGTTTGGGTCCATGAGTGCCGTGGTGCGGCAGCCGCGGGGACCCGGCGCGGCGTGCCAATTCAGGAAGGAGCACCTAGGCCATGGCTTCCCCCGCCCTTCTTACGACCCAGGCTGCCCACGCCCTGAAGCGCAGCTCCCACCCTGCGTTGCGCTGCCTCAGCGTCGAAGAGACCGACGACACCCTCGTCATCTCCGGCCGGGTGGCCAGCTACTACTTGAAGCAGCTGGCCCAGGAGACGTTGATGCCGGTGCGCGGCGAGCGCCGCGTGGTGAACCGGGTCAATGTCGTCGCCAAATGACGGTGCATCCGCACCCGCCGCTGTACTTGGCCAGCTCGTTTTCGAGTTGGCCAAGTACGGCGTGTTTCGCAGGCGGTCATTTCCACTTCAGGACGACGCTCAAATACTCTTCCTTCTTATTCAACAGCCCTTCGTACGCCGTGCCCAGTTCCGTCGGCGCGAGCCGATGGGTGATCAGTCCGTTCAGGTTCAGCCGCCCCTTGGCGAGCGCGTGCAACAACCAGGTTTGCGCCTTGTTGATGTCCCAGGCGCCGGCGAGGCGGGTATGCGCCGGCTCGAACAGCATGTTGCCGTGGGCGCCGGTGACCTCGATGTAGCGGCGATGCAGGTCGTCGTAGAAGTTCACGTCCTTGGCCTGGCCGCGCGGGCTGCCGACGATCACCGCCTGGCCGCCGTCGCACGCCAGCGACATCGCGACCGGCACTGTGTCGGGGATGCCCGTCGCATCGGCGACGATCTCTGCGCCTTTGGCGCCCAGGAACGCATTCATCTTGGTGCGATAGTCGGCGTCGCTCGGGTCGAGCGCCAGATCGGCGCCCGCGGCCAACGCCGACTCACGCCGCATCTTCACCGAATCGATGCCGAGCACCGGCGACGCCCCCGCGGCCATCAGGCAGCGCAACGCTCCCTGGCCGATGAGTCCAAGCCCCAGCACCGCGGCCGATCGTCCGAGCGTCAAACCCGCGCGGATCGACGCGCCCAGGCCATAGCGCAGGATACACGCCAGCGCGGCCTTTTCAGCGTCGAGGCCGGTGGGAAGCTTCCACCAGCGGCCGCGCTCGTGGCCGAGCGTCAGCAATTCGTGCGAAGCATGGTTGCCGGGATAGCTGACGCGATCGCCGGGCTGGCACGTGGTCACCAGCGACCCGACCGCGAGCACCGTCCCGGCAGCGCTATAGCCGGATCGGAACGGGAACTTCCAATCCGGCAGGTTCGGGTCGCGCAGCCATTGATGCGTGCCCGTGTAGACCGCCAGCTCGGTGCCGGGGCTGACCGCGCTGACCTCGGTTTCGACGAGGACCTGGTTCGGCGCGGGCGCCGGCAAATCGACGGTCCGCACTTCGACCTTGTAGGGTTCGACGATGACCGCTTGACGAATTTGCATCATTGCACCTGCAATGCCGCTTGCGGCTTAGCGTTCGCTGTGCAACGCCGATCGTTGACTTCATGCGGCGAACGCTAAGCCGCAAGCGGCTTTGTAGTCGATCATGGCGACCGCGCCAACATGATCAGCACCGCGCCGCCGACCAGCCACACGTAGACCGCGAACCACCACAACCGGCAGCGGCGCACGAGATAGATGAGCGGCGTGATCGTCAGATACCCAACGACCGCGCTCACGAGCACGCCGACCAGCGTCACCGCCAGGAAATCCGGCGTCAGCCACTGGGACCGGTTCGCATCGCTCAGGGCCTTGCGGATGCCGAGCAGGCCCAGTCCCAGGCTGGCGACCACCGACATCATGAAGCTGAAGCGGACCGCCCAGTTGCGCTCCATGCCGACGAGCAGCGCCGTGCAGATGGTCATGCCGCTGCGGCTGAGGCCGCGAAACGCCGCCGACACCGCCTGGCCGGCGCCCACGAGCAACGCCTGCCACCAGGTGGTCGCCGGGCCGACGGTCGTCCCCGGCCGGCGCCGGCCCATGACATCCGTCGCGACGAGGATGATTCCCAGAAAGAAGAAGTTGACCGCCACCACGTCGGCCCGCTTGAAGCTCTCGCGGATGTGCTCGTCGAGCAAGATCGCCGCCGCCACGGCCGGCAGCGTCGCCAGTCCCACCAGCACGCCCAGATGGAACAGGTGCGACCAGGTATGGGGCCACGGCTTTTCCTCCGCCGGGGACGTCAGGACCTGACGCATCTGCCGGCGCACGTCCTGGAAGAAGTACGCGAGGACGGCGAGCAGCGTCCCCAGGTGGAGCATGCCGTCGAAGAAGATTTCCTTGGCGCCGGTGTCGTCAGTGACGCCGAGGAAATGCTGCGCGAGCACGAGATGGCCGCTGCTGGAGATCGGCAGAAATTCGGTGATTCCCTGGAGGGCGCCGAGCAGGACCGCGTCGAGCAGCGACATGCAGATTCTCGTTCGCTTGCTGTTTCGAGCTCGCCGGATCCCTTGCCTGCGAGGGATCCCGCGAGCGCGAAACAGCAAGCATGATTACGGTTGCTTCGTGGGCGGAACCTGTTGCGGACTCGCCAAATAACCAATCAAATCGCGCACTTCATCGGCCGTCAACCGGTCCAGCATCCCTTCCGGCATCATCGACAGGTTCGATTGCCGGCGCAGCTCGATCTCGTCCTTGGGCACGATGACGACTTCATTCTGCGTCTGCACGGTCACGGCTCGCTCGGTCTCTTCCTTGATGATGCCGGTCAGCGTCCGGCCGCTGTCGGTGGTGATGATGCTGACCTGGTACTCGCGCGGCACGACGGCGCTCGGGTCGAGCATGTTTTCCAGCACATAGTCGAGGTTGGCCCGCTGCGAGCCGGTCAGCTCCGGGCCGATGGCGCCGCCTTCGCCGAACAGCTTGTGGCAAGCGGCGCACTGCTTCGCGTACAAGAGCCGGCCGTTCGCGAGGTTGGCCTGCCTGAGCGTGTCGGCGGTCAGCAGTTTCTTGTACTTCGCCGTGAGCGCCGCCTTCTCCTGCGACGCCGGCCGCAACGTCCCCCAGACTTCGTTGACCCGGGCGGTGACTTTCTTGTCGTTGAGGGCGAGCAGTTGCCGGACGGCGAAGGCACTCAGATCCTGCCGGGCGACGGTCTTGTCGGCGACGGCGTCGAGCAGCGCGAGGGCGTAGGTTGGACGGGAGGCGAGGGTGGAGATGGCGTCGGATTTTTCGTCGGCGGTGAGTTTGGTGTAACGCTGAAGGATGAGCGATGGCGTCTTGGGGTCGGCGTAAGCGGCGAGGGCTTGGATGGCGGAGGGGCGCATTCCAATGTCATCGAGCAACCGTTGCAATGGGGCGACTAATTCCGGCGGTTGCCGAAACATCATCGATTCTAGTGCCGTCCGCCGTTGAGCGACCGGCTTGCCATCATCGTTAATAATCTCGCGCAAAGCTGAAATTGCGGGAGGATATTCAAAGATCACTCCAAGCGCGAGCGTCTTTTCACGGACCTCACGGAGAGGGCTCTCGATGAGTTTTGGATAGGCTTGCTGCCACCGATCGTCCCAGCCTGGATGCTTCCGCAATCCTTTCAAGCTCGCGTAGATGCCGCGAAGCAGATCTCTGTGCAACAACGGATCATCAGACGCAGCAATGCGTAACATCAGACCCGACATGCCCCGTTCTTTCTCGGGTAAGGTGGTGAATCGGCGAGCCATTAGCTCGCGAACAATAGGGATATGTTTCTCTCCGATCGCTACGAAAGCGAGGCTGCTGTCTACCGCGATAACAGCCTCAAGCCCGTACCACAGCATAAGGGGAATGTACGTGTCCTCTGAGTCTTCCGTGCGTTTGACCAATCGACGACCAGTTGTCAGCGCGAAATCTGATGGCATTCGTTGTAACCCCGCCGCCAGTTGAAGCCGGACGAGGGGGGAACAGTCGGAATCCGCCACACGAAGCAGTGCCTGATCGAATGCAGTCGGATTGCTGGAACGCAAATGGTCCCGGCGCTCTTCGAGACCTAGTCTGACCGCCCAGGCACGAAGGCACTCATGGACGTTTTCACCTGCCAACTCTGCGAGTTTGCTCGAATTTAGTGCCTCGAACGCATGAAGCCCCCACAAAGCACGTAATGCGGTTCTTGCGTCGTTGGCATCAAGCTGGGTAAGCAGTTTCTTTCGTGCCTGCGACTCTGCTGTACGCGGAGTCGCTCGTTCCTGTAACAACCGCCGTGCATGTCTCGCGTGCCATTCACTCTGTTGCCAAAGCAGTTTGATGAGCTCATCGTCCGAAAGGCGGTTAAGGTCCCCTCGCCAAACCTTCGGCTTCCCATGCACCACCTTGTAAATCCGCCCCGTCGTCGTGTGCGCCACCTGATAGTTATGGCACTCCCCCGTATCGCACCAATCGCTCACGTACACGCCGCCGTCCGGCCCGTAATCAATCGCGATCCCGCGAAACCACGGATCGTTCGCCATCAGAAAATCCTTGCCGTGCTTGGCGACGTAGGTCGAGCCTTTGCGTTCGAGGATGTCGTTGTTGATCCGGTTGCCATGCAGGTTCAGCGTGAACAGCGTGTTGCGATACTTCGCCGGCCAGTTGTCCCCCTGGTAGATCATGCACCCCACATGCGCGTGCCCGCCGCCGGCGTCCGAGTGCGCCCCCTTGCCGCCGCGCGAGTCGGTCCAGCTTCCGCCGGCCCAGTGCTTGTGGTCGGCGATCGACGGCATCAGCTTGTAGAGATGCGGGTTGAAGTCCTGGCCGTACATGCGCTCGTAGTGGGCGCCGGGGATGACGTGCCAGACGTGGTCGATGACGCAGTTGGTGATGAACAGCTCGCCGTACTGGTCCCAGTCGAGGCCCCACGGGTTGGTGGTGCCATGGGCGACCACTTCGAACTTCTTCTTGGTCGGATGGTAGCGCCACACGCCGCAGTTCATCGGCACGCGCTCCTTGTCGGGCGTTCCGGGCACGCCGACCCGGCTGGTCGCGGTGATGCCGTTGCAGCCGTACAGCCAGCCGTCCGGTCCCCACTTGAGGCCGTTAAACGCGTTGTGCCCGGATTGCAGGCTCCAGCCGTCGAGCATGATCTCCGGCGGCCCCGCCGGCTTGTCCTCAAAAAAGGGGACATTCTGCTTTTTTTCATCTCGCGGCTCGGTGCCCTGCTTCGCGCCGTCAAAAAGCAGAATGTCCCCTTTTTTGGCGAGCGGGATGTAGAGCAGGTTCGGGATCGAGCACAGCCAGATGCCGCCGAAACCGTACTCGATGCCGGTCAGATTGGTGAGGTTGTCGGCGAACACCGTGCGCTTGTCGTGCTGGCCGTCGCCGTCGGTGTCTTCGAAGATGACGACGCGGTCCTTGCCCTTGCGACGGTCAATAAAACGAGCTGCGTCCCCTTTTTCGACGGCGGTTTCCTTGTTCCACTTCGGATACGACATGCACTCGACCACCCAGAGCCGGCCGCGATCGTCGAAGGTGAAGGCGATCGGCTGGACGACGTCCGGCTCGCCGGCGAAGAGGGTGACCTTGAAGCCGTCGGGGACGGTCATGCGCAGCGGGGCTTCGCGGGCGGGGATGGGGGCGTCGGGGAGCTTTTCTTGCGAGAAGGCGGTGGGAACAAGCGACAACACCCAGACGCCGACGATAACGCGATGCATGGATCATCTCGAGGCGAGCGTCGCGGCGTAAGCGCGACGTGGATTCGCGGGAACACACGTCGCGCTTACGCCGCGACGCTCGCCCATGCCCGTCAACTCTTCCGCCGCGCCAGCCGGTCAGCCGCTTGCAGGAGTTTCTTGAGCGGCACGACGAACCCGGGGGTCATCCGCATGCCGTTGGATGCCAAGCCGAGGATCAGCTTGGGTCGGCGGCGAGGTTTGCTCAGAACGGAGGCCATGATGGTTGCTCCCGAATCGTCCAGCGTACGGCTTCGTTATCAGTATACAATCACAAACCGCCCGTCCGAAAGCGCCACGGCGCTGATCACACTCCATACCGGCACGCCGTCCGCACGGCCATAGTCGGCGGTCTTCGCGTTCATGTGGGGCACGTTGTTCGCGTCGTAGATCTGCCACGCCAGGCCGCCGCCCTTGTTCCAGGCCATGCCTTCGGTCCAGGCCAAGAGAATGTTGCGGCCGTCGGACGCGATCGCCGGATGCCGACGGCGCTGCGGCTTGCCGGGCGCGGCGACCGGCTCTTGCGGCTTGCCCGAACGGTCGACATGGGCGAAGTAAACCTGCTCTTCCGTTTCCCAGCCGGCCAGGCTGAAGTTGGGCGTGTCGGCGAAGGCCATCGTGCTCATCGGGCAGACGCCGGTGTCCCAATCGTGCAGCTTGGCGGCTTGAAACGCCAGCCGGTTCTGATCCTGGGCGAGCAAATACATCGGCCGGTGTCCGACGTCGTGGGCGCCGCGGAACAAGACGAGCGGCTGCCCCGCGGCCGTCGCGAAGATCCGCATACCGCAGCAGCCGCAAGCGCCGGCGCCCTCCGGCGAGATCGGTTGTTCCTTGGCGAATGTCTTGCCTCCGTCGGCTGACGCGGTCAGCCACACGCGGCGATTCTCCTCGCCTCTTGTCCCCGGCGTGGCGGCGTGCCAGGCGACGTAGACCTTGTTGTCGTGCGCCGCGATGGAACTTCCTCCGTCCAAGCCGACGGCCTCTTGAATCAAGTTGCGTTGCGGCTCGAACGCGGCATCGAGCGTCATTCTGCTGGCCTCGGGCTGGCTGCGGCGTTGGCTGGGGCAGCGCGGCGTCGTTGCCATGGAGCGGCTGATGGGCATGATCCTGGTGGCCATCGCGATCCAGATGCTGTTGACGGGGTGGAAGGCGGCCCAAGCATGAAACAAACAGCATGGATTTCACGCGTGCGCCTGTCCGCTCTTCCGCGCGGATGAGCATAGAAGAGGTAGGAACTGATCGAAACGCCGATTCGCGAATGCCGCGAAGGAGGAGGGGTATGGAACCGCGCACCACCAAGGCCGCTGATCTTCCCGGGGAGCTAGCCGAGCTGAGGCGCTGCGTGGAGGCGTTGCCGCGCACCCGGCGGCGCCGGCTGGCGGCGTTGTGCGACGGCCTGACGGCGTGGGCCGAGCGCCAGCAGCGTCTCGTGCAAGCCGCCCAGGAGCTCGTCGAGCAGTTGCAGCTGGACATCAAGTACCTGGAATTCGACCTGGAGGCGACGCGGCGGGAACGCGACGCGCTGCGGAGTTGAGTCACGGGAGCTTTGCCGCGCCGGGCCCGTGTCGGGCAACCCAGTTGCGGATGTTGTTCAATCCCGCCTCCGTCACCCACCAAGGCCGTATCACGTTGTCGCCCAGCACGCGGAAATGTTTGTTCGAATCGCCGTAGCGCCCGAAGTAGTGACACCAGATTGCGTACTCCGTCCGCCGCCCGTGATCGTGGGGATGGTGCGTCAGGTATTCGTCGTAGACCGCTTCGACGGTCTCGCGCACGGCAGGCGCACGGAAAAACGGGCGCAAATGCTCAACGCGAAGTTGGGCAATGCGAACATAGGGTTCCGTCCCCAGCACCGTGATGCCCGCGCGCCAGTTTCGCGTGTCGCGGCAGGCTTTCCCGAAAGCGAGCAGCTCCTCAGCAGTGCCGCGCCACTTCGGATCGAGAAAGTCCATCTTGGCGGCACATGCCTCGCGGCTGTTGCCGTCGGCCTTGATCGCCCGTTCAAACCACAGCTCCATATCTTCGCGACTGCCGGTCAGCGCCATTGTGATCGTTATCATGCGGGTCGACGTCGCCGGATCGTCCGGCTGGATCTTCCAGGCTTGTTCCAGAGCCTCCTTCGCTTGCCCAAGCCGTTCCTTGAACTTCCGCCAACCTTCTTCAGTCACCGTGTTGGCAAGGCCTGATCCGCGCGCGTGCCAGGCATACCGAATGAAGAAATCTCCTTTGACCTTGAGACGCAGCGCCTCGAGGGCCGGCGTTTTCGCCAGAAGCTTGTCAACGCGGTCAAAGCCAGCTTGATGGTCTCCTGCGAGTTTCCGATACACCTCGATCCCCGAGCGGCAGGCTTCAAACCAATGAGCTTCGAGATCGGGGTTCCGGTCGTCCTCGGCCGCGCTCGTGGCGACGAGTGCCAACGCGGCGTCGGCCATCTCCCCGGCCTCCTTGAGCGCTTGGGGCGACGCTTGCGAGTCAGTGCAGCGATGGCTCGCGGCCTTCGAGAGGGCATTCATTCTCCGAAACGCAGGGTAAGCGCTTTTCTTGAGCGCCAGAGCCGCATGAGTGTACCGTCGATCCAGCTCAGCGGGGCCAGGGTAGTTCGGAACGTACGAGGACCGGGCGAACAGGTAGTAAATCAGCGGATCTTCGCAGCCGGCGTCGCCAGCGTTCTTGGTCGCCGCATGGACCTCGTCGAGGCTGACGGCTGGATCAACCGCATGGCTGAAGAATCGGGCCGCCAAGTCCAGCGCCTGACGGGCCGCGGCGTCCCAGCGCGGGTCTTTCATGCCGACCTGATCGTAGGCGTGCCGCAGGGTCTTTTGATTCCAGGCGAGCATGTCGCGGTATCGTTGCGCTTGCCGCTCATGATCCTGCGGTATGGGAACGACCAGATCGTCACGCACCGTCAGGAGCGCCTTGAGTTCTTCCGGCAGCTCCGGCAATTCCGGTTCCAGAGGAGGCATTGGAACCTGGGGCTTCGCCTTCGGCATCTCGGGTGGCGCAACCGGCACAGCAGCCTGCGGGGGAATCTTGGGCAGCGGATCGGCGGGTCGCGGCGGTTGCGGGGCCCGGAGCCCGAAAAACCAGATGCCCGCGCCGGCCAGCGCCAACACGGGAATGCCGATGGTGAACGAGAGCAACCACCACACGTAGGAAGGGATCGATGATTGCTCATCGAGTTCGCTCTCAGGCAATCGAATCAGCCTGCCGCAGTCGGGATTCGGGCAGCGGACACGCTTGCCGTGCGCCGATGCTCGAACACGAACACGCGCGGCGCAGGCCGGACATTTTAGCACAATCTCGGCGCGGTTCATGGCTGACTCCTCCTCTGTGCGGCATGCTGCTCAGGCCGGTCATGCCCATGCGCTCCAATCGGTTGATTTCTCCTTGCCGCTGAGATCAGTCTAGCCACGATCAAGCGGCAGTTCCAGTCATCGACATTGGCCGATGTCCTGCGCTGGCGGAGTGCACGCCGGATTTCGCTGGACGAGTTGCCCAAGCACGTTACGATGCGGCCAACGCCCCTATGAAGGAGACTCGATCCATGCGTCAAACCCTGTGCGCGACATCCCTTGTTGCCATGCTGATGCCGGCCCTCGCTCCGGCTCAATCCACCCTCATCACCCCCACCTTCCAAAAAATCAAAACCTACCTCGACGCCGTCCCCGCCATCGACACGCACGATCACCTCTGGCCGTTCGACAAGCTCCCCGGTTACGTCGAGACGGCCGAGGGCAAGGGGATGAACCTGGCCGGGCTGTGGCGGAACAGCTACCTGACGCGCATCCGGTCGATCACGCCGTGGCAGGCGGGGATGAAGTTCGACGACTGGTGGCAGAAGGCCAAGCACGATTTCGCCGACGTCCGGGCCGCCAGCTTCTACCGTTACCAGGCCGAGGCGATCCGCGACCTGTACGGCATCGACTTCGACAAGATCACCGATGACCAGGCTCGCGATCTCAACCAGCGCATCTTCCGCAACTACGGCGACAAACGCTGGCTGTACGAGGTCGTCACCGAGAAGGCCAACATCGAGCTGATGTTCAACGATCCGTACTGGGCCCGCTTCGATTTCAAGAACGACTATCCGTTCACGGTCTTCGTCCTCAACGTCACCACCATGGTGCAGGGCTTCCACCCGGCCGAGTTCAAGAGCGCCTTCGACAATCCGTACGAGTTTGCCAAGCAGAAGAACCTCAAGGTCGAGACGCTAGCCGATTACCTCGTGCTGCTCGACATCCTGTTTCAAGAGGCCAAGCGCCGCGGGGCGGTGGTGCTGAAGACGACGCTGGCCTACCGCCGTTCGCTCACCTTCGAGCGCGTGCCGGCGGAACGGGCCGCCAAGGTCTTCGGCAAACGCCGCGAAGACGTGAGCGAGGCCGACATCACGGCCTTCGAGGACCACATCATGTGGCACCTGGCTGCCCTCTCCGCCAAGCACGAGCTGCCGTTCCAGATTCACACCGGCGACGCGCGTATCCAGGGCTCGAACCCGATGCTGCTCGTCGATTACATCGACGCCAACCCGAAGACGAAGTTCATCCTGTTCCACGGCGGCTACCCGTGGATCGGCGAGACCGGGGCGATCGCCATGAAGTACCCGACCCGCGTCTGGGTCGATTCCTGCTGGCTGCCGACCATCAGCTATCACATGGCCAAGCGGGCGTTTCATGAATGGCTCGACGTGATGCCGTCGTCGAAGATCATGTGGGGGGCGGACTGCAACCATGCCGAGGGAATCTATGGGGCCACATTGTTCACGCGGCGTTGCCTGGCGGAGGTGTTGGCCGAACGCGTCGATCGCGGCGAGCTGCATTTGGAGCACGCGCAACGCATCGGCCGGCAGATCATGCGCGATAATGCGCTGGCGCTGTTTCCGTCGCTCAAGGAGCGGTTGTGGAAAGGCAAGGGGAAGGGGGCGGGGGAGTGAACGGTTATTGGGTGAGTGCGACCTGCCATATTGCATACTACTGTAAAAGGTAGTACAATGCCGATTGAAGGCGCTCGATGACGCTTCATGACAATTTCGAATGGGATGAAGACAAAGCGCGTCGGAACCGCAAGAAGCACGGGATCTCGTTCGATGAGGCCGCATTCGTGCTTGCGGATGAGGACGCAGACAGATTTCACATCGAGGAGCTGGATGAGCAGCACAGTGCGGATGAGGATCGGTACATCACGACGGCCTCCCATCCGGGTGATCGTGCCGTCGTCATGATCATCGCCTGGACGGACCGTTCCACCGACGATGCCAAGATCACGCGGATCATCAGTGTCCGCGCTGCGACAGCTGCGGAGAGGAGAAGGTATGCCAAGGAAATCGCCGGAAGGTAGATTGGTGCGAAAATCGGCTCGGGACATTCCCGCGCCTTCTCAGCAGGACCTCGATCGGCTTCGTGCCGCAATGCACGGCCGTATCGATACGAGCGACATACCGGAGCGAAAGAGATTTCAACGCCTCCAGCGCGACTCGGGCGGACGACTGCCGAAGCGCAAGAGCGTCATTCGCGAGGCAGTAGTGCGGGAAATGCGGCATCTTGACCTGACCGCATATCGACTGTGGAAACGGGCGCGGGCGCACTACCCCGCCTTGTCGCAATCCGCCGTCCATGAATTCCTCAAGGGCCAGCGGCAGCTCGAACTGCCATCGGTTGAAGCCTTGCTGGCCGCAGTTCATCTTCGGGTGGTGAGGCAGAAGCCGCCCAAGAAACCTGCGCCGCTCGCACGCGCCGACTCAGCCGTTTGAGTCGCTTGCAGTCCTTTGCATCCGCGGCGGAGGTAACGTAGTATTGACTTGCAGTATTGACTTGCAGTGCGTGTGGTTCGCACAGAGTCGGGGAGATCAGCGATGCCGCCGTTTGTCGGTACGGCCAAAGATTCATCGACGGCGCCCACACCGACTGCGAGCTGCGGCGATCAGCCGACGAATGGGCAGGGGGCGGCGAATCGTCCTTGGGTCGAGGTCATCGACGATCCGGCCCGGCTTGCCGGCTACATCGACGCCTGGACTGAATTGGCCGCCCACGCCATCGAACCCAACATTTTCTACGAACCCTGGTTTGTCCTGCCGGCGCTGCGCACACTCGTGCCGGTCCCTCGCAACCTGTTGTTTCTCTTGGTCTTCGTGCCGGACAGCGACCCGGCCCGGCCACCCCGGCTGACGGCGTTCGTGCCTCTGGAGCGGCGGCGCCGGTACAAGCGCCTGCCGGTCTCCTATCTCCGACTGTGGAGTCACGAGCACTCGTATCTATATTCGCCGCTGATCCACAAGGACCACGCCCCCGAAAGCCTGGACGCGGTGTTTGATTGGCTGGACCACGACCGCCGCAGCCGGCCGCTGGTGGAATGGCCGCTGTGCCTGGCGGAGGGGCCGCTGTATCGGCAGCTCGTGGACCTGTTTGGCCGCCGCGGCACCCTGACGTATGCCGCCGATCAGGTCACGCGCGCTTATTGCCGCCCGGGAGCGGATGCGGACGCGTACTTGAACGCCGCCCTGTCTTCGAACAAGCGCCGCGACTTGAACCGCCGGCAGCGCAAGCTTGCCGAACAGGGCCAGGTCGAGTTCCGCGTGCTGCAGACTTCCGACGAGATCGCGGCCGGCTGCGAAGACTTTCTCCGCCTGGAGTCCGGCGGCTGGAAGGGCCGAACGGGAACCGCGCTGGCCGCGACGCCGGCCGGCCAGGAGTTCTTCCGCGCGGTCGTCCGCGAGGCGGGGGCCCGCGGCCAACTGCTGCTGCACGGGCTCTACCTCAATGGCCGGCCCATTGCGATGCGCACCACGTTCACGTCCGGCGCCGGCTCGTTCTTCTTCAAGCCCGCCTATGACGAGGCCTTTGCCGCGTACTCGCCCGGCGTCCTGCTCGAGTTGGAGACGATCCGGCTCCTCCACGGCCACCCGACCGTTCGCTGGATGGATTCGTGCACTAGCCCCGGCAACGAGCTGCTCAACCAGCTCTGGCTCGACCGCGTCGCGGTGCAGACCCTGGTGACCGCAACCGAACACGGCCTGGGTCGGCTGACGGTCTCGCTGCTGCCGCTGCTGCGCTGGCTCAAGCGGAAGCTCGGCCGCCATCGGGGCAACTCTTTTCGCGACTGAGCAACAATCGAGAAGCAAGTGAACCGCTGGAGGGAGTGAGTCGACTCGCGCCGCGTCCAAAGAAAACAGAAAAGGGCCGGCACACACGATGTGCGCCGGCCCCGGCGTTGCCAATCCCCCTGACTATCCAGCAACGCCTACTGGATCACGATGTTGTCGCCCAGGCCGCCGTCGAGGATGTCGATCCCCAGGCCGCCGAGCAAGACGTCGTCGCCGTTGCCGCCGGTCAGGACGTCGGCCCCGTCGCTGCCGATCAGCACGTCGTTATCGTCGCCGCCGTTGGCCGTGAACTGGATCGTGCTCGCGCCCAGGGCGGACGCGTCCACCACGTCGTCGCCGGCCAGGGCATTGACCGTCAGCCGATCGTTGGCGGCCTCGGCGCCGGTGATGTTGACCTGCACCGGCAGCCCCAGGAGCGAAACGCCCGCGGCGTCGCCGACCGCCAGCAGCACGTCGTCGCCGCTGGTGCCGTGGACGACGACATTGTCCGCGGCCGCGTCGCCGGCCCCGCCGACCGCCGCCAGGTTGAGGTTGACCTCGGTGATGTCGGTGCCGGAGAGGTCGTTGACGACGATGATGTCGGCGCCGCCCAGGGCGTTGAAGTCGATGCTTTCGACATCGTCCAGGTCCATCGTCACGGTGGCGATGTTGCGGAAGAAGATGACCCGCCCGCCGTTGGCGCTGATGGTGATCTCCTCGGCCACGTTGGCGCCGTTGAACAGCATGGTGTCGAAGCCGTCCTGGCCTTCGAGCGTGTCGTTGTCGTCGCCGGGGTTCCACGTGAAGGTGTCGTCGCCGGCGCCCATGAGGGCCAGGTCGTTGCCGTCGCCGCCGTTGAAGAAGTCGTCGCCGGCCCCGCCGATGAGCACGTCGTCGCCGAGTCCGCCGTTGATCGTGAGCTGGATGCCGTCGGCCCCGAGCGTGCTCGCATCGGCGACGTCGTCCCCGCCCAGGGCATTGAGCGTCAGGCGGTCATTGGCCTGCTCCTGGAAGACGATGTTGACCGCGGCCTGAAGTCCGAAGACATTGACCCCGGCGGCGTCGCCGGTGGCCCCGAACGTGTCGTCCCCGTTGGTGCCGGTGATCGTGATCGTGTCCGCCGCGCCGTCGCCGCCGCCATTGGCGCCGCGCAGGTCGAGGGCGATCGACGTCATATCGGTGCCGCTCAGGTCGCCGACGATGATGTTGTCGGCGCCGTCCAGGGCCCGGAAGTCGATGGCCTCGACGTCATTGAGGTCCATCGTCACGTTGGCCACGTCGCGGAAGAAGAGGACACGGCCGCCGTTGGCCAGGATGTTGACGTTCTCGCTGGCGCCCGAGCCGAAGAAGAGCATCGTGTCCACGCCGTCCTGGCCTTCGAGCGTGTCGTTGCCGTCGCCCGGGTCCCACTGGAAGACGTCGTCGCCGGCGCCCATGAGCGCCAGGTCGTTGCCGTTGTCGCCGAAGATGAAGTCGTTGCCGTCGCCGCCGAGGAACACGTCGGCCCCCTGGGAGCCGAGCAGTGCATCGTCGTTGGCGCCGCCGTCGATGGTCAGCTTGATGACGCCGGCCGGGAGCGTGGTCGCGGTCACGTCGTCGTTGCCGCCCAGCGCGTTGATGACCAGCGCATCGTCAGCCCCCTCGGCGTTGGCGATGTTCACCTGGGCCGGCAGCCCCAGCACCGCGACGGAGGTTCCCGCCCCGACGATGTCGATGACGTCGTCGCCGTTCGTGCCGTTCACGATAACGACGTCGGCCGCGCCGTCGCCGGCCGTGCCGCCGATCGTCCCGGCCTGGTCGATGTTGATCTCGACCAGGTCCGTGCCGGACAGGTCGTTGACGGTGACCGTGTCGGTGTTCCCCAGGGTGTTGAGGTCGATCGACTCGATGTCGTTGAGGTCCATGACGATGGTGCCCAGATTGCGCGTGAACCGCACTCGATCGCCGTTCGCTGATACTTCGAAGATTTCGGCGCCCGCCGAGCCGTTGAAGAGCATGGTGTCCGTGCCGTCCTGGCCTTCGACCGTATCGCTGCCGTCGCCCGGATCCCACTGGAAGACGTCGTCGCCGGCGCCGAGGAACGCGACGTCGTTGCCCTGCTGGCCGTCGATGAAGTCATTGCCCTCGCCGCCGATCAGAACGTCGATGCCGTTGCTGCCCAGGATGGTGTCGTTGCCGGCGCCGCCGTCCACGGTGATCTGGATCAGGGCTGCCAGGTTGCCGGTGGCCGAGAAGCTGTCATTGCCGCCATTGGCGTTGAGGACGACGTTCTCGGAGGTGCCGATGTCGATGGAGAAGGGCGCCGGATCGAGGCGATCGAAGCGGACGCGGGTTCCGTTGGCGGTGACGGTGAACTGCTCGTCGCCGCCGCCGCCGTTGACCACGACCGTGTCGCTGCCGGCGCCGCCTTCGTTGAGGTCGGTGTCGTCGCCCGGGTTCCAGATCATGGTGTCGTTGCCGGATTCGCCGAAGACGAGATCGTCAGCGTCGCCGCCAGTGAGCATGTCGTTCTCGCTGCCGCCGAACAGGAAGTCGAAGCCCCCTTTGCCGAGCAACGCGTCGTTGCCGCTCTGACCGAACAACATGTCGCCGCCGGCGCCGCCGGTGAGAACGTCATTGCCGGCGCCGCCGAACAGGTTGGCCCGCGGCAGGGCGCCGTTGGTTTCGTTGAGCGCGATGACGTCGTCGCCGCCCAGGCCGAAGACCTGGATCAGCGCGGTGTTGGCGACGCTGGGCGTCCCGCCCACGATGTTGACGGCGCCGCCGTTGACCAGGATGGCGCCGGCCGCGTCGCGGCTGATTTCGATGTTGTTCGCTAGGGCGTCGCCCATCACGGTCAAGGCGCCGGTGCCGGCCGAGAACATGGCGGTGATCGCCGGGGCGATGCGCTCGGTCAAGTGCTCCAGGTCGGGGACGAAGCGCCACTTGCGAAGCAGCCGCCGCGCCGGCTGGGCGCCCGGCTGACGACGGCCAAGTTTCTTGAACAGTTTCGCGAACATCAAAGGCCTCCACGCAGGTTTGAGAACAAGAATCTATCTGGAACGCGGTCGCTTCGATGGCGACGGTTGACGCGGACAGAAACGGAGTTCTAGCCCACGCCGATCACGATCGAAGCAACCTCACAACCCCCGGGACAACCGGAGCGCCGCCGCTGGGCGGGCGGCGGGTACAACAGGTCAATCCCGGCGGCGGCGCGGATCGGCCAAGAATTTCCGGCGACGCACGGGCTCCTCGGAAACGCTGTCCTTCGTTGTGCGAACCGTGTATTCTGGGATGAGCCGGCCTGCCGAGGTGGACGGCCGCAGCACGTTGGAAGGAAGGCGTCCATGCCCCAGCAGTCGATCATGATCGTCGTTGCCACGGCCCTTTCGATGTTGGCCGGCGCGGTGCGGCAGATCAGCGCCGCCGATCCTGAGTTGGACGATCCGAAGCGCAATCCGTCGGCAACACGGCCGGCGGCTGGCAAGATCCGCGTGGCCGTCGACAAGGCCCTCGAATTCCTCCAAACGGATGCCGCAACCTGGCGCAAGGAGCGCGGCTGCGCCACCTGTCATCACGGGACGATGACCGTGTGGGCGCTCGGCGAGGCGAAGCAGCAGGGCTATGCGGTCCATGCCGGCACGCTGGCGGACGTGATCCAGTGGACCAAGGATCGATTCGTGCCGACTATCGACAGGCCGCGCGATCCGCGGCCGGGGTGGCGGTTGGTCAGCGTACCGGGGATGTACCTCGGCATGATGTCGCACAACTTGCCGATCCTGTCGCGCGACGAGGTCAACAAGGTCGCGGTCCATCTCGCCCGGCATCAGGAGGAAGACGGCACCTTTGAAATGCCGCCGCCCAAGAACGGCGCCCCGCCCATCTGGGAGTCGCCTGAGACAGTTGCTCTCCAAGCGTTGCTGGCGTGGGAGCCGTTCGTCCCGGCTGATCCGAAGGAGGCGGCCGCGGCCAAGGCCAGCCGCGACAAGACGGTCCTCTGGCTGACCAAGACCAAGCCGGGCGACACCACGCAAACAGCGACGTTTCGCCTGCTCCTCGACGTGCGGACCGGCAAGAGTCCCCCACAGATCCACGCGGGCATCGACCGGCTCTTGAAGCGCCAGAATCCCGACGGCGGCTGGAGTCAAACCGACGGACTGCCGAGCGACGGCTTTGCCACCGGCCAGGCGCTCTACGCCCTCAGCTTCGCCGCGGTCAACCATGAACGGCCCGAGCTTCAGCGGGCCGTCGCGTTCCTGGTCGCGACTCAGCAGGCCGATGGCTCATGGCCCATGACGTCGCGCAATCATCCCGGCGTCGAATCGACGAAAAAGCCGATCAGGAACCCCGTGCCGATCACGTACTTCGGCAGCGCCTGGGCGACGATCGGGCTGGTCCGGTCGTCGCCGCCGGCCGCGGACACCCCCGCGAACCAGCAACGCGCGTTCGACAGCATCCGCGCGTTCCACGGCAAGTTCCAGGTGGACGACAAGAGTCCCGGGCGTCCGGTGATCGGCGTCGATCTGCGTTATTACGAGATCGATGACGCCGTGCTGGCAAAGTTCGCCAAGGAGCTGCAAGCCTTCCCGCGGCTGACGGCGCTGCAATTCAAGTCGCCGAAGATCACCGACGCGGGACTGGCGCATATGAAGAGCCTTGCCCAGCTTCGCAGCCTGGCCCTCGAGAACGCGACGGTCACCGATGCGGGCTTGGCGCACTTGCAAGCGTTGACGTATCTCGAGTCCCTGAACCTCAAGGGCACCAAGGTCACCGCTGCGGGCGTCCAGCGATTGCAGAAGGCGGCGCCGAAAGTGAAAGTGGACTATCGATGAACGAAGAAAGGTGTCAGGACCCGTTGTTGTCAAAGGGTCGTGACACCTTTCTCCTCGGGCGCTGTTCACGCCCTTCCGGGGCTCCTCACCGCGTCACGCCCCCCATCCGGGTCAGCAGGCGATACGCCAGCAGCAAGAGGATGGCCCCGCCCACGGCGACCGCGAAGCTGGTCAGGTTGAAGCCGGCGTTGATGTCCCAGCCAAACAAATGGCTGCACAGGTAGCCGCCCACCACCGCGCCCCCGATGCCGATCAGGCTGGTGATGACCCAGCCCATGAGGTTGCTTCCCCCGGGGTCCTTGCCGGGCAAGAGGAATTTGGCCACCGCCCCGGCAATCAAGCCGAACAGGGCCCACAACAAGATGTTGACCAACATGGATCAGTCCTCCCTTGATCGACCGCGACGTGCCAGGCACGCCGGAGTTCCCCGGGTCCCGCGGCCGAACGCCGGCCGGCGTTGGAGGATTGGGGGACCGTCCCTGGGCTGACTTTGCTTGCACAAGTCAACCGAACGCGCAGTTCGAATGGCGATCCGTCGGCGAAATGGTCAGAAGTGAATCCGGCCCGACACGCTCCGTTGTCTGAGTGCCTACGAGGCATACGGTAACAGGCGGCCGCGGACAAGTCCAGCAAAAAGGGGGTGGCTCAGTGGACAGCGCGCGAGGAGCAGGTGTTGCGCGGCCGGGGCATCAAGGTCGCGTTCGTTGCCGCGAATCATCTCACCTGGCGAATCATTCCACCACCACCGTCTCCAGCTCCCCCGTCGCCACATCCAGGATCGCGAACGTCTTTGGCCGGGCGCGGTGCAGGGCGCCGGGGTTGATCACGCGCGTCGGGCCGACGTGTTCGTCGCGGCGGATGTGCGTGTGGCCGTGGAACAGGTAGTCAAAGGTTTTCGCCGCCAGCAAATCGCGCAGCAGCGTGCCGTCGTCGCCGTGCACAAAGGCGATGCTCTTGCCGGCGATCGTGAGATGTCCGAAGGGCTCGTGCAGCCGGCCGCCGCTGCGGGCGACGGCGTCGCGGATGCCGTCGCGGTCGTGGTCGCAGTTGCCGAAGACGAACTGAGTCTGCGGGGGAAACAGCCGCACGGTGTCGGCGTCCTCGAGGTCGCCGCAGTGGATGATCCGCGCGATGCCGCGCTCGGCGATGAGGGCCAGCGCGCGTTCCACGGCGGCGATGCGGCTGTGGGTGTCGGAGACGATGGCAATCCGCATGCGAAACACTCAGAGGCTAGGGGGTCAGTCCCCTTGTCGGATAGGCTCTCACCGCCTTTCGAGGTCGGAGGGCCGGCCGCCGTCGAAGGGGCGGTAGTTGTCGTAGTTCTCTTCCTGGGCGGCCTGGCGGTCCGAGTCGAGACGCGGTTCATCCTCGCTGGTTGGCGGGCGTTCGCGCAGCACTTGCACCAGCTCGCGAACGTTTCCGAAGAGCAGCATGGCGTCGAAGATGAGGCTCAAGATCGGGAAGCCCCAGTGCCAGATGTTTGGATTGACCAGGGCATACACGGAGTAGGCGCCGAGGCCGAGCGCGCAAGCCAGCGACAAGAGCAGCGAGAGAATCAGACCCGAGCGCCCCAGGATTCCTTCGCAGACCTCACGGATGATCTTGCCGCCGTCGAGGGGATGGATCGGCAGCAAGTGGATGATGCCCCACAGCAGATTCAGGAAGGTCATCAGGGTCAAGAAACGCCGCATCGGAATCTCGGCGTTGCCCCACTGCGCAAGATTGGCGTACCTCAACCACGCCCAGGCGCCGTACCACAGGGCGAAGCTCATCGCCGGGCCGGCGGCGTGGAAGAGGATCCGCTGCCAGCGCGGCATGGTTTCGTAGGGCCCAACCGGAGTGCCGCCGAACGCATACAGAATAACGCCGCCGCGCACGCCGAAGATGCGGCCGACCAGCACGTGACCGAGCTCCTTGAAGAGCAACGAGACGAACATGCAGGCGACCCAGGCGGCAAAGAGACCGTAGCGCTTGTTCAACAGGTACTGGAGGCCGAACAGGATCGCGACCAACCAGAACGTCCACTGCACGCGCACGGGAATCCCGAACATGCGCCAGCGCAGGTCGAACGGTGAACTCCCGGATTGAAGCATCGGTTCGGTCCCGGCGCTTCCGCGTGGCGCTGATGTCCGCACGTGAGCGCGAAACGGCAAGCCCGAGGGGCACGCCGCGGCTGGAGAATCCAGTTGACCATTATAGGGCGGGCGCAACAATGCTGGATATGGACTGGACCGCATTGCGTGCCGAGCTTCCGGTCACCGAGCGCTGGGCGTACCTGGATCACGCCGCGGTGGCGCCGCTGACGCGCCGCGCTCTAGAGGCCATGCGTGAGTGGGCCGACGACCTGACCGCGAACGGCCTGGTCAACGAACGCCGCTGGCTGACGCGCATCGACGAGGTGCGTAGCCTGGCGGCTCGCTTGATCGGCGCCGATCCGCTCGACGTCGCGTTCGTCAAGAACACCAGCGAGGGGATCGGCATCGTCGCCGAAGGGTTCCCGTGGCAGAGCGGCGACAACGTCGTCATCGCCGAGGAAGAGTATCCCGCCAACCAGTATCCGTGGCTCAACCTGGGCGGCCGCGGCGTCGAGGTTCGCCGCATCGCCAGCCGGCCCGACGGCCGCTTGTGGATCGATGACATCGTTGCGGCGTTCGATGCGCGGACCCGCCTGTTGAGCCTGAGCTGGGTGGAATTCGCCAGCGGTTTCCGCAACGACCTCGACGCCCTCGGCGCGCTGTGCCGGGCGCGGGGCATCGCCTTCTTCGTGGACGCGATCCAGGGGCTCGGCGTTTTCCCCCTCGACGTGGGAAAGACCCCGATCGATTTTCTGGCCGCCGATGGGCACAAGTGGCTGCTCGGCCCGGAAGGCGCGGGCCTCTTGTGGGTGCGGCGCGAATGGATCGAGCGCCTGCGGCCTATCGACATCGGCTGGAACAGCGTGGTCGGCGCTCGCGATTTCACGAAGATCGACCTGCAGCTGAAGCCGCACGCCGGGCGCTACGAGAGCGGCAGCCTCAACGTCGCCGGCATCACGGCGCTGGGCGGCAGCCTGGAATGGCTCCTGGAGATCGGCATCGACAAGGTCGCGGGCCGGGTGCTGGAGCTGACGGATCACTTGTGCCGGCGCGTCGCGGAGCGACAGGCTGATCTCACGGTCTTCAGCAGCCGGCGGCCCGGCGCTGCCTCGGGCATCGTGTCGCTGGCCTACGCCGATCCGGCCCGAGTCGGCGCGGTGGTGCGCGACTGCCGGGCCAACGGCATCATCATCAACAAGCGCGCCGGCCGCGTGCGCGTCAGCCCGCATTGCTATAACAGTGTCGAGGAGATCGATCGGCTGTTCGGCTATCTGTGACGTCCCGGCGAGGAGCAATTCATGGCGACGCGGTTGGCAGTCTACACCGGCGTGTTCGACCCCGTGCACTTCGGCCATCTCGACATCATCCAGCGCGGCGGCCGGCTGTTCGACCGCTTGATCGTCGGCGTCGGCGAGAACCCGGAGAAGTCCCCCCTGTTCACGCCGGACGAACGCGTGGACATGCTCAAGCTCGTCACGGCGTCGCTGCCGAACGTGGACGTGCAGCCGTTCGCGGGCCTGGCGGTGCGCTTCGTCCGCGAGGTCGGCGCCCGCATCATGCTCCGCGGCATCCGCACCACCAGCGACATGGAAAATGAGTTCACCATGTCGCTGACCAACCTGGCCCTCGATCCGGAGATCGAGACGGTGTTCCTGATGGCCACGGAGAACTACTCGCACATCAGCGGCACGCTGCTGCGGCAAATCGCCGCGCTCGGGGGCGACCTGAAGAAGTTCGTGCCGCCGCAGATCGAAACCAGGCTGCTGAAGCGGGCCCGCGAAAAGTGACGGGCGTTTCACTAGCCCTGGGTGGCCGGTGACCTCGGCACTGCCAAATCGACTGGCGGCTTTAAGCCGGGCGGCGGTGGCAGGTGCTGGGTGGCATGCTTTCGCGGCTCCCTGGCGACGTGGAAATCTGCTGGACCAACACCGCGAGGTGCTGGGTGGCATGCTTTCGCGGCTCCCTGGCG
>JAKEET010000205.1 GCA_022616435.1 Gemmataceae bacterium
AGGCCCGCTCCAGCCCGCGGACGGCGTCGGCCTTCCGGCTGAACCGGCCGGCGCCGTCGTTGAGGTAGATGACAATCTGCTGTCCTTCCATGCAGATCAGGTCGGGATGGCCGTCCTGGTTGACGTCGCCGACGCCGTGGACGCTGCCTTCTTCGCCCAGCCCCGCCTCACGAGTCGCGTCGGTCCAGCGCAGCGGGCCGGCGCTGCGAAAAATCCTGCGCCGCGCGGGGACGTTGAACTCCGTCTGCCGGGCGATCAGCTCGAGCCGGCCGTCGCCGTCGAGATCGACCGGGATCGCCCCGGCGCAGCGCAGGCCGGCTGGAATGACCGCGCTCGGTGTGGGACTGAAGACGCCCTCGCCCCGACCATCGCCCCGGCCCAAATGAATCGCGATGTCGGTCCTGGTGCCGCTGGTGATGAAATCGACCTTGCCGTCGCGGTTGACGTCGGCCATTGCGCTGGCGCGGATGTCGGGGAACTCGGGCTGCACGAACTCCGCCCGGCGGAATCGCAGGCCGCCGCCGGTCGCGTTGTGGTACAGCGCGGCGCCGTTGTTGTGCCAGGAGATGGCCAGGTCGAGCTTGCCATCTTCATTGAAATCGAAGGCCTGGCGAACCTGGCCGCCGGGATAGGGAAGGTCGGCGTTGTGCCGGATGCCGCGCGGTATTTCCGGCTGCGGGTCCACGTAGGCGAACCGCCCGCCGACGTTGCGGCCCAGCGCGGCCAGCCCCTCGGCCTGGCCGGCGAGATGAAGATCGAGCTGGCCGTCGCCGTCGATGTCGAGCAGGGTGGCGCCGGTGGGCTGCCAGCCGGGGAAGCGCGCATAGTGCCGGCTGAGCATGGCGCCCAAGCCGGATGCTTGCGTGGCATCGGCGAAGCGGTTGATCGCGGGCACGGCCGGGCCGCCGGCTGCCCGCAATTCGACAGCCGGCAATTCGGTTGCCGGATTGGGCGAGTCCAGCTCACGAGGGGGGACCAGTGAGCCGACCGTCACGCCGATGAGGCTCAGCAGCACGGCCGCCGCGCCGAGCAGCTTCGCCTTGCTCGCGCCGGCCGATAGTCCAAAACCCGCCAGGCTGATCGCCTGGGCCGACAGCGTCGCCGGTGTCTTTCCCGCCGCGAACAGCAGCGCAGCCTTGACGGTGGCCGTCGCCAGCGCCGCCGGCGCGGGGCTCGCCGTCGCGTGCTGGGCCAGCGCCATCGCCAGCAGCGCCGCCGAGACCGTCAGGCCGCGCCGCGCCAGCCGGGTGCGCAAGAGCTGTCGGCCGCGCTCCAGCCGCATCTTCAGGGCGCCCAGGGTCCAGCCGAGCTGCTCGGCAGCCTCGTCGCGCGTGCGGCCCGCCAGGCAGCACAACAGCAATGGGGCGCGGTATTTCTCCGGCAAGCGCTCGAGTTCCTCGTCCAGAACCATCCGCAAATCGCCCCAGGTGATCTGGTCCTCGGCCGGGGCCGGCCGCGCCGACGGCTGCCCTTCCGCTTGCCGCCGCCGCTCGACCGAGGCGCGGAGCTTCACCGCCAGGTGATACGCCACCTTGTACAGCCAGCCGGCCAAGGCGTTGCGCTGGCGGATGTGTCGTGCCTTGCGGGCCAGCACCAGGAACGTGGCCTGGAAGGCGTCCTCCGCGTCGTGATGGTTGTGCAGCACCCGCCGGCACACGCCCAGGACGAGGGGGCCGTGCCGCTCAACGAGGCGGGCGAACGCCGCCCCATCGTGCGCCGCGACAAAGCGCTCGATCAGCTCCGCGTCGAGCCGGCTGGTGTCGGCGGGCGCGGCGAGATGGCGGAGATAGCCTAGCGCGTGGGACAGAGGTCGGGTTTCCATCGCCGAGATCTCAGGCGGACACGAATCAAGAAAGGACGAGATCCGTGTGCTGACTGCTTTCCGGTGCAGCCAAAGCCGAAAGAGGGGGTACTTATCAGTATAGAGGACCGGCCGCCGGGGCGCGGCTCAAGTTTGTTGAGAAATTGGCGATCCTACGTACATTGCCACAGGAACCAGCCGCGCGGCGCCGACGCCGGTCCACTCAGAAAGATGTAGCCGATGCCGTTATCGCCAAACGCCTGGCAGCAATTGGAATCGATCTGCCCCACAAATCGGCTTTCTGGCGGCGGCTCGGGCCGTTGAATCCAGAACGGCACGCCGCCAAGCCTCGTTTGCTGGGACACCTCGGACCAGTAGCCTTCGTACTCTTTCTCGTCGTAGCCGTCCGGCACGTCCGGATTGAGGCCAAAGGAGCCGGGATAGGATTCTGGAATCCCGTCTTCCCTTTCGTACCAGCGAACCACGCGCCACGCGGGGTGGACTTGCTCGCCCAGCCAGCGGTCCAGGCGCCGCTGCGGAAAGGCCTGCGCGAGCGGCGGCAACGTGCACCCCTGGGCAAGTTCCCCTTGCTCGGCGACCAAGCAGCAACTGGCGCCTGAGTTCCGGTCCCGTGTCGGACATCGGCTGGAGTCGTCGTTGCACGCGAAAACGAACAGCACCCGGCCTTCGTTCCCCAAGTCCAAGCGTTCGCGGTGGTGCCGCAGCTGCGCCAGCAAAGATTGCGGACCGCCGCACGAGGCACAGAGCGGCCAACGCTCCGGCGGCAGTCCCCACGGCAGACCGCCGAATTGATCTTGCAGGGAGGACTGAGCCGGAAGGTCGTCATCGGGCGTCAGTTCGGGTTCGAAGTATTTCACGTCAAGCACTCAAAGACATGCGACGAGCGAGTCAAGCGCCCTCTCTGTTGCATTCAGGGACACTCATTTGAACGCCGCGAAGTCCTTGCCCAAGAGCGCCGCGGCGATCTTCAGCTTCAGGATCTCGTCGGTCCCCTCGTAGATCCGGCACACGCGCACGTCCTGGAGGTGGCGGCCGGGACGGTACAGGGTCGACCAGCCGCGGCCGCCGAAGACTTGCACGGCGCGATCGGCGGCTTCCCAGGCGGCGTTGGCGGCGAACAGCTTGGCCTGGGCGGCGAGCAGGTCCGCCTTCGCTGGTAGCTCGGCGTTCTGCGGATCGGCCTGGGCCGCATCCTTCGCGGCCGCCGCTTGCAGCACCAGCGCTTCGGACGCGACTCTCGCCATTTCGATGGCGGCCAGATGCTCCTGCACGAGCTGGTGCTTGCCGATCGGCTTGCCGTGCTGCACGCGCTCCTGGGCGTAGCGCAGCGACTCGGCCAGGCAATCCTCGATGACGCCGAGGCAACCCGCCGCCACGCTGAGCCGGCCGCTCACCAAGGTTCCCATCGCGATCCGGAACCCATCTCCCTCCGGGCCGAGCAGGTTGGCGGCCGGGACGGCGAAGTCAGCCAGCTCGAACATGCCCGTGTTGGCCGTGGGCATGCCCATCTTGGCGACCAGGTCCTCGCGCGTGCAGCCGGGGGCGTCGAGGTCGGCGATGAAGGCGCTGATTCTCGATTGCGCGCTTGATTGCGCGGCCGCTGCCTGTTGGGGTGACGGGTACGCGAACGTCACCACCGTGGTCGCGATGCCGGCGTTCGAGATCAGATACTTGACGCCGCTGAGCCGGTAGGCGTCGCCGCGCCGTTCGTAGGTCATTTGCATTTCGAGCGGGTTGCTGCCGGCCTCCGGCTCGGTGAGGCCGAAGGCGAGAATCTTGTCGCCCGTGCAGGACGGGGGCAGGTAGCGGCGTTTCTGGTCGTCGTTGCCCCAGGTCATGATCGGGTATTGACCGATCGAGGTGTGGCCGGAGAAGAACGTGCGGACGCCGGTCCCCTCCTGGCCGATGCGGGCCAGCGCCCTGGCGTAGGTGGCCGCATCGGCGCCGCGGCCGCCGTACTCGGCCGGCACGGGCATGCCCAGCAGGTTGTGCTTCTTCGCCAGGGGAATCAGGCGATCGTTGAAACGGTGCTCGACGTAGCACAGCTCTTCGTACTCGCGCAGCTCCCGGCAGAACGCGTCGACGTCGGCGAGCAGGCGGCGCTGATCGGCAGGTTGCATGGTGGCTCCTGTGAATCCAGGTTCATGCGCGCCGCTGGCGGCTCGGCGCCCGCCGCATCCGGGGGACGGCGCGAACGCTAAGCCGCAAGCGGCCGTGTCGAGCCGCAAAACGGCAGGGTTATGATAGCGGCGGGACAATGCGCTTGCATCGGTCGGCGGCTCTGGCTTTAGCAAGGTGGCGCTGATCATCGGACAGAATCGGAGTTCTATCCTACGTCATCAAGGCGTCCACGCGAGCGCCCGGACCTCGCCGAATTCGCGGGCCAGCTTCTCCCAGCTCTTGCCTCGATCCATCGACCGATAGACTTCGCCGCTGACGCTGCCGGCGTAGATCAATTCCGGGTTCGACCGGTGCACAGCGAAGTTCCAGATCGTGCTGTTGGCATGGCCGGGGAACTTGGCCGGCTGCCACGTCAGACCGGCATCCGTCGAGATGCCGACGATCCCGACGCTGCCCGGCGGACCATCGCCGTTGCCGAGCAGCACGGTTTGCTTGTCGCCGATGGGCTGGGCCAGCCGGCGGCAATAACTCCAGGGAACGCCGCGCTTCACGTCGAGCGCCCGCCACGTCCGGCCGTCGTCGGTGCTGCGGTGCAGGTCGGCGTTCGTGGCAGCCAGGAGCACGCGCTGGCCGTTCGCGTCGCGCCAGATCGCCAGGTCGTGGATGTCCTGCGAGACCAGCCCCGGCCCGGAGTAGCGCTCCCAGGTCGCCCCGCCGTCGGTGCTCTTGTGGATGCCGTCGATCTCGACGCCGGCCCAGAAGACCCGGGCGTCGTCCGGATCGTCCACCAGCGTGGTGACGCGCGTGTACTGGATGCGCGGGCAGTCCGGGCGGATCGTCGCCCGGCATTCCTGCCAGGTCCGGCCGGCGTCCTGCGACCGAAAGATGCGCGACGGCCGCGTGCCGGCGAAGATCGTGTCGGGCTGGCGCGGCGGGATCAGGATCGACCAGATTTCCATCCCATTCAGCGGCGACTCGACGCGCTGCCAGTCGTCGGCGCCGCTGGTCGAGCGGTACAGGCCGCCTTCCGTGCCGATGTACAGCAAGCGATCGTCGTGCGGATGGACGGCGATGGCGCGGACGTAGCACTCGACGAAGATGCCGCCGTCCATGGCGCGGGCGAAGGTCTGCCCGCCGTCAAGGCTACGGAACACGCCTTCGCCGATGGTGCCTGCGTAGATGCGGTGTGGCTGCATGGTTCATCCCTTCGGCGGCGGCTTGGGTTCCTTCTGGCACGGCAGAGAGCTGATGCTGTCGCAGCCGGGCGGCAGCGTCGCGTCCTCAACCACCATCACCGGGAAGCCGTCCTTGATGTTGAAGCGCAGGCCGCAGCGCTCGCAGGCCAGATGGTCCCCCTCGAGCACGACCCGAGTCCGGCTCGGATCGAGCGGGCACCGCAGGATTTCCAGAAGCTCTTTGCTTAGCATGATCACCACCCGTGATTCACGGATGCGCGACCGGTGGGCGAGCGTCGGGGCGTAGGCGCCTACGCCGCGACGCGCGCCGATGGTCACGCCCGGCAGCCCGCGGCGCGCGGCAGCGATCGCCGCGGCAACCCGACCGCCCGCGCCGCCCGTCCCAATCGCCGGGCCGCTTCACGCAACTCCTCTGGTGTTGCGACGCCAAAGCACAAGCGTGCTTCCATGCACGGCGTGGCGCCGTTGCCGACGTAGCAGCATTCGCCGGGAACGTAGAGCACGCCTTCTTTGATGCAGGCTTTCATGAACGGGCTCTTGAGTCCCGTGTCCAGGCCCTCGGGACAGGTTAGCCACACGTACATCCCACCCTCGGGATTCGCGAACCGCATGCCGGTCGAAGCCGGAAACTCTTCGCGCAGGGCGGCCACGAAGATGTCGCGCTTCCGCCGATAGGCGCCGCGCAGCTCCTCGACGTGGCGGTCATAGACGCCGTTGGCCAGGAGCTGGTCGAGAACATGCTGGTTGAAATTGCTCGAACCGAAATCGTGGTTCCCCTTGAATCGCAGGAGCGGGCCGACCAGGTCGCGCGGCAGCAGGCCGTAGCCCGTCTTCAAGCCGGGCGATAGCGGCTTCGAGAACGTCATGGTCAGGATCACGTGCTGGTTGCCGGCGTCGAGGCTCTTGATGCTGGGCGCGTCGTCGCCCTCGTAACGCAGCTCGCGGTAGGCGGCGTCCTCCAGGATGAAGATGCGTTGCTGCTTGCTGAAGCGCTGCACGATGTCCAGCAGCTGCCGCCGCCGCTCGCGGCTCAGCGACAAGCCCGACGGGTTCTGGAAATAGTCCACCGTGTAGACCAGCCGCACCCGGCCCAGCTCGCCGGCCCGCTCAAGCTGCTGAAGCAGCTCGTCCAGCGCGTCGGTGCTCATGCCGTCCTGATCCATGGGCACGGCCAGGGTGCGGACGCCGAGGCTGGCCAGGATGCCGTGGTAGACGAAGTACGACGGCGCCTCGGTGATGACGATGTCGCCGGGGTCGAACAGCAATTCGCCGAGCAGGTAGAGAAGCTGCTGCGAGCCGGTGGTGACGACGACGTCGTCGGGCGTCGCATCCAGATCGCGCCGCGACACATGATCGAGGGCGAGCAGGTTGGCCAGGATCTTCTCGCGGAGGGGCGCGTAGCCCTGGGTGGTGCCGTATTGCAGGGCCTCCCGGGCGCGCGCCGGGTCGCGGAGGATTTGCTCCACGGCGCCGCGGACATCATCGGCCGGCAACGAGGCGCCGTCGACCAGGCCGGCGGCGAGGCTGATCAGGCCGGGGTTTCCGACCGCCTGCTCCATGAAGTAACTGATCGGCGGCTCCGCGGTCTGGCGGGCCCGTTGCGAGAGATGGAATGGCAAGCTCATCGAACACCAGGAGTAGAAGACCACAGTCCAACAAAAAACCCCGGGACCGGCCCGGGGTTGCATGATGCTGGTCGATCCATGATTCCCCGGGGTCAGTCTCCAACCGCGACGATAGCGGCGGCCGCGATGGCGGCGGCCGCGATGGCGGCGGCGGCGGCAATAGCGGCACGGCCAGCGCCGACGGCAAGCCGCGACGCAACCGAACCCGTGATCGCCGACCGCAGCATCATCGCATTTTCCCGAGAGATCTTGGTCATCCAAATCTACCAGCGAACAGCCTTCCCGGCAAGCGCCGGCGGAAAAATCGTCAGAAACCGTCGCCGCTTGCGGCTTAGCGTTCGCGGCGCGAACCCTCACATCGCGGCGCCTTGCAGCGAGCGCCAAACCGCAAGCGGCATGCGGGTCACACGCCGCGCGGCGTCCCCCAGTGCTCGCGGTACTGCCGCCGCACCATCGGGCCGGCTTCCTTGTCGTTGTGGATCTGCTCGGACTTCGGATCGAAGTTCAGCACGCGCCGCACCCGCGTGGCGATGTTGCCCAGGTGGCACAACGACGCTCCCAGATGTCCGATCTCGATGTCGGCGGCCGGCCGGTTGCCGCTTCGGATGCACTGGAAGAAGTTACGGTGGTGGGCCGGCAGATCGACGCCGCCGCTCATCGTCTTCATTTCCTTGTTGCGCGGGCCGTACAGCCGCCAGCCTTCCGAATGACCCACCACGAACATGCCGCGGTCGCCGTAGAACGTGCAGCCGTTCTCGTAGCCTTCCATCTTGTACGGCGTCCAGATGCGCTGCTCGAAGATCATCTGCTTCTTGCGGCCGTTCTTGCCGACCGAGGGCCATTCGAAGACGCAGGTCTGGGTGTCGGGCCATTGCTGATCGTCGTCGAAGTAGTACTTGCCGCCGAGCGCGGTGATGGTGGACGGATGGGTTTCGATCTGCAGGCCCCACAGGGCGACGTCGATGTCGTGGACGCCGTCGTTGCCCATGTCGCCGGCGCCGAAGGCGTACCACCAGCGCCAGACGCCGTGGGCGCGGTTGGCCTGGTACGGCACGAACGGCGCGGGGCCGAGCCAGGTGTCGTAATCGAGGTGTGCCGGGGGTTCGGACGGCTTCTGTTTGCCGATGTTGCCGCGGCGCTGGCTGTTCCAGACGCGGACCGACAGCACCTCGCCGATGATGCCTTCGTGAATCATCTGGATGGCGGTCTTGTTCATCTCGGTGCTGCGGCTCTGGGTGCCGACCTGGCAGACCTTGCGATGGCGGCGGGCGGCTTCGACCATGAGGCGGCCTTCGCGGATGTTGTGCGAGCACGGTTTCTCGACGTAGACGTGCTTGCCGGCCTCGAGCGCCAGGATCGTCGCCGGCGCGTGCCAGTGATCCGGCGTGGCGATGAACACGGCGGTGACCTCGCGCTGATCGAGCACGCGCCGCAGGTCGCCGACGGCGGCCGGCTCGGCCCGGCCGTTCACGGCCGCGTTCTTCACCGCGGCGGCCAGGCGGTTGCGGTCCACGTCGCAGACGTGCGAAATCCGCACGTCGTTCTGGCTCGCCAGCGTGCGGACGTGGGACGTGCCCATGCCGCCCGGACCGATGACGCCGACAACCATGCGCTCATTGGCGCCCCCTGCCCGCGCGTAGCTGGCCGCGCTCAGGGCCGCGGTGCCCACGGCAGTGCCCACGGCGGCGGTCTTCAAGAAACCGCGGCGGTTCGTTCCCCCCATGGCGGACCTCCCTTTTGGATGTAGTTGGATGACGGCATCATAGGCCGACCTCGCCGGGTTTGCAATTCTTCTTGTTGGTGAGTTGGTGAGTGACGCCAAGCACCACTCAATAGTCGGTTGCTTCAAACTCGTAGGCGGACAGGGCCAGCAGCGCGACGGTGATGAGCAGCGACGAGAGGATGGACCACCATGGGGAAAAAACTCGGCCGGCTTCGAGGAGGCGGAAGACCTCGGGCTTGTCGAAGTGCTGCTGGGCGTCGAGGGAATTGAACAGGATCAGGCCGGCGTCGATCGGCTTGGGGGAAATCCAGTAGGCGGCGTCGGTCAGCAAGAGGGTGAAGCCGGGGAGCGACTGGCCTTCCGGCACGGCGTGGGCCATCACGTTGCCGTAGTTGATGCCCCAGGCCAGCAGCCAGAACAGGACGGCGCCGAAGACGCAGGCCACCGTGCTGCGGGTGAGCACGGCCAGCAGCACCGAAAAGCTATAGAAGATCGCGAACTGCATCAGCAACAGGGGAATGCAGTGCCAGTAGGTGGCGTCCCAGACTCCCGTGCGCACACCCAGCGCCAGCCAGGTCAGGATCACGAACAGCGTCACGTGGAAGGCGACAAATACCACCACGCCCAGATACTTGCCGAGCAGCAGCAGCCAGCGCGGATCGGGCTTGGCGAGCAATACCGACGCCGCGCTCGGCTCCAGGTAGGTCGGCATGAATCCCGCGGTCCACACCAGCGCGAGCAGCAGGCCCAGCATGCCGGCGACGCCGCCGGCCAGCAGCAGCTCGATGAACCGCACCGCGTCGTCGCGCTCGCGGCCCACGGGGAACGACACGGCCCCGAACGCGAGCGACACCTGTCCGCCGATCGTGTCCACGCCTTCTCGGCGCGCCTCCGCGGGGTTCACCTCGAAGGAATGCCAGACGCCGGCGCCGGCCGCGGTCAGGGCGGCGGTTTCGAACGGCCCGGCGCCGGCCAGGACCAGCGCGATCGACGGGACCACGGTGCGCGGCGACGCGGCGGGCAGGAACAGCGGCGGCTCGTCGTGGCCGTGCAACTCGACGTCGCCGGACACGCTCACGCTCAGACACAAGAGGACGCAGAGCCCGGTGACCGCGAACATCATCCACGCGATGCCCGAAGCATTGGCTTGCCGGAACGTGTCCCGGGTCAATTGCCAGGCGGTGGCGAGACGGACGCTCATGCCGTGGTCCCTTGAGTCCCATTGTCCCATGTAGGGAAGACTCCACCCACCCTACGGTGAAGTACGGTAGATCGGCGCCAGGGCGGCCTGCAGGGTCCGCGCGGCGCCGGTGGCGGGATCGCGAAGCAGCTCCGCCAGCGAACCGAGGTAAGCGAGCCGGCCGTCCACCACCACCGCCAGCCGATCGCAGACCTGCGCGACTTCGCCGAGGGCGTGCGACACGAGCAGGACGGTCTTGCCGGCGCGGCGCTGCTCGGCCACGACTTCCTGCAGCAACTCGCGCCCGGTCAAATCGAGCCCTTCCAGCGGCTCATCCAGGACCAGCAGGTCCGGCTCCGCCAGCAGCGCCTGCGCCAGGGCCAGACGCTGCACCATGCCCTTGCTGAAGCCGGCAATCGGTTCCTGGGCGCGGTCCGCCAGTCCCACGCGCTCGAGCAGCGCGGCCACGCGGTTCCGTATCGCGGCGGCCGGAACCCACGACAGGTTGCCGTACAAGTCGAGAAGCTGGGTGGCGGTGAGGTAGCGGGGAAAGGCCTGGTTTTCGTGCATGTAGCCGACGCGGGCCAGCGTGGTCCGCTCGCGGAGCGGGCGTCCTAGACGGGAGACACTGCCGCTGGTTGGATGGCACAGGCTCAGGAGGATCTTGACAAGGGTTGTCTTGCCGGCCCGGTTGGGGCCCAGCAGCGCGAACACCTGACCAGGCTCGATGGCCAGGGTGACGCCGCGCAAGGCGTGGATCGCGCGGCCCGGCCGCCAGGCCCCGCGGTAGGTCTTGGAGACATCCACGAACTCGGCAACCGCCGTGGGCATGGGAGTGTCTGTAGTCCGTAGTCCATAGTCAGCAGTCCGTAGTCAGTGACAAAGATACAGCTTCTCGTTCTCCTTCTCCTTCTCCTCGACAAGCGAAATCGAGAATGAGAAGGAGAAAGAGAAGAAAGACACACTTCTTGCCACTGACTACGGACTACGGACTCTTTCGTCACTTGATTAGAGCGATCTGCACACCCTTCTGCAAGATGTTTGTGTAGGTGGCGATCATGTTCGCCGACATCTGCGCGTCGGTCCCCGTGATGATCTGATTGGACGGCAACGCGGTATTGGCATCGCTCTGGGTGCCCGCGTAGAACTGCATCTTCTGCAGGGTTGACTTGGCCTCGTCGGCGTCGGCGCCCGAGAAGACCGGGCCGAAGCCGATCGC
This sequence comes from Gemmataceae bacterium, assembly GCA_022616435.1. GTDB lineage: Bacteria > Planctomycetota > Planctomycetia > Gemmatales > Gemmataceae > JAKEET01. The sequence goes on from JAKEET010000205.1 coordinate 10,887, forward strand.
GTACAGCCGGAACGGATTGCGCCCCGTGCCGTAGTCGGTCTTCAACTGGCCGACGAGGGAATAGATCTGGCTCAAGACGACCGGGTCGTTCACGAACGATTCGTCCGTCGTCGGGTATTCGCTGTTGCTGGGTTTGTTCATGTCATAGCGGATCTTGTAGTAGTTGTAGCCCGTGGCGTTGACCAGGTTGGCGGTCGCCGTGGAATTGGCCAGACCGTCGGTCTCGAAAATGATCAGCTTCTGGGCCCCCTTGCGTCCCAGGCCGCCGGCAATGCCGGTCGGGAAGGTGATCGGGCTGGAGGTGGTGAAGCTGCGCAAGGTCGTGTCGGACGTCGTGGTGACGGCGAACTGGTTGTAGCACAGCATGAGGCCCATGGCGAAGCAGGTGCCGCCCCTGGGCCGCGGCGTGTCTGAAAAGTTGGCCGAGGGGATCGTGCCGGTCGCGGGGTCCGGATCGAAGGGAGTGACTTCGGTGTTGTTGCAGGTGCCGTCGGCGTTGATGGTGGACACGGGGAACAACAGGGAGGACCTGGCGTAGTTGTAATTCGTTCCCAGCGGGCAAGCGACGCTGTTGAAGCGATTCGTCGACGACGCGTTGTGGCGCGGCTTGCTGTACAGCGCCAGCGTGAACCAGTCGTTGGGGTGGTTGTGCTCCAGCGTGTTGATGGCGGCCAGGAAGGCGATGCGGCCCGGGTACAGCGGCGCCTCGTACGAATCCCCGGGCTGCTTCATGAAGTAGGTGCTCCTGTATTCCTGGTACATGTTGTAGTTGTGCAGATAATCGACCATGAGGATGGGGCTCAGCCAGTGCCGCAGCAACGGCCGCTTCGGGTTGTCCGTATAGCCCAGGTACTGCGTGGCGCTGGGAGGACCATTCCGGACCACGCTTCCCCAGGTGAAATCGGGGCCGTAGCCGGTCATGGCGCTGATGTTGGCGTACGTCCCCGCGGCGGTCTGGTAGAAGCCGAGCATGTGGTCGATGGCCTCGACCCAGAAGCGCTGGTCGGTGCCGCCGTAACTCGGCCAGCTCCCCGTGATCTCGGTCGGGATCGAGCCGTAGTACTTGATGCGGCCGGCCCGCAGCTGCGTCGGGAACGGGTTCGGCGACTGGGTGAGCCAGCGCAGGATCTCATTGTAGGTCTGGAGCGCGCTGCACATCCCCGTGCTGCCGGGCGGGTTCAAGGTCCCGGACGAATTGAACAGCACGCTGTTGCTGTCGGTGCCGAAGAAGCGGATCCGCCAGTCGCAGGGGGTGGCGCCCGTGTTGTCGATCACGTAGTTCCAGTTGTACAGCCGCATGAGCTTCTGGAACGCGTCATCGCCCGTCGTGAGCAGTCGCGCCTTGCCCTCGGCATCGATCTGGGGACTGGGAATGTACACGTTCTCCAACAGGAACTTGCTCAGCGAGCTGGCGCCGGATGCGTCGTCGCCCGCGGGCCACGGCCAGGTCTGGCTGGTCGCCGGCGTCTTGCCAGGCGACGCATTGCTGTTGGCGGCCGTGTAGATGCCCAAGAGCGGCGGCCCGGTCATCAAGCGCACGGTCGCCCCGGAGGATGCGGCGACGGCCGTGGTGCCGTCCTGGGCTCGGCCACTACTCACGGTCCACTTCGTACTGTTGACGCCCGACACCTTCATGATCTCGGAATTGTTGACGATGACGCGGAACGGCGGGGCCGGAAACTTGCCGGCGGTGGTCGAATTCACGGTGATGGTGGATGACGAGGTGGTGACACTGGCGGCGAGCGTGGTCTGCACCGAGGAACTGCCGAAATCCGACGGCCCATAGCCGAAATCGGTCAGGAACTGCTTGATGGCGCTCGCGTCGGCGGCGGTCGAGCTCCACGCGGTCGCCGTGCCGGTGTTCAGCGGCCGGCGCGGGTCAGGCGGCCAGATGAAGAAGGTCTTGCCGTAATAGCCCGGTCCCTGGGTGTATCCCTTGAACGGCGAGCTGGCATAGTCGGTCTTGCCCGCCAGCGGGTCGGTGGCGGTGAACGAGCCGTTCGTCGTGGCGGAGTAACCGTCCAGCTCCCAGCGGCGGGCGTCGGCCGAAGTGGGGCTGGCCGTGCCGCTGCTCACGAGCACGTCGTTGACGTCCTTGGCGTAATCTGCGGTGCTGTCCCGGCGGAACAGGGGCCGATCGCCGCCCGGCGTCGCGGCGTAGGATGCGGGCGGCAGCTGCGGGGACGCGCCGGCGCCAGGCGCGCTCCAGAGGATCCCGCCGTCCGTGCTGGTGTAGGAATCAAACGCGCGGATCAACGTCGAGGCATAGGCGGCGTGGGCGTAAAAGCCGTTGATGTAGGTCAAGGCATACGACGTGCCGCCCGTCGTGGTGTTGCTCGGCGAGATCGTGTAGCCGTCGAAGCTCGACGACCGGTTGGATGAGGTCCCGGTCAAGACGGCGCTGGACGACGAGTAGTGGCCGAAGGTCGGCACCAGGGTGTCGGGATTGTTGGTGGCGCGTGAGGTGCTGGTAATGTCGTAGCCCAGCGCGGTGCCGAAGCGCATCGAGCTCGACAGGTCCACGACCAGGCCGATGTCGCGCGGGCGGTGCACCGCGGTGGCGGTGGCCGTCACCGTCGGCAGGAACTGCGAGCCGAAAACGCGGCTGAAGCCGCCTTGCAGGCTCTCGGCCTTGACCGTCGCCTGGACCGCAGTCGTCGGCACGCCGGCGGTTTCCGGGAAGTTCGGGGCAAAGGCCTGGGTGGACTGGTTGTAGTCGTAGGAGCCGTAGGTCAACGTCAATTGCTTCGCGACGATCTTCTGACCCAGGATGCGATTGTAGGTCAGCAGGTTCTGGGCATTGATGGTGGCCGCCGGCTTGTTGTACGACACGGCGGCATTGCCGTTCATGGTGCGGGCGGCGGTGAGCGAGGCCAGGTCGGCGGCGTTTTGCGCCTGCGTCCTGGCGAGGGCGATCATGCCCAGGTCAATCGCCAGGCCCAGAAAGCCGACCAGGGCCACGATCGACAGCGCCAGCAGGGCCACCACGGTGCCGCGACGCGCGTTGCCGCAAAGCGCGCTGCCGCGAAGCGAGCTGCCGCGAAGCGAGCTGGACCGGCCAGCGAGGATGGGTCTGTGAAGGATCATGCGAGTCGTGCCTCATCGTGCAAGGTTTGATTGCGCTCCGTGTTGTGCCGGCGCATTGCCGGCGTTGTGCCGGGCCGGCCGGGCTACGTGCCCCCTTCGCAGACCATCGACACGCTGCTGCTCATGGTCAACGCGGTCGGCATCTTGACGAGCGGCACGACGTTCAAGAACGCGTAGTCGCCCGACACGCTGACCGTGATCAGGTCGCCGGGAACCAGGTCGTTGACGGGCGTGGCGACCCCCTTGTGGGTGCCGGTCACCGTCACGGTCACGGCTTGGCCGGAAAACTGCGAGATCCGCCCGCCGATCCGCTTGTTGACGACCCCCTTCACGTCCGCGACGATCGTCGACGCGGTGTTGTTGACCAGCGCGTGCCGGCAGCCTTCGCGGACGGCGTTGTTGAGGATGTTCAGATCCATGGTGAATCGGCCATACTCGAAGATGGCGAAGAACATCATGATGATCGGAATCATGACCACCGCCGTCTCTACGGCGGCGGCCCCGCGTCGATGCGCCGAGCGGCTGTGAACAATCATGGGCAGTCTCCCGTTGTGACGAAGGTGGTTATTGGGCAGGCAGGTAGGGGGCAATCTGAAACGGCGAATCGACCATCGACACCCAGTTCACTTTCGCGTGCAAGCGGTCCGTGCCGGTCACATGCGGCGTCGGCAGCCAGCCGATGCTGCCGTACGGAACCTGGATGCCGATCTCGAACCGATCGAGCTGCTTCATGAACCTCGGGTCGATGATATCGGGGCTGGTGCAGTCCAGGAACGTGATGGTGCAAAGCTCCCGGTTGGCCGTCGCGTCCCAGCAGGTGACGCCGCTGGTCTTGTCCGGCAGGGCCACCACCGGTTCCTTCATGGTGATCGTGTGTCCCTTGCCGAAGGCGCGCGGTTCGGCGCTTTGCAGGTAGGTCAGCACATTGCCGGCGACCGTGGCGAACGTCTGCTCGCCCAGCGAGGCGTCGCGCCCGCCCTCGCGCGCGGCGTTCCACATCACGTTGGACACCTCGGTCATCCGGCCCACTTCCCACAGGCCCAGGAGCAGCAGGAAAATCAGCGGCGCGCACACGGCGAACTCCACCGCGGCGGCGCCGCGGCGATGCAACACGTCACCGTGGTCGGTTGAATTGGGTTTGACGATCATGGCGGGTCTGTTCCGTGCTTGACAGTCGCTGTTCCACGTTGGTGGGACTGGGGAAAGGGTCAGCAGACCCTGTTGGGAACAGCTCGCGTCTGGTGGGTCACGCAACTATAGGTCACGGATTGCGCCAAGAGGCAAAAATACCAAAAAAAAATCGGCGCCGGCCGGCGCCCGAACCCACGGCACGGCTTGAGCGCCGGAACTGCTTCACGCTTCAAGAGTTGAGCCGATTGACCGGGCTGCACCTCCACTGGGCACGCCATACAATGGCGCCATGAAACAACTCACGATCCTCGTCCGTCCGTTCCGCGCCGAGGCTGTGCTGAAATCCATCGGCGACCTGGACGTCAATGCCTGTCTCGTGCAGGAAGCGAAGGGCTACAGCCGCCAGAAGCACTACCTGGAGCGGTACCTCGGCAGCGAATACAGCATGGCGTTCCTGCCCAAGGTCGAGATCAGCGTCTGGGTCAGCGATCAACGCTGGCAGGAAGTGGCCGACAAGATCGTCCGCGCCGCCCGCACCGGCCGCATCGGCGACGGCAAAATCTTCGTGGTCGACGTCTGCTGGCCCGGCGCGATGGAATTCTAATCAGACAACACTTCCACTTGCAGCGCCTTGGGCAGCAGCTCGATGTCCAGCTCCCGCACCTGATCCGCCGGGGTGCAGAAGAACTCGCCGTCGAGATGGACCAGCAACGGCCTGTCGCTGCTCAGCCGCACGCGCCGGCAGCGGCCCTGGCGGATGCGGGTGTCCTTGGCCGGCAGGCCAACGAGCGCGACCCGCGGCAGGAACGTCAGCACTTGCCAGCGCGACAACCGGCCGGCGTGAACGTAGTCGAACCAGCCGTCGTCGAGCTCGGCCTGCGGGGCCAGCACGAAGCCCCCCTCGCGCTTCCCCAGGAGCACGCTGAACATCAACGTGGCGGCGTCCCACGGCGCCGAATCGTCAAGCGCGATCCGCATGCGCGGACATTCATAGTGCTTCCACACGGCGCGGATGGTCGCCAGGCCGTAGAGCGCCATGCCTTGCAGCAGCCGGATCCGCCGCGCTTCGAGCGTGACCGCGCCGTTGAGGCCCAGGCCCAGACAGCAGACGAAGTATTGCTCGCGCCCGTCCGGGCTGCGCACCCGGCCGACGTCGACGGCAAAGGGTCCTGACACCTTTTCTCTTTCTCGGTGGGCGGCCACGCTGTAGGCATAATCGTTGGCGGAGCCGATCGGGAAGATGCCGAAGCGAACCTCGGGCCGCCCCGCGCGGAGCAGGCCGTTGGCGACTTCGTGAACGGTGCCGTCGCCGCCGGCGGCGGCGACCACGGCGTAACCGGCGCACGCCGCCTCATGGGCCAGGTCGCTGGCCTGGCCCGGCAGCGACGTCGGTTTGAAGGAGACGCGGGTTCCCCAGTTCCGGCGAAGCTTGTCGAGCCGCTGCGCCGCCCGGAATTTCCCCGCGGCGGGATTGAAGATCACACACAACTCGCCGCCGTCCATGCCTTGATCCTCAATCAGTTCCAGCCACGGATGAAACACCGCTCGAACACAGATGAGTCTGCGCGCTTGATCCGTGTTTCATCCGTGTTCGATCTGTGGCTGCATGCTGTGGCTGCATGCTGGTCTCATCCGTGAAGCCGGGTAAACTACGCTGATCTTTCCGGTTTTGCCGGGCCTGCCGAACAGGCAAAGTTGACCCGCCGGGCGAATGCGATTTTTTATTCGGGTTGTGCGGAACAGTCAGCCGATGACAGGTGTGTTGGATGCGGCGCTCCTGACGGAACCAAGCCGCATCGCGGACAACTCATGTGCCGCTGACCGCGGTCCACGGCACGCCCGGCGCGGGGCTGGGCTGGACCGCCCACGGAGGGACGGCACGCTTTTGGGGTCATCTGTCACAAGGAGTCGCGATGAAACGCTTTGCTGGTTTCGTGTGCGCCGCCCTGGCCGTCCTCGGCCTGGCGGACAGCGCTCAGGCGGGTTGGGGCACGCTGCACTACGGCGGTTACCAGCCCTGGTGGAACATCTTCGCCCACCGCAACCGCTGCATGTCGGTGGAAGAAGAACGCCTGCAACGCTTCTGGCATGATTACTACGATGCCCTCAGGCGCTACTACGGCGCCCTCGACAATATCGACTGGGTCGCCTACTACAAGAACCACGGCTACCAGATCAACACCCAGGGCGGCTACGGCTGCGGCCCCTACGGCGGCTCGCAACGCGTCCAGTTCGCCCCGGTGTTCGTCAGCCCGACCATGCAGTGGGCCGTCCCCAACAGCTGCCTCACCGGCGCTCCGTCCGGCCCGCCGCAACCGCCCTACGGCATGCCCGGCTACTAATCCCGTCCTGCCGCCTGCGGCTTGGCGTTCGCCGAATCGCGATCGCCAAGCCGCGGGCTTGATTTTTCTGGTCTGCCAATTCTGCCGACCACAGCAACGCTGCCCGCCGTTCGACCTTTTCCCCCTGGCGCAATCAAAACGTCATTTCCGTTCCAGCATTCCAGCGGATCGTTCGCCGGACCGCCACATCGCGCCCGTTCGTCGGGTACGCTTGGCATGAGTTACACTCCACCTGCACCGGAGCTTCTCGCACTATGGCGGTGCGCCGTGCTGCTGCACCAACCCGAAGCGTAAGCGAGGGGAGCAGGCGAATCCCTCGCTTACGCTTCGGGTTGGTGCAGCGGAAATCCCGCACCCCCATTTAGCTGAAAGGAGTCGCCATGCCATCGATCCGAACCTGGGCCGGCGCGTTTGCGTCGGCGCTGCTGTTGACGTCCGCCGCCAGCGCTCAGTACGTTCCCGCCACGGGCCAGTATCATTCCCCGGTGACGAAGAAGCCGCTCGGCGTCGCTCCCGACGCCTTCGGGCCTGGCTTCTACGTCTGGTGCCCCGACGGCCAGACCATCGGTCCGAACTACTGGCTGCGCCCCTGCTTCGAGCCGTACAACGGCATCCGTCCCCCGGTCTATCGCATCCAGGGCGGCCGGCCCGAATTCGGGCCCGCGCAGCCCACGCCGGGCTATCCGTATCATCCCTACGCGCGCGGCCCGCGTGATTTCTTCATGTTCCGCGAGAACATGGAAGCGGAACAGGGCCGGCAAGCGCTCCCCAACCTGCTGCCGTGAGGTTTCTGGGTCCGAGTAGGCCGTTGCCGTGGGGTGGGTCTTCGGAACCCACCGGGCCGTAGACCCATTGGCCGGGTGGGCTCCGAAGATTCCACCCGCCCTACGGTCCACCTATTCGGGCCACACTTCGGGCCCTTCGGGCCACAGGATCTGCGTCAAGCGCTGCACGAACACCAGCGTGCCCACGAGCGCCGCCACGATGCTCGCCAGCAGCACCGCGCCCGCGGCAATGTCCAGGCTCGGCCAGGCGCGCTCTTTCGTCGCCTCATCCAGGCCGCGAAACAACGTTTCGATCGCGCTGTTGAACAGCTCCGCCGTCAGCACGCCGCCAATGCACAACAAGAGCACGCACCATTGCTCCACGGAGCAACGCAGCATGCCGGCGGCGGCAAGCACCAGGGCCGTCACAAAGAAATGAACGAAGAAGCTGCTGTGCCCGCGGATGCCCAGCTTCAGCCCCCGCAGCGCATCGCGGAATTTCGCCCGCCAGCGCCGCCGCTTCGGCGCGGCGTCCGGGTCCATTTTCTCTTCGACGATGGGCGCCGGCTCGAACGCCATGATGGGAACAGTAACATCTCGGCCAGCCGGCGTCGAGTCCTCTTGCGCACGGCGTGCAGGCGGTCCCTTGATCCGCGCGGCGCCCGCCCGCTATGATGACCGAGGGCAACCTGAGTCATCGGAAGGATTGTCATGCTCTGCTGTTGGATATGCGCCGCCGTCGTTGCGCCGCCCGGCGAGGTTGCCGCCTTCGAACCCACCAGGAACTACCGGGCGCGCCAGGTCGAAGGCTGGACCGCGCTGGTCCATCCCGGACTCGCCAAGGACAGCCCGGAGCTGCTCGACAAGACGCTCGCGCTGCTCGGCAACCAGCTCTATCAGATCGACCGCATGGTCCCCAAGGAGGCCGTCGCCAAGCTGCGCCGGGTCAAGGTCTGGATCGAGAACTTCGACAAGCATCATGCGTGCATGTGCTATCATCCCGACCCCGGCTGGCTGCGCGGCAAGAAGCTGAACCCGGACAAGGCCAAGGGGATCGAGATCGCCAATCCGACGAACTTCCTCAAGTGGACCAAGGACCAACCGTGGATGGTCTTCCACGAGCTGGCCCACGCGTATCACGATCAGGTCCTGGACGGCGGCTTCCGCAACAAGGACATCGCCGCCGCCCTGGCACGCGCCACGGAGTCGAAGAAATACGAAGCGGTGCTGCACATCAACGGCCGCACGCGCAAGCACTACGCCCTGACCAATCCCATGGAGTATTTCGCGGAAGCGAGCGAGGCCTACTTCGGCGCCAACGACTTCTTCCCGTTCGTGCGCTCCGAGCTGAAGCAGCACGACCCGGAGATGCACGAATTACTGGGGAAACTCTGGGGAGTTCGATAGCGGCTTGCCGTTTCGCGCACCCTGGCCAGCGCCGGAGTCTGCGGCGCTGTGCCGCGAACGCGAAACGGCAAGCCGCACCCCATGTTCCGCGACTGCCCTATCTTCGCGCCGTCACTTCCCGTTGTCCCGTCCGGAAAAAACGGTATGCTGCCCGGACTTCTCGATGATCGCACCCCGGAGTCGGACGAGGACGACATGCGCTACTGGGCGGAATGCCGGGCGTTCTTCGGCCAGTTTCGCGAACAGTATCACACGACCGGCTCGATCTTGCCGTCGAGCCGGGCGCTGGGGCGGGCCCTGACCCGGCCGCTGCGGCGGTCGCGGCCGCCGCGGCGCATCCTCGAAGTCGGCCCCGGCACCGGCGCCGTCACCCGCGCGATCGTCCGCTGCCTGAAGCCGGGCGACTGGCTCGACATCGTCGAGATCAACCCGAAGTTCGTGAGGGTCATCGAACAGCGTTTCGCGGAGGAGCCGGAGTTTCAAGAGAAGCGCGGCCAGGCCCGGGTGATCCACGGCCCGCTGCAAGACGTGCCGGGCGCGGCGGTCTATGACTTCATGATCTCCGGGGTGCCGCTCAATAACTTCGCGCTGGGGCTGGTGGACGACATCTTCGAGAGTTACCGGCGCTTGTTGAAGCCCGAGGGGACGCTGTCGTACTTCGAGTACCTGGCGATCCGCGACTTGAAGATGCCGTTCGTCTCGGAAGACGACCGGCAGCGGTTGCAGTCGTTGAGTCTGTACCTGGACGAAAAGATCCGGGCCCATCAGATCGCGGCGGACGAGGTGCCGTTCAATGTCCCCCCCGCGATCGCCCGGCATTTGCGATTCTCGTAGGCCCCGCGTGCCGAGCGGGGCCTGCTCGTCGATTCATGTGGCCCCGCGAATCGGGGCGCGGCCAGCAGGCCCCGCTCGGCACGCGGGGCCTACTGAAAGGAGTCGTGTCATGATCCAATGGATTGGGGCCGCCGTCGCCGCCTTGCTGACGCTCGGCGCTCTGTGCTCGCCGACGATCGCCTGGGCCAAGCCGGCGGATTTGCCGGCCGAGGTGCAGCAACAATGCCCCGACGGCCGCGACGGCCAGCACGCGGAAGGATTCGGCCCGAGGCCGACCGAGCCTCCCCCTTCGCCCTCGGGGAGAGGGGTTACGCCGGCGGCGCTGCGCATCCGCGCCGAAGCGGTTCCGGCGCTGACGCCGGTCGATCTCCAAGCGCGTGAGCTGTTTGAGCTGGGCGAACACAGCCGGGCCGCCGGCGACCCCATCAAGGCCCGCGTCTGCTACGAGGAGGCCCACCTGCTGAGCCCGACCAGCCCGCACGGCCGGCTCGCCATCGACCGCCTGTGGGAACTGGACCGCGCCCGCCTCAAGAACGCGGAGCAAGCCGATGCCCAGTCGCCGCGCCAGCTTCGCGGCGAACCGACGCAGCCGCGGCGCGAAACGAGCCGGTCGATGGATGACGATGGACCGCTCGGATACCTCGACCTTGTGGTCCGCTGGGTGCTGTGGGAACAAGCCGCGCCGCCACGCCCGCTGCGCTGTGAGCCGACCGGCCGGCCGTGCGGACGCAATGTCGAACCGACGCTGCGGCAACGCGAGACGACTCCGACGGCGGATGACGATGCACGCCTTCAGCAGATGCTGCGCTCGACGGAGCCGCTGGGGACGCAGCCGGACGTGGAAGCGGAGGCGGACGAACAGGATGGGTGGCTGCAATCCACGATCGACAACATTCGCAACTACATCGCCTGGAAAAAAGCAAACGCCATGAGGTCAGCAGTTGTCTTGTGCGGGCAACCCCGGATCGACCTGCCGGGACGAGAGATGGCACAATGGGTTGCGCTGGCCAAATACTCTCCGTTCATCAATGAGCTGACTGAGCGATTACAGATCAACGAGCCGCGTGACCGGCCCACCGCGAAAAGGTACACTCCGATAGTTTGGACTCTTGAGGGAGTGGTTGACGGCGAACCATCGGCGCGAAAGTCGGAATCAACCACGCCACGTTTGGCCGCGGTGCAATGCAGGTTCCGTTTACTGCAAACCATCAGCGCTTGGCAAGCGCCCGAACAATGCCTTCTCATTGATCGCGACTTGCGGGAACAGTGGCGGCACGATGTCAGCTATCTGATTCCCGATGAGTCGTCGGCGCTCCTCCCCATGCGCTGGCTGAACGAAGATGGGACGGTGCAGGTCATTACTGGCTCATCCAACATGATTTCGGCGCTCGCTTCCGACGCCGTGATGGTCATCGTCATGCCGACACGGGTTGAGTTCATTCCCAGACGCGAAGCAAACTTCCACATCGGCATTAGCTCCGTTTTCGAATAGACCAGGCGAGCGTCGCCGCGTCAGCGCGACGCGGACACCGAGCCACCCCCAGGAATCGCTGCGCTCATCCTGGGGCTTGCAAGCCCCGCGATGAGCGCAGCGATTCGCGGGGGTGGGGCACGCAGCCACGTCGGGCTGACGCCGCGACGCTCGCCAAGCCGTTGCGACGCTCGCCAAGCCGCGACGACCTCGCCATCCCCTTCTTCCCGTCCCCGTCATCCCCGCCTAGAATCGCTTCCAGTTCCCTCGCTCCGCACCCAAGTCACGGAGTCCGTCATGTCGAACTGGAATCGCGCGTCGTGTGCGTTGATCGTCATTCTCCTCGCCGCGTCCACATCGCCGGCCGCCGACTGGCCCCACTGGCTCGGACCCAACCGCAACGGCTCCTCGCCCGAAACCGGGCTGCTCACCACCTGGCCGTCCACCGGGCCGAAAATCCTCTGGCAAGCCAAGGGGGGCGACGGCTATTCCTCCATCGCCGTCGCCGATGGCCGGGCGATCACGCTGGTGCAGCGCGGCGGCCAGGAAGTCGTGGTCGCGTTCGATGCGGTCAAGGGAACGCCGCTGTGGGAGACGCCGCTGGCGCCGGCCTACAAGAATCAGTACGGCAACGGCCCGCGCAGCACGCCGGCCATCGACGGCGGCTCCGTCTACGTCACCTCCGTCAACGGGCCGATCGCGTGCCTCGACGTCAAGACCGGCAAGATCGTCTGGCAGCACGACCTGCTCAAGGAGTTCGGCGGCAAGCAACTGACGTGGGGCCTGTCCGCGTCGCCGACCGTGGAAGGCGACCTGGTCCTGGCGATTCCCGGCGCCAAGGGGGCCGGCGTGGCGGCCTTCGACAAGAAGACCGGCAAGCTCGCCTGGAAGTCCGGCGACGACAAGCCCGGCTACGCCACGCCCATCGGCGTCAGCGTCGGCGACGCGCGCCAGCTCATCTTCTTCACGGCGACCGAGCTGCGCGGCGTCGGCAAGGACGGCAAGGAGCTGTGGCGCGTGCCGTGGGAAACCGAGTTCGATTGCAACATCTGCACGCCGCTGGTCGTCGGCGCCAAGCTGTTCGTGACCAGCGGCGAGGGCGTCGGCAGCGCCCTGTTCCAGCTCAGCGCCGACGCCCCGCCCAAGGAGCTGTGGCGCTTCGAGGGCGAGCAAAGCCCGATGACGAATTACTGGGCCAACGCGGTCCATCACGAAGGGCACCTGTACGGCCTGTCCGGCGAATTCGTTCAGGAAGGCAAGCGCATCGAGCTGCGCTGCGTGGAACTGGCGACGGGCAAGGTGAAATGGGCCAAGAAGGGCTTTGGCAAAGCCGCGGTGACGCTGGCTGACGGGCACCTGTTCCTGACGACCAAGAAAGGCGACCTGGTCCTGGTCCGCGCCACGCCGGAGAAGTACGAGGAGAAGGGCCGCGTCACGATCCTCGGCGAGAACCGCACGGTCGGCACGATCGCCAACAAGCGGCTGTACCTGCGCGACCGCGCGAAGATCGTGTGCGTGGATTTGGGGGCGGGGAACTAGATCAGCGGTCAACGTCCGGTTGCGGCAATTTCGGTCGGGCTGACGTGCGCCGACAGGGCGTTCCATAACGGCTCGAATTGGATTCTGCCAGTTCGGCGGAAATGCCATGCTGTCTCCGCGGCGTGACCAGCCGATACGATAGGATCGCTGTGTCGGAGCGTCGACATATCGCGCCTGACGAGGTTGGCACGGTTGGCACGTTGGCGAGCCGGGAGGCGACCTGATCGAGTGCCGAATGACAAGGCGGAGACGTAGCTCAAATCAGCCAAAAGGCTTGTGACAGTTCGGGCGTCGCTGTGAATCTTGAGCTATCCTTCGTGATAGTTCGCCCCTCGTTGTCCCGTTGCCGCGAGATTTCCGATGGCCCCGAACATCTCCGAGTTCTACCCGACCGCCCCAGCCAGCGTGCCGCCGCAATTGACCAAGCCGAACTTCCACTATCGCCTGCGGGCGTTCCTGGTCGTCGCCAGCCTGGTCCTGTTCCTGCTGTTCTACCTGGCCCTGATCGTCGGCTTCACCGTGCTGAGCGTCTGGTCGTTCGACCGGCTCGTCAACGTCCATGAGTTCGATGAGTACGGCGCCGGCGCGGCGACCCTGATGATCATCGGCGTCGGTTTCATCGGCTTCAGCTCCGTGCTGCTGGCGTTGTATTTCATCAAGGGCCTGTTCAAGTTCCCGCGCGGCGGCGACACCAATTACACGGAAATCACCGAAGCCGAGCAGCCGCGGCTGTTCGCGTTCATCCGCCAGGTGTGCGCCGACGCCGGAGCGCCCGCGCCGGCCAAGATCTTCCTGTCGCCGGAGGTGAACGCCAGCGTCTTCTACCCATGCACGTTCTGGAGCCTGTTCCTGCCGACCAAGAAGAACCTGCACATCGGCCTCGGCCTGGTCAATTGCCTCAACCTCAGCGAGCTGAAGGCGGTGCTGGCCCACGAGTTCGGGCACTTCTCGCAGAAGAGCATGCGGCTGGGCGCGTTCGTCTACACCACCAACCGCATCATCTACGAGATCATTTACGGCCGCGATTTCATCGACAACGCCATCGCCGCGTTCGATCCGGTGCTGAACGTGATCCGCTGGTTTTTGGGGGCGATCTTCCGGGTGATCAACTTCGCCAACTCGAGCCTGTCGCGGCAGATGGAGTTTCAGGCCGACCTGGTGGCCGTGAGCGTGGCCGGCAGCGACGCCATCGTCAACGGCCTGTTGCGCACCGACTTCGCCTACCAATGCCTGCAGCACACCTGGCAAGACCTGACCGCGGCCGGCGATCACGGGCTGTGGACCAACGACATCTTCCATCACCAGACCAAGGCGGCCGAGCACCTGCGGCTCTTGAAGGATGATCCGGAGCTGGGCATTCCGCCGGCGCTGCCGGACGATCCGGCGCAGCACGCCCAGGTCTTCCCGCCGAACGAAACCGTGCTGCCGCCGATGTGGGCGTCGCACCCGCCGCACTACGAGCGCGAAGTCAATTGCAAGCGCGTCTACCTCCGCTGCCCGCAGGACGAGCGGCCGGCGTGGGACCTGTTCGACAACGCCCAGGAGCTGCGCGAGCGGCTGACCAAGCGGCACCACGAGCTGGCCAGGCCGAAGGAGCCGACCGAGGCGCGGCCGGCGGAGGTCGTGCAGAAGTTCATCGACGACGACCGGGCCGAGACGGTCTACAGCGCCCGCTATCACGGCATGTACGAGGAAGGCCTGATTTCGCCCGGCCCGATCGATTCCTTGACCAAGGAAATCCCGACGCGCTGGGAGCAGCCGGGCAAGCTGGCCAGGGAGCACGCCGACATCTTCAAGCCGGAGCTGCGCGAGTGGCTGATTGCCTACCGCGAGCGCGTCAAAGACCAGCAACGCCTGGTGGCTTTCGCCAACAAGACGGAGATCCCGAAAGGGGGCGTGTTCCAGTACCGCGGCAAGACGCACAAGACGGCCGAGGCGGCCAAGCTGCTGGAAGGCCTCGACAAGGAGCTGAACGCCGACAACGATTCCCTGGCCTCGCTCGACAAGCGGATCTTCCTGGTGTACATGGGGATGGCCGGCCAGCTCGACGGCAAGAAGTCGAACGAGCTCGAAGGGCGTTACCGGTTCCACCTGGCGGTGCAGGAGATGATCATCTCGCTGACTTACTGGAACCGGCAGATCCAGGAGGCGTTCAACGCCGCCACCGCCAAGCGCGACGCCAGCCCCGAGGCGATCCAGGCCGTGGGCTACGCGCTGCGGCAAGCCCAGGACGCCATGGGCCAGCACATCGTCGCCGCCGGCACGCTGCGTCTGCCCGCCTTCAAGAACATGCGGGCCGGCGATCCGCTGTCGTTCTTCCTCGACGCCAAGCCGGTCATGCACGACATGTTCGGCACCGAGCAGATCATGAACGGCGAGTGGCTCAACCAGATTTTGAAGCGGCACGCCGAGGTGATCGACAAGCTGCGGCGCATCCTGTTCAAGAGCCTGGGGAGCCTGCTGTGCTACCAGGAGCGCGTGGGCGAGCAGTGGAAGGCCCGGCACGTCAACGTGCCCCAGCCCAGCCTGAACAGCTACGCGGAGCCGCCGACCAAGCCGGCGAAGCCGGCGTCGGCCCCGGCACTGCAGCCCGCTACTTGAGATGCGCGCGGATGAAGTCGAGCGCCTTGGCGTGGGCGGCGCCGACGCGTTTCGGATCGCCGCCGGCCAGTCCGTGCCCGGCCCCTGCGACCGTCACCAGCTCGTGCGGCAGCCGCTTGGCCGCCAGCGCCCGCGCCAGCGCCGCCGACTGCTCGTAAGGGACGTCATCGTCGTTCGTGCCGTGGATCATGAGCGTCGGCGGATAGTCGGCGGGGATGACTCGGACCGGGCAATACACGTCCAGCTTGGAGCGTTCCGTGGCCGGATCGAAGCCGGTCACCTCCTTCGTCCACAAGCCGTTCTGGCGAAAGTAACGGTACAACTGGCCGCGAGCTTTCCCTTCGGGAGCGCCCGGCGGCGTTTCCGTCAGGACGGTGCTGGAAATGGCCTTCAGTGCCTCTTCACGCGGAACGAGCGGCGTCTTGGTGCGGTACCATTCCGACGGCTTCGTGTACCAGTCGCCATCGACATCGCCGTAGCCCCAGTACGCGACCAGGCCCCGCGGCCGCGGCTCGACCCGTGTGCCGGCCAGCAGCGTCAGGTAGCCGCCGGCCGAACCGCCGCTGATCACCAACCGGTCGGGATCGCCGCGAAACAGTTTCGATCCTTCCTTGCGAATCCAGCGCAGCGCATCGACGACGTCGTCGGCGATGGCGGGCAGCTTCACTTCGGGCGCCAGGCGATAGTCGATCGACACGAGGACATAGTCTTCCTTCTTCGCCAGGTCGAGCAGGTTCCTGGGCACGCTCTGCCGGCTGCCGACGATCAAGGCGCCGCCGTGAATCCACACCAGCACCGGCCGCGTCTCCTTGGATGCGGAGCGATACACGTCGGCCTGGATCTTGACGGCGCCGACGGTCTTGTACGTATGCGTGGTCTTGCGAACGTCCGGCTCACCCGCGAGGGCGACGGCCATGGACATGCAAACGGTCAGACAGATCGGCATGATACACCTCCGAAAAGGCGCCAGACCGTTTAGCCCCGGTTCGAAGAACCGGGACGGAGAATATCCGCACTTGCGATTCATCCACTGCCAGCCGCCTGACCGCCCCGGTTCTTCGAACCGGGGCTAAACGGCTGGCGCGCTTCGCACTTCGGTCACGCCTCCGGCAAGCGTTCCATCGCCGCCCGGAACTCGGCGGGCGTCTGAAAGCGATCGCGCGGGTTGCGCTCGATGGCTTTCCTGAGAAACGCGACCGTGGCGTTATCGAGATCGGCGCGGACTTCGCGCGGATCGCGGCCGGGGCTGTTCATCAGCTTGAGGAGCATTTCCAGCGACGCCGACTTCTCCCAGGGCAGGCCGAAGGTGAACGTCTCGTAGGCGGTCACGCCGAGGGCAAACATGTCGACGCGGTGATCCGTGGTTTGCCGTTTGATCAGCTCGGGGGCCAGGTAGTTCGTGGTGCCGGTGCGGTTGCCGGGCCTGCAGAAATCGGGGGTGTAGGGGATCGACAGGCCCATGTCGATGATCTTCAGCAACCCCTCCTGGTTGACCATGACGTTGCGCGGGCACACGTCGCGGTGCAGAAAGCCGGTCTTGTGCATGTGCTCCAGCCCGTCGGCGAGCTGGTTGAGGTAGTTGATGCGGTTGCCTTCGAGCTGGCGGTTCTTGGTCTCGATGAGGAAGTTCAGGCCGACCCCCTCGATCAGCTCCATCACGATGTACTGCTCGCCGTCGGTGGTCAGGCCGTGCTCGTAGGTGGTGACGATGTTCTTGTGCTTGAGCTGCATGCCCAGGGCGCCTTCGGACGGGCGCACCAGCCCGGGAAAGCGGGCGTCGAACTTCGACGTCTTGAGCTTGTCGAGGATCTTCACGCACACCATCCGGCCGAGCTCGCGGTCGCGGGCCCGGTAGACCTTCGACATGCTCCCCTGCCCGGAACGGCCGAACAGCTCGAAGCGCTTGTTGACGTCGATGATCGGCAGCTTCGGACCACGCGGCTTGGATTTAAACAGGTTTTTCAACGAGCTTAAGAGGCCCACGGTGGTTCTTCGCGTGTGGTTAATGTTCGCAATAGTCGATCAGCCGCGCGACTTCGGTGCGCAGGTCCTTGCGGTGAACGATGCGGTCGACAAAGCCGTGCTGCAGAAGGAACTCGCTGGTTTGGAATCCCTCCGGCAGCTCCAGGCGAACGGTGTTCCAGATGGTGCGTTTGCCGGCGAAGCCGATGAGCGCTCCCGGCTCGGCCAGGGTGATGTCGCCTTGCAGCGCGAAGCTGGCCGCGACGCCGCCCATGGTCGGGTTCGTCAGGATCGAGATAAACAAGCCCCCGGCCTGGTCGTAGCGGGCGATGGCCGAGGAAACCTTGGCCATCTGCATGAGCGACAGGATGCCTTCCTGCATGCGGGCGCCGCCGCCGGAGCCGCTGACGATGATGAGCGGCAGCATCAGCCGCGTCGCCTCTTCGGTCGCCCGCGCCAGCTTCTCGCCGACCACCGAGCCCATGCTGCCGGCCATGAAGGCGAAGTCGGTGACGGCGAACACCACCGCCCGGCCGCGAACGTAGCCCCGGCCGACCACAGCGGCGTCGTTCATCCCCGTCTTGGCTTGCTCGGCCCGGAGCCGCTGGGCGTAGACCACGCGGTCCTTGAATTCCAGCGGATCCTTGGGCTGCAGCTCGGCGAACCACTCCTCGAAGCTGTCCTGATCGAGCAGTTGCTGGATACGATTGCGGGCCGGCACATAGAAATGATAGTCGCATTCCGGGCAGACGTTGTGCCGCGCCTCCGCCTCCTTGCGGAACACGGGCGCCTTGTGCTGCGGACAGCGAATCCACAGCCCTTCGGGGACGCCGCGCTTCGGCCGGCCGGAATTCGGCATGATGAACCGCTCACCCATGACAATTTCGGTAGTCAGTAGCACGCACCACCAGTTTCTTCTGCTACTGGCTACTGACGACTGACTCGCTCAGCGCCGCGATCCCCGGCAATTCCTTGCCTTCGAGCAATTCCAGCGAGGCGCCGCCGCCGGTCGAGCAGTGCGTCACCTGACCGGCGAGGTTCCACTGGATCGCCGCCGTGGCCGTGTCGCCGCCGCCGATGATCGTGACCGCGCCACGCTGGGTCGCCGCCACGAGGGCATCCATCACCACCCGCGTGCCGGCCGCGAACTCGGGGCATTCAAAGACCCCCAGCGGCCCGTTCCAGACGATGGTCCTGGCCCGCGCGATCACCTCGTGAAACAGCTTGACCGACGCCGGTCCGCAGTCGAGCCCCTGCCAGCCGGCCGGGATGCCCTCCGCGACCGTGACGATCCGCGTCGCCGTCCCCGGCGGCATTTGCTTCGCCTTGAAGTCGAACTGGCCGCACGCCTTGAAATCGACCGGCAGATGGATCTTGACACCTTTCGCCTTGGCCTTGGCCATCACCTTCGGCACGATCTCGCCGCCGTGTGGATCGAGCAGCGACGCGCCGATTTCCATGTTGTCTAGCGCCTTGAGGAACGTGTAGGCCATGCCGCCGCCGAGGATGATCTCGTCCGCCTTGTCGATCAGGTTTTCGATGAGCTTGATCTTGTCGGAGACCTTGGCCCCGCCGAGGATCGCCAGCAGCGGCCGGGCGGGGGCGTCGAGCACCTTGGCGAACGCTTCGAGCTCCTGATTCATGAGGAACCCGGCCGCCCGGACCGGCAGGTTGACGCCGACCATGGAGCTGTGGGCGCGGTGGGCGGTCCCGAAGGCGTCGTTGACGTAGACGTCGCCGAGCTTCGACAGCGACTGGCGGAAGGCCTCGAGTTCTTGCGGGGTGGCGCGTCTCTTGACCTCGCCGGTCTTGTCGTCCTTGACCTTGGTCTCTTCGGCGACGTGGAAGCGGAGGTTCTCCAGCAGAGCGACTTCGCCCGGTTGCAGCGCCGCGCAGGCCTGCTCGACCGCGGGGCCGACGCAATCGTCGAGGAACCGCACCGGCCGGCCGAGCAGCTCTTGCAGCTTGGCCGCCACGGGCTTGAGGCTGTATTTCTCCTTGCGCTCGCCGTCGGGTCGGCCGAGGTGGCTCATCAGCACCACGGCGGCCCCGCGGTCGAGCGCGTGCTTGATGGTCGGCAACGCCGCGACGATGCGCTGCGGATTGGTGATCTTGCCGTCCTTGTCCAGCGGCACGTTGAAGTCGACGCGCATGAGGACGCGCTTGCCCTTCAGGTCCAGGTCGGCGATGGAGAGCTTGGGCATGATGCGCCTCCGCTCTGCAGCCTCTCTGCGTTCTTTGCGGCCTCTGCGGTTAAGCTTTCAACCGCAGAGGCCGCAGAGAAACGCAGAGGCAATCGGGAATGATTCGAATGCTGCGGCAAAACCGCGTTCTCTTTTCTTTGGGATTCCATCTCATAGCCTATGGGGGAACCGACAGGTTTCCAGGGAGCGAGCCATGGCAAGCGTGCTGCGTGTGGCGGTCACCGGGGCGGCGGGGCAGGTGGCGTACGCCATGCTCGGCCGCGTGGCGTCCGGCGAGATTTTCGGCGCCGACACCAAGATCATTCTGCAACTGCTCGAGATTCCGCAGGCGTTGCCGGGGCTCGAAGGCGTCGCCATGGAGCTCGACGACTGCGGCTTCCCCACGCTGCAAGACATCATCTGCACCGACGATCCCAACCGCGCGTTCAAGGATTGCAACTACGCGCTGCTGGTCGGCTCCTTCCCGCGCAAGCAGGGGATGGAACGCAAGGACCTGCTCGGCATCAACGGCAAGATCTTCGTCGGCCAGGGCAAGGCGCTCGCCGAGCACGCGGCCAAGGACGTGCGCATCCTGGTCGTCGGCAATCCGTGCAACACGAACTGCCTGGTCGCGTACCACAACGGCCGCGCCATTCCGGCGGAGCGCTGGACGGCGATGACGCGGCTGGATCACAACCGCGCCCGCGGCGCCCTGTCCAAGAAAGCGGGCGTGGGCTGCGGCGACGTGACCAACGTCACCATCTGGGGCAATCATTCCAACACCCAGTACCCCGATTTCACGAACGCGAAGATCAAGGGCAAGCCGGCGACGGAGGTCATCACCGATCGCGCCTGGCTGGAGAACACGTTCGTGCCGCAGGTGCAGAACCGCGGCGCCGCGGTCATCAAGGCGCGCGGCGCCAGCTCGGCGCTGTCGGCCGCCAACGGCGCGCTCGACCACGTCAAGAGCTGGCTGCAGCCGACGCCCGCCGGCGACTGGGTGAGCGTCGCCGCGGTGTCGAAGGGCGAATACGGCGTGCCGGCCGGCCTGGTGTTCAGCTATCCGTGCCGGGGCGACGGCCGGGGCAACTTCACGGTGGTCGAAGGCTTGCAGCTCGACGCCTTCGGCCAGGAGCGATTCAAGATCACGCTCAAGGAGCTGGAGGAAGAGCGCGACGCGGTGAAGGACATGCTGAAGTAACACGACAATCCTGCTGCATCCTTCACATCCCTCGGTTACAATAGCGCCACCTGACGAGGTCGCGCCATGTTCGATGCCTATCACAAGTGGCTCGGGATTCCCAAGGACCAGCGGCCGCCCAGCCACTACCAGTTGCTGGGCATCGCGGCCGGCGAGGCGGATCCGGAGGTCATCGAGGAAGCCGCGGTCCGGCAAACCGCGCACGTCCGCAATTACCAGATTGGCCCGAACGCCGCCGACGCCACGCGCATCTTGAACGAGATTTCCCACGCGAAGCTGACGCTGCTCAATCCGGCCAAGCGGCGGGCCTATGACGAGCAGCTGGCGCGAACAACCGCCGCCATCACCACGAAGGCGCCGCAGGCCGTGGCGGTCGGGGCCGATCCGGCGTTCGCGTTCGACGAACCGGAAGACCGGCCGCCCCCGCCGCCGGCGCGCCGCGACGTGAGCATCGCCCGCCCGTCGCGCGGCAACACAGGCATGATCATCGGGCTCAGCGCCGTCGGCGGCGCCGCAGTCTTGCTGCTGGTGATCGCGCTGGTCGTGATGCTGTCGCACCGCACGGAGGCGCCCATCGTCAAGAACGATGAGAAAAAAGACAAGCCGATCCTGCGGATTCCCGACGATCCAATGGCCGACAAGGATCGGCCCATCGTCGTCCACAAGCCTCCCGTGATCGTGCCGCAGCCGGTGGTCAACCCGCCGGGGAATGTGCCGGCCGCCGGCGTCGTCCCGCCGGGCGCGCGCAGCTTCCGGATCAAAGAAAAGCGAATCGACTGGCTGTCCTTGTCTCCCGACGGGACCAAAGTGGCGCTGGGATGGGGCGCCCCGCACGTCTATGACGTCGCGACGGGAAAACACCTGGCGACGTTTCCGTGGCCTGGCAAGGGCGGCGCCATCATCACCCCGGTCGCGTTCCTGCCGGACAATCAGCGCGTGCTGTACGCCTACGGCTGCGATCCGGCCGCGGCGGTCGGCGATGCCGCCACCGGGGCGCGGCTGTTTCAGCTTCCCCAGGAGGGGGTCCAGTACGCTTCGTGCTTGGTCGTCGCCCCCGACGGGAAACGGGCCCTGGCCGGCTACAACCATCGCGTCGTGTATTGGGACCTCGAGAACCAGAAAGAGATCAAGAGCTGGCCCACCAACCAACCTACTCATCATGAGATCGCGTTCACGCCAGACGGCACGAAAGCAGTCATCGCCCAGCGCAACGGAACCATCAGTTACTGGGACCTGGAGCTTCTCGAAGAGATCGCCGAACGACACTACGGGAATCTCGCGGAATTGCATTCCCTCAGCATGGCGCCGGACGGCAAGTCGGTCGCGATCGGATCGCGCAAGGCCCTGGCGATCCTCGAATTGCCAGTGATGAGGCTGAAGATGCTCAACTTCCCCGACGATCCCAGCAATCACACCGCGGTGGCGTTCTTCGGCAAAGGCAAATACCTGCTCACCGGCGGCAAGAACGGCTTGATCCACATGTTCGACTTGGAAGGGCTGCGCCGCGTCGTCACGTGGCATGGCCACACGGCCGAGGTGTCGCGCATTGCCGTCGATGCCAAGGAGCGCATGGCGGTGTCCGGCGACCGCAGCGGCGCCGCGTGGGTCTGGCCGCTGCCCGACGGGCCGGTCGCCGCCGCGCCTGCCGCGCCTGCCGCGCCCGCCCCTGCCCCGCCGGACGCCGTGCCGGGCGCCCGCAGCTTCAAAACCAAGGAGCGCATCGACTGGCTGGCGCTGGCGCCGGATGGCGCGAAGGTCATGGTTGCGTTTATTCGCGCCCACAGTTTTGACCTTGCCGCTGGGCAGCATCTGGCCACATTTCACCCGACCAAGGGCGGCGGCTCGATTCACACCCCGGTGGCGTTCTTCCCCGACGGCCGACGCATCCTGTGCGCTTTTGGCAGCGCGCCGGCCGTCATCATCGGCGAGGCGGCCACGGGCTTGCCCCTGTTTCGGCTGGAGCAGGAGGGCGTCCAGTACGCGGACAGCGTTGCCGTGGCGCCGGACGGCAAGCGCGGACTGGCCGGCTACAACTATCGGCTCGTGTACTGGGACCTGGACACGCAGAAAGAAATCATGCGCTGGAAGGTGGAGGGGATCGTGTCTTCGGTCGTGTTCACGCCGGACGGCCGCCGCGCGGTCACCGGCGATCATTCGGGGAATGTGGTGCTCTGGGACCTGGACAAGCAGGAACGGCTGCGAAGCGTCAACTTGAGGAAAGTCAACAAGGTGCAGGGCAAGGTGTCGCCCAAGGTGCTGTCCCTGACCCTATCGCCCGATGGCTGGACCGCGTGCGCCAGCACCGACGTGGACGCGACGCTCATCGACTTGAAGACGATGCAGACGCGGATCGTGCTTGCCGATGGCAACGGCGCGGGCGTCGCCTTCTGCGCCGCGGGCAAGCAATTGCTGACCGGCGGTCGGGATGGGTTGATCCGCGTCTGGGATGTGGCGACCCTGAAGCAGGTGACCACCTGGCGCGGGCACTTGGCCAGAGTCACGCGTCTTGCCGTGGACGCCAAGGAGCGCCTCGCTGTCTCCGGAGATTGGGACAGCACGGTCTGGGTCTGGCCGCTCCCCGACGGACCGATCGCCGCCGCGCCGGACGCGCCCGGGCAAGAGGCGGGTCCCAAGGGTCTCCGGCGAATCGTCACGCGCGGCGCCCAAGGAGTGTACGCGGCGGCCATCCTCCCCGATGGCAAGTCGTTCGTAACCGGCGGGCTCACGGTCCAATACTGGGACATGGATGGCAGGTTGCGCCACATCTTCGCCAAGCGGCGGTCCTCCAGCGAGCGCTTCATGTTGAGCATGTCGGCCGACGGCAAGCGCGCGGCCTGGGCGGAAAGCCAGGATCCCGCCACCGTTGTCGATCTGGACAAGGGCATCGAGATCGGCCGCATGGTCCGCGGCTCGAACGTATCGGCCATGGCGCTGTCGCCGGACGGCAGCCGCCTTGTCACGGGGCATTTCGACGGCAGTTCGGCGGTGTGGGATGTCGCCACCCAGCAGGTGATCCAGGAACTCCCCAAGCATGCCCCGCCGCCGTTGCCGACCCTGCAGCCTTTTTCGATCGGCTTTGTTCCCGGCGGCAAGCACGCGCTGTTCGCGCTGATCAACGGCAAGGTTCAATTGCTGGACACCACGACCTGGAAGCCGGCGGCCGAGGCCCTGACCGCCCCGTTTCCGAGCACGCCGGCCTTCACGGCCGACGGCCAAACGGCCGCCATGGCCACCCGCGGCGGCGTCTGGCTGTTCGACACCCGCAACCTGCGGACCCTGGGCAAGCTGCCCATCAACAATGCGCAGCGGCTGGCTTTTTGCGCCAAGGGCCAGTTGCTGTTGACAATGGTGGCCGCCGAACAATCCGTCGCGGTCTGGGACGTGGCCAAGCGCGAAATCGTCACCCGCTGGCACCTGCCGGAAAAATGTCACGCGCTGGCGGTCGATGCGCAAGAGTCGTTTGCCCTGGCCGTCTGCATGTCCAACAACGCCTACACCTGGCCCCTGCCGGCGACGCCGCAGGAACTGGCGGCGGCCAAGCCGTAGGCTCGTACGACATGTGCCGGATGCACCTGCGCAAGCTGCCCTCGCGACCACGTTTTTTGCCGGAATCTCTACCGGCGCCGCGCCACGACCGGTACAATGCGTGCGTCTGCTCTGCCGTCTCCGAAGGAGCATTCCGTGGCGCTGACGCCTCTGGATCGCGACCTCTTGCGCCGCTGCCTGCATCATGAGCCGGGCGCCTGGAACGACTTCGTTGATCGCTTCCTGGGGCTCGTCTATCACGTCATCCAGCACACCGCCCACCTTCGTAGCTTCGACTTGCGGCCGGAAGACACCGAGGACATCGCCGCCCAGGTGCTGTTGCAGATCGTGGACAACGACTACCACGTGCTCCGCCAGTTCCGCGGCCATTGCAGCCTGGCCACGTATCTGACCGTGATCGCCCGCCGCACCTGCGTGCAAGAGCTGGTGCGCCGCGCCGCGGCGCTGGAGGCCGACGCCAAGGCCGGCAAGCGCGTCCCCGCCGTGGACAACATGCGTCCCCACGCCGGCCTGGAGTCGCTCGAAGAAGTCACGCGGCTGCTGCGCACCCTGCCCGCCAAGGAACGCTCGGTCGTCAAGTTGTTCTACCTGGAAGGCCGCTCCTACGAAGAGATCAGCACGCTGTTGAGCCTGCCGGTCAACAGCATCGGCCCGATCTTGACCCGGGCCCGCAAGAAGCTGGAGCCGAAGAAGGAGTAGGTCGCAATCCCGCCCCCTCTGGACGCTATTCACCACTTGGCAAGAACGCGGCGGGCGCCACGTGAAAGAACCTGGCCAGCGCGATGATCTGATCCTTGGTCAGGGACCGGCTGCCGTTGAGCACGGCCGAAATGGTTGACTGAGCGATCCCGACCTTCTTGGCGAGTTGCGGCTGGCTCAAGCCGCTGGAGCGCAGCAGCTCTCGGAGCACGTCGACTTCCGACGCGTCCGACATCGGTTCGGTGTCCTCCTCATAGGCTTCCACCAGGTCGGTCAACACGTCGAGATAAGCCTGCTGTCCCACGTCCAGGTCTTGCGCCAGCAACTGGTCGATCTTCATCTGTGCCGCGCGCAGATGGGCGTCGTCGCGGATGTGCGTCAGCGGGAGTTCCTTGACCAATTGGAAGTAGGTGTCGGGAATCGCTCGCTTGATTCTGGTGGCCATGTCTACCTCAATCTTCTGAGCCGAATCGGTTTGTCCGCAGTTCCTGACGTTGAAGGCGCGACGGACAATTTGGGCGGCGGCTTCCAGCAACCGCATTCGTCAGGCCACGTGTTCTTGTCGTACTCCGCGTGGTCCATCACCCGCAAGACATAAAGGATGCCCTTGCGAAAATTTACCCTGCCAATGAGCCGAAACCGATTGTTGCCCACGTCAAACACGATACAGTTGCCGACGCGATCGGCCGAGCCAAAGGTCTGCTTGAGTTCGGCAAAGCTGGCCCATGACGAATTCTTCGCCAGTTTGTACCACGTTGACAGATCGCGCTCGGCAATCTGAGCGTTGCCTTTCCTCGACTCCCAGAACTCGCGCGGCCGCCGCTTGGAGATGACACGCACGAATCACCCTGAAGTCGCCCGAATGCCTTGTCGGAATTGTAATCGCATTTCGCGATAAATCAACGGATTCTCACGGCGCCTTCGTCATCGGCTGCGCCGCGTGCCGCGCCGGGTCCTGCTGAAACAGCAGAAGACACATCCCCTCCGGCCTCGGCGTCGCGTCCGCGGGCAAGGAGAACGCTTGCACGCCCCGCCCCGGCAGCGTCCGCACCAGGTTGCACGCCCACGCCGAGCCCAGCGCCACCCGCTGGCCGGTCAGCTCGCCGAGCGGGATCGCCATCTCAACGCTCCAGCTCGTTTCGTCGTTCCTGGCGGCCACGTACAGCTTCGGGTTCCAGCTCGCGTCGCCCCAGCAGTCCTCGCGCACGCAGCCGCGCTGATCCACTTGCACCTGAAAGTAGGTGGCGTAGTCGCGATCCAGGTCGAACAGGATGCTGACACGGTCGTGCCCTTCAAGGTCGGCGTCGCGCGGCCGGCTCTTGACCAGCGGCGCCTGCTGCCCTTCGGGATGCCGGCAGTGGAGCGCCACGTAGAGAAACTCCTGATCATAGGCGAACCGCGCTTCGGTCGGGGAATCCGCGGCGGTCGCGCCGGAGGCGTTCTCCAGGACGAGCGACTTCAGGCCTTGCCAGCAGGGATCGTCGAGCTTGGCGTCAAGGTGCGGGCGGCGATCGGTCAGCCGGCACAGGGCCAGGCGGCGCGGCGGCGAACCGGCCCGGTTCGCCAGCCACAGCTCGGCCTGGGCGGCGTCGTGCCAGGGGCCCCTGGTCACGTGGCTCCGGAACCGCTCGTACCAGCCGGCCGGGTTGTCGAGATCGCCGAGGTTGCGCTTCGCGGCCTGCAGGCAGAACTGCGTCTCCGGATCGGTGGCGTACAGCGGCCCGAACGCGGCGAAACGCTTGCCGAACTCGAGGCCGCCCTTGTACCACTCACGGCTCTCGGCCCGCTGGCTCAAGAACACCATCTGACTGGGCGGCGCGTTGTCGACGCCCTTGACCAGCTGAATGCCGCCGGGGAGGTTCGGCTTGGGGCCGCCCATGTTGCCGTGGAAGCTGTAGTTCTTTACCGTCACGACCTGCTCCAGGTCGTAGCGGCGCCGCACCTCGCTGCTGGTGATGTGGCGGATCAGCCAGCGGTACGCGTCGGCGGCGTGCGGATGGGACGGATAGCGATCGACCAGGAACAGATAGGCTTCGCGGGCGAAGTCCCACTGACCGCGACGCGCATACAGATCGGCAACGGCGAAGGCTGTCGGGGCAGCCAGCTCGTCGGGGAGCTGGCGCAGCATCGGCCCAAGCTGGGCGAGCGTCTTTTCGTGCTGGTCGAGGTTCTCGGCCAGGGCCAGGAGATGCCGGCGCTGCCGAATCGCGTCGAGCCGGACGGGATCGGTCTGCGGCTCCGCTTCAAGTGTTCGCCGCGACTCGCCGGCCGAGCCGCTGACTCCCAGCATCAACTGCGGCTGATTCTCGGCGCCGGCCAGCGTGCCGTGAAGCAATCGAAAACCGCGGCGGGCCGGGATCGGCGCCGTTCCCTCGCTAGGGTGATGGGCGTGGAGTAGACGGGCGGCCGGCGCCACGAATTCCCGCAGCGTCCCTTCGAGACGCGGCCGCGGCTCGTGATTGTCTTGCTGCACGGCCCCGTCCCCCTGGGCGTACAGCTTCTTGACGTGCCACGTCGCGAGCCCCAATGTTTCGATCTGTTCGGGAAACGCGCTGGCATCGGCCGCTTGCTTGACCGCCTCGTGCAGCGCCTCGGCGATCAGCGCTCCCGCGGCGTGGCTGTGCTTGCCCTCGATCGCGTCGGTAATGACGACTTCAGGCCTCCAGATGCGGAGGGCAAGCACGAGCTGGCGGAGCAGCTCGCGGTCGGCGCGGTTGCCGTGACCGAGATGCCAGTGCGCCAGGACTGCTGGCTTGCCGGCCTGGCGCAGGTGCGGCGGCAGCGTGAAGTGCCAGAGCGACTCGGCCGTGACGCCGCCGGCCAGCCGCGTCGCCGCGGCCAGCCGCAACGGGGCGCCGGCACGTTCCAGCGGCGCCGTTGCCGGATCGTGCGCGACGACCCGCAACGCGGCGGCCAGGTAGCCGCCGTCGCCGCCGAGGGCCGCGATCGTATCCAGCGGCACGTCCTCGGCGCGGGCGTTGACGAAGAGCGCGGCGCTGCGCTGGCCGCCGCGGCGCAACGTTTTCCAGGTTGCGCCGCCGTCGTCTGTCTTCAGAATCGCGCCCAAGTCGCCGACCGCCCAGCCACGTTGGTCATCGAGGAAGAACAGACCGTGCAAGGGGGTCGTGTGCCCGGTCGGGCCCATGGTCCAGGTGGCGCCGGCGTCGGTGGTGGACAGCACGAAACTCCCCGGCCGGCCGGCGACCCAGGCCTTCGGGCCGACGCCGTGGATCGCGCGGAAGTCGAGGCAGGCGGCCACGTCCTTTGGCAGTTTCAGGTCGGCGAAGCCCCACGCGGCGCCGCCCGTGGCGCTGGTGAGGATCAGGCCGCCGTCGCCGACGGCGACGACGCGCTTCTGGAGCATCTGGACCGCGTGCAGATTGCGGGCGCCCAGGTCGCCCAGCTCATCGAGGTTGGCTTTGCCGAAGCCGCCGCGTTTCAACGTCAGCAGACTCTTCCAGGGACCGACGAGAATGCCGGTGTCGCCGTCGTGGAAGTCGGCCCCCAGCCAGCCCGGCGTGCGCGGGCCGCGGACCGGGTCCCAGGTCTTGCCGCCATCCACGGTCTTGAACAGCCCGGATGGGAACTGATCGGCCCCGTCGGCGAGCAGGAAGCCGACCTTGTTGTTGACGAAGCGCACCTGGTTGAGGCCGGGGAGGGCGTTGACGAGCAGGCGCTTCCAGGCGACGCCGCCGTCGCGGGTGAACAGCACGACGCCGACGCTGCCGCCCGAGGGCAATTCCTCCCGGCCGACGGCCCAGCCGAGGTACGGATCGAGGAAGCAGACCGAACGCAGCGACGCGCGCGTGCCGGTCGGTTGCCGCTCCCACGCCTGCCCGCCGTCGATGGTATGCCAGATGACGCCGTCGTCGCCGACCGCCCAGCCTTCCTTGGCGTCGATGAACTGGATCGCGCGCAGGCTGGCGTCGTCGAAGTGCCGCGGATCGGCGCCGCGAGCGTCCATGGTCGTCAAGAATCCTGCCACGAGAACAGTGGCGAATCGGGATGGATGCATGATTTCCTCCGTGAGCGGGCGCCACGTCAATCCGCCAGCCAGAACCGGACGATGCACCACAGCGCCTGGAACGCGTCCTTCAGGCCGATCTTCTTGCCCTCTTCGTAGGTCCGGCCCGCGTAGCTGATCGGGATTTCGTAGATGCGCCACTTCGGCCGGCGTTTGGCGATCTTGGCCGTGACCTCCGGTTCGAAGCCGAAGCGGTTCGATTTGAGCTTGAGCCCCTGCAGCACCTCGCGGCGAAAGACCTTGTAGCAGGTCTCCATGTCGGTGAGGTTGAGGTTCGTGAAGATGTTGGACAGCATCGTCAGGACCTTGTTGGCCACGTAGTGCCAGAAGAACAGCACGCGATGGCTCTCGCCGATGAAGCGCGAGCCATACACCACGTCGGCGCGATTCTCGATGATCGGCTGGATCAGCCTGGGGTACTCGGCGGGGTCGTATTCCAGATCGGCGTCTTGCACGAGGATGACGCTGCCGCTGGCATGCTCGAAACCCGTACGCAGGGCGGCGCCTTTGCCCTGGTTCTTCGGCTGATAAATGACCTTGTGCCCCTCGGCCTCGAACTCGCGAAGGATGTCGCGGGTGCCGTCGGTGCTGCAGTCATCGACGAGGATGATCTCCTTGGGCAGCGGCACGGCCTCGACGCGGCGAACCAGCTCGCGGACCCATTGCCGCTCGTTGTACACGGGGATGACGACCGACAGCTTGAAGCCGTGCGGGATCGGGTAGATCGCGAGCTGCCGGCAGGCCGCTTCACCCAACAGCTCGGTGAGGAAGCGGATGCGTTGCTCGGGATCGCGGGCGAATTGGTCGAGCATACGTCGCTGGTCGTCGGTCTGACGAGGCTGGAGAAGCCGGGGAAACGCGCTCATGCCTGGTCCTTGGCCGCCATAGAGCCGGTCCGTCGGCTCCAGGCGGAGGATTATCAAGAAAAGACGCGGCGGCGGTCAAGGTGAACCTTCGCGGACCACATCGGGGACCGGTGTCATCCGCTCTTGACACGCGCTGCCGGCTTCGAAGACACTTCCGAGTCTTGCGGGACAGATTGGAATGTATCCTGCAAGGCTGCAATATGCTCCGCTGCACCAACCCGAAGCGTAAGCGAGGGCTTTCGCCTGCTCCCTCGCTTACGCTTCGGGTTGGTGCAGCGGAATCCCGCACGCTCATTCAGTTTGCGACGCGGAAAGGAGTCTGCGCATGAATCCCGCCACGAACCCTGCCGCCATGACGGTCCCCCTCTGCGATCTGCTGGCCCAACTGCGCGATCTCGAACCCCAGCTGCTCGAGGCCGTCACGCGCGTGCTCCGCTCCGGCCAGGTCATCAACGGCCCCGAAGTCGCCCAGTTCGAGCAAGCGGCGGCGCGCTACGGTGGCGCCCCGTACGGCGTCGGCTGCTCGTCGGGGTCCGACGCGCTGTTGCTCGCCCTGGCGGCGCTCGGCATCGGGCCGGGCGACGAAGTCCTCTTGCCCCCGTTTACCTTCTTCGCCAGCGTCGGCGCCGTGTGCCGGCTGGGCGCGCGGCCCGTGTTCGCCGACATCGAATCGGCCACCTACAACCTCGACCCGCACCAGGTCGAAAGCAAGATCACCAGCCGGACGCGGGCGATCATGGCCGTGCACCTGTTCGGGCAATGCGCCGACATGGAGCCGTTGTGGAGCATCGCGGAACGCCACAACCTGGCGATCGTCGAGGACGCGGCCCAGGCAATCGGCGCCGAATATCAAGGCAAGCGGGCCGGGACCCTGGGCGGCATCGCCTGCTTCAGTTTCTATCCGTCCAAGAATCTCGGCGCCTACGGCGACGCCGGCCTGGCCGTGACCAGCGATCCGGACTGGGCCGAGCGCATGCGTTCGCTGCGCAATCACGGCATGGAACCCAAGTACTACCACCGGTTCATCGGCTGGAACGCCCGCCTGGACGCCTTGCACGCGGCCATGCTGAGCGTCAAGCTGCCGCACCTGGAACGGTGGACTGAAATGCGTCAGGCTGCCGCCGCCCGCTACGACGCCTTGATCGACGAGTATCACGTCGGCGGCTTCTTGCAGCGCCCCACGGTCCGGCCGCAGCGCCGGCACGTGTTCAACCAGTACGTGGTCCGCGTCGGCCGCGGCCAGCGCGACGCGCTGGTCCGCTACTTCCGGGCTCAGAAGATCGGCTGTGAAATCTACTATCCGATCCCGCTGCACATGCAGGAATGTCTCGACTACCTCGGCTACCGGGAGGGGGATTTCCCCGCCAGCGAGCGCGCCGCCCAGGATGTCATGGCGTTGCCGATGTTCCCGGAAATCCACGTCGATCAGCAGCACCGGGTGGTGCAATGCGTGGCCCAGTTCCTGCGTCAGCAAGCCCGCGTCGCCGCGTGAGGCCGGAGGTCAGAAGTCAGAGGTCAGAGGTCAGAGGGTCTACATTGAGAAAGCGTCATGAGCGTCGCCACATTGCCCCCATCCCTCGTGTCAGCGCCTGTGCACGGCGCCGAATCCCTCGAAGCGCTGCTGGCGCGTCTGTACCGCGAACAGCTCGCCCAAACCCCCGGCGTCCCGTACTTGCTCAACCACGGCCGGCCCAGCGCGATCGCCAATCACGTGCGCACGTTTCACTGGTATCGGCCGTTTCTGCCGCAGACCGGCGACGTGCTCGATTGGGGCTGCCAGCACGCCCCGGACAGCTGCCTGTTGCGGGCGTGGTGCGGCGCTCGGCTGCGACGCCACAGTTGCGATTTTCCCGAAGGGGCGCGGCACCGCGTGTTTCACGACTACGCCGCCGCCGCGTTCACGCCGTTGACCGACAACGACCGGCTCCCCTTTGCCGCCCAGTCGTTCGACGCGGTCATCGGCTCCGGCGTGCTCGAGCACACGGCGTGCGATCTGGATTCGCTGCGAGAGCTGTATCGCGTTCTCAAGCCGGGCGGCGTCTTGATCGTCACGTACTTGCCGAACTGGCTGTCGGTCAACGAATGGTGGCGGCGCGTGGTGCGGCGCCAGGGCTTTCATCGCCGGCTCTACGGCATGGGCGAGCTGACGCACATGCTCAAGCACCACGGTTTCTATCCCCTGGCGGCACGCTATCACACGTTCTTCTGGGAACGCGCGTGCCCGCCGCTGGCCGGGCTGCTGCGCCGCCTGCTGCCGATCCAGGTTTGCAGCTCCACCTTGTGCGTCATCGCGCGCAAGCTGCGTTCGATGTAATCGCCAGGCGATCGTCAGAAGCGCGGCAGCCTCTTGACTTGCCCGCGACACTTGCAACAATCATCATCAGCGACACGTCCCCCCGAGCGCTATCGGAACCGTCTTGGCTTCCATGTCCCCGTCCTTTGCGAGGGTATCGATGACCGATCCACGTGACCGCCGCGCCTGCGAGCGTTTCCCGGTGAACGGCGACACCGCCTGCGACTTCCTGTCTCCGGTACTGGAAGACGTCGGCGCGGTCCGCATCAAGAACGTCTCCAACGAGGGCATCGGGCTCATCGTGAATCACAAGCTCGAGCCCGGCTTGCTGCTCGCGATCAACCTGGTCAACCAGGCGCGCACATTCTCCAAGACCATGCTGGTGCGCGTGGCGCATGTGACGCCGCAGCCGGGGAACACGTTTCTGATCGGCGGCACGTTCAAGACGCCGCTGACGTATGAAGAGCTGCGGACGATGGTGATGTGAGCCGGCGCGGGCACGGTCCTGGAGCGCAGGGCCGAGCAGGGCCCAGATCGCGCAGGAAGGTCGGATTTCATCATTCGGTGTCCCATGGTGCTCCATGGCCTGGCTTCTCGATCTCTGGGACGAACTCTCCGCCTGGCTGCCGGCGCTCTTGACGCTGACCCACATCCTGCTGGTCGCCGGCACCCTGATCTGGGCCCTGATGATCAAGACCAACACCATTTCCGCCGTCGCCTGGTGCCTGGTCATCATCTTTCTGCCGTTCATCGGGCCTTTGATGTTCTTCGTGTTCGGGTATCAGCACGTGCATCGGCCGCTCAAACGCAAGCGGCGCCACAAGGCGCGGTATCAGATGCCGCCGCATCCGGCCGATTACGCGGCCACGCATCATCCCGAGCTGGTGGAGTTGCCCGACGCCAAGCCGGTCGACCTGACGCTGAGCGCGTCGCTGGCGACCCTGGCGGCGCGTTTCGGGGCGTCGTCGGTGACCGTCGGCAACCAGATCGATTTCTACGACGACGGCGCACCCGCGATCGGTGCGATGCTGGAGGCGGTCCGCAACGCCCGGCACCACGTCCATCTGGAGTTCTTCATCTGGCAGCCTGACGAGCTTGGCCGGCATGTGCTGGAAGTGCTGGCGGAACGGGCGCGGCAGGGGATCGAGGTGCGGCTCTTGTACGACGGGGTGGGCTCGCGCCGCCTGTCGCCGCGGCTGCTGCGACCCTTGCGCGAGGCGGGGGGCAAATCGTGTCCGTTTCTGCCGCTGAACCCCTGGCGGCGCCGCGTCCAGATCAACATGCGCAATCACCGCAAGATCCTGGTCGTGGATGGCCAGGTCGGCTTCATCGGCGGCCTCAATATCGGCGACGAATATCTCGGCAAGGACCCGTGCTTCGGTTACTGGCGCGACACCCACCTGCGCATTCGCGGCCCGGCGGTGTGCGACCTGCAACGCGTCTTTTGCGAAGACTGGGACTTCGCCGCCGACGAGCACTTGAGCGATCAGGGCGAAGCCGATGGCCGGTATTTTCGCGCCAAGTCGGCAGGCGGCCCGTACGCGGCCCAGATCATCGACTCCGGACCGGACAAGGACTTGAAGGCGATCCGCGAAGTCACCTTCGCGGCGATCGCCAAGGCGCGGCGCCGCGTCTGGATCGCGTCGCCGTATTTCGTGCCGGACACGGGCTTGCTCGACGCTTTGCGGTTGGCCGCGTACTCGGGGATCGACGTGCGTCTCCTGGGACTATTCTGTCCGGATCACTGGGTCCCGTATTACGCCGCCCGCTATTGGTGGACGGACATGCTGAGCGCCGGCGTCCAGGTGTACCAGTACGCCAAGGGGATGATGCACGCCAAGGTGATGGTGGTGGACGACGAGTTCGCCTCCGTTGGCACGGCCAACCTCGACAACCGCAGCATGTACTTGAGCTTCGAAGTCAACTGCCTGCTCTATTCGAATGACGCGGTCAAGCGGCTTGAAGAATCCTTCCTGCGTGATTTTCAGGAATCGGTCCTGCTCGATCGGGATGCGTACGCCACGCGGCCATTCGCCGGGCGGCTGCTGGAGAACGCGTGCCGGCTGGCGTCGCCGATCCTGTGAGAGGCTATCCGAAAAGGGGTCAGACCCCTAGCCTCTGACGGATGTCGGCAGCGCCCTTGCCTTTCCCACCGCGGCGGGTTTATTGATGGCATACGCCTCTTCTTGACTCACCACGAGGGATACACCATGCGCACCCTTGCATGCACCTTGCTCCTCGCCGCCATGTTGTCGCAGCCGGCCGTGGGCGGCGGAAAAACGACCGTCACGCTCGGCACGCTCAAATCCGACGCGCCGGCGGCCTGGAAAACAGCGAAGTCGCCCTTCAAGACGCGCCTGTACACGTTCGTCGTCCCCAAGGCGGAAGGCGTCGACCGCGACGCCGAGATCCAGGTCATCTTCTTCGGGGCCGGGGGCGGAGGCGGTCTGCCCGAGAACATCAAACGCTGGAAGGGCATGTTCGTGGCGCCCGAAGGCAAGACGATCGACGACGTCGCCAAGCAGGAGACCTTCAAGGCCGGCGGCGCCAAGGTGACCACGCTCGACTTGCAGGGCACGTATCTCGACAAGTTTCCGCCGTTCGCCCCCAACGCCAAGACCATCCGCCGGCCCGACTACCGCCGCATCAACGTCTATTTCGAAACCGATGACGGCGTGTACTTCATCATCTTCGTTGGCCCGGCCAAGTCGGTCGCGCAGCAACAGAAAGCGTTCGACGAATGGCTGAAGGCGTTCAAGTAGTTTGCCGGCGAGCGTCGAGGCGTCAGCCCGACGTGTCACGAT
The DNA here is from genome assembly GCA_022616435.1 of Gemmataceae bacterium. Lineage (GTDB taxonomy): Bacteria > Planctomycetota > Planctomycetia > Gemmatales > Gemmataceae > JAKEET01. Next base: position 45,641 of record JAKEET010000205.1, read on the forward strand.
CCAGACGCTGGGCCGAGAAGGAGGTGATCGATGCGCGCGTCGACCAGCGACATCCTCGATGACATCTACCCGGACTCGGACGGCAAACCCATGGCCGAAACGCAGGTCCACGTTGCGCTCCTGGCGTCGCTGTACGGACTGCTGGAATACTGGCTGAAACCGCGCGGCATCTACCTGGCGGGCAACATGTTTCTCTACTACAAGGAAGGCGATCCGAAAGCGCGGCGGACGCCGGACCTCATGGCCGTCAAGGGCGTCAACGTCGAGCACAAGCGGCGCTCGTTCAAGACCTGGGTGGAGAAGGCGGTTCCCTGCTGGGTGCTGGAGCTCACCTCGAAGAAGACCGCCAAGGAGGATCGGGGACCGAAGAAGCGCTTGTATCGCCGGCTGGGCGTGCGCGAGTATTTCATGTTCGACCCGTTGAATGACTATCTCCCGCGACAGCTGATGGGCTTCCGGCTATCCGGCGGCAGCTACCAGCGAATGGAACGTGAGGAGGACGGCGGTTTGACGAGCAAGGAAATGGGGCTGCGGTTCGTGCCGGATGGCAACGACTTGCTCGTGTTCGAAGCGAAGACCGGCAAGCAGTTGCTCCACTACCGAGAACTGCAAGGCGAACTGGAACGCCACCGTCGCGCGACTGACAAGAGGATCGCCGAACTCGAAGCCGAGCTGGCCCGAGTCAAGTCGGCGCCCAGGGGCAAGCACAACGGCCGTCGATGATCTGGTCTCAATCCTTCTTCACCGGGTTCCGCACGCAGCGAACGTAGGCGAAATTCTTGCTGGCGATGCAATTGTTGGCCCCACCTTTGGCGTACCACTGGTAGATGTAGGCGTAGTCAGGTAAGCGCGGGTCGAGGTTCGACGTCCAGTAGCTGGCCCATTCGCCAGGCACCCCGGCTCGAAACGGCTCTTTGTTGTACCGGGTGTTCACGAACGGCGGGTCGGTGGCCGGGAAAATGTCGGCCAACTCGTCCTTGGTCGGCACCCGCCAGCCGAAGTGCCCGCCCAGCTTGACCGTGGTGGCATACTTCATGGCGTCAAAGAACTGCATTCTGCCGGACACCGCGCCGTCTTTTTGCCACCAGAGGCCGGTCTTCGTATCTTCCACGTAATCGCCGCGATCGATGAAGCGGTCCTTGCCCACCGGTCCCACCGGCGCCGGTTGCTTCCCTTGGTTCGCGGCGGGATTCGGCAACGGCTGCTTGACGACGACGGGCTCGGCTACCACGACGTTGGCCGGCACGTTACGGACCGCGACTTGATCGGCCGCGGGCGCCGCCCCGCCGGGCCGCTCGCGCAAAGCAAAGTACAGAGCAATGGCCAGGCTGGCGACGACGAGCACGGCTGCCGCCACTCCCGCGGCGACCTTGATGGCCAGCGCACGGCTGTCGAGCGCTATGCCGCCGCGCGCGGCGGCTCGCCGGCGGCGGCGTGATTGACGCCGATCTTCTTCGAAGTCGAACTCATCCTCCTCCTCGGCCTCGACGGCCGACCTTCGAGTCGCGGCCGCCTGGGCCGTGACGATTGGACGTGGCGCCACCGCGGTCGCCATCGGCGCCATCGGCGCCATGGCGGCGAGCTGCTGATCGTAGGCGGCGCGCCGGTCGGGATTGAGCAACGTGGCTTTGGCCTCGGCAATCTCGTTGAGCAGCGTGGTGCACAGCGCGGCGTGCGGCCCCAGCTGATAGCTGCGCACGTGAGCGCTCTGGCGGATGGCCGCATCCTCGATCACCTCCGGATCGCGCTCGCCCGGCTGAATGCCCAGCAGCTGGTAGCAGGTCGCCGGCTGCTTGTCCCGAGGGATCCCTAGCCACTTGTGATAGGGGTCGAACATGGCGATTCCTCATGGAGAGGGCTTTGCAACGTGGTTGCGAGAATCTCGACCATGATAAGAATAAGTGAAGCGCGTCGTTCGTGCAAGTGACCCTGCAGCGCCGGCGCGGTATTTTCGTTGGCGACGTGAACCTTCCGTCCGGCGACACTCTCCTATCTTTCGCCTCCGCGGACGATGCACTTCGGTCCGCACGGGCGTGGGCAGGCCAGGGCCCGACTCATGCCACGGAGGGATCCATGATCCTCTTCTACACCATCGTGCTGCTCCTCTTTGGCATCACGCACTGGCTGATCCAGCGCCGCGCCGCGGCGCTTGGCCGCGCCTACAGCGTGCTCGCCGACAAGGTGCTCAAGGCCCTGCACGGTCCGCGCAAGCCGGGCAACGCCGCTTACGACGCCTGCGCCATCGCCAAGCAGCAATTCGAGCTGGGCGGCCTCGTGTCGCGGCGCGACCGCGCCGAGGCCAAGCACTACGCCTGGCAGAGCTGGGCCGACTGGTTCGGCAAGGCCACCAACGCCGTGCGCAACTGGAAGGGCCAGAAGCTGCCGTACACCCTCGGCGTCCTCGACGTGTGGATCGTCCTCTACCTGATCGACCACTTCGGCTTCGGCGATGTGATCCAGCCGCGGCAGGTGGTTGAGACGGTCGTGGCATGGTTCACGGGTTAACCTGCCAGAGGTCAGAAGTCGGAGGTCAGAAGTCGGAGACCCGATGGCGTTCCGATCTCTGACTTCTGACCTCTGACCTCTGATCTCTGACTCCTGACTTTGCGGCTCGGCCACGAACCTGGCTGCCGGGTCGCTCAGGGGCGGAAATCGTTCCGCCCCTGTTTTATTGTGTGCCAGGTATGTTTTGCGTCAGGAGGTGCAAGTCCTCCGCGGGCGGTGATGGCCCGAACCGCAAGGCTAGGCAAGGGTGTCCGTCGCGAGG
>JAKEET010000206.1 GCA_022616435.1 Gemmataceae bacterium
ACGTGGTCCATCATGGCCAGGGCCTGCCGCTCGGCCTCGAAGCGGGCAATGACTTGCATCGAGTCCATGCCGGGCTTGATGACCTTGAGGGCGACCTTGCGCTGCACCGGCTGCGTCTGCTCGGCCATCCAGACGACGCCCATGCCCCCCTCGCCGATTTGTTGCAGGAGCTTGTAAGGGCCGATAACCGTGCCCGCGCAAGTTCCAGGAGCCTGGTCGATGGTCGCCCGGGCTTGCCCTGCCGGACAGTCCAGCAGGCTATCCGGGGCGTCGGCAACCGCCAGGAGAGCTTCGACGTGGGCGGTCCGGGCCTCGTCCCCGCCACACGCTTCGCGGACATACTCGCGCCGGCGGTCCGGGTCGGAGATTTCACGGGCGGCATGGAAGATAGCCTCGTTGTCGGGCCGAGTTGCAGTCATCGGAGTCTCCGTGGCCAAGGCGGCGGCGCCCGTCCGTCCATATCACAATGCGAGAAATGGTCGCGAACCCGTAACGAGTTTTGCTTTTCGTCAGGAACCGCGGTCGGAAATGCGGTTGATCGCCACGCGAAGCCAGCTTCGGGCGTACGCCCAATCCTTCTCGGCGGTGGACATGGACACGCCGAGGGCGGCCGCCGCCTGCGCGGCGGTGAGGCCGCCGAAGAAGCGGAGCTTGACCAGCTCGGCCTTGCGCGGGTCCTCGGCGTCGAGTTGCTGGAGGGCCTCGTCCAGAGCGAGCAGACGGTCTCCGTCCTCTTCCTCCAGTGCCGACTCGATGTGGTCGAGATCGAGCCGGCGGCTTTCGCCGCCGGACTTGCGGGTCTGCTTGTGCCTCGCCCGGTCGATCAGAATGCGTCGCATCGCCTCGGCCGCAGCGGAGAAGAAGTGGCCGCGGCTGTCCCATTGTTTTTCGTCGCCGACGCCAACCAGACGCACATATGCTTCGTGAACCAGCGCCGTCGCTTGAAGGGTGTGTCCCGGCTTTTCTTGAGCGAGTTTCTGCGCGGCGAGCTTGCGCAGTTCCTCGTAAACGACCGGCAGGAGTTGCGCGGCGGCGTGCGTGTCGCCCTGCTCAACGGCATTCAGGATGCGCGTGACTTCGTTCACCAACGCCTCCAAGCGGGCCGCGCTCGCGTTGCCCGAGGGAGTGAAGACCAGCGAAATCCTCCCCCGCAGGCTTGATGTCCGCCGGTTCCGAAGAAGCGCTCTTGGGAAGGGGAAGGCACCAGGAATGAAGAGCGAAGCTATTCTACCCGATGGGCGGCGCAAGAGAAGGAGCACGGCGCGCCTCGGTCCCATCGCCGTCCCATCGCCCGGACGGACCGCTGCGCGTTGCGTCCGTCGCGCGTAGGTTGGACACCGGAACGAAGGTAGCCGCCCAAGCGGACCGGAAGCACCGAGATCACGCAATGGAACCGACCGAGATCTTGACGATGGCGATCGATAACATAAGCTTCGACTTCCAATTCGCCGGCCATCCCGAGGGTTTCCGCGTGTTGCCCGTCATTCCCGCCACCGTCATCGGCAGCTGGTCGTTTCCCGGGTGGTACGCCAAGTTCTGCGAGGACGTGGCGCGTCACCCCGAGCAATACGGGGCGTTCGACCGCGAAGAAGCGGTCCGCGACGCCGTCCGCCTGGCGATCGACGACCAGCTCCGGGCCGGCGCGGACATCATCACCGACGGCGAGATGCAGCGCGTGGATTTCAACCTCGGCTTCTACGACTATCTGGAAGGCGTCAAGCCGTTGCCCTCCCCGCGGCGCTGGGGGCCGCCGGCCCACGACCAGCGCAGCCGTTACCTGTGCGTGGAGCCGCTGCGGGCGCCGCGCGGCCTGGGGCTGGTCGACGAATACCGGCGGTTGCGGTCGTTGACCGAGCCGCCGCTGAAGGTCCCGGTTCCCGGGGCGTACACGCTGGCCGGTTGCTTGCAGGGGGGCAACGTCTACGGCAGCCGCGAGGAAGTCACCGAGGCGTTGATCCCGATCGTCAATCGGGAAATGCACGACCTGGTCAAGGCCGGCGTCGATTTCATCCAGCTCGACGAGCCGAGCTTCGCTTGCCACCCCGACCGGCCGGAGCGCTTTCTGGAGATGATCGCGCGCACGGTCGCGGGCGTGACGGCCAAGATCAGCATGCACATGTGCTTCGGGAATTTCCGCGGGCGGGCGGTGGGCTGGCGCAGCTATCGGCCGCTGTTTCCGCACCTGGCGAAGGCGCCGGTGCAGCAGCTCGCGCTGGAGTTCGCCAGCCGGGAAATGGCGGAGATCGAGCTGCTGCGCTCGATTCCGGCGCCGGTCGAAGTCGCGGCCGGTCTGGTGGACGTCAAGAATACGTGGGTCGAGCCGCCGGAACTGATCGCGGATCGGTTGCGCACGGCCCTCAAGTACATCGAGCCGGAGCGCCTGCACGTGACGCCGGACTGCGGATTCTCGCAGACGGCCCGCCTGATCGCTCAGCAGAAGCTGACGAACATGGTGGCGGGGGTGCGGCAGGTGCGGGGCGAACTGAAGCGTCAGTAGTCAGTAGTCTTGAAAGGATGAGAATCGGTGACCGCCAACGACACCAAGCCGGCCTTTGGAAACCGCGCTGTTGCGGTGTTTGTCGTGCTGTTTCTCGCCGTTCAGATTCTCGTGCCGATCGTGCAATTGACCAGGCCGCTGCCGACGCATTTTGGCTGGCAGATGTTCAGCGTGGATCGGCCGCTGCCGCGCTACTGGGTGGTGCTGGACGACGGCACCGAGCGCGACATCGACGTTTACGAGCACATCGGCGTGCGGCGGCTCGACGCGGACTATCATCGCGCGTTTCCCGAATACCTGTGCCGGACGTATCCGGCGGCCGTGGCGGTGCGCTGGCAGTGGCCCGATAGGGACGAGATGGAGGAGCTTCGATGCAGCCGCTGAACGCGCTGACGCAGCTGGCGGCCGAGGCCATCGATCCGCGGCCGGTCGCGGCGCTGCGCGTCGTGGTCGGTCTGAATACGATCCTGTGCGGCGTGGAGTCGTGGTTGAACCTGGAGCGAATCTTGCGTCCGGAGGCGCTGCGGCTGCCGTTCGCCGTAGGTTTGCCGGCGCTGCCCGACAGCTGGCTGCCGGCCTTCATGGCCGTGTGGATGCTTTTGGCGGCGTGTTTGATCGCCGGCTGCTGGACGCGTGCCGCCGCCGTTGCGTTGGCGTGCCAGCTCGGCTACGTGCTGCTCTTGGATGCGCAGAGCTACAGCAATCACCTCTACCTGTTGACGTTGGAGATCGTGTTCCTGGCGCTGGGCAACGCGGGCGCGATCTGGTCCGTCGATGCCTGGCGGCGCGGCCCCGCGACGTGTCCGGCCTGGCCGATGACGCTGTGGAAATGGCAGATCAGCATCGTGTATTTCTTCGCGGCGGCGGCGAAGCTCAACCCGACATTCCTGTCGGGCCAGATGCTGGCGAACTTCTGGCCGACGACCGGCTGGCTCGATTTCCTGGCGGGGTTGCGGACGCCGGCGGTGCTGCAGCCTGTGGCGGTGGCGGCAGTGGCCACGGAGTTCTTCCTTGCCGCCGCGCTGTGGCTGCCCGCCTTTCGCCGGTTGGCGGTCGTCGTCGGCGTGGGCCTGCACCTGGGGATGGGTTTGCTGGTGTCGCAGAAGGACCCGACGGGGATCATCGTGTTCGCGCTGGCGACGGTGCCGCCGTATGTGTTGTTCTTTGACTGGGAACGTACTGGATCTGGTCCCCGGCAAACGTCCGCCAGGCGTGCCGATTGAGCCCATCACCCTGGATTCCATGCGGCGGAGCGTGGTGTTCCCGCTATCGGTACCCTTGCCGGGCCCGCTTGCGTACGGCCTTCGGCGTGGGCTGATTGCGGTTCTTGCGGCGCCGCTTGGCGGCGGTCCGGAGTTCCTTGCGTCGCATGGCCATGGATACCGGGCTCCTTGATTGAGATTGTCACGCCGGCAGAGCGGCGATCGCTTGATCCTAACCCGTGCGTCCCAGGCACACCAGCGTGATGTCGTCGAACTGGCTGCAGCCGGCGGCGTGTTGTTCCACGGCCCGGAGGATGCGTTCGCCCAGCTCGCGCGGCGAGGCCACGGCCTGCTCCATCTGCTGGCGCAGCCTCTTGATGCCGAATTGCCGGCCGTTCTTGTCGAGCGCTTCGGTGACGCCGTCGCTGAAGACGATCAGGTTGTCGCCGGGTTGCAGGGTGATCTGGTGAGCCTCGTATTCGTAGTCATCGATCACGCCCAGCGGCACGCCGATGACGGAGTCGGCATTGGCGCTTTCCACGGCGCCGGTGGCGCGGCGCAGCACCAGCGGCTCGGGATGGCCGGCGTTGACCATCGTGACCGTGTGCGAGTCGGCGTCGAGCGTCAGCGCCGCCAGGGTCATGAAGCGGTCGGCGAGCGCCAGGGGCTGCATGAGGCCGTTCAAGGCGGCGACGGCGTCGGTCAGCTCGGCTTCGGCGCGCAGGCAAGCGCACGCCTGGGCGCTGAACCGCGCCATGACCAGCGCCGCCGCCACGCCCTTGCCGGTGACGTCGCCGAGCAGGATCCCCAGGCGATTGCCCCCCAGCGGGACGAAATCGTAGTAGTCGCCGCCCACGGCCAGGGCCGACTCGTTGCGCGCGAAGAATTCGTAGCCGCCAACCTGGGGAAGCTGGGCCGGCAAGAAGCTCCGGGCCACCTCGCGCGCCAGGGCGAGATCGCGATTGAGGCGCTCGCGGGCCAGCGCGTCCCGGTGAAACCGCGCGTTGGTCAGCGCGATCGACGCCTGGCTGGCGACGCCCATCAGCAGGGCCAGGTCTTCCTGGGTGAACTTCCGCTTCTTGTTGGTGCTGTCCACCAGCAGCACGCCGAAGGCCTTGCCCTGCTGCGTCCACAGCGGGGCGCACATCACCGACCGCAGCGACAGCCCCGCGACGCTGTCGCTGGTCGGGAACTGCTCGGCCACGTTGTTGCTCAGCAAGGCTTGCACGTGGGCCAGGCACTTGCGGACGATGCTGGCGCTGAAGCGGGGCCGGGGCTCCTCCTCGCTGCGCCTGCTCCTGACGATCCGCGGATCGAGCTCGCCGCTGGTCTCGTCCACCAGGATCAAGAAGACGCGGTCGGCTTGCTTGAAGAGTTGCAGCAAGCTCTCGACCACGACGGGCAACAGCGGCTCCAGGTCGAGCGTATGGCTGAGCCGGTTGCTGAACTCGAGGAGCCGCTGCAGCTTTTCGGCGGGCCCCGCCAGGAACTGGCTGCTGTCGTCGTGGCTGATGGCCGCGTCAATCGTCGATGATGAGTCCGAATCATCGCATTCGAACTGCAGCTCGACGTCGCAGATCTTGATGACGTCCTTGTCCTTGAGCGGGACGCGCTCCGGAAATGGCACGCGCGCGCCGTTGACGAACGTGCCATTGCGGCTCTTGGCGCCCTTGCCGTCGCCGTCCTCGATGTAGTACTGTCCCTGGTCGCGGGTGATCACGGCGTGCTTGCGGCTGACCGTGTTCTCGTGCTTGCCGCCGCTGCCGCCGTCCATGGTGACCCGCCCGGCCGCCGACTCTAGTTGGATGTGACACTCCTTGGCGCGGCCGAGGACGGACTTATCCCGGTCGAGCGCCAGAGTCGCGCCCTGGTTGGGACCTACCAGCGTGCGCAAGTGAGCCATGAGGCGTCCTGTACGATTCGGAACGATGCCTGAGATGATAACATACGCCGGCCGCGATCTCGACCCCCTCTTTCTCGCTGATTTTTTTTCCAACCCGCCGCCGATTCGGAACTACACTTTTGTCGAAGCTCCCGGAGGCTATCCGGAAAGGGGTCAGACCGGTCAGACCCTGATTCAGATAGCCTCGCACCCGTTCCCTCCGGGGCCGCCGCATGCGCCAGCCTTCCTGCTATCCCCAGAACCCGCCTCAGGTTCCCGCGGACCTCACGGAGATGAACTGGCCGTATTTCCTGCGGACCCTGCTCGTCCTCGTCAGCCTGCTGGTCTTCCTCACGGTCTACCTCGGATTGTTGATCGGTTCCGGCTATCTCTGCTACGCGTCGATCATGTCGCTGCGCGACCCGACGCCCTGGACTGCGAATCAGAAGTCGCCACGATCTTCGAGCCGGGGGACGACGGCATTCCCCTCATGTGGGCCAGCCATCCGTCGAACCACGACCGCGAGCACAACGCCAAGCGCCGCTACATCCGCGGCGTGATCGACGAGCGCTCGCCCTGGATCCTGTTCCACGAGCCGGCCGCGTTGCGCGAGCGTTTGACCCAGCGCTACTACCTCCGCATGCAGCACGTTCCGGCCGAGCGTTTGACCGATCCCGAAACCGTGCAGGCCTTCATCGACGCGGAGAACAGCGAAACCACGTATTCGCCCCGCTTCCACGGCATGTACGACGACCGCCTGCTCGACACGACCGGCTGGGAGATGTGGAAGCACATCGGCATGGAGCTGCGCGATCCGCAGGTCGTGGACAAGCTGCACGGGCAGCTCTACGGGCCGTGGCTGAAGGAGCTGCTGGCGAAGGAACGGCGGCTCAACGAGGAATGCGCCGCGCTGACCAGGGCGGTCCACGAGCGCAAGCCCCTGACCCTGCGCGGCGAAACCCACGGCCCGGTCGCGGCGGGACAGCTGCTCGACAAGCTGGCGCGGGAGCTGGACCGCGTCCATCGCCGCCTCGGCGAACAGGACCGCATCGTCTTTCAGGTCCACTACGCGATGGCGGAAGTCTGCGGGGCTTCGGGCGCTTTCACGGAGGAAATGCTCGCGCGCTACGGCTTCCACGCCGGGGTCCAGCGGATCTTCCGCAGGCTGCGCGACACGCAGCAAGAGCTAGCCGGCATGCTCGATTACCTGGCGACCCGCCGCCAGCTCGAGCCGAAAGAGTTTCAAGAGGTCATTCAATCCTTGCAGGGGACGCACCACACGCTGCGCGCCGCCCTGGACGACGCGGCCAAGCTGCGCTTGCCGCGCTTGAACAACATGGTGCAAGGCCAGCCGCTGAATGAATTCCTGCTTCCCGAGCCGCTGGTGTCGAATCTGGCCGACAACACCCAGCACCTGGACGGCGTCTGGACCCAGCGGCTGCAACACCAGCTGGCGGTGATCCTCGATCGCGTCCGCCGCATCCATTTCAAGAGCCTGGGCGGCATCCTGGCCGTGCACGACCAAATCGCCGAGACATGGCGCGGGGCACGGGCTGCCGCGTCGACCGCGGCTGCGGCGCCTCCTGCTGCAACGAGCGCCGGCGCTCTCGCCGCGACCTCCGCCCTTCCATAAGAAGAGTACATGGATGTACGCGCCGGCCGATTCGTCGGCCGCGCGTGCGATGTTTTACCTCACCACGAAAAGGAGTGTCACATGAAGAAACGGATGTTGGCATGTGCGGTGTTGGCGGCAGGGTTGTACGTCTCCGACGCGCCGGCGCAAGAGACGTTGAAGACGCAGCCGACGCCGCAGGCGGCGCCGGTAATCCGGTACGAGAGCGCGCCGCGCGGCCCGATTCGCCGGGCGCTGAACCGCCGCGAGATCATCCAGACCGGGGCCACGATGCCTGCGGAACCGATGACCAAGGTGGAGCAGAGCCCGCCGATCACGACGGCGCCTTCCCAGAGTCAGGTTGTTGAACGCCGGAGCGGCCTGCTGTCGCGTTTGCGAGCGCGGCTGGGACGGTCGTAGAGTGTACGATTCGACGCGAGACGATCCGGCCCGAAGGAACATCCTTCGGGCCGTTTTTATTGTGTGCCAGGTATGTTTTGCGTCAGGAGGTGCAAGTCCTCCGCGGGCGGTGATGGCCCGAACCGCAAGGCTAGGCAAGGGTGTCCGTCGCGAGG
>JAKEET010000039.1 GCA_022616435.1 Gemmataceae bacterium
AGGTGCTGCTGGCGGTCAACGCGCTGCGGACGCTCAAGCTGGCTAAGACGCTGGCTGAGCCGAACCTGGTCACGCTCAACGGCAACCCCGCCAGCTTCCAGGCGGGCGGACGTTTCCCCGTGCCGGTGCTCGGCGGCTTCACCGGCAACGGCCTGCAAGGCGTGGCCTTCGTCCCCTTCGGCGTTCAGCTTCAATTCACTCCTTACGTCGTCGATCGCGACCGGGTGCGGCTCAACGTCAATGCCGAGGTGAGCACGCGGGACGAATCGATTGGCACGAGCATCGGCGGAGGCGGCGGCACGCAGGTCAGCGGTCTGGCGACCCGCAATTTCACGACCACGGTCGAACTCCGGGAAGGGCAGACGCTCGCCGTCGCCGGCCTGATCCAGAACAACTTCGGCGCCGACACCGACCGCGTGCCGTTCTGGGGCGATCTGCCGCTGATCGGCGCAACGGGCGGCTTCAACCGGACATCGTCAGGCGAGCAGGAGCTGGTCATACTCATTACCCCCGAACTGGTTCACCCGCTGGAAACGTGCTTCACGCCGAACCTCCCCGGCAGCGACGTGTTCGAGCCGGGCGACCTGGAATTTTACCTCGGCAATCGCCTGGAGAGCCGCCGCAGCCGCGATTGGCGGGCCACTGTCCGCACCGACTATCATCGGATTCGCGCCGGCGACAAGTTTTGCGAGGACGAGTTCATCATCGGACCGGCCGGCCCCACTTATGGCTGCTGCAACCAGAAAGGGGCCGGCGGCGCCGCCGGCTGGAATTGTCCGCCGCAGGGTATCCCGATAGAGGCGCTTCCCAGTCCTGCCCCTGCCGCCTCGCGCCAGCTTGGATCACAGCCATGACCCACTCAATTGCTCATTCCCTTGTGGCCCGCTGGCTGGGCGCCGCGGCGCTGTCGGCCCTCGTCGGCTGCCACTCGTGCGATCCGGCATTCGGCCCGGCCTGCGCCGACATTCCGCCTGGCGCGATTCCTCAGCCCTTGGGCACCTACGCGTGCCAATGGCAGACCGCGCAGGCCGAGCGGGCCGAGCTTGATGACTTTGTCGTTTACATGAATGAATGGGCCGAGCGCAGCGCTCTGCTCGGCCCGTGTGGACGTGCGCACCTGAGTGCCATCGCCCGTCGGCTCGACTCGATTCCAGCGCAGGTGATGGTGCAACAATCGGCCGACCCAGAATTGGATCTCGCTCGCCTGGCGACGGTCATCGAGTTCCTAGCGCAACTGGGCGTCGGCGATGCCGGCAGCCGCGTGATCATCGGCACTCCCGAAGCGGAAGGGCTGTATGGCTTTGAGGCCCCGCGAGCCGTCCGCGGCTACACCCGCGGCATTGGTCCCGGCGGGGGCGCTGCAACAACTGGCTTCGGTGGTGCGGGAAGCGGCATGAGTGGGACGACGGGGAGCGGGTTTGGAGGCGGTGGACTCAACGTGGGTGGATATTTCTAACGAGGCGCGCGCCGTGATGACTGGCCCTCACAACCGAATCCGGGTAGTTGCCGCGGCGACACTTCTGGCGTGCTGGTCCGGCTGCGCCGCTTTGCCGCCGCCGAAAGCACCCGCAACCGATTCGCCGCCGCACGGCAAGCGAGCACAAAACTCCACCAGCGACGAGCTGCCTCAAGCGCAGACTGTCCACGCCTGCCTGACCGCCGCCGAGCAACTTGCCGCGGAGGGGCACGCCCGCGAGGCCGCGCTCTTGTACGAAAAGGCCCGCGGTCTCGACCCCCAGGCGACGGACTATTCGCGCCGTTTGGCAGGGCTCTACGACCTGCAAGGGGATTTGGCCCGCGCCGGAACCGAATTTCACGCCGCGCTGGCTGCCGCGCCGCACGACCCCGACCTGCTCAACGACTACGCCTGCTTTCTCGACCGTCAAGGCAGCTACGCCGAGGCGGAGCGTCTGTTTCACCAGGCGCTCGCCGCCAATCCGCAGCACGAGCGAGCGCAAGTGAATCTAGGAATCACGCTGGGGCATCAGGGCCGGTTCCAGGAAGCGTTCGACACGTTCTCCGCCGTCGTTGGTCCGGCCGCGGCTCACAGCAACGTGGGGATGCTGTTTGCCAAGCAAGGCCGTCGAGATGAGGCTTTGCGCGCCTTCCAGCAGGCGCTCGCCATGAACCCGGACCTGCCACAAGCTCGCGCCGCCGTCGAATACCTCACCTCGAATTTCCCGGCGCCTCAACTTGAAATCGCGGGCACGACACGCGAGCGATGATCCCTCAACCCAACCGCTATTCACGCGCTTCAGCTTCCCGCAGTTTCGCCCCGCTCACCGGGCCGAACTATGACATTTCGGCGCGCTATAGCGGACCGAAGCCTGCTGATATCCAAACTGCTGCCTGAACGAGTTGAATTCGAATTCTGTGGCCGTCCTGGGACCGACCAGCCTCCCACGAGGGAGGCCGGGGTGAAAGCAGATGAGAATTACAGCGAGCCGCGCGCCCACTGACCGGTGATCGCAGAGATGATCCCCGCCGTGAAGTTGTTGACGAACAGCCGCTTTCCGGTGGGATCAAACGTGGCGCCGGCCCATTCGGCGCCGCGGAAATCGCCCGTCAGTCCGTCCCGCTCGCCGCCGAGCACGACGTTGTTTACGGCAAACGGGAAGATATATCCGTCCAGGGTCAAGCCGGTCAATCGCTGGCCCGACAAATCCCCGTCTTCACCCAGGAGCAGATTGCGGCTGGGCCATTGGACGTCCTTTCCTTTTCCTTGAAGAATAAGGAGTTGGACTGTCCACAAAGAGGCAAGCACCTCAGAGACTCCATAGCAAATCGGAGAAAATCATGAAATTCGTTTGCCTGGGATACATGGAAGAGAAAAAGTGGGACGCGATGTCCAAGGGTGAGCAGGAGGCCATAATCGAGGAGTTTCTCGACGCGCCGCCGCCCGCGGATTGATTCATGCCGATCCAAATTGCCCTTTTGCGCCGAATCAATGTCGTGAAAACCGCCTTGGTGCTCCTGCACGGCTGGTGCCGCACTGGCGAACTCTGGAAGCGCCCATGCGCGACCGCTCGTTTGGTCTGACTTAGCGAGGAGAATCGAATGAATTCCACCGATGCTACCTTTCAACGCGCATTGTGCAAACTGCTCGGCGAGATCTTCGACGGCCCGCCGGGCAGCGAAGCCTATTTGCTCAATCCGGGCGATCCGGGCCTGCTGCGCCAGCTCGACGCGATTGATGCCAGCGCCGCTTCGTCCCGGCCCATGCCGGGAAAGACGACGATTGCCGCCCATGTCGATCACGTTCACTATGGGCTCACGCTGCTGAACCGCTGGGCGGCGGGCGAAGCCAACCCGTGGGCTGACGCCGATTGGAACGCCAGTTGGCAACGTACCACCGTTACCGCCAATCAGTGGCAAACGCTGCGCGACAATCTGTGCCGCGAAGCAGAAACTTGGCGAAAGCATGTCACCAGCCGCACCGACTGGGACGACATCAGCGCCGCGGGCGCCCTTTCCAGCGCCGCCCACACCGCGTATCACCTGGGCGCCATCCGCCAGATCCTGGCAGCCATGCGATTAGGTCGCGCCGAGGACGTTTAGCCGGTGCCGCCGGCAGGCGGCACGCTCATCAAATTCCCTTTGCCACGTTACGAAGGAGGTGATCGATCGACAGAAAGAACGCATCTGGAATTGCATGTCGTGCGGGAATCAACCCCTTCCGCGCGGCCAGTCTGCGGAATGCGAGCGAGTTGCGGAAAATGTCTTAGGGGACTCCAAGGAGAATGGTTATGAGCATGACGATGAGAACCGCGGGAACCAGCGCGGAGGTGCCGCTGGCATGTTCTGGCCCGGGCTTGCCGGCCTCCGCCCGGAACGCCGATTCAGGAGCAGTCAGTTCAAGGTTTCCAGTTCAAGGTTCAAAGTTGGGACTGAGCCACTTTGAACCTTGAACCTTGAACTTTGAACCTGGATCGGCGTGTGCCTACGGCGCCGGCTCGTCGATCCGCCGCGGCGCGCCCAGCGGAACAATCTGGACAACGACGATTTCCAGGTCGGTATCACCTTCATTCACGACCCTGTGTACGCACTCGGCGTCCTCGACCAGAGCGGTCCCCGCGGGGAAGTCGTGCGGCACCAGAAAATCGTCGCAGTCGTCGTACAGGGTCAGCGTGCCGGCTTTGACCGAGATGATGGAGGGACCGGGGTGCGAGTGCCAGCCGCTCTGTCCCCCTGGCACGATCCGGATGTGCGAAACGTGGACGTCGGACAACCCCTTGATCTTCAGCTCGACCTCGTGGTCATCGGTTTCGCTCTTGGTATCGACCTCACCCAGCACCGACGGCCCCGCGAGGGGGGTGGTGGTGGCACCCGATCCAGGGGTCGCCCAAGCGACCCTCCAGGCGATCAGCCCAAGAGCACACGCGACGCAGGCTCCCGCCAACGTCAACTTCCAATTCCTGGTGTTCATTCGGCGTAACATGGATTCTCTCCTGTGGTCCGCATTAAAATGGAGAGACATCGCTTCAGCGCGCGAACCGAGCGCTGGGGCGGTGCCGCGGCGGTGAGGAGCTTTCCCTACTTGACGGTCAGGGCCTCAGCGGCCGCTTTATTTGTTCGAGGATTCCTCAACCTTCCGTTCAGGCGAGCAGATCGAAAATGTCGTCGTGGCTGGTCGAGGCGTAGTTATTGAATGTCTCGGTGAGCGCGTCGAAATCGAAGTCTCCCAGGCTGTAGATCCCACCGCCGATGCCTTCACCGTCGCTGCCGCCATCGCCGCCCTCGCCGCCGTTGGCGTGGTTCTTGATGGCGGTGCAGCCGTCGAGTCGGAGCGACCCGGCGGCCGCGTTGAACGCCCCGCCCCCGAAGCCGTCGCCGCCGCCGCTCCCATCGGCCCCGTCACCGCCGAGGGCGCGGTTGTAGCAAATCTCCGTGTCGCGGACGACGGCGGTGCCGCCGTTCCAGAGGCCGCCACCCAGACCGTCGCCGGCAGCGGTGCCGGCCCCGGCGGCGCTCCCCTGGGCCCTGTTGTGGGTGACGACACTCCCCTCGACCGTGAGGACGGTCGGGGCGTTGAAGTTCGACGGGTGGATGGAAGCCACCCCGTTGTAAATGCCGCCGGCGAGGCCGTCCGCGCCGTCGCCCCCTCGGGCCGCATTTTGGGTCAGCGTACTGCCCGACACGTGGACGACGCCGCCGAGGACATTCGCGATCCCACCCCCCAGGCCATTGGCGCCTGCGCCGCCGACGGCCTGGTTGTTCGCTACCGTGCTGTCCCGGAGCGTGATCGTGCTGCCGCCGGAAGCGACCGAGGGGTTGCTGCCGTTGTTGGCGAGCCCCCCGCCGATGCCCGCGTTCACGAAGGTGCCGGCGGTATTGTCGTCGCCGCCGACGGCCCGGTTGTGGCGTAGCGTCACGTTACTGAGAGTCAGGCTGGCGGGCTCACCCGACGTATTTTGTGCCGAAGTGAAGATCCCACCGCCCGTGCTCGTTCCAACAAACTGAAAACTGGCGCCATCGCCCCGGTTGGCGCTGCCTCCGCGGGCTTCGTTGTCTTCGAAGACACTATCGGAGATGGTGACCGTTCCGACGTTGGACAGGCCGCCGCCGTACGCGTTGCCGACGTTGCCATTTCCGCCGGTGCTGATGTTATTCGAGCCGCCCAGGGCCAGGTTGCCCGCGACGGTGCTCCCGGTCAGGAAGAGGGTGGCCGCGTCGGCATTGAAGATACCCCCGCCGCCGGCCGGGCCAATGAGGGCGCCGCTACGGGTGTTGTTGGAACCCCCCCGGGCCAGGTTGCCCTGGAACGTACTATTCTCCACCGTGACGATCCCGGCCGTGTTATAGAGGCCGCCGCCACGGCCGAAGCCGATGCCACCCCTGCCATCCGCGCCGATGGCCTGGTTGCCGACGAAGGTGCTATCGCTAATCCTGACGTCCAGTGCGTTCGACGTATCAATGGCGCCGCCTCGGGCCGCGCCGCCGGGGCCGCCAATCGCTTGATTGCCGACGAACGTGCTTCGGCTGACCGTCAGGCGACTGGCCACATTGACGATGCCGCCGCCGAACCCCTGACCGCCGCCGCGGGCCTGGTTCTCGGTGAACTGGCAGTCGGTGACGGTCAGGATCGCGCCCGACAGGTTGGCGACGGCCCCGCCGCGGCCGTTGGCGTTGCCGGCGGCGGCGACGGCGTGGTTGTCGGTCAGCACAACGCGGTCGAGCGTCAGGGTGCCGCCGGTGTTCAGGATGCCGCCCCCGTCGCCGACCGCCTGGCCGCCGGTGA
>JAKEET010000207.1 GCA_022616435.1 Gemmataceae bacterium
CGATGAGCTGCTTCTTGCTGGTGATCGTCACCTGGCCGGCGCGCGTCGCCAGCGGCAGCACCGGCAGCGGATCGGTCACCACCGGCGTGGTCACCGAGCTGGAGTTGTTCAGCGGGTTCGGGTCCGGCGTGCTCGACGACACGTGCGTGTGATTGAGCAGCGTGTTGCTGACCGCCGGCACGCGGATGGTCACGAAGATCTGGGCCGGTTGATTGACCGCCAGCGTCGCCCGGGCCGCCGTCACGACGCCCCCCGACTGGTTGATCGACCAGCCGCTCCCCGTGGCGCTGATGAACGCGGCGTCGATCGGCAAATCGTCGGTGACCACCACGTCCTTGGCGGCGAACTGGCCCAGGTTCGTGACGGTCAGCGTGTACGTCAGCAGGTCGCCGACCTTGACGACCGGCGCCGATGTCGTCTTGACAATGGACAGGTCGGCGATTTCGGGGGTGATCTCGCCGAAATTGTTGTTGACGCCGATCACGCCTGCCCCGAGAGCGATGTTCGACAGCACGTCGTTGCCGGTCGTGCCGCCCTGCGAGCCGATGGCGTCCTGGCCGTCCTCGTACTGGCTGGGGTGCGTCTCGGTGAGCGTGTACGTTCCGGGCCGGAGATTGGCGAACTTGTAGGCCCCGTTGGCGTTCGTGACCGCCGTCGTGTTGACGGCGCCGACGTCGTTGTTGCCGGTCAAGGTGATCGTGACCCCGCTGATGCCCGACTCGTCGGCGTCCTTGACGCCGTTCTTGCTCGAGTCGATGTAGACGAAGCCGGACAACTCCGCGGCCGGCAGCTCGCCGAAGTTGTTGTGCTCGCCGTTCGTGCCCTGAGCGAGCGCGATGTTCGTGAGCTGGTCGTTGCCGGCGAAGCCGCCTTGCGTGCCGATGGCGTCCTTGCCGTCGAGGTAGCCGCTCGGCTGGGTTTCGCTCAACTGGTAGCTGCCCGGCCGCAGGTTCGTGAAATGATACAGTCCGCTGGCGTCGGTCGTGGCGGTCTTGCTGACGGCGCCGAGGTCGTCCGTGCCGCTGAGCGTGATCGTCGCGCCGGCGATGGGCGCTTCGCCGCCGTCCTTAACGCCGTTGTTGTTGGCGTCGGCATACACGAAGCCGGCCAGGCGAGCCGGGTTCAGCTCGCCGAAGTTGTTGTTTTGGCCGCTCGTGCCCGAGGCCAGGACCATGCCGCTGATCTGGTCGGCGCCGAGCGTACCCCCCTGGCTGCCGACCGAGTCCTTGCCGTCGAGATAGCTCCCCGGCTGCGTTTCCTGGACACCGTAGGTCCCGGGGACCAGGTTCGTGAATGAATACGCCCCCGCCGCGTTGGTCGTGGCCTGCTTGGAGACCGGGCCGTCGGCCGTGAAGCCGCTGAGGTTGATCACCACGCCGGCAATTCCCTGCTCATTGGGGTCCTTGACGCCGTTGTTGTTCGCGTCCACGTAGACAAAGCCGGCGACCGTGGCCGCCTTCAGCTCGCCGAAGTTGTTGCCGACGCTCGCCGCGCCCGGCGGCAGGCTGATCGCGCTGATCAGGTCGTTCGTGACCGTGCCGCCGGTGCTGCCGGCCGTGTCCTTGCCGTCCAGGTAAGCGGAAGGCTGCGTCTCGGCGACGTGGTACGTTCCGGGGCGGAGGTTCAGGAACTGATACGCGCCGGCGGAATTCGTGGTCGCGGTCTTGTTCACCTGGCCGAGATCGTCGGCGCCGGTGAGCGTGATCGTCACGCCGGCAATGCCCTCTTCGTTGGCGTCCTTGACGCCGTTGTTGTTGGCGTCGTGATAGACGAAGCCGGAGAGCTGCGGCGGCGGGATCTCGCCGAAGTTGTTGTTGGTCAGGTCGGCGCCCGCGAGGGTGACCGCGATGGCGTCCGTGCCGACCGAGTTGGCCAGCGGCACGCCCCCCTTGGAATCGATGCCGTCGAGCAGGCCGGCCGGCTGCGACGTTTGCACGATCGTGTAGTTGCCGTCGTCGAGGCAGTTGCTCGGGATGTACTTGTAGACGACGGTGATCGTGGCCGCCCCGGAGCTGGTGATCTGGGCGATGAGATTGCCGCCGCCGGCGGCGCTCGACGTGGCCGTGGCGCTTTCCTGGATCGCGATCTGGCCCGTGCCGATGTACGCGGCCAGGTTGTTGCCGGTCAGCGTGATCGTGGCGGAGTTCTGCGCGGTCCTGGAACCGAAGCTGGCGCCGCTGGCCCCGGCGAAATCGATGGCGCCGTCGAAGATCGGCAGGTTGACCGCCCCGGCGTTCTCGGTCAGCGTCAGGTCGTGGTTGACGCCCGGCGCCGTCAGCGTGAGGTGGCCGCCCACCGTGCCGCTGATGGACGACCCGGACATCGGGCTGAAATTCTCGACCTGGATCTCGCTGGTGATGCTGCCCTGGTGCGTGATCTCGATCGACTGCAGCTCGCCGAGATCCGCATCGAAGCGATCCAGCAGGCCGGTCAAGCTGAAGTCGGTCTCGGTGTTCTGAAACGCGACGACTTTGGTGAGCGACGTCGGCGCGACGCTGATCGTGCTGTCGTGGTCGAACTCGTAATATCCCTGGGCGTTGGTGGTCGTGCTGCCGACAACCTGGCCGGCGGCGTTCCGCAGCTGGATCGGGCTGTTGGCGATGGGCAACTCGCCGGCGTCGAAGATGCCGTTGTTGTTGGCGTCCTGGTAGACGAAGCCGCTGATGATGTGACAGGTGGGCGTCAGGCGATCTTCCAGGGCTTCCACCGTCGGCCGCACCGGCTTGGCAATGGTGGCAAGATGCGCGCGGCGATTCGACTTCATCATGAAAGCCTCCGTGCAGAAAAACCGCCCGATCCCTGGGCGCCGTTGCAGATGATGACGGTTGGACAGCGCCGCCGGCGGCGGAGCACCGGTGGCGCTTTATCCATTGATCGGACGGCCCCAACCGCGAAGTTGACAAAGAAAGCGATACGCGAGGACTGACCGGCACGGTGGGGCGATGCCGCAAGGGCAATAGATTTGGTGCAGTCTGCCTAGGCTTCCCAAGTCGCGCGGAAGGACCGCGACATGGCTCGGATGCCGCCAAGCACGCACGCTCATGTAGCTATCGCTATCGCCGGCCCCAATGCTAAAATACTCGAAGCATTCGAACGAAGCCCATCACCCCAGCCGCTGCGCCTCAGTCTTCGAACGGAGGGGTGGCTGATCCATTTCGGCATCTGGACACCGACCCTTGGATGCGTGTCCGGCGCCGCACGGAAGGCAGGTTGACATGACGCGACTGATCTCTTGCCCGCAATGTCAGGCGTCGTTGAAACTGCCGCCGACACTGGCGCCCGACGCCGCCGTTACCTGCGCCCGCTGCCGGCTGAAGTTCGTGCCCCCGCAGCCCGTGGCCGCGGCGGGCACGGGAGCGGCATCCCGATTCTTGTGGATTGCCCTGGCGCTCGCGCTGGGCGCCGGCGGCGGCGCCTTCGGCTGGCACTGGATCGTCAGCCAGCAAGAAGCGACCCACGAGGACAAGAAAGAGCCGGCCGTCGCCCAGGTCCAGCAGACCGGGGAAGAGCCGTCGGCCAAATCGGCGCCGCCCGAGTCCGCGCCCGCCAAATCCACAGCCGTGTCGAATCCGCTGCCGAAGCCCGGCGGCGCGGCGCCGATCGAGTTGCCCGACCCGCCCCCCATGCCCAAGAAACCGCCGCCCAAGACCG
>JAKEET010000040.1 GCA_022616435.1 Gemmataceae bacterium
CTTCTCGGCCCAGTAACGATGCAACTCTTCGTCCGTCGAGCCTGCCCGATGATCGCAGCACCCGTCCAATGTGATGTTGATGGAATACCGAAGGGGTCGCACTACGTGCTCCTGCAGCGGGCTAGCAAGTGTACAACTTCAACGCAATGTGAATGCTACGCCACTGCAACGTAATCGGGGCGACAGGATTCGAACCTGCGACTTCATGGTCCCAAACCATGCGCTCTAGCCAAGCTGAGCTACGCCCCGTCTGACTCATTGTACATGACGGATGACACGCCGTCCGTGGCTTGCCGTTGAGCGTTCGCACGATCTCGCGAACGCGAAACGCCAGCCGAGAAACGATCACTTGCTCAATCGGAACGAATCCAGAAACGCGGCCACCTCCTTGGTTTCGACGGCCTTCTTGGGGCCGACCGCCATCGTTTGATAGAGCCGCTGCTTGACCGCGTATAGCCGGGTGTGGATCATGCCGTCGTCCCGGGTCTGGATCCACAGCTCGCGGCCGGGGTGGCCGGCCAGGGTGATCTTGCGTTCGTGGATGAGCTTGCCCCTGGCGCTTTCGACGGCGCCGTCGCGGGCATTGCGGAGCCGCTTGTCATCGACGCCGTCCATGTCGGCGCTGGCGTATTCGGTCACGCCGATGACGAACGCGACGTCGAGCGCTGGCTTGGAAGCCCCGGTCGATACCTCGTGATCACAGGTGAAGACCGTGACGTCGGCGGCCCCCGCCGGCAGCTTGAGCTGCTGCTTCTTCGCCTTGGGCGACCGCGGCAAGGCCACCGAGAACCCGGCATCCTTGGGAGCAAACGTTCGCCACCCCACCGGCGGCGCGGTCTGCCCGGCCAAGAGCGGCAACGTCAATCCCAGGCAAAGGCGGTACATCATGATGACGACCAGAAGGCGCGTGCAGGTTCGCGGTTTCGTGTTTGGTGGTTGGTGTTTGGTGGTCGGTGAAGATGAACACCACTGACCAACCACCAAGCACCAACCACCACTCACCAAATTCTATCCCTTCTGCAGCCGCGCGAGAATGCGCTCGAAGTCGTCATTCGATTCGAAGTTGATGACGAACTGGCCCTTGTCTTTGCCGAGCACGCGGATCTCGACCATGGTGGCGAGCTGCTGCCGCAGGTCGTTTTCCAGGCTCTTGACGTGGGCCGTCTTGGTTTCGCTCGACGCCGAGCGGCTGCCCGGCTCTTTGTGGCCGCGCTCGCCGTCGCCGGCGGCGCCGTCTTTCTGCTCGCGGATCAGGGTCTCGGTGGCCTTGACGCTCAGGCCCAGCGCCACGACCTGCTTGAACAGCGACACCTGCTTGTCCTTCCCCTTGACGCCCTTGAGCAGCTTGGCGTGGGCTTCGGTGAGCTGGCCGAGGCGGACGCCTTCCTGGACTTCCGGGGCCAGCTCGAGCAGGTTGATCAGGTTCGTGATCGTGGACCGGGCCAGGCCGAGGCGCTGGGCGAGCTGCTCGTGGTTGAGCTGGAAGCGGTCGATGTGCTCCTTGAAGCCCTGCGCCTTCTCGATGGGGTTGAGGTCGCTGCGCTGGATGTTCTCGACGAGGGCCGCCTCCAGCACCTGCTGATCATTGAAATCGACGACGCGCACCGGCACCTTGCTGAGGCCGGCCTGCTGGGCCGCCCGCAAGCGGCGCTCGCCGGCGATCAACTGGAAGCGATCGCCGATCGAGCGCACCACCAGCGGCTGCAGGATGCCGTGGGTCTTGACGCTGGCGCTGAGCGACGCCAGCTCGTCGGGATCGAACGACTTGCGCGGCTGCCAGGGGTTCTGCTCGATCTTGTCCAGCGGGACTTCACCGCCGGGCAGGTCGGCGACCGCCAGGTCGGCGCCGCCCAACAGTGCATCCAGGCCTCGTCCCATGCGACGCTTATCCATGATCGTTCCCTCCGTGGAAAGTCAGGGGGCAGACTTCTCAGGCTTCCGAAGTCTCCAAGACTTCACAAGTCTGAGAACCAAGGGGGCGGACTATAGCAACCGAAACCGGGCGGAACAACGCGGGTTCGACGACCGGGACAGTCCCCTCGCCCCATCCAACAGGGGGAGAGGGGCCGGGGGTGAGGGGGTTTCGTTAGAGCCCCCTTACAATCTCTGCCAAGCCTCCCCACGTTCCGCGCGGAACATCCCGGCGAACCGGCAGCGCTGTTCCCGCCGGAAAGTGGCCTTTTTTTCGCGGAGCGGCCTGTTGTAAGATTCCGCCGGTCGCGACGGCCGGAACCGTCGCGGCGCGGCCTGGACTCGGAACCCGGGCCGGTCAGGGAAGAGGATCACGGATGAAGGGATTCATCCAGCGCACCGTGCTTGGTGCTTAGTGCTTGGTGTTTAGTGCCTGGTCTGACCACTCACCAAACACCAAAACCAAACACCAAGCACCACTCACCAAGCACCAAGCACCAAGCACCAAGCACTCTGCACTAAGATCGCTCCGTCCCAACCTCCTCTTCGCTGTTCCCGAACAGTTGATTCGAGCTGCCGTCGCCTCGGGCGCCGGTCCACGTCCATGACTGGGTCATGACGCGGACGCGGTTCGCACGGGACATGGCCGGCGGTGACAAGCGGCTGTCCGGGTGAACCCCCTCCCCCTCCTTTCAGGAACAGAGGCATGAATCGCGATCCCATTTTCCTGCGCGTCGATGCCACGCCGCGCACCGGTTACGAACGGCTCGCCCGCTGCATGATCCTGGCCGCGGCGCTGCAGCGCCGCCGCCGGCCCGTGTACTTCCTGTCGCAGCTCCAGCCCAACGGCCTGGCGCTGTCGATCAAGCGCGGCGGCAACAACTGGCTGGCCATGAATCACGACGCCGGCTCGCCGGCCGATCTCCGCGAAACCCTGCAGCAGATCCGCCAGCACCAGCCGGCGGCCATCTACGTCGATGACCAGGACGCCGTGCACGACTACCTGGCCGAGCTCGTCGGCGGCGGACTCACCGTGCTGTCGATCGATCATCTGGCGACCAGCCGCTTTCCCTCGCAGGTGATCGTCAATCCGCTCCTGGGCCCCAGCAAGGAGAGCTACGAGTTCGAGACCGACGCCCAGCTGCTCATGGGCAGGCGCTACGCCATGGTCCGGCCGGAGATTCGCCGCCATCGCCCGACGCGCTCGCAAGAGCCGGCGCCCCTGGCCGCCATGGTCGAAGGCAAGCCGAGCGGCCAGTTCCGCGCGCTGGTGGCGCTCGGCGAGGACGATCCGCACCGGCAAACGATCGACCTGACCAAGCTGCTGCTGGCGGCGCCGCGCGTCGGCAAGGTGGACATCGTGGTCCGCCGCGAGCATCCGCAGCTCGAGGACTTGAAGTCCCTGCTCGAAGGGCACACGGGCCGGCTGGAGCTGGCCCTCGAGCCGGCCGAGATTGCCGCCCGCCTGGTCCGCTGCCACTTCGCCATCACCGGCGGCAGCGGCTGGTCGAACGAGCTGGCCTGCATCGGCATGCCGCAGCTCGTGATCGTGCAGAATGAAGCGCACTGGCCCAACGCCCAGCGCCTCGAAGAAGAGGGTTGCGCCTCGTGCCTGGGCTGGCACGAGAACGTCTCGCCCGGCACGGTCCGCCTGGCGATTCAGAACCTGCTCACCGATCCGCTCGAACGCCAGGCCATGGCCCGTTGCGGCCGCAAGCTGATCGACGGCCGCGGCCCCGACCGCCTGGTCAACGCCATGGAGATCCTGCTGGCCGGCCAGGCCCGCAAGAAGACCGTGCGGGTGGCGGCGTGATTTGGGTTGAGTGCTTGGCGCTTGGTAGTTTGGTGCTTGGTAGTTTGGTGCTTGGTAGTTTGGTGCTTGGTAGTTTGGTGCTTGGTAGTTTGGTGCTTGGCAGCCGACTATAATCCGGTTTGGTGAGTGGTGGGCGTTTGGCGTGGTGTGCCTGGTGAGTTGGTGCGTGGTCTGTGAGGCTTGAAGACTGTACCGGACCACCCGCGGCAAACCACCAAGCACCAAGCACCAAACCACCAAGCACCAAGCACCAAACCACCAACCACCCGGTGCCCCGATGGACCAAGCCGAAGTCGCCGCCGTGCTCGATGAGATCGCGGTCCTGCTGGAGCTGCAGGATCCGAAGAATCGCTTTCGGCCGCTCGCGTACTCCAGGGCGGCCCGCATCATCGCGCAGCTCGACACGAACCTGAACGAGCTGGTCGAGTCCGGCAAGCTCGGCGAGGTCCCCGGCATCGGCTCGGGACTGACGGAGAAGATCAGCACGCTCGTCACCACCGGCGCGCTTCCGTACTGGGAAGAGCTGAAGGCCAAGACCCCGAGCGGACTGCGGCAGATGCTGCGGCTGCCCGGGCTCGGGCCGAAGAAAGTGAAGCTGCTGTTCGATGAGCTGGGCATCGACGACCTGGCCAAGCTGCAAGAAGCCTGCACGACCGACAAGGTCGCGCACCTCAAGGGCTTCGGCGCCAAGACGCAGGCAAAAATCCTCGAAGGGCTGGCGTTCCTCAGCCAGCTCGGCAACCGCATCCGTCTCGACCAGGCCCAGGCGGTCGCGGACGCGCTGGTCGCCGGGCTGCGCCAGTGCGCCGGCATCCTGCGGCTGGAAGTGTGCGGCTCGCTGCGGCGCCGCAAGGAGACCATCAACGACATCGATCTGCTGGTGAGCGCGACCGACGCCGGGCCGATCATGGACGCCTTCGTCCAGCTGCCGCAGGTGCAGAAGATCGTCGGCCGCGGCGACACGAAGTCGAGCGTGCTGGTCGCCGGCATCGACGACGACAATCGCCGGCTGGCGATCAACGCCGACCTGCGGGTGGTGACGCCGGCCCAGTTTCCGTTCGCCCTCAACTACTTCACGGGGAGCAAGGACCACAACGTCGCCATGCGCCAGCGGGCGATTCAGTACGGGCTGAAGCTGAACGAGTACGAGCTGGCCGGCCCGAAGAAGTCGATCGCGTGCAAGGACGAGGAGGACATCTATCGGGCGCTGGACCTCGATTACATCGCGCCGGAGCTGCGCGAGGACCGGGGCGAGATCGCGGCCGCCGCCGAGCACAAGCTGCCCAGGCTGGTGACGGCCGACGCGCTGTGCGGCGTGTTTCACTGCCACACGACCTGGAGCGACGGGGCGGCGACACTCGAGGAGATGGCCGCCGCCGCGAAGCAGCGCGGCTACCAGTACCTGGGGATCGCCGATCATTCGCAGTCGTTGACGATCGCGAACGGCCTGACGCCGGCGCGGGTGGCGAAGCAGCAGCGCGACATCGACGCCCTCAACGCCAAGCTGCGCGGCATCCACCTGTTCAAGGGGACCGAATGCGACATCCTCGCCGACGGCGCGCTCGACTATGACGACAAGGTGCTGGCCAAGTTCGACTACATCGTGGCCAGCGTGCACAGCCATTTCAACCAGAGCGAGGAGGAGATGACGCGGCGGATCGTCAAGGCCATTTCACATCCGCGGGTCACGATGCTGGGCCACGCGACCGGCCGGCTGCTCCTGCAGCGCGACGGCTACAAGCTCGATCTCGAAGCCGTGCTGCAAGCGGCCAGGGAGCACGGCGTCATGATCGAGATCAACGCCAACCCGCGCCGGCTCGACCTCGACTGGATTCACTGCAAGCGCGCCAAGGCGCTGGGCGTGCAGCTCGTGATCAATCCGGACGCGCACAGCACCGACGAGTTCGATTTCACGAGCCGCTTCGGCATCGACGTGGCGCGGCGGGGCTGGCTCGAGAAGGAGGATGTGTTCAACACGCGCGAGCTGGCCGAGGTGAAGAAGGCGCTGGCGGATCGGATTTCACGGTAGCCAGACCTTGTCAGTTGTATCACGTTTGACGGTTCGACCGCCGTCAGCACAACCTCACCAGATCACACACGTCCCCACCCAGTTCCTTCCCAGCGCCGCGGAACCGATGTCCCGTCCTTGGCAAACCGCCGGATGCGGGCAACAATAAACGTACCAGCACTTGAGGCGCCGCTTCATGAAGCCGATCGTCTGCGCATCTCTGTCTGTGGCCGCCATTGCGATTCTCGGCCTCGCCCGCAACGGCCAGGCCCCCGCCCAGCCGGCGACGCCCCCGCCGCCGGCCCACTACCAGGTGGTCCTGCGCTATCGCATCGTGGCGCCGCGCGATCAGCATGCCATTCTGTACGATCGCCTCGTCAAGCACCTGCAAGGTCTGAAGTTTGAGTTCCAGCCGCCCCTGGACGAGCGGCCCGAAACCGACCGCATCGATCCGAGCAAGAACGAGTTTCGCGGACGGCTGGCGGCGGCGCAGGCGCCGCGGCTGCGCGACAACCTCAGCGTGGCCGGCGTGCTGCTCGTGCCCGACGGCTTCAAGCTGCCGGACGCGGCCGATCAGCCGGTGCGCGTGCGATTGGAGCTGGCCGGCAACCTGGAGGTTGACCGCCAGCGCGAGCTGGCCGAGCAAACCAAGCTCCTGCTGGGCTTGCTGGGTTTCAAGGAGGCGGGTCACTACGACCATCGCGGCGCCGGCGGCAGGCCCTACACCAAGCTGATGGGAACGGTGCCGAGGGGCCAGCTCGAGGTATTGCTGAAGGACCTGCGCACGCAGCCCGGCGGCTGGCTGGCGCCGCAGATCGCACCCGCGGAGCTGCCGTTGCCGCTTCAGAACGTGAATCCCATCCTGGTCACCGAGGTCCTGACCGATCCCGAGCCGATTCAGGACGCCGCCGAGCCGGCCGCGCGCTCGCCGGCGTTTCTGGAGAAGATCGGCCCGGGCCTGTGGGAGCTGGTGAACGACAAGGCAAAAGACCAGCAGTTCGTCCGGCTCCAGGTGTTGTTCGCGGGAACGCCTGCGCCGGACCAGTTGCGGCAGCTGGTGGAGAGTGTGGCGCCCGGCGCCGTTGTTGAGGGCGTGCTGGGGACGTATGTCACGGCGCAAGTACTGGTCGCGCATGTCAAGGCTCTCGCCGCGTTGCCCGAAGTGCTGGAGGTTCGCTTGCCGACGCCGGCCGCCGGTCCGGTGGCCCCGGCGACGCCGGGCGTGAACGAGCCGGCCAAGGTGCTTCAGCAAAGCGGCTTGGCGGAGTGGCATCAGCGCGGCAAGCGCGGTCAAGGAATGCGTCTGGCCATTCTGGACACCGACTTCCGCGGCTGGGAAAACCTGGTGAAGCAGGGCAAGCTGCCGCCGGCGACGCGGCTGGTCGATCTGACGACGCAGTATTCGCAGGACTTGTTCCCAGCGCCGCAGCCGGCGGGAGCGGAGCTGGGGCACGGGACCCAGTGCGCCCTGGCGGCCGCGGTCGCGGCCCCGGCGGCGGACATGGTCCTGATCCGCGTCCCCGGCGACGATCCGTTGCAGCTCGACGAGGTCGCCCGCTATGCGCGGGGCGGCGTCTTGTCCGCGACGCTGGACCGCCGGCTCGACGAGCTCCGCACTGCCTCGTCGTTGTTGAACCTCCAGCGTAGCCGGCTGCTGAAGGAACGCCAGGCCATCCTCGACGACTTCCGCGACGAAGAAGACCTGCGCTTCACCTTCGATTTCCTCGGCCCGGTGTACGGCTGGATCTTCAGCGAGCGCGACTGGCACCGCCAACGGATGGAACACCAGGCGAGGCTGGAAAAAGAGCTGGCCGCCAAGGAACGCCGCTACTGGGACCACGTCGCCCTGATGCAAAGCCTCAAGGGCATCCCGCTGATCGCCAGCGCGTTGACCTGGAACGACGGCTACTCCCTGGGCGGCGCCAGTCCGTTGTCGCGCGCCCTGGACGCGCACGCCGCCGGGCCGATGTGGTTCGTGCCGGCCGGCAACACCGCCGGCCAGGCCTGGACCGGCATGTTCCGCGACAGCGACGGCAACGGCCTCATGGAGTTTGTCGCGCCGGGAGAGAAACTCCCGGCGGGCTGCTGGACAAGCGAGCTGAACTTTTTCGCCTGGCAGCCGCACGGCGGCAAGCAAATCGCGGACTTGCCGGCGCAGACCGGGCTGCGCGTCACGCTGCAATGGCGCGAGCCGCATGATCCGGATTACTATCGGCGGCCCGGGGAAGAGGACTGGTACCGCCGCAGCCTGGCCGGCTTGACCCTCACGCTGCTGCGCCAGCGCGATCCGGGAGGCAAGACCCTGGGCGCCGACGCCTTCGAGATCGTGGCGCGATCGAACCCCATTCCCGCGCGGCTCGATCATCAACCCCACGGCACGGTGTATGAGCAGCGTCTGGATTTCACTGTCCCCAAACCGGGCCGCTACGCGCTCCGCGTGGAACAACCGACAACCCGCTGGCTGTTGAGCAACGTGGAAGACCGCTACGTCTTCGAGCTGGCAGCCGGCGAGACCACGACCAGCATCCGCCCGCTCGGCGCGCCGACGTTGCCGGGTATCGAGGCGAAGTGGGAACTGCGGCCGAGGCTGTTCGTCGATGGCGCAGGTCCGTTGCGGTTGCAGGGCCGGCCCCAGCTGGCCGACTTCGCCACGACCCAGGGGGCGGTCGGCATGCCCGGCGATGCTCGGAGTGTGATCTCGGTGGGGGCCTGGGGATTGGACGGAAGGAAACAGCCGTTCAGTGCCGCGGGGCCGCCGCCGTTCATCGGGCTGGCGTCGAAGCCCACCATCTGGGCCTACGATGCGGTCCGGCACGGGCAGGGCGGCGCGTGGGGGACGAGCCTGTCGGCCTCGTTCGCTGCCGGAACCGCGGCAACTTTGTTCAGTGCCGGCATCACCGCCGACGAGTTGCGGGAACTGATCCGATTGGACGACGACGCATCTCCGGCCGGGAAATCGATCCCGCCGCGCAGGTAAACGCCGCTACGTGTCCCGGGCTTTGAAGACTCAGCCCCGGCCACGCGTCCCGACCACATACACTACACTGGCCGATCTCTTCGCGCTTCCTATACTAAATGTTCAACATCCCGCCAACTCCCGCAGGATCCTGGCCATGTATGCTGTGTTCGAGGACGGCGCCCACCAGTACCGCGTCCAGGAAGGCGATGTGGTGAACGTCGACTTCCGGGAGGCCCAGGTCGGCGCCAGTGTCGAGTTCGACCGCGTGCTCTTGACGCAGCGCGACAACGAAACCAAGATCGGTCAGCCGGTGATCGCCGGGGCCAAGGTGGTGGCCGAGGTCGTCGATCATCCCACGATCAAGCTGTACATCCAGCACTTCAAGCGGCGCAAGAACTATCGCCGCATGAAGGGGCATCGCCAGCCGTACACGGCGGTGCGGATCAGCAAGATCGAAGTTCCGACGTGAGCGTCCTGTGCCAAGCCGTGGGATGAGCGCAGTGATTCCCGCGGGTCCGCTCAACCTCTGCCGCGATGTGTCGCGGCTATTTCTTGTGTCCCATCCATGCCGCCGCGCAGCAGCTGGAGCGCCTTCGGCGTCAGCCTGGCGCTGACCGCGTCCTTCATCCTCTGGGCGATTCTGGCCCTCGGCGACGGTCCCTTGCCGGCATTCGATCGCGAAGCGGCCCACTACTTCGAAGAGGCCGCCCGCACCCACAGCTTTCGCCGCGCGTCGATGGTCGTGTTCACCCATCTGGGCGGCGTCCCGTTCATGATCGGCCTGGCCGCGGTCGGCCTCGCCTGGCAATGGCGGCGCGGCGACCGCGTCCTCGCCATCGGCTGGCCGCTCATCGCCGCTGCCGGCGGCTTGCTGAACCTGGCCCTGAAGGAACCGCTCGACCGCGACCGGCCGCCGGCCGATTCCCGGGACCGAGCCGTCAGCGAAACCAACGAGAGCTTCCCCAGCGGCCACGCCATGGGCGCGGCCATCGGCTACGGACTGCTCGGCTACGCCGCGCTGCAATCGATTCGCCGGCGGGACCTGCGGATCGGCGTTGTCGTGCTGCTCGCGGTCCACGTCGGCATGATCGGCTTCAGCCGGATTTACCTGCGGGCCCACTGGTTCAGCGACGTCATCGGCGGGTTCATGATCGGCGGGGCGTGGTTGAGTTTCGGCTTGGCATGGGTGAGCTATGTGCGGGCCCGCCTCATGTTGCCGTGATGGCAATGATGGCAATAGGCTGGCTGGAATCGCGAGTGGCTAACTTGTGGGCGGAGCGACCGATCGTGCAGCCACCAACCGACTCGCGATGTTTGGATACACTTTCAGGAAGTCCGCCTCGTTCAATGTCACGAGCTTGTCGACCTGACCCAATTCGGCGGCTTTGGCGATAATGGCGTCGTAAACCGGGCCGCCAACGATTCCTCGCATGGATAGGTCGTTCACCAAAGCGACGTAATCGGCGCCCGTAAGGGTGACGATCTCGGCGAAGCCTGTTACGTTGTCAGACAACAACTGCCATGCAACGGCAGGACTGATCCTTGGGGTGCGTGGCATGCGCGTCAACACCGAGTACACTTCTGCGATGCTATGACCGGACACGACGAGCTGGAACGCACGTGCCTTCGCTTGCGACAGCCACGCGTGCGCGACGCTGTGATGCACATGATCCGGCAACAGTGAGGCAATCAGGGTCGACGAATCCAGCAACACCCTCATTGCCGCACTCCTTCCGTCAATTGCGCAAGTCGTTCGTCGCGAACCTGTGCAAGCATGTCCATTGCCGGCGTGCACGTCCCGACCTGCTCGGCGAGCTTCGCGAGGAACAGATCGATCACCGGCGTGGACGTGCCGCGATGCACGAGGACATTGCCCTCGTAACCCAGACCCGATTCGGATTTGGCGGCCTTCAGGACCCACTCGCCGCCGCGTTTCTCGAAAATCACGTCATCCCCGGGGCGCACACCAAGTTGACTCTGCAAATCTTGCCCGAGCTGGATGCGTCCGTCGCCATCGATGGTCGCCTTCATCTGGTTCTCCTTACTCATGACAGCGCCGAATCAGCTTCCGGCATTGTACCACGCGGGATGCCGCCGCCCGCAGCACACATTTCTTTTGACCAGCTCGACGCATCCCGGTATATCAGAGCCAGCACCCCATTCATGAGGAGCATCCCATGTCGCGCCGCGTCTTGTTGGTCACCCTGGTCGTCGCCCTCGTGTTTCCCGTCGCCGCCGGCGCCCAGGCGAAATCACCCGCGAAGAAGCGGCCCAACATCCTGTTCATCATGAGCGACGATCACGCCAGCGCCGCCATCGGCGCCTACCAATCGTGGCTGGCGAAAGTCACGCGCACGCCCAACCTCGACCGCCTCGCCAAGCAAGGCATCCGCTTCACCAATTCGCTGGTCACCAACTCGATCTGCACTCCCAGCCGGGCGGCCATCCTCACCGGGCAATACAGCCACAAGAACGGCGTCTACACCCTGGCCGACACCATGGACCCGACACGCGTTCACATCGCCCACCTGCTCCGCGCCCTCGGCTATCAAACGGCCCTCATCGGCAAGTGGCACCTGGGGACCGATCCCGCCGGCTTTGACTACTGGAACATCCTCCCCGGCCAGGGCGTGTACCTCAACCCCGTGCTCCGCGAGATCGGCATGAAGAAGAAGCAGAACCGCAAGTTCGACGGCCGCTACTCCACGGACGTGGTCACCGACCTGTCGCTGGAATGGCTGAAGAAGCGTGATCCGCAGAAGCCGTTCTTGTTATTCTGTCACTTCAAAGCGCCACACCGGCCGTGGGACCCGGCGCCGCGCTTCGAGAACCTGTACAAGGACGTGACCATTCCCGAGCCGGAAACGTTGCTCGACGATTACAAGGGCCGGTCGAAATCCACGGCCAACGTCAAGCTCCGCATCGGCCAGGACATGGTCCAGCGCGACCTCGGCGTGCCCATTCCGAAGGACCTCGACCGGGACGCGCTCCGCAAATGGGCCTACCAGATCTACATGAAACGCTACCTGTCGTGCGTGGCGGCCGTGGACGAAAACGTCGGCCGGCTGCTCGCGTACCTGGACCAGGCGGGGCTGGCGGAGGACACGATCGTCATCTACACGTCCGACCAGGGCTTCTTCCTCGGCGAGCACGGCTTCTACGACAAACGCATCATGTACGAGCCGTGCCTGACGACCCCGCTCATCATTCGCTATCCGCCGCTGACCAAGGCCGGCGGCGTCCATGAATCGATGGTGCTGAACATCGACCACGCGCCCACGTTTCTTAACCTGGCCGGCGGCGCCATTCCCAAAGACATGCAGGGCAGGAGCTACAAGGCCCTCCTTTCCGGCGGCGAGCCGCCCGGCTGGCGCGCCAGCATGTACTACCGCTACTGGATGCACCTCGACGGCAGCCACAACGTCCACGCCCAGTACGGCGTCCGCACGCCGCGCTACACGCTGATCCACTTCTATGGCAAGGGCCTGGGCATGAAGGGGGCCAAGAACATCGACACGACGCCCGAATGGGAGCTGTTCGACCGCGTCAAGGACCCGCAGCAGATGCGCAACCTGTACGGCGACCCGGCCCATGCGGGGACAGTGCGCGAATTGCGGGCGGAGCTGGACCGGCTGCGGAAGGAATTGCAGGATGAACGGTAGTCCGCCGCTTGCGGCTTAGCGTTCGCCGCACCCTGATCCGAGCGCTAAGCGGCAAGCCACACGCTCAATCGGTTGTCTGCACCGTGACGGGGATAGTCAACACCTCGCTGGCCGGCGCTGTCCAATGTACGTCGACGTGGCCTTGAACAGCGCTGGCGGAACGCGACATCTGAATCTTCAACGTCGCATCGGTTCCCGGCCCCGGCGCCCAGGTGCACGCCAGTTCCGGGATGCTCGGCTCGATCTTGGCGATCCGCACCGCCTGATCGCCCGGCGAGCGCAAGCGCACCAGGGCGGACGCCGAGGTCGCGCCGGCGGCGAAGCGCAGCACAACATGCTCGGGGGCGGCGCGAACCGTCGCCGCCGTCGCTTTCGTCACCACGATCGGCACCTCCAGTTGACCGTAATCCGGATCGTCGGTCGTGATCGTCAGCCGGCCTTCGTGCCGGCCGGGGGCGAGCCGGGACGCCTCGGCGGTCACCTGCACCTTGGTGGTTCGGCCGGCGCGTTCGATGGCCGTGACCCAGAGGCCCGGGCCGCGCGCCTCGGCATCGATCACGCGCAGCGGATCGTTGCGCGAGTCGGTCAGGGTGATTTCTTGTCGCACGGACTTGGTCACAATGAGCCCGAGGATGGCGGGTTGAACCGTGATGTCGTTCTTGACCGTGCCGCGCAGCGTCACGGGGAGGATTCTGGTTTCCTGGCCGGCGCGGTAGCTCACCTGAAGGTTCCACGAATGGGGGCCGTCCGCCTGACCGAGGGTGCGCAATTCGACCACCAGGCCTGTCGTGCCGCCGGCGGGAAGCAGTCGCTGCTCAAGCCGCGGGGCGAGGCAGCCGCAGCCGCGTTGCACCTCAAGAATCTCAACCGGTAGGGCGCCGGCGTTGGTCAGCTCGAAGCGATGCACGAGCTTCCGGCCGCCGCGGATGTCGCCGAGATCGATGACGCCGTTCGCGGCGCGCAGGTCGGCGCGGACCGGACGGGCATCAACGGCGAGGCACAGGATGACGAGTGGGAAAAGCCGCATGGGAATCCTCCTGCCGATGGAGGCGGAGGATAGCGACAGGTTGCCCATGGGGCAATCCCGTTTGACAACGGGTCAATGAATGATCGGAGAGCGCGTTACATCGCCGCCTTGGCGCGCTCGAGCGCCTGGGGATCGATCATCTGCAACGAATCCTCCGCCTGGGCGCGGATCATCGGGTCGGGGTCGCCGAGGTGCATCACGATGGTCGGCACGGCGTCCTTGGCCTCGGGGCCCATTGCCTTCAGGTTCCTGAGGGCCTGGAGCCGGACGCGGCGTTCCCCCTTCTTGCAGGCCGCGGTCAAGGTCGCCAGCGCCGGCTTGGTTTGGCTGGTCACCTGGAAGTGCGCGAGGGCGGCGGCGACGCGCACCTGGGCGTCGTCGTCCTTCAACCGCGCCTGGAGGGCTTCGCCGGCGCTGGTCGCGGCGCCGATCTTGCCCAGCACCGCCGCCGCCCCCAGCCGCGTATCCGCCTTCGCATCCTCCAGGAGCTTGATCAATGGCGGCCCCACGTCGGCGCCGATTCCCGCCAGCGCCTCCTGCACGTTCTTGTTGTCGCCGTCCTTGCGCAGCGCCTCGATCAGCACCGGCGCGGCCGCCTTCGCGTCGGCCCCGATTCTCCCCAGCGCCACGAAGGCCAGGTTGAACGACGGGTCCTTGCGGACGATGTCCAACAGCACCGGCACGGCTGCTTTGGAGTCGGGACCGAACAACGCCAGCGTGCGAACCATGCGCTCCTTGACGTAATCGTCGTCCTCCTCGCGCAGCGCCTTCACCAGCCCCGCGATGCTCGGCCCGGCGTCGTCCTTGAAAAAGGCCAGCGTGTCGGCCGCGGCCGCGCGGACGAAGTCCGCCTGGTCGCGCAGCGACACGACGAGCGCCGGCACGACCAGCGGGCCGTGCTCGGTGAAGCGCCGGAGCGCCGTGGCGATGGACATGCGAATCTCGCGGTCGTCGTCTTCAAGCATCTTCACCAGGGGCGGCACGATCTCCGCGGGAAACTCGGCCGCCGCGGTCAGGGCCTGCACGGCCTGCAAGCGCACCAGCGCCGACTTGTCCTGGAGGGCGCCGACCAGCGCCGCCCGCACCGTCTCGTCTTCCTGTGCCGGCTTGCGCAACAGGGCCACGCCGCGGGCCCGCAACGCCTCGTCCGGGTGCTTCACCAGCGGCAGCAGCACTTGCGTCAGGTCGTTCCCCTGGGCGATCAGGCGGTTGACCATCGCGTAGGCGTTCTGACGGATCGACGCGTCCTTGAGCGCTTCGACCAGGGCGTTCTGGGCCGCTTCGGTGTCGCCGTGGTTGAGCCACAGGACCGTCAACGCCTCGAGCTTCACGTCGATGACCGGGTCTTTGGCGGCGCCGAGCAGGACCTGTTGCATGCGCTCCGATTGGTCGGGAACGCCGCGCAGCGCCTGGATCGCCAGCTTCCGCACCTTGGCGTCCTTATCTTCCAGCGCGGCCAGCATGGGCGGCAACGCTTGCTCCAGATCGCCGCTGATTTGATAGACCGTCTTGGCGACCGTCAGCCGCAGCTCGATGTCGGCATCGCCGAGCGTCTTCGTCAACAAGGGCTCGGCCTTCTTGAGCGCGTCGAGCACCGCCTTGAGCTTGGTCTCGGCATCGGTCGGATCCTTATCGTCGGGAACGCGAGCCCGCTCGCGGCGCGCGGTCTGCACCAGGTCGAACAGACCGGTCGCGGCGGCGCGGCGCACCTCCACGGCCGCGCTCTGGAGGCCGTCGAGCAGGACCGGGGCCGCATCCTTGCCCAGCTGGCGCAAGCCGAGGACCGCGTCATTCCGCAGGGACGCATCCTTGGCGTGCAGCATCTTGCGGAAGACCGGCGCCGCCAGCGCCTGCTGGCCCGACTCCGTCAGCAGCATCATGATCTGGTGCCGGCCGCGCGGCTCGGCCGTCAGCAGCGCCTCGGCCAGGACCGCATAACTGGCCTTCTCCTTCGGCTCGATCTTCACGAGGGCCCGCGCCGCGGCCAGCCGCACCGCCGCGTCCTGGTCCGCCAGCGTCTTGACGAGCGATTTGACCGCGGGAAGTGCATCGATGCCGAACGCCTCCAGGGCGACGGCGGCGCCGCGCCGGGCGACCGGGTCGTCATCCTTCAAGAGCCGGATGAGCGAGGTCGTCGCGATGGGGCCGATGCCGACGAGAACCTTGCCCAGGTTGGCCTGCACCGCTTCGTCGTCGATGTCGAGCGCCTTGACGAGCGGCTCGACGAGAGCGATTTGCTTGGGGCCGATCGCGACCAGTGCCAGGCCGGCGCGGCGGCGGAGCGTTTCATCCGGGTCGCGGAGGGCTTTGATGAGCTCCGGCGCCGCGGCCCTGGCGTCCGGACCGAGCTTCTCCAGGGTACGGAGCGCCTGCAGCCGCTCGGCCGGCGTTCCCTTGTCAAGGGCCTGAACCAGCTTGCCGAGATCTTGGCCGGCACGGGGCGCGGCGGGCGGCGTGGCGGGCGCCTGCCCGAGGATCAGCGGCGCCGACAACAGCAGCAGGACCATGGGGATACCTCCGCACGAAAGGCCCACGAATGGCGCGGGGAAACGCGAGCGCCTCCATTATGGCCGGGGCGATGCGGTGAAGTCCAGGGTTAACGGCGTTCAGACGTGTACGCGTTTAGCCCGCTTTCGTAGAAACGGGGCGGACGTCCTCCTGGCAATGAATTCATCCTCCGGGCGGGATCGTGTCCGTCCGGTTCTGCGGCAATGGATTCATCCTCCGCGCGGGATCCTGCCCGCCCCGGTTCTTCGAACCGGGGCTAAACAGTTAGCCGGCCGGACGCTTTCGCGTAGAATCCGCAGAAGGAGGAGCCATGATGCGCGTGAAACTCTTCAATCGCCAGGGGCAACTGGTCGGTCCGGTCGAGGTCGCCCCGGTCGTCAAGACGGACGCTGAGTGGCAGGCACAGCTCACGCTGCAGCAGTTCCTCATCGCCCGCGGCAAGGGGACCGAGCGGCCGTTCTGCGGCACGCTGCTGGACAACAAACGCAAGGGCGTCTACACGTGCGTGTGCTGCCGGCTGCCGCTGTTCTCGTCGGCGGCCAAGTTCAACTCCGGCACCGGCTGGCCAAGCTTCTTCCAGCCCGTGGCCGAGGAAAACGTGGCCACCGCGATGGATCACAACCACGGCATGACCCGCGTCGAGATCCTGTGCGCCCGCTGCGGCTGCCACCTGGGGCACGTCTTCGAGGACGGCCCTGCCCCAACCGGCCAGCGTCATTGTGTCAACTCCGAATCGCTGGAGTTCACGGACGAGAGCGAGCTGGCGAAGCTGGCGGAACCGGCGGCGGATCGCCGTGCGTGATTCCACTGCACCAACCCGAAGCGTAAGCGAGGGGAGCACCAACCCGAAGCGTAAGCGAGGGGAGCGGGGCGAAATCCCTCGCTTACGCTTCGGGTTGGTGCTGGCGGGTCAATTCCTCGAGCACGAACTGCGACCAGGTTTCGAATTCCTCCCGCGCCGCCAGCAATTCCGCCAGCGGCGCAAAGCCAGAGTGGATCAGGTCCGCTTCACGCCGGCGGACGCGCGGCTCGTCCAGGTCAAACACATGCACGATCCCCAGGTGGACCTGGCCGACGGGCGTGGCGTCGTCGTTGATCAAGCCGACGCAGCGCTCGCGGTAGCCGGTTTCGACGAACACCTCTTCCTCGACCTCGCGCAGCATGCCGAGCCGATACGGCGACCCGCCGGCGGCGTGATCGCAGGGATTGATGTGGCCGCCGACACCGACCGACCGCAGCGCCCGCAGCCGTGCCTCGGTCGTGCCCTGGCCGCGGCGGTAATGGAAGACCTGGTCGCGCCAGCGCATCACCACGTACGGAATGATCTGCTTGAAGCCGGGATCTTGCTCGGCGGCGGCGCGGGCGATGAACGACACGTTCGGCGGCGCCAGCAAGCGCGGCAGGTAGCGGTCCACGTCGCGGCTGAGCCCCTGGAAGCGACCGGCCTCGTGAAAGAGCGCCGTCGGCACGACCAAGACTTGCTCTGCGTTCATCGGTTGGCGTCCCTGTCCTGTTTCACCAGTCGATCGCCCAGGTTGATCATCATGACGGCCTGCCAGGGATCGGCAACCGCGACCACTCCGGCGGCCAGGGCGGCGCGGCGCTGAACCGGAAAGCGCGGCGGCTCCGGACTGCTGAAGAACAAATGCCCGCCGATCACCACGATCGCCATGACGATCAAGAGACGCCAGGCGAGCCGCAGCGTTTCGTTGCTGCTGCGCCGCGACAGCACGGCGTCCAGCTCGCGCTGGTCGCCGGCCTCGGCGGCGACTTGCAGGGCCAGCTCGTACGAGCCGGCCGGGTAGTCGGCCGCCTGCTCCTCGTTGGTGTAGCCTTCCCAGCTCCCATCACCCAGGCGCGGCACCACGACGGCGTCGAAGCCGAGGTCGTTGGTGAAGGCGAAGCTCGCCGGCCAGATCTTGCCGCGAAGCGAATACGGCAGCAGTGTCCACAAACCCTGCATGAGGGCCTGGTCCGGCTCCTTGCGGACGAACACCAGCTTGCCGCCGTCCACCAGCACCTGGGCCCCGCCCAGCAGGGCCGGGCTTTCCGAGTTCTCGACCGTGCGTTCGATGTCGGCCTCGGGGTCTTCATCCTCGCGCAGCGCCCCGCCCTTGATTCGCTTCAAGACCGACTGAACCTGCGCGACCGTCCGCGCCGGCAACGTCTCCGCCGGCCACGTCAAGACCGGCAGCGCGCCGCGGCCAGTCCAGTTGGGCGGCACGCGCTCGCCGACCAGGAACGGATCGCCCACGTATTTTTCGTAATCGGCACGAGTCATGACCAGGAAATGAAACGCCAGCGCCGGCCAGCCGCCGGCGCCGGTCTCCTGATCGGCGACGCGCGCCACGGCGACGTGTCGATCGCCCAGCGGCTGCGCGAACACCGCCAGCGAACACGTGACGCCCCCGCTCCGCGCGCCGAAGCCGTCGATCAGCCGCTCGGCCTCGGCCACCCAGTCATCCACGAATCCCGGCGACCGGGCCGCGACCGCCGGTCGCTGCTCGTGTTGGCGGCGAAACAGGGCCTGCTCGACGAC
The DNA here is from genome assembly GCA_022616435.1 of Gemmataceae bacterium. GTDB lineage: Bacteria > Planctomycetota > Planctomycetia > Gemmatales > Gemmataceae > JAKEET01. Next base: position 18,428 of record JAKEET010000040.1, read on the forward strand.
GATCTCGGCCATGCGGCATTTTTTCCTTTGGAGGGCGCCTGACGATCTGAGACGTTATATGGATGCCCCATGAGCTCTTCCTCGCGGAGAATGTCAGGAATGACCCTGCTCGACGACATCGACGCTGAGACCGCAACCGGGCCGCCGCAACGGCAGCCGCGACTGCGCGCATGGTTCTATGCCGCCGTTGCGCTGTTGTGCGGTCTGTTGATTCTCGCCCATTTCGGCTGTCACCGCGACGAGGATACGGAGTTGTTTGGCGTAACTACCATCAGCAAGTGATGATGGTTCCGTACTACGGATGGGTCCGCCCTGGTTCTGCGAACCGGGGCTATTGACCCCATGAGACAGGGACGATGGAGGGTGGCATGCTTTCGCCGATCCCTCGCCACACGTGAAACATCTGGACCATCACGGCGAAAGCATGCGGTCCGAGACGACACCCCGCATGCTTTCGCGGTGTTGGTCCAGAAAATCTCTGTGTCGCGTGGGAGCCGCGAAAGCATGCCACCCCGTTCCATCCTTTTCGCAGTGTCGGTCCAGAAACTCTCTGCGTCGCGTGGGAGCGGCGAAGGCGTGCGACCCATGCCACCCAACACGCGTTTTGGCAACCTTGATCGTCGATCAACGAAGGGGCGGACGATGCACACCGACAACGATTACTCGCGCCGGCATTTTCTCGCGACCGGCGCCGCCGGCGTCGCCGCGGCATCGGCGCAGGCGGCCGATGATCCGCCAGCCACGAGGCGCCCCGGGCCGCGCTGTCAGCCGCCGCCGCGGACCAACCAGCCGCGCCGCCGGCTCGCCGTCGTCACCACCGCGTACTATTACCTCTCGCACGCCTATCACGTCTGCGGCCGGTTCCTGTACGGCTACCTGCGCAACGGCCGCTACCACTGGCCGGACTGGTCGATCGCCGGCATGTACTGCGAGCAGCAGCGGGCGGGCGACCTGAGCCGGGAGATCGCCAAGGAGCACGGCTTCACCATCTACCGCGACGTGGCCGGCGCCTTGACCCTGGGCGGCGACAAGCTCGCGGTGGACGGCGTCCTGCTCATCGGCGAGCACGGCGACTACCCGTACAACGCCAAGGGCCAGAAGCTCTATCCGCGTTTCGAGCTGTTCCAGCAGATCGCCGCCGTGTTTCGCAAGACCGGTCGCAGCGTGCCGGTCTTCAACGACAAGCACCTCTACTACGATCGCCGCCGCGCGTTCGAGATGGCCGACACGGCCCGCAAGCTGAAGTTCCCGATGTACGCCGGCTCGAGCTTGCCGATCACGTGGCGAAGGCCGGAAGTGGAGCTGCCGCTGGGCTGCCGCATCCGCGAGGCGCTGGTGGCGTCGCGCGGCGAGCTGGAAATCTTTGGCATCCACGCCCTGGAAGCCCTGCAGTGCATGATCGAACGGCGGACGCGCGGCCAGCAAGGCGGCGACCAACAGGGCGTCCGGGCGGTGCAGTGTCTCGAAGGTGACGCGGTGTGGAAGGCGGGCGACGCCGGGGTGTGGTCGTGGGAGCTGCTCGAGCACGCGCTGGGACGCGCGCCGTCGCGCAACGTCGGCGACATCAGGGTGAATTGCCGCCACTTCGCGCCGCCGGCCGGCCGGCCCACGTTTCCGCGCGGGCCGATTGCGTTCGTCATCGACTACCGCGACGGCCTCAAAGCGACCGTGCTGCTGGTGAACGGCCACGTCGATGACACCACCTTCGCCGCCAGGATCGACGGCGAACGGCAGCCGGTGTCGACGCTGTTCTACCTGCCCCCGCCGCCCGGCGCCGCATTTCTGGAAGCGCTGTCGTGGCACGTCGAGCAATTCTTGGCCACCGCCCGGGCGCCGTACCCGGTCGAGCGCACGCTGCTCACCGGCGGCATCCTCGATGTCGCACTGGAGTCGCGCATCCGTGAGCACCGCCGTTTGGAAACCCCAGACCTGGACGTGCGGTACGAGCCGCCGAAGGACTCCGGGTTCATGCGCGGACAGTATGAAGCGCCGGTGATGTAGTGTTTAGCCCCGGTTCGAAGAACCGGGGCGGTCAGGATCCCGCGCGCAGGATGAACCCATTGCCAGGACGTCCACCTAAACGACGGACGCGTCAACCGCCGGCTTGCGCCTGCAACGCCCGCGCCGCCTCCACCAGCCGCCGGAATTCCGGCCGATTGCGGATGGGATCCAGGTCCGTGTCGCGGCCCACGTAATCCAGTCCATATCCCCGGCGCAACGCCGCGGACAGCAGCCGGAACGCTTCACGAGCGTCGTCGGGATCGGTCCGCGAGGTCAACGCGTAGATGCCGGCGACCTGGTACTGGATGGCCGGGCCGGCGCTGCGGATCAATGCTTCCTCGGCATCGTGAAGGGCTTCGCTGCGCTTCTTCAGCCGCGCCCACAACACGCCGCGGCTCGACCGGGCCACCACGTGGTCCGGGTACAGCTCGATGATCCGGTCGAGCACCCGGATGGCCTCCGCTGTCTTCCCCAGCAGCTCGGCGAGGACGTGGGCCTTGTTGTCCAGCGCGGGGCGATAGCGCGGGTTCATCTTCAGGGCTTCGTCAAAATCCTCCAGGGCCCGCGCCGGCTCCGTGCTGATCCGGGCCACGCCGCGCGCCACCCAGCTGCGTTCGTCGGTCGGTTGCAGCCGCAGGCCGTCGGCGCGGTCGCGGCGGGCGCCGTCCAGGTCGTTGACCTTCTCCCGGGCGCGGGCGCGGACAAAGTAGATGCGGGTGAACGGCGCCCCCAGGTCCAGCGCGGCAGTGTAGTCGTCAATGGCCTCGGCGTGCTTGTTGAGGCCTTGCCGCGCCAGGCCGCGATTGAAGTAGGCGTCGTGATGGTTCGGGTCGAGGGCGATGCAGCGGTCGAAGTCGGCCGCGGCCCTGGCGTAGTCGCGAAGCCGCAGATGCGCCAGGCCGCGGTTGAAGTACAAGCGATGCTGCCGCGGCCACAGCGCCAGGCACGTGTTGTAGCAGGCCAGCGCCTGGGCGTCCTGGCCGAGGTCGTCGTGGCAGCGGGCGAGCAGGAACCAGGCCATCAGGTTCTGCGGGTCTTCCTGGGTGGCGTCCCGCAGCAACGGAAACGCCTGCCGGAAACGGCCCTGGGCAACGTGCTCGCGGGCCGTCATCACCTTGTCCCGCGTCGACGCCGGTCGCTCGTTCTTCGCCAACGCGCTGACTCGCTCGGCTTCGTCCAGTTGCCCCAGGCGGCGCAGCACTTCGACGCGCTGGTCCCAGATGCTCGCGGGCGGCCGGGGGCCGAAACATCCCTCGGCGAGGCGGCTCCAGTGCAGCGCCGTCCGCAGGCTTGCGGCGCGATCGTCTGAACCATCTGAGCCGGGCCGCAGGATTTCCGCCCGGGTCATCATGAACAGGACCGTGCCGATTTCCTCGCGGAGGCGTTCCTGCTCGGCCGCGGGCAGATACCGCACGCCGTCGCCCTGCCGCCAGCCCTCGTCGTCGAGCACCTTGTACGGATCGAGCGCCTGCTTGCCGCGCGCCAGCGCCTCTTCCCACGGCGTCCGCTCGGCGTTCTGGGCGGTCAGGAGCAGTTGCACGGTCCGCACGTCGTCCTGGAACGCGTGGAACTGATCCAGCACCGCTTGCTGCTTGAGCCGGTGCGCCTGGAAGGCGACCAACCCGGCGGCGCCGAGCAGCAACAGCGCCGCGGTCGTGCCGATCACCACGCTCGAGCACAGCCGCGGATGGCGGCGGGCGAACTTCCGCCGGCGTTCGCGCCACGACGGTTCCGGCGTGTGCCGCAGTTTCTGGTGATGGAGCTGGTCTTCGAGATCCTCCTGCAGCTCACGGGCCGTTTGATAACGGCACGCCGGGTCCGGGTGCAGGCATTTGAGCACGATCGCCTCGGTCGCGGGCGACACTGCCGGGTTTCGCGCCCGCAATCCGGACGGAAGCTGCCGCCGCGCCTCGACCATGCCCGCGACGACCATGCGAACCGGGCCGCCCGGCACGGTCCACGGGGCCGAGCCGGTCAGCAATTCATACAAGATCAGGCCGAGCGCATAGATGTCGCTGCGTGCGTCGAGCTCGACCTGTTCGCCTTGCATGGCCCGCAGTTGCTCCGGCGACATGTACGGCAACGTGCCGCCCAGGCGGGCCGCGGCGGCGGCGCCGCGCAGCTTGACGTCCTCGGCCAGGTTGAAGTCGAGCAAGAGCGGCTGGCCCTCGCCGCTCAGGAGGATGTTGGCCGGCTTGAGGTCGCGGTGCAGGATGCCGCGCTCGTGGGCGTGGGCCAGGCCGTCGGCCAGCCGCGACGCGATCCACAGCATCGCCTCGACGTACGTGCCGCGCTCCAGCTTGTCGAGGATGACGCGCGAGCCGACGTTCGGCCGGGGAAGGATGACGCCGTCGCTATCCGCCCCGTGCGAGTCGCGGCCGCCGGCGCTCGAAGGCAGGGCGGCGCCGGAGCGGGTCTGGCTGACGACGGTCTTCGGGTTCTTGAGCGTGGTGATCAAGTCGCGGCCCGAGACCGGCACCGCCACGTCCTTGTAGGCGCGGAGCACGTCGGCGAGGGTCGTGGACCCGTAGTACGGCATGCACGCCGCCTGGAACGGGCCGACGCGATGCACCGAGTAGATCGGCATCACGTTGGTGTGCAAGAGCTGGGCCAGCGTCTGCGTTTCGCCCTGCAGGTCGGCGCTGATCTTGAGGGCCACGCGCCGGCCGGCCAGGTCCTGCTGCTCGGCCAAAAAGACCCGGCCAAACGCGCCGCGGCCGAGCTCCGCGATCAGCCGGAAGTCGAGAAACTCGTCGCCGGCCTGCGGCATCGTGATGACGGCTTCGGCCAGACGTTCCGCTTGCGCCGGATCGGCGCGGTGCAGCTCGTCAAACAGCTCGCCCGGCGCGCCGGCGGCGCAGCGGCGGTGGGCGCGATGCCGGGTTCGCTGTTGGTAGGCCGACGCCGCCTTGATCAGGTCTTCGATTCCGCCGGCCGGAGTCCCCGCCGGAGTCACGATCGTCGCGGCCACCACCGGCCAGTCGTCGGTGGCGATGCCGTAGCGCTGGGCGTACTCGGCCGGCGACGTGCACTCGCCGGCCTGCATGCGCAGCCGATACTCTTCGAACGCCAGCTCACCCAGTTGATCCGGGTCGGCGAAGGGTTCCGGATAGCGGCGGCGGTACTCGTCCAGCGGCAACGGCCGGCCGCGCTCCCAGCCGTATTCCATGTCGATGCGGATCAGCTCCGGAAGCAGCTCGGCGCGGAGCGGGTCGCCGGGGGGCGGGAGATGGTCCTCGAGGCGGGCGTTGCCGTGCTTGACCTGGGCCGTCTCGTACGCTTCCAGGAAGTCGTGGGCGTTGGGGCGCGCGGCGCTGGGGTCCGGGGCATTCGGGCCGGGCGCGGACTGCGGCCCAGCGGGTGGACGAGTGTGTGGCTCCACGAGCACGGACGGGTTCATCGCGGACGTTCTCCAGACAGGCACAACGGTAGGATGGATTGTCAATCTGTCCGGTCGGGTTGGGAAACGTTCCAACCTGGCTATCGCGACATCCCGGTCAGGTTGGAAACCTAACCTACGCATCCTCCACCGCAAGCAGGCCGTTCAGCTTGGTGCGGAACTCTTGCAGCGTGCGTTCCACGGTGCGCTTGGAGCGCCCGGTCGCGGCGGCGATGGCGGCTACCTCGTGCCCTTCGATCCGCAACTCGATCATGCGGCGATAGGCGGGCGGCAGCTGGTCCATGGCTTCCTGAATGACCATCTCCAGGTTCAGTCGCGAGCGCGGGTCTTGCCCGGACGTGGTCGCCGCCAGCCGCTCCAGGCTGGCGCTCCCCTTGGCCAGGCGGACGTCGCGCTTGGCCGCGAAGTGGAACGAGTGCTCGTCGCGGATCTTGTTGAGGGCGATCACCAGAAACAGCTTCCACAGCTCCTCGCCGTCGGGCACGTCGTAGCAATCGCGGGCGACGCGGCGGAAGAACGTGCGGAACACCGACTGCACGATGTCCTCGGGGGCCACCCGCTTGGCGAGCTGCTCGGAGCAGCGCGTCTTGGCCAGCGCGTGCAAGCGCCGGGCGTACCGGAGATAGATGCGGGTCGCGGCCTCCTGGCTGCCGTCGCGAAATCGTTTGAGCAACTCGTGATCCGAAGGTTCGTGGTCCGATGGTTCCGGGCAATCGGCGCGCGGCGCCGCGGGGGCGCGCGACCCCGCGGTCGGCCGGCGCCGTCGGATGAGACGGGGAGTAAGCTTCGGCCGGGAACCGGCGTCCTGTTCGTCCATTGCCAACTCGTGATCGGTGTCGATCATGACAGGCTTCCATCAAGGAGTAGCGGGGAATCGACCGGCAGTCCGCCAGCAACCAGGGGAGCAACCAGGGGAGCAACCAGGGGGGTGGCAACGGACGGCGTCGGTCGCGAATCCTGAAAGTATAGGTCACGGGAGTGGACGGCCGGTTGCGCGGGCCGGTTGCGCGGGACTGTGGGCCAGGGAAACCGGAACTGCCACTTTGCCAGCTTGCCACCAAACACACGTCGGCGAATTCGCGATTCGCGCAGCAACCAACGACGTGCCAATGACTTATGGGTTCTCTCGGGTCGAATTCACCCTGCTGGAAACCGGGAGTTTTCAGCCTGGCCGACATGCCGGGTAGATCCGGGCGATCGTGTAACTGTTGACCGCACCGGGACTTGCTGCGGAGCCGGGGTTCCAGCTGGCAGGCAGGATGCGAGGGCGGCCTGCCAACGTGCCACGCTTGCCAACTGGGAAGTTACGCGGCGATTGGGTTGCATTGCGCGACACACACACACACACACACACGTTCCACGTTCCACCACGACGTCCGCGGCCGCCTGGAAGCCGTGAACCAGCTCGGCAATCGGTTGACCAGCGTCGATGACAGTTACGGGAACATCCAGGCAACCATCGATCCACTCGGCAACCGCACGACGGCAAGCTGGACGGAGCGCACCGCCCGGCGGTTGGGGCTAGAATACACGCTGCGTGCCCGCGGCCGTTCCGAAGCAGGCGGAGCAAGGGGCGTCGCGTCGGAAAAGAGCTGCGTCCGCTTTTCTTCTCGCCACGGCGTCCGCGGCCGCCTGGAAGCCGTGCAGAAAGGCACTACATGAACGAGACGCTAGGGCTGTTGCTCATCCTCGCCGGTACTTGCGCGATAGCTTTCTCCAGAAAGGCTGCACGCGGCTCGACCGAGGCTCAAAAACGATGGTGGCCATTCTCGCCTGCGAACGACACGGTAAATCAGATTGGCTGCGTCGTCGCGGGAGCGTTCGCCGTTCTATTTGGCGTCTTGGCTCTGTTCGGACTGATTAGATTCCCGATACGCTTTTGGTGAGCACGTGCCTCGGCCGGCCGGCAGCGGATCACGGCCGGTCTGCGTCGACGCCGAACAACGAAAGACTGCCTGACCGATCTCATGGGCGTCATCCCGCCAGCTCCGCCACCGGCAGCGCTTCGCGGGTGAACGGCCGGACGCGGGCGTCGTTGGTGTCGATGCCGAGCAGGCGGTACAAGGTGGCGGCGAACTCGGCCGGGCCGACCGGGCGGCTGATCGGCCGCGAGCCGGTGCGGTCGCTGGCGCCGATGACGGCGCCCGACGGGACGCCGCCGCCGGCGAGCAGGTACGAGAAGCACTGCGGGAAGTGATCGCGCGCGCCGTAGCGGTTCAGGCGCGGCGTGCGCCCGAACTCGCCGCCCGCGACAATCAGCGTCGAGTCGAGCAGCCGGCGGCCCTGCAGGTCTTCGAGCAGCGCGGTGATGCCCTGGTCCAGGCGCGGGCACAGGCTCTGTTCCATGCGCACCATCCCGCCCAGGTCGGCGCCGTGGACGTCCCAGGCGTCCCATGCCGGGCCGTCGTACCACTTCACCTGGACGAAGCGCGTGCCGGCCTCGACGAGCCGCCGCGCCAGCAGGCACGATTGGCCGAAGAGGTTGGCGCCGTAGCGTTCGCGCAGCGGTTCGGGCTCGCGCCGCAAATCGAAGGCGTCGCGCACCCGCGTCGAGGTCAGGATGTCCACGGCGCGCTGATAGTTCAGGTCCATGCGTTCGACGGCCTCGCTCGTGTGCGCCCGGGAACGCATGCGATCGATGGCGCCGAGCAAGTCGCGCCGTTGCTGGAAGCGATCGGCCTGGATGTCCGCCGACAGCGAGAACTGCGGCAGGGTCACGCGGCTGCCGGTGGGGTCGGCGATCTCGAGTGGAAAGTACGGGGCGCCCAGCCGTCCGCCGCCGACGCCGAGCCGGCTGCCGACGTGGACGTAGGGCGGCATGTTGCCGCGGAAGCCCTGGAGCTTGGCGACGACGGCGCCGTAGGAGGTCGATTCCCCCGGGATCCCGGTCAGCATCGGGATCGGCGCGTGGGCGTCGATGCCGTGGTTCATCGAGCGGATGAGGGCGCACTTGTCCATGTGCCGGGCCAGCATCGGCAGCAGCTCGCTGATGTGGACGCCGGGGACGTTGGTCGGGATCGCCCCGTAGGGACCGCGGATGGTGTCGGGCGTGTCCGGCTTGGGATCGAAGGTTTCGAGGTGGCTGGGTCCGCCGTCGAGCCACAGGAAGATGCACGAGACATCGCGGCGCGCGCCGGAACCGGGCCGGGCGCTGACGTGCTGACTGCGAAACCAGTCGGCCAAGGTCAGGCCGGCAATGCCCAGACCGCCGATGCGCAGCATCTCGCGGCGGGTCATCCCCTGGCAGGTGCGTACCTTCGCGTGGCCGATCGTGAACATGGCGCGTCCCCCCGTTGACCAAAGCCCCGTCAACCAGAGCAAGGATAACGGATTTTCACGAAAAGGGAAGCACAATGACGTCCGCCGGCGGACAGCAATGCCATGGACCGTAGGCCGGCGCGCTACTGCACCGGCAGCGGGAACGGCCGTTTCGTCTTCGGAGCGCCGAAGACGCGGCTGTGGTACATGTTCAAGCCGTGGGCGGCATGGTAGAGGGCGCCGCCTTCGATGGGATCGAGACGCGTTTCGATCATCGCCTTGGCCAGGGCGTTGGCCGCTTCCTGCACCCAGGCTTCGCCGAGCTCGCGGTCGGACAGGTACAGCGACAGCCATTCGAGGATGTGGCCGGTGGTGCTGATGCGGAGCTGGTTGTCCGTGGCGTCGCCGGGGCCCTTGAAGTAATCCGTGGAGAACGTGCCGTCCGGGTTGCGATGCTTCTTGGCGTGCAGCTTGTGGGCGTCGAGCTTGTCCTGCACCTCCTTCCAGACGCCTCCGAGCTTGCCTCCCTTCTGGCGATGCAGGTGAAACGCCCACGTCAAACCGAACAGGCGATGCGTGCCGCCGCAGGCCGCGGTGTCGATCGGCTCATTCAGCTCGTAGCGGACGATGTCCTCGAAGCGGAGCTTCTCGCCGCGCTCGTTGGTCCACGCGTGATCGGTGCCGAAATGCTCGCCGATGATGAGGATCGCCCAGCTCAGCTCCTGCTTTTGCGTGACGCTGGCCCGCATCTTCGAGTGCCGCACGAAATCCATGAACGTGTAGGCCGAGCCATTCACCACGAACTTCGTGTCGGCCGGCAGTCCCCACTGGACCATTTCGGCCACGAACTGATCCTGGTGTCCCTGGCCGACAAAGACCTCGATGTCGGAGCCGGGCTTGGCGGTTTCGACATCGAGACCGTGCGGCGTGACGATGAACCGCAGACCGCGGACGGGGTTCCCCTTGCAGATGTAGTCCATGGCGTTGACGCGCTCGCCGGTGTCGCGCTTCAGCAGCACGGCCCTGTCCGGACCGAGGCCGAGGATGGCGTGGAAGATGGTCCAGAAGCCGTAGGTGGTTTCCAGGTCGCGGGCCTTGACGTGCTCCAGGGCGGCTTCGATGCGGCTCTTGAGGGCGTCGGGGACCTCGGCTTCGACCTTGATGTTGACCGGGCCCTTGTTCTTGCCGTTGGTCGGCGCGGACGGCGCGCAGCTCAAGCCGAGCAACGGCAGCACCATGACGAGCCATGCAAAGCGACGCATCTGTAACGCCGGTTGTTCGTTTAGCCCCGGTTCGCAGAACCGGGGCGGACAGGATCCCTGGCAGTGGGATCATCGTTCTGCGTGTGATTCATACCGCCCCGGTTCTGCGAACCGGGGCCAAACGGCAAGCCGCTACTTCGCCGTCACCTTGATTCTATGCGGGTCGCCGGTGGCGCGGACCGGCTTCGACGCAGTCCCGCCGAAGCGGGCGCGGAACCAATCCCCGGCTCGATTCCATTCCTCGGCGTGCAGGTAGCTCAAGCTGCCGATCAGGTAGATCGGCCCGAACAGGGGCAAGCCGAGGACGAAGGCCGTGCCGATCCAGCCGGCGACCGCGCCGCCCAGGAGCACGATGCGCCACGTGCCGCCGCGCCACGCGAAGGCCGGGAAGCCGATCTGCCAGGCCAGGGCCAGGTATTGAATCGCGCTCAGGAACCACAGCGTGACCGTCGCGGTGTTGCGCTCCTGCAGCAGTTGATCGAGGTTCGTCGTCAGCGGCGGGTGCAGCGGATACCACAGGGCCACGCCCGCCCACCAGTCGGCGATCTGCAGCTTGTGCAGGCCGCTGGTGACGACGATGATCGCGAAGTGGACCTGCAAGAGCCGCACCGTGACGTTGGCCGCGTAGCTGAACCCGGGCGCCGTGTCGCGGCGCGGGCCGCCGAGCCAGCGGGACAGCACGAACGTGTCCATCGGCCCCAGCACGCATTCGAGCGGCGTCAGCGCGCGGCCCCAGAAGCCGAGGAACAGATAGCCCAGCATCATGTAGAACGCGAGGATGCCCAGCAAGAAGTCGGCGTCGTAGCTCGACGCCGGGTTGGCCAGGAACGACACCGTGGCGACCCAGGTCAGGACGCCGGTGAGGCGCGTGGCGATGCCGAGCGTGAACAGCAGCACGACAGTCAGCGAACCCCAGTAGAGCGAGTCGAACAGGACGCGGTTGTTGCCGGCGAGATAGAAGATCGACCAGCCGATCGGCGCCGGCGTGGGCGCGTTGGGGCGGTTGACTTCGATGTAGGCGGTCTTGTCGAACCAGCCGTCGAGGCTGAAGAACGCTTCCTGATGGCCGGCGAAGCTCAGCATCCAGCCGCACAGGACCAGGCCGGTCAGGAAGCGCAGGCGGTGCAAGGTCGCGGCCGGCGCCGGCGTGAACCAGAAGCCGTTCCAACCCGTCGGCACAGTCGGCGCGGTGCGATCAGTCACGGGTGAATTCTCCGAAGTTGCAGACGAGTGTGTCGTTGGGCGGAATGGCCTCGCGCGGAATGAACAGGAAGCCCGGTTGCCAGCTGTCGCGCGTGTGGCGGACGATCTCCGCCGCGGCGGCGTGGTGCGCGCCGCACATGTAGCGGGCGTACGACTTGGCCAGGGTCAGCGACCATTCCGACGGCATCATCACCGGGCGATCGCGCGGCACCAGGTGCTGCGGCACGCGTTTCAAGCGCATCTCTTGATCGCCGGGCTCCCAGATGGTCAGCTCCACCTTGTTCTGCAAGCCGGGCAGGACCTCGCCCTGCGGCGGCGGCACCGGCTGATCCTGGGCCAGGCCCTGCGCCAGCAGCTGTTGCCGGTGGCGGATCCACGGAAGGGCCTTGTCGTCCGGAAACTTGAAGGTCTTGATGCGCTGGCCGTCCTTGTCCTTCAGATGGACTTCGAAGTAGACGCCTGCCTGGGCGGTGTGATTCGAAGCGAAATGGTAGTTGTGGGTCAGGCGCAAGGGCTCGAGATAGCCGGGCACGGCCACGTCGGTGACGGGCCTGACGAACTGCGGCCCCTCGGCCATGCTCGGCCCCATCGGCGTGTACCATTCGCCGCTCGGCGCCCCCAGCGCCAGGGCCGCGATGATGAGCAGGTGGACTCCGACGACCGCGCTGCCGAGGATTTTCAGCGCGAGCGGCAGCGGGCGCGGGGCATCGAACGCGATATTCGGCATGAAGACTCCGTTTGCTGACGGCAGGTCAGGGGTCCGGACCCCTTTTCGGACAGCCTCTGAGACCCCACCGTTGGATGAACGGCAGCCGCGGGACGACACACCGCGCAGAGGGGACGAATATCTTCCTCAGCTTCTCTATTTTCACCGCGAAACCCGGGTTTGGCAACGCGCGGCGGCGCGATTGCCGGATTCACCGATGGCTCCGGTTGGCCTTTTTCGACAAAGTCGGCAGCGGTTGAGCGGCCTGCCAGCGTGGGTGTAGCGATTGGCGCGATGGGGCGAGCGCGAAACGGCAAGCCACGATGACTCGATTCCGGTGGAATGGTCCTTGCAAAATGGGTCCGGGTCGGTTCTCTTCAATGGTCCCATGCGATACCTGGTTCTCTTCTTCCTGTGCCTGGTCGCGGTGATCGCCTACGTGCAGCGTGTGGGGATCAACTCGGCATTCGAGCCGATCCAGAGCGAATTCCGCATCGACACCCAGACGTTCGGCGTCCTGGGCTTTGCCTTCCTCATCGGCTATGCCGTGCTGCAGGTGCCGTCCGGCTGGCTCGCGGACCGCTGGGGAAGCCGCAACGCCCTGGCGCTGTACGCCTGCCTGTGGTCGCTGTGCGCCGCCCTGGCCAGCCAGACCCGGGATTTCGACACGTTGCTCATCGTCTGGACGGCGATGGGTTTGGCGCAGGCCGGCGTCTTTCCCAGCGCCGCCAAGGCGATCGGCGCCTGGTTTCCGGACACGCAAAAGGCCATGGCGTCGGGCCTGCTCGGCGCCTCCACGATGCTCGGCACCGCGGCCGCCAGCATGATCACCTCGTCCCTGCTGGTGCGCGCCGACTGGTCGTGGCAGCTCATCTACGTCGTCTACGGGGCGGCCGGCGTTGCCTGGGCGATCGTGTTTTGCTTGCTGATTCCCGAGCACGGCGGCAGCATGTCGAGCCGCGCCCCCGCCATGACGCGCGGCGATTGGGGCCGGATGTTCGCCAGCGTGCCGATGTGGCTGATCTGCGGCCAGCAGTTCTTCCGCGCCGCCGCCATGATCTTCTTCATCAACTGGTTTCCAAAGTTTCTCACCGAGTCGCGGCACCTGCCCCTGGAGACCGCGGCGCTGGTCACCATGTGGGCCAACGGCGGCGCCATGGTCGGCGGCATCTGCGGCGGCTTCTTCTCCGATTGGCTGCTGCGCAAGACCGGCTGGCGCCGCGCCAGCCGGCAGGGGATCGCCGTCGCCGGCCTGTCGATTGCCGCGTGCGTGGTCGCGCTGACGTATGTCGTGACGGACATCGAAATCGCCACCGCCCTGTTCACCATCGGCGCGTTCACGGCCAGCTTCGGCGGCGTCAGCGGCTACACGGTGACCATCGAATATGGCGGCCGGCGGATCGGCACCGTGTTCTCGATGATGAACATGTGCGGCAACTTCGGCGCGGCCCTGTCGAGCTACGCGGCCGGCGCCGTGGTCCAGCGGACCGGGAGCTGGGACTTCGCCCTGTTCATGTTCGCGGCGATCTTCGTGGTGGACGCCGTGTGCTGGGCGCTGTTGAATCCGCAGGGGACGCTGTTCGACGACGCGAAGCCGGCGGCGGGGGCGTAGCGGCCCGGCCCGGCATCATTTGACGCCGTGCATCATGCCGACCACCAGTTTCACGAGCACGAACAGCACCAGGGCCGCGCCGCCGACGACGACGGTGGACAGCAGGAAGAACTGCATCGGCGGGATGGTGCCCCAGATTTCGCCCAGGGCGCCGGCGGCGAAGTTGCCGAAGGCGCTGGTCAGCATCCACACCCCCATGAGCATGGTGGCGAACTTGGCGGGAGCGAGCTTCGACACCATCGACAGGCCCACCGGCGACAGGCACAGCTCGCCAAGGGTGGCGAGGATGTAGCTCCAGAACAGCCACCAGGGACTGACCCGGAACTGCGTGGAGCGGACGAAGAGCTGGTGGACGGTGTCGCGGAAGTGCGGCTCACCGCCGGCGTTCAAGAGACCTTTGACTTCCTTGTCGGCCAGCTTTTCATGGGCAATGAGCGTTTTGTCGGAAGCGCGGTACTCGACGACCGACTTCTTGATGCCGGCGTACTTCATGTCGAAGCCCGGCGGGACCTCGCGGAGCGACACCTGGATCGATCTCACGAAATCGCCGTCGATCGTCTGCGAGACCTTTTGCAGCTCCTTCACCTCTTCCTGGTAGCCGGCCGGCGCGGTGGTCTCGATCAGCAGATCGCGCTCGTTCTCCTGAAGGACACCGTGCAGGTGGAGGACGCCCGAATCGTCCATCGTGAGCCGGCCCGCGTGGAAGGGCACGACGCGCCCGTCGACCGTTCGCGCAAGTTGCGCCTCCTTGGTCAGCTCGATGCCCGCCGGGAGGCTCGCCGAGCCGAGCTTGACGGTGCTGTGGCGGTTCTCGACGTTGGCCGCGGCGAGCATGACCGCCATCGAGGCGCTCATCAACAACAGGCCCAGCGTCATCTTCAGGGGGATCGACGGTTGCCAGCCGCGGCGATCGAGCGCCACCCACATCCAGGCGAACAGCGGGGCGATCACGAAAATGGCCAGGGCGTTGATCGATTGGAACCACGCCGTCGGCACGGGATTGAAGGAGTCGGCCCAGCTCGATTCGGCGGCGCTGTCCGGGCGCGGCTTGAGCGTGACCATGTTGGTGAACAGGCTGCCGAAGCGCTCGACCATGCCGGAGGCGCCGGCGCGCGCCGTCGTTCCTTCGTCGGTCTTCGGCTTGTCTTCAATGACCTGGGGGATGACCTGCGGCGGCGGCGCCTCACGCGTGAGATAACGGTCGGTCTGCTGGTCGGCCCAGACGTTGAGGACGTTGCCGGCCTGCTCGAACGCGGCCCAGAAGAACATGACGAAGATGCCGAGCACGAGGATGGCGAGGACCCGATCGCGGACGCCGCCGTGAACGCGGGCGGCGACATAAGCGACCAGGACCAGGCAGAAGCCGGCCATGGCCAGCATGAATGTGTTGAAGCCGCTGAGATACTCGATGTAGCCGAGGATCGGCGCCGCGACGAACACCATCGTTCCCAGGCACGCGAGGAACCCCGGCATCACCTGGGACAGCCCGCCCAGAACGGAAGGCTGCCGCGCCGCTTCCGCTTCCGTCAAGGCTGCTGCCGACGGCGCCGCGTCATGGCCTGCCGCCGCGACGGGGGCCGCGTCCGGCGGCAGCTCGCGGATGAGCGGTTGCCCCAGCAAGTAGATGACCAAGCCGAGCACCATGCCGATCCCCGCCAGCGTGAAGCCCGAGTGATACTCCCCGACCGTGTTCGCCGCCAGCCAGCCGCACGCCAACGGCGACAGGAACGCGCCGAGATTGATGCCCATGTAGAAGATCGTGTAGGCGCCGTCGCGGCGGCCGTCGTTGGCCGGGTACAGCCGGCCCACCTGCGTGGACATGTTCGGTTTGAAGAACCCGTTGCCGATGATGAGGAAGATCAGCGCCGCCATGAAGATCGGGAACTCCTCGAACGCCATCAAGAAGTGGCCGATGGCCATGAGGGCGGCGCCGATGATCACGGCCCACTTGTTGCCGAGAAAGCGATCGGCGAGGTAGCCGCCGATGATCGGCGTGACGTAGACGAGGCTGGTGTAGACCTTGTAGTAGTTCGAGGCTTCCTGCTGCGACCAGCGGAAGTAATTCAGCATGTAGAGCATCAAGAGCACCCGCATGCCGTAATAGCTGAACCGCTCCCACATGTCGGTGAAGAACAGGACATAGAGGCCGATGGGATGTCCAAGAAAGGTGCGTTGCGGGGTGACGGCGGAAACCATGGATCGATCCTTGTGGCATGGGAAGTTTGGGCGCGCACGTCATGTGCGCCCGTGGAACTCCCCCAAAGTACAAGGATTCGCCGAAAAAGACAACGATTGTTTGGTGTTCGTAGTACCGGCTTTAGCCGGGCAGTGCCGCCTCAAGGCGGTACTACGAACGGTCGGAATGTCAACAACCAAGCCGCACGCCGCGCCGCACCACCACCTCCGACCCATCCGCGACGAACGCCGACGTCGGCGGCTTCAGCAGATACGGCGCGAACTCCGGACCGTACAGCGCCGCCACATCGCACTCGAAATGCGCTCGCACCGCCGTCCACACCCGCCACGGCGGGTGCTCGACCTGATACTCCAGCGTGCCGCCGTCGCGCTGCCGCGTGTAGCCCCAGTAATGCTCGGTGATGAACTCCGGCTCCGAACCCGGCGCCGGCTGGAGCGGCACGCCGGCGAAGTCGGCGCTCAGGCGGTCCCACCGGCCGCCGTCACGCCATTCGTACGCGGCCCGGCCGATGCTGCCGTTGTGGGGCAGGTCGATCCGGCTGCGCATCGGCAGGTGGATGTAGTTCTCGTTGTAGACCCGGTTGGCCACCAGCGCGACCATGCGCTTGGGGACCAGCTCGCGGATGAACGTCACGCCCCGCCGCGTCTCGCCGTGCGCCGTGCGCTTGACGTAGCAACGCAGGTTGACCTCGTCGAAGTCGCGGTGACACGGCACCGGCACGCCCAGCAGCCGCGTGTTGAGAAACCGAAAGCCGACCACGCTCAGATAGGTCTTGCCGCAAAAGAAGTCGATCTCCGTCCCCGCGGGGACAAAGCGCGCCACCAGGTCCGGATCGACCTCGTAGTTCAGCATCACCAGGTGATGCCAGCCGGCGGTCAGGAAACGCTTGGTTGGCGTTGTCATGCGTCAACTGCCGCTTGCGGCTTAGCGTTCGGGGCGAACCGTCCCGGATTCCGGCGCCGTCCCACGAACGCTAAGCCGCAAGCGGCGGGTCACACGCCCCGGGCGGCGGGGTCCCAGATGACCTTGTGCAACTGCAACTGAAACCGCACGTGCAGGCCGGAGGATAACAGCCAGTTCGCCAATTGCAAGGGGCTGACGGCGCCAAAGACGGGACTGACCAGCACGACGAAGCGTTGATCGAGTTGATGCTGACGGATGATCTGCTCGCTCCAGCGGAAGTCGCGCTCGGAAGCGATCACGAACTTGATCTGATCGGCCGGCTTGAGATGCTCCAGGTTCTCCCAGCGGTTGTGGTCGCATTCGCCGCTGTCGGGGCACTTGAGGTCCATGATGATGTGGACGCGGCGATCGACCCGGCTCACGTCGTGGGCCCCGCTCGTTTCCAACAGCACCGTCAGGCCGTTGTCGGCCAGCCGCGTCAAGAGCGGCAAGCACTCGGCCTGCACGAGCGGCTCGCCGCCGGTGACTTCGACGAGCGGCGTCCCCTCGTAGAGCGCCTTGGCGACGACGTTGTCGATGGTCCACGGCGTCCCCTGGGTGAAGGCGTGCGGCGTGTCGCACCAGACGCAGCGGGCGTCGCACACCGCCAGGCGCACGAACACGCACGGCAACCCGGCGAAGGTCGATTCGCCCTGGACGCTGCGGTAGATTTCGTGGATGAGAAGCTGCCCGGCCGGCTTGTCGGCCAGGGGCAGCAGGCGTTGCTGGTGCATGAGATTATTGTAGTGTGAGAGATAGATCATTGAGCCGGCCAGCTTGCTCGCCGCGGACAGGGCGCCGCGCGAAACCGTCATCGTGCCGTCCCTGGCCAAGAGAACCTGTTATCGGGCGCAGCGAAGTCCGCGGCGAGCAAGCTCGCCGGCTAAATGAACGGCGGACATTCGCGATCGTCTAGGAAATATCATGCCGCCACACGTTCCTGATCCCGACGTCGTCGTCATCGGCGGCGGACCCGCCGGGTCCACCGCCTCCACGTTGCTCGCCCAGCAGGGCTTGCGCGTCGAGTTGTTCGAGCGCGAGAAGTTCCCGCGCTTCCACATCGGGGAGTCGCTGATCCCGGAAACGTACTGGGTGCTCAAGCGGCTCAACATGCTCGACAAGATGAAACGGAGCGGCCACGTCCGCAAGTACAGCGTCCAGTTCGTCAACGCCAGCGGCAAGCTGTCGGCCCCGTTCTACTTCCGCGACAACAAGCCGCACGAATGCTCCGACACCTGGCAGGTGGTCCGCAGCGAATTTGATCTGCTCATGCTCAACAACGCCCGCGAGCACGGCGTCCAGGCCCACGAAGGCGTCCGCGTGCTTGATGTGCTGTTCGACGGCGATCGCGCCGCCGGCGTGAAGATCCAGGATGGCGGCGGCACGCAGCGCGAGGTCCGCGCCAAGGTCGTCGTCGATGCCAGCGGCCAGAGCGGCTTGATCCAGAACAAGTTCAAGCTGCGCATCTGGGACCCGATCCTCAACAAAGGCGCCGTCTGGACCTACTGGGAAGGCGCCTACCGCGACGCCGGCCGCGATGAAGGCGCCACCATCGTCATCCAGACGCCGAGCCGGCAGGGCTGGTTCTGGTACATCCCTTTGCACAGCAACATCGTCAGCGTCGGCGTGGTGGCGCCGTTCGAATACCTGTTCAAGGGCCGCGGCAGCCACGAGCAGATCTACACCGAGGAGGTCGAGCGCTGCCCCAACGTCAAGGAACGCATCGCGACCGGCAAGCGGGTCACCGGCTACTTCGCCACCAAGGACTACTCGTATCGTTCGAAGGAAGTCGCCGGAAACGGCTGGGTGCTCATCGGCGACGCCTTCGGCTTTCTCGATCCGCTGTACTCGTCGGGCGTGCTGCTCGCCTTGAAATCGGGCGAGCTGGCGGCCGACGCGATCGTCGAGGGCATTCGGAAGAACGAGCTGTCCGCCGCGCAGCTCGGCAAGTGGGGCCCGGCGTTCAACCAGGGGGTCGATCGCATGCGGCGGCTGGTGTGCGAATACTACGACGGCTTCAGCTTCGGCAACTTCGTCAAGAACTATCCGCACTTGAAGGGCAAGGTGACCGACTTGCTGATCGGCGACCTGTTCACAGACGCCGTGGACGTGGTGTGGCAGCCGATGCAATCCCTGTACCCCGAAGGCAAGACGCCGCCCAGGATGTGGGATTCGGGCACGCCGCCGGAGATCGCGGCGAACAAGGTGAACGAGTTGTACTTGCCGGAGGGGCGGCGGCCGTGAACCGCCGCGACTCGCCGCCCGGCGTTTAGCCCCGTTTCGCAGAAACGGGGCGGACAGGATCCGCGGCCATGCCGTGCGGCGTCGCGAGGGATTCGGTCCGCCCCGGTTCTGCGAACCGGGGCTAAACGAATGGCTCACGGTTCGATGCGGGCCAGCGCGTCCAGCGCGTAATCGTGAATCGTCTGGCTGTCATCGTCGAGCAATTCGATCAGCGCCGGCACGGCCGCCGTCGCGTCCGGGCCGAGTGCGCCCAGGGCGCGGGCCACGGCGCCGCGGATGGTCTCGGTCTCGTCGCGGAGCAGCGGGACGACGTGTTTCACGGCATGCCGGGCGCCCAGCGAGCACAGCGCCTCGGCGGCGGTGGAGCGGATGCCTTCGTTGCGATCGCGCAAGTGCGGCGCCAGCGCCGCGGCCGCTTCCTCCGCCGGACCGACGGCAGCCAGCGCCCACATCGCCGCATTGCGGAAATCCGCCCGGGCGCTCCTGAGCAGGGGCAGCAGGTGCGGCCAGGCCGGGCGGGCCCGCGGGCCGAACTGGGCCAGGGCGTGCGCGGCGGCGACCACGTGCTGATCGTGTTCGAGCTGCGCGATCAGCCAGGGAACCGCCAGGTCCGCTTCGGCGGCGATGTTGCCCAGCGCAGCGATGACGGCCGAGCGCGTGTCCTCGTTGCGGCTGTTCGCCAGGCGCAAGAGCGCCGGCACGGCCGAGCGCGCGGCGGGACCGATCGCGCCCAGCATTTGCACCTGCGCCTGGTCGGACGATGCCGAGTCGCGCGCTTCCAGCCGCTGGATGAGCGCGGGGACCAGGGCGCGTGCCCTGGCGCCGAGCTGGCAAAGGGACCAGACCAGGTCGTCGCGCTTCGCCGCGATGTCCGTCAGCACCCGTTTTTCCAGGGCCTTGAAGACTTGCTCGTCATCCCCGCCGATGGCGAGCAAGGCTTGAAACGCCTGTTGCCGCAGATCGGGTTGTTCGTCGAGCACTTGCCGAAGTTTGGGGATGCTCGCCCTGGCATGGACGCCAAGGGCATGCAGCGCCGCCACCGCCGGGCCGCGCAGCTCGCGATGCTCGAGCAGCTCGATGAGCTTGGGGACCGCGTCGGGGTCGCCGATGTCGGCCAGGGGTTGAACGCCGTTGGCGGCGAAGCGCTCGAGATCAGCCAGCAGGTGCGGGACCGCTAACCGCGCTTTCGGACCAAGGTTGCGCAACCCCTGAACGGCCGCGTTGCGCATTTCGCCGTTCGAGTGCCGCAAGAACGACACCAGCACCGGGACCGCCTGCGCGCCGCCATGGTAGAGGGCGCCGACCGCGGTCGTGCGGACATCGTGGACCGGATCGAAGCGGGCGCACTGGACCAGGTCGGGATACAGGGCGGCACCGGCCGACGCAAACAGGTTGCCGAGGGCCCGGACGCGCACCGAACTCTCCGGATGCCGCAGAGCAGTCCGCAGGGCCTTGGTCGCCTCTGCCCGGTAGACGTCGAGCGTGCCGAGCGTCGTGGCCGCCTGCATGCGGATCGTGGGATCGGGATCGCGCAGCGCGTGGACAAGTCGAGGCCCGGCGGCGACCGCCATGCGGCGGTCGTTCCAGTGGTTGAGGCATCCCACCGCGGTTCGGCGCACGTCGGCGTGCGGATCGTCGAGGATCGCCATCAGTCGTTCGAGCCAGGGCGGCGTCTTGGGATGCGTCGCGTTGAGGGCTTGCGCCGCCAGGGTGCGGCGGGTCGGATCGTCGTGTCCGAGCAGCTCGAACAGCCTGGGAAACGCCGGCGCCGCCTCTTTTCCTTGGGCATTCAGGGCGCCGAACGCGGCCTGGCGCACGTCGGCGCTCGGGTCGTCGAGCATGCGGATCAAATGCGGCGCCACCGGCGGCGGCGGGTCGATGGGTCCTGCGGAGAAGCCGACCACGGACTGCGTGCCGTCCCATAGGATGGTCCCGGAAATCCGGATGTTCGAAGCGCGCACACTTTGGACGTAGACCGTTCGAGTCCCGGACAGAGCAATCGTGTCCCTGTAGAGAAAACTCACGTACTTCTCTCCCCATAGCGTGCTCCCCCAGTGATGGTGGTGGGAGCCCCACAGGGCCTGCACCGCCCGCACGCGCATGCCGGGGACGGGATCGTCGAGGAACGTGAACCAGATGGCGATCCGGTCCTCGCGGGTGAGCTCGATCTTGGCCAGGCTGTCGGCTTTTGGCTGGAACCACTTGCGCACCTTGGCGAGCCAGCCGGGATCGTTGTCGCCGAGCGTCTGCCGGCGAAGCTGATCCTGCCAGACGCACAGCGGCACGCCCTGGTGCTTCGGCCCGAACAAGAGTTGCCGGTAGTAGGGAACGACCAGCGCCGCCCCGACGAGGGCGAGGGCCAGCAACGCCAGAACGCGACGGATGATGCGCTTGCGCATGGCGACTCCATTACGACTCCATTATGGCAGCACGCGGCGTGGATCGCGACTAGAAAACCGCGGACAACCCCAGTCACGCCGGCACGATTTCGTGATTGCGGTCGAACCAGAGAATGTGGAAGACGTGTTCGATGTAAACGCCGAAGACACGAATCTTCTGGGAAGCACGTACGGCAGCAATGCGTATGTCGGGACTGATGACGGCGGGGCGCGAAACGCCCCGCAGCGCATGATCGGGGTACAGAGTGTAGGCCAAGCCCGCCTTGCGTGGACCTTTGCCGGACTGCTGCAAGATCTGTTGCCACGTCAGCGTGTTGAGCTGTCGCAAACAATCGACCACTTCGCGCACTTCATCCTGACCGAGTGTGCTCAAGCAGAACGCATCGCCCGGCTGAACGACATGCCGGAACGAAACACTCACCGGAGTTTGGATTCGTTTTGGCGGCAGAACTTCCGGGAGCCGCTCGCGTTCTTCGATGCGTCGCTTCCGGCTCATACTTTGGCTTTGGCCTTCCTGGAGAAATGTTCTCGCAACGCCTCCTTGGAAATTTCCACGCCACCGAACTCGGCGGGGCCAAAGCCGTGACGAGCTTGCTTCCAGGGCGATTCTCGCCGGATCATGTCGCGCAGTTTCAGAGCAGAGTAATCCTTATATGTTTCCCAAACGTCCTGAATGAATTCGCGCTCGTCATCGTTCAGGGAAGGCGTCTGTTGACCGTTGACGAAACGCTTGGATTTTTCGAAGTGCTTGTACACACTGGGAACCACCGGTCCGTGAGCCCACGCCTCGATGGCATCCGGGAACATAGGTCGGCCGCGCAGGGCAAGCGACCATCCTTGCACGTAATAGAGCAGTTTGTGCAGCCGCAAGTGGGTAAGGTGATCCGGTTCTTCCGCTGAGTCAGCGAGCTGGATCAGGAAATACGCGACGTCGAGGGCTCTGGCCATGATGGACTCCACAAGCGTTTTCGCTCAGTGTACCAAACCAGCCGGCATGCGATCAACGCTTCACGCGTTCAGCGATCCCACAACGTCTACGACATCCTTCACCCCGATCTGCTCCAGGATTTCATCGAGCTGGTCCGCCAGCAGCATCGCGCCCTTCGGATTGTAGAAGTTCGCGGTGCCGATCTGGACCGCCGCCGCGCCGGCCACAAGGAATTCCATCACGTCGTCGATGGTGGCGATGCCGCCGATGCCGATGACTGGGATGCGGACGTGCCTGGCGACTTGCCAGACCAACCGCAGGGCGAGCGGCTTGATCGCCGGGCCGGACAGGCCGCCGGTGACGTTGCCGAGGATGGGCCGGCGCTTGCGCCAATCGATCGCCATGCCGACAAAGGTGTTGACGAGCGACACGGCGTCGGCCCCGGCGTCGGCCGCCGCTTGCGCAATGGGCACGATGTTGGTGACGTTCGGCGTCAGCTTGGCGACGAGCGGCAGCGGGCAGACCGCGCGGACGCCGGCGACGATGCGGCGCGTCACCTCCGGGTCGGTGGCGAAGTCGAGCCCGCCGGAGACGTTGGGACAGGACAGGTTCAGTTCGAGGGCAGCCAAACCGGCAGCCCGGCCGATTTTCTCGGCCATCGCGACAAACTCATCGGCCGTCTTGCCGGCGATGTTGGCGATGATCGCGGTCGGCAGCGTACCCAGGTAGGGCAGGTGGTGCTCGATGAAATGATCGATGCCGTCGTTGTCGAGGCCGATGGCGTTGAGCATGCCCGACGGCGTCTCGACGGTGCGCGGCGGCGGATTGCCGATGCGCGGCTGTTGGGTCACCGTCTTGGGAATGATGCCGCCGAGCTTGGCGAAATCGACGAGGCCGGCCATTTCGCGGGCATAGCCGAAGGTCCCCGAGGCGACCAGGATGGGGTTCTTGAGATGCAGGCGGCCGAGAGTGACGGCGAGGGAGGGCATGGGGATGTTTTACAGTTGGAACCGCTTGCCAGCATGCAGGTCGCGGACGTTCTTGACCAGTCGGCGGCCTTCGTTCGGGCTAATGAGGTTGCCAATCGATCGCAGGATCTTCCAGTCAACGTCTGGATTAACCTTCACCATGCGGAGGAACTGCGCTGCCGAGTAATAGTTCTGGGCGGTCCACGGCGGGCCTGTCATCGCGACGAAACTCAGGGCCAAGGCCATTTCCAACCTGGGAATCAGGAAGTTCAGCCGCGGCGACGGATCGAGCCGCACGGAATGCTCAAATACCGAAAGAGCCAGGGGCGTCGCAGCCGGTTGAATCGAGATCAGGGCTTTGCCCGTCTTTTTGTGCATGAAGACACAGTCCGCCTCGACACCTTGCCACCGAAGCGCCGGGAACGCGTCAGTCAGCACACGCAGCGTCGTGCAGGCGGAACGCGGTCGAATGACGATGTCGACGCATTGGCACTGGCGTGTTTCCTGGAGCCAGCCATCGAAGCCGTATTGACCCACCAGAACCAACGGAACGCGCGCGGAGCGCAACACGCCGACGATGCGAAGCGGTGAAATGAACTCGGCGACTGACATCTTGGTCAACTGTGCCGAATCGGTCATGCACTCGACGTGATCGCGTCGAACACGAGGCAACTCCTCGTCATGGCCTTTCCAGGCGTCCATCCATCGTGTCTTGGTTTGCACACGCTTATTCTACCAACGGTGGCATGCGCGAATCATCGGATCACGCCGCGCGGCCACAGAATCCGCACGCTCACCGCCGCCCCCACCGCCACGCCGGCGGCGATCGCCGCGGCGCACCACCAGGCCATCGCCCACACGAACGCGTGGGCCACGCGCTTCGGCATGGTGTACTCGCGGTCGTGGCGGCTGCCGGTCTGGTACTCGCGCAGCGACATCTGGATGTGGTAGAACGATTCCTTGCCGAGCAGGTCGCCGAGCTGGACGCCGACCGCTTGCAGCTCCTTTTCGATCTCCTGGATCCTCTGCTCGACCTTGAGCGTGTCGTCGATGCTCGCGTCCTTGACGCCGCGCAGCTTCAGGGTCGCTTCCAGGTACTTCTTCAGCGCCTGCCGCTTGGCGTTGAGCTGGCGGAAGTCGGCCGTGCGGTCGCGCTGCTGGACGTGGATGTGCTCGAACTTGCCGAGCTGCTTCAGCTCCTGCAACAGCGCGTCGAACTTCTCCGGGTGGACGCCGATGTCGAGCGTCAACTGCCGGTCCGGGGCGAGGCCGCTGGAGGACTCATTGAAGATCGTGCCCTGGTGCCCGGCGACGGCCGAGCGCAACTGGGCCTCGTCATCCTCGAAGGCGCGCGAGGCCGTGCCGAGATAGGCGATGCGCTCGTAGACCTCGATCTGCTCGACGTCGGGGCCTTCCAGGACCAAGGGCACCGGCGTCGTCGCCAGGCCCATTTGCTTGAGGTTGTTGGCGGCCTGCACGCGGGCGTTCTGCAGCCGGTCGAAGCTGATCGACGAAAAGTCAAAGATCGGCGCCTGCGGATACGGCAAGGCGTAGCCGCGGACGGTGCCGCCGACCCAGAGGCCGACGAACACCAGGAACCCGACCGCGGCGAATTTTTGCATGAGCTGGCGCATGGATTGCACCTCACGAAGACGGTGTTGGCGATGCTCGGCACTGTTGACAACGTTGCTACGATGCCTGACGGGGAGCGGTTCATGCCGCCGTCATGGCGCCGTGACGGCGCCGTCAGCGAGCGTCCCGACGTACACGAGCAAGCCCTCGGCGAATATAAGGACATGATGGATTGATGACCTTCGCGGCGCGCGGGATGACGCGCCGGGCATTCAGGTGACTTCGATGTTTCAACGGCTCGGGAATCTGGTGGCGCGCGGCTGGCCCGTCGTGCTGGGAAGTTGGTGCCTCCTGGCCGTCGTGCTCGCGCTCTCTTCGCCGCCGTGGAATCAGGTCACCGATCACGGCCAGCGCTCGTCCTTGCCGCCGGACACCCCCAGCAACCGCGCCCAGGCGTTTTATGACACGGCGTTTCCACACCATCGTCTGGGGAGCACGATCGTCGTGGTGCTGCGCCGCCAGGGTGAGCCGCTGCGCCAGGAGGACAAGGATTTCATCGCGCTCGAGCTCGAGCCGGCCCTCGACGACCTGCTCTTCACCGAGCAGCGGGCGCCAACCGCGAACGGCGGCGAGCGCTCGACGCCGCCGCCGGCGGCAGTCATCGACAGCATCCAGAGCCTGAACAAGAAGGGCGCCGGTCCGCTGTTCGTCAGCCGGGACAAGCAGGCGACCGTGGTGGTCGTCGAGCTGAAGACGCAATTCCAGAACCACGACAGCTGGCCGACGATCGAGGCGATCGAGGGGATCGTTGCCAAGCTGCGCCGCGACGGCAAGGTGCCCCAGGGACTGGAAGTCAGCCTGACCGGCAGCGCCTACGCCAACCGCGATGTCGTGCTGGCGGAGCGACAGAGCGCCGCCGACATCGAAATCTGGACGGTGTTCCTGGTCATCGGCCTGCTGTTCGTGATTTATCGGGCGCCGCTGGTCGCCATCATCCCGCTGGCCACGGTGTTCATCGCCGTGCAGATCGCGGTCAGCGTGCTGTCGCTCCTGGCCGGCAGCGGGCTGCTGACCATTTCGGAAGGGCTGAAGATCTACATCACGGTCCTGGCCTACGGGGCCGGGGTCGACTACTGCTTGTTCCTGACGGCGCGCTATCGTGAAGAGCTGGACCACGGGGAGGTCGCCAAGCATGGCGTGGCCAACGCCATCGGCAAGGTCGGCGACGCCTTGACCGCCAGCGCCGCCACGGTCATCGCCGGCATCGGCATGATGTTCTTCAGCGACTTCGACCGCTACCGGCAGGCGGGGCTCGGCATTCCCTTCGCCCTGATCATCGTGCTGCTGTGCACGCTGACCTTCAGCGCGGCCCTCCTGCGTCTGGTGGGCCGCGCCGCCTTCTGGCCCCGGCGCTTCCCGACGCACCCGGTCCAGGATCCGCACGCGTCCGCGGACGGACCGCTCGGCAAGCTGTGGCGCCGCGACACCGTGTCGCTCACCTGGCATTTCGTGGGGCAGGCCCTGCTGAAGCGCCCCGGCGCCATCTGGCTGGCCAGCGTCCTGATCCTGCTTCCCTTCTTCGCGATCGCCGTCTGGCAGTACACCCGCTGGGACTACGGTCTGGGCGGCAACCTGCCCGCCTCCGCGCGCAGCGTCCAGGGCACGACCGCCATCAAGGAGCATTTCACCCCCGGCATGACCGGGCCGGTCATCGTGCTGCTGCATCAGCCGAAGGTCGAGTTCCGCAGCGCGGAAGGACGCGAGACGCTGGGCCAGTTCGTCGAACGGCTGAAGAAGGGGGCTGAAGACTTGAAGATCGCCGACATCCGCAGCATCGCCACGCCGGCCGGGATCACGGCGGCGGCCAAGGAGTCGGAGGCGGAGCTGGCGAAGCTCAACCCCTCGACACAGACGGAGCTGCGCGAGCGCGCCGTGGACCATTACGTCAGCGACGGCGGCGACCTCGACGGCCGGGTCACCCGCCTCGACATCGTGCTGACGGTCGATCCGCTGTCGGGCCGGGCCCTCCAGCACCTGGGCCGGCTGGAGGAAGCGTTGCGGGCCGAACTGCCGCCGGCGCTGGCCGGCGCCGAAGTCCACGTCCTCGGCCCGACCGCGGGCCTGCGCGATCTGCAGAACGTCACCACCCGCGACCTGCGCCGCATGGAAATCCTGGTGCCGCTGGTCGTGCTCCTCATCCTCATCGCCGTGCTGCGCGACGTGGTGGTGTCGTTGTACTTGATCGTCAGCGTCCTGTTCAGCTACCTGGTGACCCTGGGCATGACGATCGTGGTCTTCTGGGCGCTCGATCCGGCCGGCTTTGCCGGCCTGGATTGGAAGGTGCCGATCCTGCTGGGCACGATCCTGGTGGCCGTCGGCGAGGATTACAACATCTTCCTGATGACGCGCGTCAAGGAGGAACGCGTGCGGCACGGCCCGATCCACGGCGTGACCGCCGCCCTGATCAAGACGGGCGGCATCATCTCCAGTTGCGGGGTCATCATGGCGGGCACGTTCGCGGCGCTCCTGGCCGGCTCGCTGCTCGAATTGAAGCAGCTCGGCTTCGCCCTGGCGGTCGGCGTGCTGCTGGACACCATGGTGGTGCGGCCGGTGCTGGTGCCGGCGTTCTTGATCTGGATGGCGCGGCGGTCGAGTTCGGACGCGGCCGTGGTCCCGCATGGGGCCGGGGCGGCGCCGTTGCAGCGGCATTCGGTGTAGCCGCGTCATTCCCCCTTACAATAACCCTCCATGAACCTCCACGAATCGCATACTCCCCCCGCGTCGCCGTCCGCGCCCGCCGAGGAGCCGCCCCGCCCGTTGATCGAGCGCTGGCTCCGGCCCTTGGTCCGTTTCCTGGAGGTCGAGGCGTCCAGCGGCCTGGTGCTGCTCGCCTGCACGGTGATCGCGCTCGTGATGATGAACTCGCCGTGGGCCGAGACGTTCGCCGCGATCTGGAAGACGCCGGTCGCCATCTCGGTCGGCACGTTCGAGCTGCGGGAAACGCTGGCCCACGTGATCAACGACGGCCTGATGACGATCTTCTTTTTCGTGGTGGGCCTGGAGATCAAGCGCGAGCTGGTCGCGGGCGAGCTGCGCGATCCGCGCAAGGCGGCGCTGCCGGCCGTGGCTGCCCTGGGCGGCATGGTGGCGCCGGCCGCCATGTACTTGCTGTTCCAGGGCGGCCGGCCGGGCGAGTCCGGCTGGGGCATTCCCATGGCCACCGACATCGCCTTCGTCGTCGGCTTCCTGGCGCTGCTGGGCTCGCGAGTGCCGCCGGGGCTGAAGATCCTGCTCCTGTCGCTGGCCATCGTCGACGACATCGGCGCCGTGCTGGTCATCGCCGTCTTCTACACCAGCAACCTGTCGTTCTTCGCCCTGGGCCTGGCCGCGCTCGGCTTCGCCGCGGCCTACTTCTTCAACCTCATCGGCGTCCGCCGCGTGCCCATCTACGTGATCCTGGGCATCTGCATCTGGCTGGCGTTCCTGAAGTCCGGCGTCCATCCCACCGTGGCGGGCGTCATGCTCGGCTTGCTCACGCCGGCCAGCGCCTGGATCGGCGATCGCACCCTGATGGACGTCGTCAACAAGGTGTTTCGCGACCTGCGCGGCGAGCACGCTGAACCTCAACACGCTGGGTCGCAGCAGGTCGCGTCACCGCACGGTGCGTCGCAACATGCTAGGGCCTGTTGACATTAGTTGAGGAAAACCGTTGAAACGGGGGAAACCGACATCGGTCTTCGCCCTCTTCGCGACCGTTGAAGTTTCCCCAGCGTC